>DATMNI010000437.1:0-21054 GCA_035570275.1 Candidatus Acidiferrales bacterium | reverse complement strand
TTCTGATCCTCGGCTCCGGGGGCTCCGACGACGCGGACGGGCGGAGGTGGAGAGCACAAGGCGAGAGGAGGCAGAGAGACGGAGACATTGACTCTGTTGGCTGTCTGCCTTCTGCTCTCTCCTCTCGGCTCGCCGCTGCCTCCCCCCGATCCACCACCGCTGCCGCCGCCGGATCCGCCACCGCCGCCGTAGCTCGATCCACCACCACCGCCGCCGCCCGTTCCGCCACTGCTGCCGCTGGCAGGGGGCACGGCCCTGGTTCGGAGAGAAAATAACAGTCCGGCTTGAGTTTGCATGCCCCCGGCAATTGCCTGAATCGGAACCTCTCCCTCTCCAAGGCCAGGTGGAACTATGAGGTTGATTTGATCGAGACCTGCGCTGGAAAGCCCGACGAAGGTCGGCACAACGCTTACATTATTGATGTAGAGGCTGATTCCGTTGACCACCGGCGCGGCGCCGGAGAACGCCTTTCCGGCGGGGATGGCCGGAGTGGTCGGTCCCAGCCCGACGCCGAAGAGTTCAACTACGTCACCTTCCTTTGCGGCCCTGGTGGGGTAACCAAAGGAATGGCCGGTGGGCCCGAGAACGTCGTAGGTTCCTCGACCGAGCGCTCCCGAACCATCGGATCGGCGAATGATTCCAGCCACATATTTCTTGTTGAGCACGCTGAACGACGGTGCGAAGCGATTCAACGTCACCGTCGACGTTGCCGATCCCGCGCCAGTCCGCACCACCACGGACACGGGGCCTAAGGCCGAATCGTCCGGCGCCTGCAAATTGATCTGGGTGGGGCTGACGTAGCAGAGATATGCCAGTTTCCCGTTGATCGTGACGCTGGTGCCGTTCAGCGATACAGGAAATTCGCCACGCCAGGATGCGGTTGCGCTAGCCAGGTTCTTCCCGTAGATCGATACCCATTCGCCGGGCTGAATGACGCCCGTTCTGCCGAAGATGGGGACCACTCCGCCGGCGGTAATGGTGGGCGCCGGCGCTGCCTTGGTGGCGAAAGCGACCGTACTCCTGGCCTTGCGGCTCCACTGTGCATCCTGCCTGGCCAGGGCCAGTCTGACGTCCTGCAGGAGCGGGACTCTGGAACTCCCTAACTGCCGGGCCGCCCTTACGCTCGCAATCGTTTCGGGGGCGAACCGGGCACCGCTGCTGATGACGGACGCCGACGCGCTCGTCGCCATGGCCATGGCTGAGCCGCCAACCGCCGCGTAAAACTGCCAGCTCTCTATCTTGCGTTTGAGCGTCGCCTGCAGAGGCGATGAACGAAGGGTGGAGAAATAAGCCTCCAGGCGGTGGCCGAGGTCGGGTTTTCGGGCGCTACTCATAAGCCATCCTCGATTGGTGTGGAACCGTATAGCGTCCACACTAGATACGCGCAATCGCCGCGCATCCGGGGCCAGCCGGCCGCGATTTCCGACCGCTCGAAGTAGCCAAGACAATTCGAAACATTGATAAGACTGGCGCGCCCGGAGGCGCCAAACTTCCTGGTAGCTCCTAAGAGCTATGGCAGAGCGGCGCGTCAACCGGCGGCAACCCCGGCATGAAGCCAAATCTGCAGGCTGGCGACTCTACGACCAAGTGGACTGACCCTTGTTAGGGCCGACGGACTGGCGGCGAATGGCATCGCCGAGTCTGGCTCAGTGGTGTGAACCTGCTAGAATGCAATCGATGGCCAAGACTTTAACGGCCGATGACATTCTTCCGCTAGTAGCGTCGCTGACGCCTGGGGAACGCATACGGCTGCTGCGGTTGATTGCCTTACCGCAGGGCGCGGACGCGCCGGTTTACCGGTCTGTGCCACCTTCACGCGACGAGTTTTCAGCGGACGAGGAGCCACTTTCCTGGGACGCAGAGGGCTGGGAGGATGTGGGTGAAGCGCGGTGAGATCCGCTGGTATACGTTTCGGCTTCCCGATAAGCGTCGGCCGGTTCTAATTCTCACGCGAAATGATGTCATCGATCAGCTGAACGAGGTCATCGTCGTACCTGCGACGCGAACGATTCGAGGATTGACTACTGAAGTAGTCTTGACCGCCGATGACCGGATGCCCGCCACGTGCGCGCTTAATTTCGATCACGTATCGCTGGCGCAACGGAGTCGACTTGGTCCAGTCCTCTGCGAGCTATCAGAGACGCGATGGGCTGAAGTGCGGGATGCGCTACTCATCGCGTGCGGTTTCGGAAGATCGGCGATGTCTCCTCCGGCCGCGCGGAACTCCATCATCGTATGGGCGAGAGATAAGAAGCTTGACGCTGTCATTTGGGACGGCACTGAGGAGCAACTTCTCGAATGCGGCAAAGCAGCCATCTACTTCGGCAGATGCCGCCATCGCGTACGTGAAAACATTGAGCGCGGCCGGAAAGGCGAAGGCAGCAGAGTATGCGTGGCGCGCCCCCGATTTCGTGCGGACGCCCGTACGATCTGCACTGCAGCAAGAACGATGGTTCGCAAAAGCCAAGCGGCTAGCGGGCGGGCAGCGGCGACCGGACCGCACGACAAACGCTGCGGATTCTGAGCGTAATCACCGACTGAAGGCCGGTCCAAAGATGCCAGCCAGTGTGTGTAGCACCGAGGATCCCTCCGAAAATGAAGAACAGAGCTCTTAAACTGACTTTGCGAGCGGCAGAGAATGGGCTCGTTGAGGCTCAATACGAAATAGGCCTAATGCGGATGAAAGGCGAAGAGCTTCCCCAGAACTACGCCGAAGCCGCGAGATGGTTCCGCTTGGCTGCCGAACAGGGGAACGCGTGGGCGCAGTGCAATCTGGGGACGCTCTACGCCAATGGCGCCGGCGTGCTTAAGGACCACAAGGAAGCCCTGAAATGGTGGAGCCTCGCAGCCGAACAGGGGCATTTGGTTTCTCAGTTCAATCTGGGACAGTGGTATGCCGAGTTCATGCAGGAGTTCGAGACGGCTGCAGCGTATTACCGCAAGGCAGCGGCCCAGGGTCACGAAAGGGCCGCCCGAGCATTGGCATTGCTCTATGGGGAGGGGAAGTGCCTCCCCCGCGACGAAGATCCGGAAGCCTGGCGGTACCTGGAGGCAGCCAAGTCCGGTGATGTTGAAGCACAGTGTAATCTAGCCGCCGTATACGCAAGAGGGCTTGGAGGGCCGAAGGATTGGGAAAAAGCCGTGAGTTGGTGGAGGCGTGCAGCTATACAGGGCGAGACGGATGCTCAATTCCAACTGGGCGACGCGTACCGCACCGGACGGGGAGTTGAGCAGGACGACGAAGAGGCAGTACGCTGGTTCCTCCTTGCGGCACAGGCAGGCGACGCGACTGCGCAAAACAACCTCGGATCAGCATACCTCAACGGTTGTGGCGTTCCTCAAGACCGGGCAGAATCCATGAGATGGTACAGACTCGCGGCAGATCAAAACGAGGCGCCGGCGCAGTTTAATCTTGGGGCCGAATGCGCGAAAGATGGGGACCACGAGCACGCTCTCAAATGGTACAAGCTTGCTGCCCGCCAGGGATTTTCGTTGGCCTGCTTCGCTCTCGGGCAGATGTATCTTAAGGGGTTGGGCGTTCAGCCGAGCGACATTGGCGCCTACGCCTGGCTTTATCTCGCGGCGCAGTATGGCTTCCAAGAAGCCGAACCGATTCGCGACCAGCTTGCCGGGACACTCGGTTCTGCCGATATCGTTCGCGCCAACGACAAGATTCGGGAGTGGCGGTGGAAGCCGAAGGACGACTTTTTGTTCTCTCGCTCCCCGTCCTGATCGGGAAAAAATGTCCGCTGCCACTGCCCACCTGCGGAGTGACCAGTGCTACGTACGCCGTGGCTTGGAAGGTGACTTCCGTGACAACCCGATCCGCCTTCGCTCGCGCCTGGGTCACGTGGCCGCGGAGCCGCTCCATCGGCGAGTGCCTTCGCTCTGTCAGGGCCATGGTGGAGGGGGTGGCCGGGAGTATTGTGGCCGCTCCGATTCTGCCGCGGTTGAATCCGATGTTTGAGGCGGTGCTCGCCCGCCCCACCAAAAAGAACGGCCCGCCCAACAACTCGAGGGCGGGCCGCATGGGAAGAGTTTTACGATACGGCCAGAGGCTGTATCTGATCCAGTACGCGGGGACCGTGAGGAAACGGGGCCAAATGTCTTTTTTCCACACGCCTGGCCGCCATGTCTGTCCAACATGGCGTCCGGCCGGAAGTTGACGGTAAAATAAACTCTCTTGGAAATCGCGATGCACGATTCCCCGGGCGACGTAACCGTCCTGCTGGCCGAGATGAAGCGCGGCAATAGCGAAGCTCTGCCGAAACTGATTCCGTTGGTATATCACGAGCTCAAGCGGCTGGCCGCGCACTTCCTGCACGCCGAGCGCGAGGGCCACACTCTTCAGCCCACCGCCCTGGTTCACGAAGCCTACTTGCGGCTCGCCGGACAGACGACGCCATGGCACAACCGCGCCCAGTTCATGGGCGTAGCAGCTCAACTGATGCGGCGGATTCTGGTAGACTACGCCCGCCAACGGGTAGCCGCCAAGCGGGGCGGCGGGGAGATACCCGCCGAGATCGAAGCTTGCGAAATTTCAGGCGGCGTCGGGCAGTCCGAAGAGATGCTGGCCGTGGATGAAGCCCTGGCAGGTCTGGCAAAGCTGGATCCGCAACAGGCGCAAGTCGTCGAGATGCGATATTTCTGCGGGATGACCGTAGAGGAAACGGCCGAAGCGCTGGCGATCGCGCCACGCACAGTGAAGCGTGAGTGGGCCATGGCCAAAGCCTGGTTGCGCGTGGAGATCTCGTCAAAGGCCGCGCCATGACGTCCGGGCACTGGGCGCGGATCAAGGAGATTTTTGGCGCCGCGCTGGAATTGCCCGGCGAAGAGCGCCTGGCGTTTCTCAAGAAGAGCTGCGGCTCCGATTTGAGTCTGCGCGAGGAGGTTGAGCGGCTACTGGACGCGGAACCTGGCCCGCTCGAAAACCCGATACTCGGCGCCTTCGCCCGGCTGGCGGCGCCGGAACTGACGCCGGGCGCAATGCTCGGGCCCTATCGCGTGGAAACCAGGGTCGGACAGGGCGGCATGGGGGTGGTCTACTGCGCGTGGGATACGCGCCTGGATCGCCGCATCGCCCTGAAGGTGCTGCGCCCTGAGCAAGTGAACGATCCCGCCCATCGGCAGCGTCTCATGCGCGAAGCCCGCGCCGCTTCCGCCCTGAGCCACCCGAATATTGTCACGGTGCATGACGTGGGGCGCGACGGCGACATCGACTTCATCGCGATGGAGCACGTGGAAGGCCGGCCCCTCGATAAGATCATCCCGCCCGCGGGGCTGGCGCCGAAACTGGCGCTGGCGTACGCGATTCAGATTGCCGGCGCCCTGGCTGCCGCGCACGCCGCGGGTATCGTACATCGCGATCTCAAGCCGGGCAATATCATGATTACGCGCGAAGGCCTGGTGAAGCTGCTGGACTTTGGCCTGGCACACAAGACCCATCTGGGCGAGGGCAGTATGGGCGAGGGCTGTATGGGCACGCTGCCTGCCAACAGTGAGATCGCAGGTACCCCGCAGTACATGCCGCCGGAACAGATCCACGGAGAGCCCATCGACTATCGCTCAGATGTGTTTTCCTTCGGCGCCGTCCTGTACCGCATGTTGACGGGCCGCGACGTCTTCGACCGCGGCTCCGCCGTGGACACGATGAATGCGATCCTCGGCGCCGATGCCGCCGATCTGCTCGAAGCAGGCGCCGCCATCCCGCAGGCGATCCGGAGCGTCATTCTTCATTGCCTCGATAAGGCGCCCGAGAATCGTTTCCAGTCGGCCCAGGATGTCGGATACGCACTCGAGGCCGCCGCCGCGCCTCTGGGTCCGATGCAGCCGCCGGCGGCGAGACCGTGGTGGCGCCACGGCCCGGGGATTGGTATGTGGACCGGCTCGCTGGCGCTGTCGACGGGTTTCGGTGTGCTGCTGGCGTACCTGTTCTTCGGTGGGCACGGCGCTCGCCGGTCGGTAGATGGCAGGGTCTTCGCACAGATATCCAACGACCCGGGTGCGGAACTCTTCCCCAGCCTCTCCCCGGATGGCAAGAGTGTGGCGTACGCCGGCAAAGCATCCGGCAACTGGGATATTTATCTTCAACAGGTAGGATCCGCGGAGGCGGTCAATCTGACCGAACACACAGCCTTCGACGATACCCAGCCCGCATTCTCGCCCGACGGCAGATCCATCGCGTTCCGCTCCGAGCGCGAGGGAGGGGGTCTCTTCGTGATGCACAGTGACGGCGCGGGTGTACGGCGCGTTGCCGATTCCGGCTACAACCCGGCGTGGTCTCCCGACGGCCGGCAAATCGTCTATGCCGAAGAGGGCATCACGCGCCCCGAGGACCGGTCCGGGAGAGTCAGCCAGCTTTGGTCGGTGGAGGTTGCGAGCGGTCGCAAGCGCATGGTGACCAAGGACGATGGGGTACAGCCGCAGTGGTCGCCGAACGGGGAGTATATTGCCTACTGGGCGATCGACCTGGACGGAGATCGCGATCTGTGGACGATAAGGGCCTCCGGCGGACCCGCGGCTCGGATTACGCACGACCCCTTCCTCGACTGGAATCCGGTATGGTCGCCAGACGGCGCCTGGCTCTATTTCTGCAGCAATCGCGGCGGAAGCATGGGGATCTGGCGGATCCCGATGAAAGCCAGCACCGGAGAAGCGCGGGGAGCGCCGGAGCCCATCCACACTCCGGCTTCCTACCCGGCGCACCTCAGCTTTTCCCGCGACGGCCGGCACATGGTGTACGTGCAGCAGTCTACAACGGGGCGGTTGCGCACAGTTCGCTTCGATCCGGTGCGGGAACGCCTGATCAGCGAGCCGAAGCAGATCATCCAAAGCTCCAAGGGAGTGTCGCGTCCGGCGCTCTCCCCCGACGGCAAGTGGCTGGCCTACAACTCCACCGAACAGGAAGAGGATCTCTTCGTGTTGAGCATTGACGGGTCCGGTCTGCGGCAACTCACTAACGGGGGGCGTCGTAACCGGGGACCCCGCTGGTCGCCCGACGGCCGGCAGATCGCGTTCTTCTCCACGCGCAGCGGCGATTGGGAGATCTGGACGACTGACGCCAACGGCAGCGAGTTTCGCCAGATTACGCATCTGGCAGGGAACAACGTCGCGTGGCCGGTATGGTCCGCGGATGGGAAGTACCTGGCGTATACGTTGTTCGGCTTTAGCACATTTATTGTAGAGACAGGCAAGCCGTGGGGGGCTCAAACGCCTGAGAAGCTGCCGCAGTTTCCCGGCGATGGCCAGGTGTTCAACGCGTGGACGTGGTCACCGGACGGCCGCATGCTGGCCGGCTTCCTCAACCGCGACGATGGGATTGCAGTCTACACACTGGCCTCGCGGAGTTTTCGAAAGTTGACAGCGCACGGAGCGGATTCCGTCTGGCTCAGTGACAGCCGCCGGCTGCTGTTTCTGGACAGAGGGAAAATTTACCTCCTGGACAGCGACTCGGGAAGCACGCGCGAACTGGTGTCGGTCATGCCAGAGGAAGTTGCGCGGCGCGGGTTTGCGCTGAGCCCGGACGATGGCCACATTTATTTCAGTGTGAGCACAACCGAAGCGGACGTCTGGATGGTTGAGTTCGAACGCTGAGCGGGACCGGATCGGCATCAACGAGCGCGTACTCCAGTCCACGGTCGTTTCACCGTTGTTATCGTTCGGCGCGAACGCGACGCCTCTCGGTGGAACCATATGGCCAGGCGGCCGGCCCGTTCAACACCCTCGCCCTTCGGGCGTTAAAATATTTAGAATTGATTGAAGGAGACTGCATGAAAACCTCCCTGCGTTACCCTCTCGCACTGGCGGTCGCGCTTGCGGCGCTGCCGACTGATACCGTTGCCCATTTCAAACTGGTCCAGCCGACCTCGTGGATCAACTCCAACGCGCTGGGCGACCCGCAGAAAGTGGGTCCGTGCGGTGGCGACCCGAAGGGAGAGAACGAAAAGCTACTGACGAACGCGATCACGAAGGTCAGCGGCGGCTCGAACCTGCACCTCAAGATTCAGGAAATGATCTTCCACTCGGGACACTACCGCGTCGCGCTCGCGGTGAACTCCCGGAACGAGTTGCCGCCGGATCCGGCGACGGTCGAAAAATACACGGACCGGGGCGTGTATTCTGTTTGGGGCGTGATCCAGAGTCCGCCGCAGATCCCGATCCTCGCCGACGGCCTATTTCCGCACTATCCGGAACCGGGCCAGCCGGCCTCCGCGGCGCCCAAGACGCCGATGGCCCCGTGGGAGACCGACATCAAGATGCCGAACATCAACTGCCCCAAATGCACGCTGCAAGTGATCCAGTTCATGGCGGATCACCCCTACAACCAGCCGGGGGGCTACGCCTACCACCACTGCGCGGACCTGCAGATCACTTCTGATCCGTCGAAGCCGCTCGACAAAGGCTGGCCCCTGACCACGCCGGCGGCGAGCAAATAGTCAATCCTTCCCCGTCGTCTGAACCATAGCTCATTGGTGGACGAACTCCTTCTCCATTCACCTCACGAAGTCATGCCCAATGGGCCGCCGCGGGCGGTGGACCACACAGCCAGACGCCCGGCCCGGACGCCACACACAGGCCGTGTGCGCCGCAGGCTTGGTAACCATGGGGCCGATGGTAGACGTGTATAAGGGACCCTTAGTTTTTTGTCTCCTCGTCCTTGGCCAGAACGTGGGGAAAACGATCAAGAACTTCCACCACGGATACCAAGCTATTGATTACGCAGGAGCAGTGCTGGCGGTCGTTTGGCTGCGGACGGCTCCAAACGAATACCATGGCTGCTATGGGGCACGTTCGGACTTCGTTTGGACACGTGGACCTCGTTTGGGGGTGGAAGGCGGGTAAGTGTATGAGAAGTTTGGTACGCCCGAGTGGATTCGAACCACCGACCTTTTGCTCCGGAGGCAAACGCTCTATCCAGCTGAGCTACGGGCGCACAAATTACTGCAACTCAATTGTAGTCTGGTCGGGAGAGGCGGTCAATATGGTACGATGCAAGTGCAGACCGATTCATCTCGCGGAGAGGTGCCAGAGTGGTCGAATGGAGCGGTTTGCTAAACCGTCGTAGGGTCAAAAGCTCTACCGGGGGTTCGAATCCCCCCCTCTCCGCCATTCTTTTGTATCTCTTTTGCTTGCAATCACTTTGCCTCTACGCTGTGCTCTTGGTGTCTGTGAATTCGCAAAAGTAGACGCCAAGCACCCTCTCTGAAGGGCGTTCCTGGAGGTCAGCATGGCCATTCGAAAGCAGGTCCGAATCATCAAGAAAATCCGCACCGCGCCCGGCGTCTGGCGCTTCATATCGCTCTCGCGCACGGCAGGGCGTTATCTCTGGGACCAACGTCCCGGTTATTATTTCGTCGAGTGGTGGGAAGGCAAGAAGCGGCGGCGCAAGGCCAATGAGTTGATCGGCGAACGCTTCACGAAGACGCGACGCCAGGTATATCCCCAGCTTGTTGGCAGCGTGATATCGGCAACGAGAACGTCGATCTGGCAAGCGCGGTCAATGAAGAACTGGAGAGCTTGCGCGGCGGTAGTAGCTTTGAGAACGGTGTAATGCTTGAGGATGTGGAGCAGAAGCTTCATGACAAGAGCTTCGTCCTCCAACACGAGAACCGTCTTCATCGTAGCTCCCTGCTCTCCCGCAAGTCTTCGGCCTTCGGCTTTGATCGAGTCCTGCCGTGCGCCTGAATTGGTAATTTCTAAGCAATATAATAGACTCGAATTACGTCAAGCGAAATGTCAAAAAGTAAGTAAGCCGATCTTTGGCTTAAGATTGCCCATTCCCGTCTTGTATCAACCGATACATACAACCTTGTGACCGGCGTACAAGGGTGCCTCTTTGCCCGCGGGCCTGGAGCCCTTAACCCGCTCCCGGACGGACACCTTCCGAATGCCTGCCGCTCCTGAAGCAATTCAGTCTCGGGTTGTGGTAGTTATGGTTACATTACGACATGAACCTGCGCACTTCACCTGTCGATGCGGCGCACGCCGATCAGGATTTCCCCCGACAGCAGATCCTAGCGGCGCAAGTTAGGCTGCTGTACCGCAACGCAAATGTTGGAGTTGGGGTTACCCTGGTCGCTACTCCCATCTTGGGCCGTCTTCAGTGGGGAGTCTCTCCTCACCGTGTGATCTTCGGTTGGTGCCTGTACATGTTTCTGGTGTCGGTTGCGAGGTTCACTCTGACGCGGCGGTACGTGCGAGTTGCGCCGTCGACCCTGAAGACAAGCACCTGGAGTGCTGCATTTGCTGTTGGCGCGGGCTTGGCCGGAGCAGGTTGGGGCGCGGCAGGTGTTTTACTTTACCCCAGAGCCCAGCTAACAAATCAGGTCTTTCTCATTTTCATTCTCGGCGGAATGATGCTTGGCGCAGCTTCTCTCCTTGCGCCGCGTCCCGAGGCGTTTCTCGCCTTCATCGTCCCAACCGGTCTCGTTCCTGCCATGCGTCTTGTGGTACGAGGCGACGAAGCCCACCGCGCCATGGGATTGCTGGCCGGCATCTTCACTCTTGCCACGTTGATAACCACCAGTCGAATCCATCTGACGATCGCCTCATCACTTAAGCTGCAGTTTGAAAACCACGATCTTATGGAGGGGCTACAGGCTGCCAAGAACGATGCTGAGGCTCTGAATGCGCAACTCGAGGTTAGGGTCCGTGAGCGCACGGCCGAACTGCAGCGAACGACCGAGCAACTGCGGGCTGAGATTTCGCAGCGCGAACAAATGGAAGAGGAGTTGTTGCGTGCGCGCAAGCTCGAATCGCTTGGCGTGTTGGCAGGTGGCATCGCGCACGACTTCAATAACTTCCTGACGGTTGTCCAAGGCAATCTTGAATTGGCCAAGATGCAACTGGATTCGGACGCGCCGGTGCAGGCGATATTGGACCAAACCGGGAACGCCTGCCAACGGGCAGTATTTCTGTCCTCTCAATTGCTGACTTTCGCGAAAGGCGGCGCGCCAATCCGTCGCTTGGTTTCCGTTGCCAAACTAGTGATGGGTGCAGTCACCTTGGCGCGTGCCGGCGCGCAGACCAGTATTGAGGTCAGCATACCGGAGAATCTCTGGTTTGCTGAGGTCGACCCGGGCCAGATTGGCCAAGTGCTCCACAATATTCTCCTCAATGCGCGGCAGGCGATGCCGGAAGGCGGAATCATCGAGGTTCACGCGGAAAACGTGTTGATCGGAGACGCTCCCGGCGCCGACGCTCGCGTAAGGATTTCCATTTTGGACTACGGGTGTGGAATACCCGCCGATGTCCTCCCTCGTATCTTCGACCCGTACTTCACTACCAAGACCGACGGTAGCGGCCTCGGCCTGGCGACGGCATACGCCATCATTGCCAAACACGGGGGAAAACTGTCCGTGAAATCGAACCCGGGGAAAGGAGCGATTTTCATCATTGATCTGCCGGCTTCGCAAGAGCGCCTCGCATCTCAGGCTCCAATTGCCGCCAGTCCGCAAACCGGCACCGAAAGGCTGCTGGTAATGGACGACGAAGCGGGTCTACGGAAGCTGCTGGAAATCGGTCTCAGCAAGCTCGGTTACGAAGTCCGGACCGCCCGAGACGGAGCCGAGGCAATTGCTTTGTGTGAAGACGCGAAAGCAGCTGGTCGCGGCTTCGATGCCGTCATCCTCGACCTCACCGTAAGCGGTGGCATGGGAGGTATGGAGGCGGCCGCAAGACTGAAGGAGTTTGACCCTTCCTTGAAGTTAATCGTTTCCAGCGGGTACTCGGATGCGCCTGCGATGGCGGATTTCCGCAGGTACGGTTTTGACGACGTAGTTCCGAAGCCGTGGACAATAGCCGAAGTGAGCGAGGCCTTCCGAAGAGTGCTCGTACGAGAGCCAGATCACAAGGCCGCCGATCCAGCGTGACTGACGCCATGCTCTACCCACTTCCTGCAACCGCGCCGTATTGTCAGCGATGTCGGTGGCGATCCAGAGTTCTACCTCTCCATCCAGAATGATCCAGCGTTTGGTGTCTATTTGGTGTTTTTTTCCCAGACGCAGGGATCAACAGAAGAGCCAGGACAGATCGGCCGGCCGTTCTCGACGATCCATGCGTGGCTTGAGACCGAGGGCCTCATATGCAATGTTGTAGTAGCGCTGGCCGGATGGAAGGTTTCGGCTAAACTGGTGTTGGTCGTTCGCTTACGCGGCGGCGGCGCTTCCCCTCGATGCCCGGGTGGCGAAATCGGCAGACGCAGAGGACTTAAAATCCTCTTCCTGGAAACGGGAGTGCGGGTTCAATTCCCGCCCCGGGCACCATGTAAATCAATACGTCAGGCTAGATTTGTAGAGATCGCATCGATTCCCGCTTGCGTATGCTGGCAGGTGGACCTGTTCTTCGAATGGGATCCAGCAGACCTCCGGACTAAGGCCTCCTACAGCAGAAGCGAGAACGCGGCCAAGACCAAAATGTGAATCGCCGTGGCTGCCACCGGGTATGATTCCGTCTCCGCAAATCTGCCAAAGGATTTCGGCCCAGCCCGGCCGGCCGTCCAGCGTGGTCTCTAACCCACCCGGAATCTCTCGTCGATTTCCACCTGGTACCCGCTGGCCAACCGGTTGGTCTCATTGGCCATTCCGACCACCGCCATCAACTCGGCGAACATCTGGTTCGTCATCCCAGCTTTGCGGGCGCCCGCGGTATGAGAGGCGATGCAGTATCCGCACTGGTTCGTGGCGCTCACCGCCACATAAAGCATCTCCTTGGTGAATGCGTCCAGCGCGCCCGGCGCCATGATTTCCTTCACGCTTTGCCAGGTGCGCCGCAGCGTCGCCGGGTCGTGCGCCAAGGCCTTCCAGAAGTTATTGATCCAGTCCGTGTTGCGGGTGGTCATGATATCGTCATAAACCGCCCGGACTTCGGGACTGGCATCGGTATATTCAATCGATCCGAGAGTAGCCATGCGCCGATTATCGCGGATTTGGCGCCGCCCTATGGGTAACCGCCCGGGAACGCCCTGGCGGGCCGGTCGTGCATTTCGTGCGGGGTGAGGTCCGGGTTCCGCCTGGTGGCGCAACTGAATGCCGAACGGGTCTCTATACCGGTCGAGCAGGCCTGAGTCTCGAACCGGTTGGCGATGGGCAGATGCGCTTCGCGTCCATTGAAACCCGGCAGGAATGGGTTAACCGGTTTGGACCTGGCGCTAGACGAAGGATAACAGCTCTGGAACCAACGGTTCATATCCAAAGCGAGGTTAGTAATCGTTGGTAGTTGGCCGCACAATGATCAAAGAGGAACCCAAATGTATACGATTCTCAGGTACGCAAACGGACAAAGGGTGGACGGTCTGATTCTGTCGGCCTCCCCGGACTTGATTCGTGTGGCTCTACGATGTCAGAGTGACACCGCCGAACTCCGGCGGGTCTTTGGAGAATTAACGGCCGAGGATGGCTCGCCCGTGGAACTGGAGTCCATGGTGGCGGGCGACCACACGGACTTAGGCTGCTACCGCGGTTTTGAAACCCGCGCCAGGGTCCAGACAGCCAATTAGTCTTCGAACGGAACCTCTTTACGGTATTTTGCCATCGGGTTTTCCGGTTCGATCCGTTCCGGCCATTTCTGCACGATGTATACGGACGCCAGCCCGGCTATCGGCAGCATCAAAAGCAGTATGTACGAGAATGGCGACCAGGCGCTGATCCATTTCCCCGCACTGGCCAGGCACAATCCCAGATACGATCTCGATTGCGGAGCAATCAGAACGAACACCAGTAAGAAGAGTGCGGGACGCAGAAACATAGTTTGATCCTTCCCTTTCCCGGTGGCGGCTCCACCGGGAATTCCTTACCTTTTTACACGAGAGTCCCGGCGCTTTCATTGCTTCATTTGGTTAATTAACAACCGCACGGAAAGGCACGCCACAGGGTGTCCGGCAACGTCGGGTCGAACGTGATACGTTTGACCCATGCGCATTGCCGCCCTTTTGTTCGCGATCCCGCTTTACGCCCAGAACATCGGCATCGACAGCCACACCGATACCATGCAGCGCGTGATGATCGACCGCGCCGACATCACGCAGCGTTCGCCCGTCGGCCATGTGGATATTCCCCGGCTCCGGCAAGGCGGTGTGAACGCTCCGTTTTTCGCCCTGTGGGTGCCCACGTACTACAAGGGCGCCGAAGCCATCCGCCGCACGCTGGATCTGCGCGACGCCGCGCAGCGCCTCTTCGACAGCCATCCCGAGCAAATCGCCCTGGCCCTGAACGCTACCGAAGTCGAGCGGATCGCGAAATCCGGCCGCATCGCGGCAATCCTGACCGTGGAAGGCGGCCACCAGATCGACGATGACCTGGCCGTGCTGCGCATGTACTACCGCCTCGGCATCCGTTCCATGACGCTGACGCATTTCCGCCATCACAATTGGGCAGACTCCTCCACCGACACGCCAGTGCATAACGGACTGACCGATTTCGGCAAGGAGGTGGTGCGGGAAATGAACCGTCTCGGCATGATCGTGGACATTTCCCACGTTTCGGACAAGACCTTTTACGACGTTCTCAGCGTCACCACCAAGCCCGTGATCGCATCGCACTCTTCCTGCCGGGCGATTTCGGATGTGCCCCGCAACATGACCGACGACATGATCCGCGCGCTGGCCAAGAACGGCGGCGTCATCGGGATCAACTTCGGCGAGGGCTTCTTAAACCCGAAGGATGCCGAGATTCTGAAGGCCGATATCGCCCGCGTGGCCGAGGAGCCAACGCTTACCGGCAAGGCTTTGGATAACTATGCCGACGAGCAGTTCCGCCAGGAGGAAAGGCAGCACCCGGGCACCTACGCCACCATCGACGATGCGGTGGCCCACATCGACCACGCCGTGCAAATCGCCGGCATCGACCACGTCGGCATCGGCAGCGACTTCGACGGCATCTCGGCGCCTCCGAAAGGGCTCGAAGACGTTTCCAAGATGCCCGCCCTTGCCGCCGCGTTGCGCCAGAAGGGCTACAGCGACCCGGACATCCGCAAGATCTTCGGCGGCAACACACTCCGCGTCCTGCGGGAAGTCACTGGCAAATAGCCATCGCAGGGGCCAGGGGTTGGGGTACCGGGCTGGGGTCCAGAGCCAGGGACCGGGGTCCAGCGGCCGGAGAAAGGTCAGTCCACGAGATGGGAGTCGTGCGAATCCTGCCCGCGTGCGGCCAAGGCCCACCGCCGCACTACCTCGGTATATATCTGCACAGCCGCCTGCAACTGCCCAACTTCCTCTTCCAGCCGCTCGCGTTCCAAGTTGAGGCTGGCAATTCTGGCTCGGATTCCGCGCTCGGATGCCGGACTGGCTGGCATCGTCTGGATGTTGAGGAGATTGCGTTTCCGTTGCATATTTATACTCTAACCTAAAGAATCCAAAGTACCATACACAGACGGTAAAGACTTGGTAAAGTGGCGGTACTTTACTATTGTTTCGGCCGATCCGGGGGTCCCGATCGATTTCCAGCCGTCGGACTCTTCCTGCTGCCATGCCTTGGCCGCGGCGGTCCAGTCGTTTGCCGTGAAAGTGACCGCGCTCTTCAGGGCGGCTGGCATCGAAATGAAAACACTGGTGCCGGGCCACGCCATGCCGTTGCGAACCGATACCGCGTGGTGCGGTCCAGACGCACCACGGGAACCCCCGGCTTGGGATTGCGGGTCTGAACACCATCCAGGTCCGGTCGAGCCGCGTCGAATCCCGGATCAGGAACGGAATGCCGACCTCCGGGTTGATGCGCACGTTGTGCAATTCAATGGTGTTGAAGGCCGCAGCCCTTGCCTGGCGTTGGCCACGACACCGCTCAAGCGCAGGCGGCAGCTTCACACAAGTGAGTACGTGGACCATAGCCGCCGCCTTCGATCGGCATTTCCGGCAGCCTTCGATGCTGACGGCGTCATCCGCCGGATCGAGGGCTGGCCGCGCGGTTTCAAAGACCATGCAAGTCTTTGCGGAGTCGAGCGGATTAATTAATATTAACAATCCGCCGATCCAGGGTATTCTCAAAAGCCCGCCCGACAGGCTCCGTCCGTCACGCATCCCGTAGCGCGCGCACCGGATCGATGCGGGCGGCGCGCCTTGCAGGCGCCAGGCAAGCTGCTATTGAGGCAAATAGCATGACGGCGAATGCTGCCGCGAAGCTGGCAGCGTCACGCGGGCTCACTTTGTATAAGAAGTCCGCGACCAGCCGCGTCAGTCCAAATGCTGCCCCGGCACCCAACACGATGCCGCCCGTAGTCAATGCCAGACCTTGCCGGAGGACGAGTCGAAGCAGATCCCTTTCCGACGCACCGAGCGCCACTCGAAGCGCCAGTTCTCTAATGTTTTGCGAAACCGCGTACGACATGACGCCGTAAAGGCCCACTCCCGCCAGCAGCAGCGCCAATATGCCGAATACGCCGAGCAGCATGCCTGCAATGCGCTCGGTTGCACTGGTAAGTTCGATCTGTGCCTGCATGGTGGAAACTGCGGACAGGGCCAGATTGGGATCGAGCGCGCGCACCTGGCGGGCGAGCGCGGCCGAGACGGTTTCGGGCGGCTGCAGAGTCCTTACATGCAGATTGACCTGTCCGGACCAGGCCTGGCGCAGCGGCACGTAGAAGAAGGGCTTCGGCGGTTCGAGGAAGGTGCGGTACTTGGAGTCGCGCGCCACGCCGACGACCCGCAACCAAAGTCCCTGCACGCGCAAACGGTTGCCCACTGGGTTGGGATGGCCCGTCTGGCTGGGCCAGTAACGGTTCGCCATGGTCTGGTTGACTATCGCCACCTGCGGCGCTGCCTCGTTGTCGGCGTCGGTAAACTCGCGCCCGGACTCCAGCGGGATGCCGAGAACTCCAAAGTATCCAGGGCCGACTTCGTTGTATTCTGCCGAGGGCTGCTCATCGGGGGCGGGCTGGTAACCGTCGATGGCGATTGGCCCGGCGGAATAGCCGCGGTAACTGAAAGGCGTTACGCGGGCGAATGCGGTCGACTCGACGCCGGGCAGCGCCTGGACCCTGCGGATCAGTTCATCCTGAAATCTCTTGCCGCGTTCGGGATCGTATCCGGCGGCAAATAGATCCACCGAAGCGTTGAGCACCCCTTTTGTGGCGAAACCGGGGCTGGCGCGGCGCATTTCGGCTAGGCTCCGCGCCAACAGGCCCGCGCTTACGATCAAGATGAAGGAGAGCGACACCTGAACCAGCACCAGGGCGGAACGGGCCAGTGACCGGCGCCGGCCGCCTCCAAAGACGCCGCTCGATTCCGCCTTGAGGCCGCTAACCAGGTCAAGCCTGCTGGTTTGGATGGCGGGCATCAGGGCGAACAGAACAGTGCTGAGCAGGCACACGGCGGCGCTGAATGCCAGCACCCGAAGATCGATCTGCGCCGCCAGATTCAGCGTGACTCCCTGCGGCGGAAAGAACGCGACCAGTGCGTCGTGGCACCACCCGGCCATCACCAGCCCGCCGCCTGAAGCCATGCCCGACATGATCAGGCCCTCGGTGAGAAGTTGGCGCAGAATTCGCGCGCGCCCGGCGCCAACGGCGAGCCTGACGGCGATCTCATGGCGGCGGGCCAGCGACCGAACCAGCAGCAGATTGCCTACGTTGGCACAGGCGATCAACAGCACCAGGCTGACCACCGCCATGGCAATGCCAAGTGTGGGCCCCAGAATGGCAGCGCTATTGAACGGCGATTGCCACAGCGGCAGCAAGACGATCCCGCGGCCGCGGTCGGTATAGGGATACCCGGCTTCCAAACGCCGGGCCACGGCCGAGATCTCGGCTTGGGCCTGGGCTCTGGTCACACCAGGTTTCAACCTGGCGAATCCTTCGATCCAGCGCGCACCTCGATCCTCCAGCTTGTAGCCGCCCGGTTCGAAGCGCTCCTGCATCGAAACCGGCACCCAAAACTGAATGGAGTATCCGACGAACGTGCCCATGAAACGTTCCGGCGCGACACCCACGATGATGTGCGGCAGGCCATTCAGGATTTGGCTGCGGCCGATCACGTTGGGATCCGAACCAAAACGCTCGCGCCAGAGTTGATGGCTGATGACTGTTACGGGATGAGCACCGCGCCCGAAATCCTCCTCCGGCAGAAATCCCCGGCCAAGAATCGGACGCACCCCAAGCGCGTCGAAGTAGTTGGCCGAAACCACCGAACCGGGAGCGCGCTCGGCACGGTCGCCGATGCTGAGCGTGGTGGCGACCAGACGGTCGGCGATCAAGCTTTCGAAACCCGTGCAGCCTTTCTGGAAGTCGAGAAAGTCGGGCCAGGAGACGGCCTGGATGCGGGATGCGCCCCTGGCAGTGCTACCGAGGACCACCAGGCGGTCCTGACCGGCGATGGCGGGAAAGGGCCGCAGGAGGATGCCTTCGATCCAACTGAACACCGCCGTATTCGCGCCGATCCCCAGAGTCAGGCATAGGATCACGAGAAAGGCAAAGCCGGGGGATCGCCGGATCATGCGCAGGGCGAATCGAACATCCTGAAACATTTTGGTCCGCAGTGAGTCAGCAAACGCAGGTCCTTTTGCGAAATGTCGCCGGGAAAAGGCTTTGGCGGCCGTGGTTCGAGAGTGGGGTGTCCGGTCCTGGGAAACGGCGTCCGCCTACGGAGGCAGTCCCGCTACGGCTGCCTGCGGGCGATAGAGGCTGGCGTGATCTGCCGGATCGCGGGCGTGCCGCACTGTTTCATGACCAGGGTCAACTCGGCGCGCAGAATCTCGACCACGCGCTCGACGCCTTCCTGGCCGAAGGCGGCGAGGCCGGGGGCCAGGTAGCCCAGTGCGCGGGGGGAAGCGCGCGGTCTGCCGGTTCGGCGAAGTGCATCACGCTGAGGGCGTCTTTGGCGCTCACAAGGAGTGGGGCTGCTGAGCGGAGGCCAATGGAGCCAGCCAGGGACTGCCGGCGAGAAAGCGCAGGAATTCGGCGGCGATACGGGGAAGTGAGAGGTCGGGGCGCATGGCGCAACCGGTAGTATACGCCCTGGCAGGCCAGTCTCGCCGGCGATTGGCAACCCTATTTGGTTCCGCCAGATTTGGTTCGACCAGATTTTGCTCCACCAGGTTTTACCACCAGGTTTTACCACCAGGGAGGCGGCTGGCGGATCCGGGATTTGGATCGCCGGGGGCATTTCTTGGCCCTCGCCTGCCTCGCGCCATGGCGCGCTCTGATGAACCTGGCCCGAAAGGAACTGGCCGCGCGCGCTTGACAGGACGGCGTGGCCGGGGGACCAGTGAGGGTAGCCCAACGTCCGCGCGGGCCGTGATCGGACCAGAGCGGTCCGTACGCGCACGCGGTCATCCGCTGTAGAGTCGGGTCAACCCCTGGCGGCTGCAGGGCGTAAGCCGAACAGCCTCCCAGGCGCCACACCTGCGAGTTTACGCGGCCGCGCAGTACTCGTCGGTCGCATCGCCGCTTCCTTGCAGGAATACCAGGCCGTTGCCATCGCACTCGACAATAACTTCCTCGCCCGAATGCACTTGGCCGCTGGCGATCAATTTCGACAAGGGCTGCGTCAATCGCGTTTCGATGGCGCGCTTGAGGTGGCGGGCGCCGTAGCGGCTATCCGTGCCCTCGCGGAGCAGGAACTCGCGCGCGCTCTGGTCGAGTGCCAACATCACCGAATCGGACCCCATGGCGCGGAAGATCCGCTCGTGTACGGACAGCATCTCGATATCGAGAATACGGTGCAGTTCGGCGGCGCCCAGAGACTTAAAACTCACCACGCGATCGATGCGATTGATGAATTCGGGGCTGAAGCGGCGCCGCGCGGCATCGGTGCCGGCCTGCGCCAGCTTTTCGGAGATCTTATCGTTGGGTGTGGCCGCTCCAAACCCGAGTTTCGGCCGCAGAACGGCGCTCATTTCCGCCGCACCCAGGTTGCTGGTCATGAAAATGATGGTTCGAGAGAAGTCGACGCGCTTGTTGTCTCCCAGCGTTAGCGTCGCCTTGTCCAGAATCCCAAGCAACAGGTTCCAGAGCGAGTCACTGGCCTTTTCGATTTCATCGAAGAGCACGAAACTCAGCTTGCAGGCGTCGGTGTGGTGCTGGTTGAGCACTTCCTGGCTGAGTGCCGGATGCGTCTCGCGGTGCCCCAGGTAGCCGGGAGGCGAACCAACCAGCTTGGCGATTTCGTGGCTGTGCTGGAACTCCGCACAGTCGATTTTGACCACCGCCCGCGGGTTACCGGTCAGCGTCTCCGCCAGGGCTTCCACGGTTCTTGTCTTGCCTGAACCGGTCGGGCCCAGAAACAGCAGGCTTCCCACGGGTCTCCCCGGAGCCACCATGCCAGCCAGGAATGTCTGATACAGGCTGACGATCTGCTCAATGGCCTGGTCTTGGCCGACAATCCGCTTGGCCATACCATCAGCGAGGTTCCCCGCTCCGTCACTCATTCTCGTTGGGTCTAGAATCCTTCTCGGTCCGGGCATCGCTTGTCCCTCCAGTTGCGATAATGACTCATTCGCATAACCGGGATATAGCGGTCAAATACCTAAAGAGCGGCTTTTGTTCCACCTAGTAGAAAACAGCATAAGCGCCGCCGCCAGCTTCCTGCCCGGCTCGCGACGTCGGGAATCGCGGCCTTTCCGGCCCTGGTGACTGCGTTAGCGGCTTCACGTTCCGCAGCGGTGACGAGGGAAAACAGCGGCAGCGTACCCACCTAATCAGCGAATGCGGCCGCTGGCGAATGTGACCGGCCAGATCGCGGCGCCAGGCGATCTTCGCCATACTGTGTTCCGGAAGCTGCATCCGGAAGCTGCATGGGTCAACCGGAGCCCGTTTCGATGCTATGAAACACATGGCCGCTCCCTTGATCGGCGGCATTTTGACTTCGTTCCCCCTGGAATTGGCGATCTATGCAGCCGTATACGAGGTGTGGAGGTGGGATTTGGGCCTCAAGCCTGGTTTTCCGATGGC
Source organism: Candidatus Acidiferrales bacterium (assembly GCA_035570275.1). GTDB lineage: Bacteria > Acidobacteriota > Terriglobia > Bryobacterales > Bryobacteraceae > DATMNI01. Next base: position 180 of record DATMNI010000437.1, on the reverse strand, counting down.
GTCAACGGAATTGGATGAGCGGACCCTTCGGAAGCTCCCTCCGAAGGGTCTGACGATTCAGAAGCGGGCGGTGTATTCCGGCAGCCCGGTCAAGGCGCCGATCAGGTCCCTGGCAGAGGCGCCGGACTTGAGCGCTTCGCTCCAACGGCTCATGCCGGCGGGGTCCACGTTGCGCCGCAG
>DATMNI010000436.1:0-37643 GCA_035570275.1 Candidatus Acidiferrales bacterium | reverse complement strand
CGCAGGTCGCATTCGGTGGCCTGTATGATCGAATCGCGCGCGTTAACAGAGTCTATGAGGAAGAAATCGCGCGCCGCCAACTGAAATAAAAGTGAGCCTCGCCCTAGGCGGAGTCAAACAATAAGCCGGACAATTTGCGTTTAGCGTAAGGGGAATCGGCTTGGAGCGTGGGATTCAAAAAGGCAAGATTTCACACAAAGCCGCAAAGTCGCAAAGAAAACTGCTCGGCGACGACGCAGCCAACGGCCCTTCCGTCCGCCGGAAGGGGTCAGTTTCTATGCGGTCATCGTCCCGGCGGTCGTGGTGCTGCAAGGCCTGGAGGTCCTCGGAGATCGCCAGCTTGAATCCGCCGGTGCCGGCCGCGCCACTTTGGTCACCAGATTCGCCCCCCGTCAGCGGAATGTGGGTGCGGCGCGTGCATATTGCCGCTCGATGGCCTTCACCATGTCGTCGAATTCGTGGCCGGCGCCCCGCCCGCCGGAAAACGCCACGCCGGACGGCGCCAGAAAAAGGGCAAGAAATCGAGCACTCATTGCAGGGCTCAATTTGGGTCTCATGTTGAGGCTCATTTGGGACTCCGGCTTCCTTCGCGATGGAAGGCCAAATCGATGGCGGGAATGTGGAACTGGCCGCCCAGGTCCGCCAGGTGTTCGGGGTCGAGCGTTCCGGTTATGTTGACGATGGTCAACGCCCTGGGCTCCGCGGCGATAATGAAGACGCCGGCAAGCTGGCCTTTGCCATCGATCCTGAAGTAGACATCGAGATCCTCTCCCGTGGCCTTGGATTTGGCGCCGACGATGCGCGACCAGGCGGGCGATTGAAGCTGTGAGCGGACGGAGTTCAGATCCGCGGGATTGTATTCGCCTTCGCCGGCGAACTGGAACCTCCGGACGGTGAGGCTCTGCAATCCCGAGATCGCCTTTTTCGCGCGGGCTTCGTCCGCGTCGTTGTCCGAGAGAAACCTGGCCGCCAGACGCAGCATGCCGCCATCCAGGGTGACATTGACGGATTCCTCGGCTTTGGCAGCCAGTTTGTCGAAGCTCGCGGGCAGCTTGATCTCCGGCTTTGTTTCCTGGGCACACAGCGGCGCCAACGCTACGAATAGTACGGCTGCGATTTTCATGTGCGATCTCCCTCTTCACTGAGCAAGTACGCTCCGGCGGCGGCGGGAGAGGGCAGTTTTTTCGAGGCGGGTCAGGCGTGGGCGGTCAGGCGTGGGCGGGTTAGGTTTGGGCGGTCAGGCTTGGACGGTCAGGCTTGGCGCCGGACCCTGTAAAGGGACCGCAGCACCGCCAGCCAGACTATCGCGGCGGCATATCCGGCGAGGACATCGGTGGGATAGTGAACGCCGAGATAGATGCGGGATAGGCCGACCCATCCCGCGAGCAGCACGGCCACAGTCCGGGCTGCGAATCGCCGGCCGCGCGGCCACTCCGCGCCGATGAATATCTCGGCCAGCACCAGGTAGAAGCAGAAAGACACCAGGGCGTGGCCGCTGGGAAAGCTGGAATTCGCGGGTGCCACGCCGAAGAAGGCCGCGGGCCGCGGGCGCCGGAACCAAAACTTGAGAGCCTGATCGAGCGCTTCGGCGCCGAGGGCGGCGACCGCGAGCCATGCCGCCTCCGGACGCCGGCCCAATGCCACCAGCCGCCACACGATCAGGGCGCCCAACATCACCAGAAAACCGGCCTCGCCGAGCATGGTGAATCCGCGCATGATGTAAGTGAGGGCGGGGGAGGAAGCGGCGTGAACTTGCGCGCGCACCGCGGTATCGAACGCGCCGGCCTGGCCACTCATCACCAACGCGGCCAACCAAACGAAGACCGCCGCCGCGCCCAGCGCCACACCCAACGCTACAATCAGTTCGCGTGGCAGATTCGGCCGTGGTTTGCCCATCAAACTCTACTTTACAAGTCCGAGACAGCGCGGCGGCGCAATATGCCACAATAAAGGTTCTGTTTATGCGATTTTCGCTGTTTGCGTTACTGCTGTGTGCGCGCGCACTTCACGCCCAGACGCCGCTCGGGACCGTGACCGGGTTGGCCACCGACCCTTCCGGCAGCGCCATTCCCAACGCCTCGATCACGCTGACGAACAACGACACCGGCGTGAAGCGCCCCGGCTTGGCGAATGACAGCGGTGTCTACGCATTTCCCAACTTGCAGCCCGGAACCTACCGGCTGGCCGCGGATGCCAAAGGCTTCCGCGCGATCGAAACGCGCGCCTTCGCGGTGGAGGCTTACCGCACCGTGCGCCAGGATCTGAAGTTTGCGGTGGCCTCGGCCACCACGGAAGTGGTGGTGACGTCATTGGCGTCGGCCGTGGTCCAATTGGAAACGCCGGCGGTTTCCACCAGCCTGGGCGCCCGCGAGATTATTGAAGCGCCTACCAACCTGCGCAGCATTTCGAAAAACTCGGGCGATTCGGGGCTGATTTCGGCCATCATGCCGATGACCGTGCCGGGCGTGGTGCAGGTGGGCAACGGCGCCAAGTGGCTGACGCCGGGAGCCGGCGCCAGCAGCGTCAAGACCAAGGTGGATGGCATTGAAACCACGTTCGGCAACTTCGGCAGCCCGGACAACGTGTCGCAGCCTTCGGTGGAGGCCATCCAGGAATTCACGGCCAACGTGCTTACCACGCGCGCCGAGTTCGGCGGCATGGGCACCGTTACCACGGCCACCAAATCCGGCACCAACGCGCTGCACGGCGGCGTCTACTGGTATCTGCGCAACAGCGCCACGGACGCGCGCAACCCGTTCTCCACTTCCAAGCCGTTCCAGAACCTGCACAACTACGGCGGCACCGTGGGCGGCCCAATCCGCAAGGACAAGACTTTCTTCTTCGCCGATTTCGATGGCGAAAAGGGCGTGGCGGCGTTTCTGTTTTCGCCCAACGTGCCCACGGTGGCGATGCGCGCGGGCGATTTCACCGGCGCGGCGGCACTCAAGAATCCGTACACGAACGCGAATCCGTACAACGGGAACACCATCCTGCCGCAATTCATCAGCCCGCAGGCGGTGCAGGTGCAGAACATCTTCTTTCCGCTGCCGAATTTCGGCGCGCCTTCGCTGACCGCGGCCAACTATCGCGGCGGCTTTGACGGCCCGGAATTGCACCGCACCGAGGAAGGCAAGCTGGACCACAACTTCGGCCCGGGCAACATGGCGTTTCTGCGCTATGAAAACCGCAAGGACGATTACCATCAGCCGGGCGCGCGCTCGCCGCTGCCGCCCACCACGGTGGGGACATCGGATAATATCCGCCGCGTGAACTTCTTTACGCTGGGCCACGTGTGGGCAGCGCGTCCGAACCTGGTCAACGAATTTCGCGCCGGGGTGGTGATTCTGGTTTCGGCCAGCACGGCGAATTTCCAGGGCCAGAGCCTGATGTCGCAGATCGGCATTCAGGGGCTGCCGGACCGCGGCCCCATCACCAGCCTGCCCTTCTTCAGCATCTCCGGAATCAGCAACAACAACATCAACCTGCTGAGCCCGGTGAACGACGGCCATGCGCAGTTCGCCGACAACCTGAGCTGGGTTCACGGCCTGCACACCATGAAGTTCGGGGTGGAGGAACTCAACTGGTTCGTGAACCGCTACATGGCCAATAATTCGGGCAACCCCATTTTCGGCAGCTATTCGTTTACCAACAAGTTCACCGGTAACGCCTACGCGGATTTCCTGCTGGGGCTGCCGGCCACGGTGACGCGGCAGGAGGTTTTCCCGGCGCAGTACAACCGCTACCGCGATTGGGCCGGCTACGCGCAAGACGATTTCAAGGCGACCCGGCGGCTGACCCTGATGTTTGGACTGCGCTACGAATACAATGGGCCGGCCTATGCGCTCAACGACAATCTCTATGGGTTCGATCTGGCCACCGGCAAGATCGTGGTTCCGAACCAGGCGGCCATGAAACTTTTCAGCCCGTTCTTCTCTTCGGCTTTGCCGGTGGAAACGGCTGACCAATTGGGCGCGGGCCGTTCGCTGGGCCGTTCGCTACGTGAGGGCGATAAGAACAACTTCGCGCCGCGCTTTGGTTTCTCCTATGGACTGGATGGCAGCGGAAAGACCGTGGTCCGCGGCGGCTGGGGCATCTACTATTCGCATTACTCGGGCAACATACCGGGCGACCTGCAGAAGGGGCCGTTCGCGGCCACCACCGTGAGCACCAACAACATTGTGAACGGCCAGCCGCTGTTCACGCTGGCCAACCCGTTCGCCGCGCCGGGCACGCCGGGGACCCTGGCATTGACGGCGGTGACACCGCACCTGCTGAACAGCTACACCCAACAGTACAGCCTGACGCTGGAACGCGAGGTGGCGGCGAACATCGGGCTGCGCGTCAGCTATATCGGATCGAAAGGCACGCAACTGGCGTATGAGCGCGACGTGAACCAGCCCGTCGCCACCACCGTCGCCCCGTTCAACGCCGCGCGGCGGCCCTACCCCCTGTTCAACACCATCACCTACGCCGACAACGGCGCCAACATGCTCTATAGCGGCCTGCAGACGCAGGTGCAGAAGCGCTTCAGCAAGGGCATGATGTTCACCTCCACGTGGACCTGGGCCAAGGAAATCAGCGACACCGACGACACCAACGATTTCGAATTGAACAACCTCATCGAGGATACCTACAACCGCCGGCGCGACCGCGGCAACGTCTATTCGGTGCCGCGCCACCAGTGGCTGAACCAGGCCCTTTACGAACTGCCGCTGGGCAAGGGCCCGCTGCTGAGCGGCTGGCAGCTCAACACGCTGCTCAACCTGAGCACCGGGAACTGGTTCACCCCGCTGATCAGCGGGCCGGACCCCACCAACACCAACCAGACCACGCTGCGCCCGGACGTGAACGGCAGCATCGCCTACGCGCGCACGGTGAACTCGTGGTTCGACCCGAGCGTGTTCACGACTCCGGCCAACGGCAACTGGGGCAACGCCGGCCGCGGGATCATCCAGGGCCCCGGCTACGTGCTGTTCAACCTGGGGCTGCAGAAGTCGGTGCACTTGGAACGGCTGGGAGTGATTCAGGTGGTGGCGTCATTCAATAACGTTCTGAACCACACCAACCTCGGAGAACCTTCGAACGGCGCCGCCACCGGTTCGGCGATTGTGAACAACGCCAACGCGGGCAAGATCACCGCGACGCATATTTTCCCGCCGGCGGGCTCGGCCAGAACCGGGCAGTTGGGCGTGAGGTGGAGTTTCTAAGACCAGCTGCGTTCAAGGATCGAGGGTAATCCGCCGTATACTGATTGCAGGAGTGTAGCAGGATGCCGATCAGCGCGAGCGAAGAAGTTCTGCTGGAAGCCTTCCGTCGCCTCCCGCCGGATGCTGCTCTAGAGTTGTCCGCTCTGGCCCAGCGGCTCGCAGCTCTTGCTACAGGCACGACGATCAATTGGTCGGATTCGTGGTCTGACGAAGACTTGCAGGAATTCACTGCCGCTTCGTTCAGACGGCTTGAGGCCGAAGAGGAAGACCCACCCCGTTGAAAGCCGGTGATGTCGCGATTGGCATGCTGCGGGGCGCGGTGGAAACCAAGGTTCGCCCGGCAGTCGTGCTATCGAGCGACACATACCTTGTGGAACGGCCCGATGTGCTGGTCGGCATCCTGACGACGAAGCTGCCCCGAAAGGCGACGTCAACGGACTACGTTCTCCTGGACTGGCAGCTCGCTGGGCTCCGCGCCGAATCGTGCTTCCGAGCCTATATCATGACGATTCATCGCTCGGATTTGACGGTAATCGGCCACCTGAGCGAACTGGACTGGACCCGGGTCCGGGCCTGCGTCCGCGCCGCCTTTGCGATTTAAAACCGAAACGGCGCATTTTGGCAGGTACAACGCGCGCACGGTGAACTCGTGGTTCGACCCGAGCGTGTTCACCACGCCTGCCAACCGCGGAAGTCCTTGGAGGAAGTCTCACTTGGCCCTCGCGTACATTCAGCCTGGCTGAAGAGACGCTGAAGTTGAAGTAGTCGTGCCCTCACACCATCGCAACATTCCGCCGCCGGTCGCCCTGGCCGGCGGGCTGATAGTCGCGCCACGCGGCCGAAAGCCGGCGGACCCCGGTGCGCAACGTTTCGTCCTCGGCCAGGAACGGCAGCCGGATAAAGGGGGCGTGCTGTTCGGCGGCCGACATAGCCGGGCCGGGCAGTATCAGCGCTCCGTGGCGCAACGCCACCTGGGCGAACTCGCGCGAATCGCCCGCGGGCAGTTTCACCCATAGAAAGAGACCGCCCGCCGGCAGCCGAAACTTCCAATCCGGAAGGGATTCGCGGAGCAACCCGGCCATGAGATCGCGCCGAGGCTTCAATTGGAGGCGGCGCAGGCGGCGGATTTGATCGATGGCGGCGAGCAGCCGCGCGGCAATAGCCTGGGTCAAAAGAGGCGAAGCGAGATCATTGGCGCTCTTGAGGCGGGCCAGCCGTTCGATGATCGGCTCGGGCGCGCGCACCCACCCGGCTCGCAATCCTGGCCACGCCAATTTGCTCAGCGACCCGATCGTGAGTATGGGCGCGGAAGGCCCATAGGCGGCTGGCGTATAGGTGGCAATCAGGGGCGGAGTTTCGCCGTTCAGCGATAATTCCGCGAGAGCGCCGTCATCGATTACGGGGATCGCCAGTTCGGACGCAATCCGCGCCACTTCTTTGCGCGCGGCTCCAGGCATCACCGTACCGGTCGGGTTCTGAAACGTGGGAGTCAGATAGACCAGGCGTGCCGCCGTGGCAATGATCCGGTCGCGCAGCACACCGATGGGCACGCCGCCGGCTCCCACGGGCAAAGGCGATACCCGTGCCCCGGCGGCGCGAAAGGCGTCCAACGCGCCGAAATAAGCGGGATCTTCCACCAGCACCGAATCGCCCCGCTGCAGGTAGAGCGCCGCGCAGAGGGCAATCGCGTGCTGCGCGCCGTTCGAGATCAGGACTTGCTCCGGCCGGGTCGGGAGGCCCGCTTTACAGTAGTAACTGGCGACTGCCTGGCGCGCAGTGGGCAGTCCGAGCGGGTAATACAGCCGGTCGTGGACCAGCGCGGCATATTCGTCCGGCGGAAGGGTGAAAAGGTCCAACGGCAGTTCGCGCAGGGGCAAGGGAGAGCCCATCGCCAGGTCGATGATGTCCTTGTCGGCGCCATGGGCCAGCAGGCCGAGGAGCGGGCTGGCGGCAAGCGCGCCGGCATGCGCGGCGCCGCGGGCGGCGGCGACTGCCGGTGAACTCTCGCCAACCCAGGTGCCGCTGCCCGTGCGGCTCTCCAGCCATCCGCTTTCCCGCAGGGCATCATAAGCAGCCACCACGGTAGTGCGGCTGACGGAGAGTGCCTGCGCCAGGGACCGTTCGGAAGGCAGCCGGATACCGGGATGGACCGCGCCCTTCCTTATGGCGTCCACCAGTCCGCGAGCCAGCTTATGCTGCAGCGGGCCGGGGCCGGCGGGCCAGACTCCGAGGTGGGGTATCAATTCCTGGGCATCCATAGCAGTCCAATTTTGATCGAAGTGGCTCTTTTTTTCAAGTCCACTTTACGCCAGACTGAGAGACATGGAAAACACCGGCATTGCAGACAACAGCCTTGTGGCATGCGGCCGCGAAGCCCTGGGACTGGCGACGACAAGGGCGTTGGCCTATCTGGAGAATGTGGGCAGCCGGCCGTGACCCGCGCCGTAATCGCGAAGGTGCAGTCTGAAGGCACTTGCTGGTGCGGCGGCACTGCATGGCACGGCCGCGCGGCCATGCGTATCAGCGTTTCCTCCTGGGCAACCACGGAGGAAGACGTGGAGATGAGTCTTGCGGCCATACGGCGCATCGCGGAGGAATGCAGGAGATGACACCCGACTGGAAAGCGCTGCGCGCGGAATTCCCGGCACTGGCGAATTGGACTTTTCTGAATACGGCTACTTATGGCCAGATGCCGCGGAGTGCCGCGGATGCGATGAACCGTCACCTGGCGCGGCGGGACGAATTGGCGTGCGACGACTACCTGGCCTGGTTCGACGACATGGATGCGATCCGTGAATCGTGCGCGCGGCTGGTCCATTGTGAGGCGCCGGACATCGCATTCGTGATCAGCGCGTCGACGGGACTGGCGGCCCTCATGCTGGGGCTTCCCTGGCAGTCCGGTGACGAGGTGCTCACACTCGACGACGAGTTTCCCAATCAACTCTATGTTTCGGCAGTGCTGGCGCGCTTCGGAGCGGGACTGCGAACGGTGGCCTGGCCGGAGTTCTATCAATCGGTAAGCCAGCGGACGCGGCTGGTGGCGATGAGCACGGTCAACTATGCGACTGGTTTCCGGCCGCCGCTCGAAGAGGTCTCGCGGTTCCTGCGGCAGCGCGGCGTATTGCTGTATGTGGACGGCTCACAGAGCGTCGGCGCACTGCAATTCGATATAGAGCTGGTGCGGCCCTCGGTGCTGTGTGTCGACGCGTATAAGTGGATGCTGTCGGCAAATGGTGCTGGATTCCTGTATGTCGATCCGGAACTGAGGCAGCGGCTGCCGGCGACCGTGGTGGGCTGGCGGAGCGATCGGGATTGGAGATCGGTCGACTCCCTGAACAATGGCGAGCCTGTCTTCGCGCAGACAGCCGAGAAGTACGAAGGCGAAATGCTGGCTTTTCCGTCGATCTATGGAATGGGCGCCGTGATCGACCTGATGCTGCAGATCGGGCCGGCGGCGATTGAAGCGCGGGTATTGGAACTGGCGGCCCAGGCCAGGGCGATGTTGTGCGGCCTGGGTGCGGAAGTGAACGCGGACGAATCGCCAATCGTGACGGCGATCTTGCCGGGCGCGGACCCTCGCGAATTGGCGCGGCGGCTGAAGGAGCGACGGATACTGGTGTCGGCACGGCACGGCAGGCTGCGCATTTCGCCGCATTTTTACAACGACGAGACGGACTTGGAAACACTGCGGAAGGGGCTGGCGTGAGTGCCGCTGTCAGAAGGCGACGCGATCTTTGCGTGCTTCAAGTTTGGTGGCGTCGATGCCGGGCACTTTCTTCAGATCGTCAAACGTTTTGAAGGCGCCATGCGCGCCACGGTACTTCACCAGCGCCTGTGCAGTCGCTTCGCTGATGTCGAGGACCAGCGGAAGTTGCGCCGCGGTGGCGGTGTTTACGTTGACCTTGGTCAGCGTGCGCAATAGAACCCGCATGACCGCTTCCATCTGCTCATCGCTACCCTTGGCGCCAATCGATACCATGTGCTCGACGGTTTCCTCCCACTCGCCCGCAGAGCGTATATCGGATACCATGCCGACAGTGTGGCAGGCTCCGCACACGGCGTCGAAAACCGCTTTGTCCGCCGCTTCGCTGCGAGCCTGCGCGCTGGGAACTGGCTTCGGAGCGGGCGCTTGCGCTGCGGACAGGGCGCCAGTCCCGACCAGCAGGCCGATGTCCATTAGCAGGACGTAGCGGCGGCGAGCAGGCATGAGATCCATTCTAGCGTGGCTGGCCAATGGGAATAGCGCGGTGGGGCTGGTTGGAAAGCGACGGCGGAAAAGCGGCGGCGGAAACCAAGTTTGGAAGCCTGCCGCGGGTGATAGTCCGCCCCCGCACTTGGACGCGACCGTGTGGGGCTAAGGAAGCGCGGCTCGCTGCCGCATCGCGCACAAAGTCACAGGAGTCTCGGTTCATTGACTTGGGCGGGGGCGCGATATATACTCCCCGCTGAAGCCGCCACCCGAGGCATCGGCGACGGCCGAGGAAGGCGAAACGCAGATGACGCATCCTGTTGGGACCATTTTGGACCAGTTCGATGGACATCATGATCGCCCGTGGGGTCTTCAAAACCGGGTACCAAGGCCCGTACAGCGCCGCCCGCGCCCGGCGCCGAGGGGCGCGGGGGTGCCAGAGGGCGCGGCGGCCGGCAGTTGTCAATCGAAGAAATCCGCCAGGAGCTGGATGCGTATCTGAAGCCCTACCTAAAAGCTTGAAACCGTGAAGTGAAGATACTGTTTGAGGTTTCTTCACCGGGAGTTCCTATGAAAGTAACAACACGGATTGGATGTTCCCTGTGCCTGATGGTTGGGGTTCTTAGCCTCGACCGGCTGACGATGAATGCGCGGACCGGCTCAGAAAGAATTGATCTACCGCGTGGCGAATCAATTCGGGAATGGCCTCACGGCTGCGACGCCCGATGCGACGGCAAAGGCCAATTAACCCGATGAACGGACTCAGTCGCAGGACCTTTTTAGGTTCGACAGCGGCCATTGGCGCAGGGGTGATCGCAACCGCTCAGGCGGCGCCTATCCCCATAATCGATTGTCACATTCACTTGTTCGACCAGACCCGCCCACAGGGTGCGCCCTACTCGGGAGGCGGCCGGGGCCCCACCTCACCATCGTTGCCGCCTCGATACCGGCGGCTAGCCACGCCGCTGGGTATTGTGGGGGCGATTGAGCTGGAGGCCAGCCCCTGGGTGGAAGACAACCTCTGGGTTCTGGAGGTTGAGGAGAAAGACCCGATCATGGTGGGGGCCGTCGGCAACCTTCAACCCGACAAGCCCGAGTTCCCAGAATACCTGGACCGTTATCACAAAAACAAGCTGTTTCTCGGCATCCGTTACGGCAACCTTTGGGGCTACAACCTGGTCAGTCAGGTCGCAAACCCTGCGTTTATTGAAGGCTTGAAGCTGATGCAGCAGGCGGACCTGGCATTGGACACAGCCAATCCGCGGCCCGACCTGCTGGAAGCCGTTTTGAAGGTGACGGACAAGGTTCCGGGCTTGCGCATCATCCTCGACCACCTGCCGGCGATGTTTGGACGGCTCGACACAACCGGCAGGGCCGCGGTGGAAGGGACGCTGCGGGAACTGGCGAAACGGCGGCAGGTGTTTGTCAAGCTATCGGAAATATTGCGCCTGGTGGATGGTAAAGCGTCTACGGATCCGGCTCTCTACAAGCCGACCCTCGACTATTTGTTCGAGATCTTCGGCGAGAACCAGGTGATCTTCGGCAGCGACTGGCCCAACCAGGTGGCCGCGGACAACCTGCCGGCGATTGTGAAAATCGTACAGGATTACTTCGGCGCCAAAGATCGGGCGGTGGCGGAGAAGTATTTCTGGAGGAACTCGCTGGCGGCCTACAAATGGGTGAAGCGCGATCCAAGCCAGCCGCAAGCGTAGTACACCGTTTCATAAGTACGCTAACGTATTTCGAAAACCGCTCCCTCACGGTCACGGCTCTGATCGGAGCCGCGCGCGTAAGCAAGCGGTTTCCCGATACGTTAGCGTATTTCTGAAATGAGCGACTTAGGGATTAGGCTTCCTCCTTACTGTTTCTGCGGATTTTCGACTGGCTTTTTCGCCGCGGGCTGGCGGAAACTGCGCTCGACCATGTCATTCACATCCGTGGAAACGGGGCCGTCGCGCCACAGCCACCGCATCATCTCCGGCAGAATCATGCCGCCATACTTCTGCCCGTGAAGGTTCATGCTCCACGAGTAATTTACGTCGTAACCCTTCTGCGTGAGAGCCTTCATCAGGCGGACATTCTGGTAGAACCAGTCGCGTTTCTCGTCGTAAACTCCGCCGCGCAGCCCACGGTTGTCGTTCCGCCCATCGCACAGGAACATGCGAATCGGCTTCTTCTCGCTCTCCAGCACGCGCTCCGGGTACACAAAGCCGCCTTGTATATTCACGAAGCTGCCGACATTGCTCAGCACCTTCCGGAAATCGTTGGGACGTTCCCAGGCAACCGCGAACGCCGCGATGGCGCCGGAGCTTGATCCGCCAATTCCATGCTGCTCCGGGTCTTTCGAAATGTTGTACTCCTTATAAAGCACCGGCATCAGCTCCTCGGTAATCACCCGGGCGTATTTGTCGTTGGGCGTGTTGTACTCGACGCCGCGATTGGTGGTCCCATCGCCCCAACTGGTCTGGGGGCTGGGTTCCGGTTGATCCGGCCGGCGGCCCGGGTTGATGAACACTGCGATCATCACGGGAATCTCGCGCCGGTAGATCAGATTGTCCATCACGTTCTGTGCCCGCAAATCGCCATTCTCATCCTTAAACGCCTGCCCGTCCTGGAAGACCATCAGGCTGGCCGGCGCCGCCGGATCATACTGCGCCGGGACGTAGACCCAATACGTATGTTGAGTCCCTGGATACGCGTTGCTCGGAATCACATAGGGCCCACGGATCTCGCCCTTCGGCACTCCTTCCTGCGGCATCGAGTCCGGCCCCAGACGGTATTGCGAATTGGGATTCGGGCCCGGGGGCATCGGCTGCTGGCCACCCCCTCTGCCGCCTTTCTGGGCCGGAGCCGGCGGCGCCTGCTGTTGGCCCGGAGCCGGCGCTGGCGTGAGAGCGATGAGCGCCAATCCAGCCATCGCCACTGTCAGGAAAGCCGCTGCCATTTTCTGCATGGAAAAACCGCCTCTCAATTGAAATTGGGCCGCCTCGGTGGGCCTTCGGTTGTCGTTGATCCGGTCCCGCATGTGCATCTCGATCGGCTTCCGTGCGGCGTCGCGCACGAGTTGCGGATAAACATTCGCGGCCCTATTGTTTCTTTTGGTCCTGTTGTTTCTTTTGAAAAATGCGCTGGGGCCGGGGAACCGGCTTGGCGCTGGCGATTTCCGTGTACGTCTTCACGATGTGTTCCGTCTGCGCCGGATCTAGGATCAGGTGCCGGTGCTTGCCGCTGGCGGAGGGCGTGAACCGGGTTCGGCCGTCGTCCTGCACGCTGATGACGCCGGGGTCGGATAGCTTGAAATAGTTCTCCTGCGGGCGGCCGGCGTACAGCACGGCGCTCATCGCGCCCGTGGGAGCGTCGTACGGCATAGGGTGGAAAGCACGGTACGCATCCACCACCGGATGCGCCGTCGACCAGGCGAAATCCTTTTCCACACTCGATCCGGGATACAACACTTTGTCGCCAATCTCCCGGCCCGCTGCCACAATCGGCGTCGGCCATTCCGCGAACAGCCGTTTGGCCGCCGACGGGTCCGATTTGATATTCTCCTCCGCCGGCCCCTCCCCGAAGGCGCCGCCCGCCACCGCCAGGAACCGCACCTTCCGCGAAATCCAGTCCTTGGCGCCGCCCACGTCAAGCAGTCTCACCAGATTAGTGGCCGGTCCCGCCAGCACCACAATGGCGTTCTGATCTTGTTGCGCCGTCAGTGCGTTCCGCATCACCGCTCCCGGATCCGCGGTATCTTCCAGACGATGAATATCGCTGGCGTAGGCGGGCTTGCCTTCGACGGTTTTTCTCGCCAGAGGCGCCGCGAATAGGGGCTCCTCGGCCGTCTGCCGGCCGTCCGTTGCCATGCCCACCGGCAGCGTTCTGCCGCCGAACCCGATCGCGCCGCTCACCGCGCCGGCATAGAATCGGCCCACCACGTCGCAGTAAATGGCGGCCTGGAGATTGCTTCTGCTGACGCTCATCGACACCACGCGCACTTCTCTCTTGCCGTCCAACCCAAACAGCAGGGCCATCGCCAAAGCGTCGTCCACGCCGCTCAAGCCGGTGTCGAAAACAATTCCTACCGGCGGTTTCTCTTGTCCTGGAAATTGCATATCGCCTTCCTTGAATATCGCGCGCCTTAACTAAGATCCACGCCCTTGAGTTGCCCGCTGCGTCGCCGAAATGCCCCACGCGCGCGCCCATCCCGTCATCAGGGTCATATAGAGATTGCCGATCGGCGTTTCGGCCGGTGCATCAAGCTCGCCCCAGTGAGTATGTCAGCATTTTCCCCGTGAGACAACCCATTTTGGGCCAACGTGGGCCAACGTGGCCGTCACCGGCGCGGCTTACCCGGTGGGAAACTTTCTCAAGCGGGTTCTAAAGCCGATCGCCGCCACGCCGAGTGCCGCGGTAGAATGCGAGATCCCGACGACGTCCTGTCCGCCGGTCTTGAGCAGTTCGAGGCAGTTCGACAACACCTTGCAAATTTGATAAGAAAATAGAATGGATCGAAAGCCATATCTCTATCAGCACCACACGTGGCCGGAGATGCGCGAACTGATCAAGTCGCAGCCGGTGGTGATTCTGCCGATCGGATCGGTGGAGGATCACGGTCCACATCTGCCGATCGACACCGACAATTTTCTGATCTGGTCGATCTGCGAAGCGGCGGCGATGGCGGCTCCGTCAGAGATCCTGTTGATGCCGCAAATCCCGTTCGGATTTGAAACCCATCACCTGGATTTCCCCGGCACGATCGATATCCACCCGGACCACCTGCTGAATTTCGTTCTCGACGTGACCAGGAGCGTGGCCCATCACGGCTTCGAGCGGATTCTGATTGCGGATGGCCATGGGTCGAATATGCCGATCCTGGATATGGTCGCACGTCGCACGATTCTCGAGACAAAGGCGATGTGCGGCTGTTTTATCTGGCCGAGCCTGGCGGCCGAAACCATCAACCGCCTTCGCGAATCGGAAACGCCGGGCGGAATGGCGCACGCTTGCGAGCTCGAGACCTCCGTCTATCTGTATTTGGATGGGCAGCGGGTCCAGATGGAAAAAGCCGTGAAGGACATGAACCTGCCGCCCTCCAAATTCATGTGGCTCGACTTGATGAAAGGGGCGCCGGTGCTCTATATGGACCATTGGACCCGATTTAGCCGCAGCGGCGTGGTGGGGGACCCAACCTTGGCGACCGTGGAAAAAGGGCGCGCCATTTTCGACGCTGTGGTGGCGGCACTGGTGGAGTTGGTCCGGGAATTCAAGGCCAGAACTCGTGGCGAGCGACAGGATCTTCACTAAGAGTCCGGCTTGGGAAACCGGCGGTGCCGGCCCGCGAGTTCGCGCTAGGAAATTTCACTGATCGGTGATTTCATTGATCGGTGATTTTCATTGTCTCAGCCCTGCCACTCGGTCTGGTGATAATCCACCCGCTCACCGCGCGTGCGGTTCTTAAACTCGCGCGCCAGGCGGACGAAGTTGCTCACCACCGCTTCAAAAATAATCCTGCCCTTCTCCCGTGTGGCCAGGGTCGGGTCGCCGTTCACTCCCGACTTTGAAAACCGTGTCCAGTAATCCATCATACGGATGGGACCGGGATCGGTGAGATCGTTCCAGATGAAGTCCGACGGGGGTTGGGCTGTCTCCTTGCGCGCCTTATCCATTTGCACCCGCCCGGCGTCAAGATACAAATAGACGGAAGTCTCGAGCTCGCATGCGTGCGACATGCCGCCGCGCGCGGACTCCCGCACCTGCCGGATCTCCTTGAGCGCGAGTGACGGCCAGAGAAAGGGCGCGCACAGCGCTTCCGTTTCCAGGATGGTGCGGCGCGCCACCAGGTCGAGAATCGGCATATTGGAACCGTGTCCATCGGCGATGAGAATCCGGCGGAAACCGTGGTGGGCGACGCTTTTTGTGACATCGAGGACGAAGTCGAGCAGATGCTGGATCTGGATGTCGACGGTGCCCGGGAAGTCCATGTGATGGGTCTCGTAACCGAACGGAACGATCGGCATCAGCAGAATGTCGCCTTCCGCCTGCTGTGCCGCGGCTTCGCAGATGCTCCAGATCAGAAAGTTGTCGACATCCAGGGGCAGATGCGGACCATGATCCTCGACGGATCCGATCGGCAACACCACCACTGGCTGCCGCTTCGCCGCCTGTCCGAGTTCCGGCCAGGTGTAGTGTTGGTACAGGTAGTCTTTACGAGTCATGAACGTCCTTCAGTGGATGACGATTTTCGCGGATCGATGATCAGCCAGAGGGCGGCCCCGCAAAGGTACATGGCAGCGGCGGCGAGAAACACGGCGTGGAAAGACCCGAACATCCGTTGGAGCAGCGCGGCGGACAGGGGAGCCACCATGCTGGAAAGGCTCGACGCGAAATTTACGAAGCCGGCCGCAGTCCCTCCAAATTGGCCGCCGACGTCGGTGGTGGTAGCCCATAGCACCGGAAGCGTCATGTCATGCGCTCCACTCGCCAGCGCCAGAAATGCAATGGCCGTGGGCGCTGAGTGGCCGTACATAGCGGCCGCATAACCCACCGCCCCCAGTAGAAAGCCGCTCACCCCCACGCAGCGCCGCCCGATGGTCACGCTTCCCGTGCGGCGTGTAATCCAGTCGGCAATCACCCCGCCCATCAGGCATCCAACCGCTCCCGCCGCCAACGGCAGCCCCGCCAGGGCCCCGGTTCTTTGCAGGGTCAATCCGTGTTCGCGCATCAGGTAGGTAGGCAGCCACGTGACGAAGAACTGAAATCCGAAACCTGAAGCGAAATAACTGCAAAACAGCGCGATCATCGTGGGATTGAGCAGCAGGGTCTTCCACGGCACACTTTCCCCGGCCTGCGGAGGCGGCGCGGCCCCCAACCGGATCACCCGCAGTTCTTCGACGTTGACCGACCGGTGATCGGCTGGCTCGTCGCGATACCAGAACACGCACACGGCGCACCAGATCAATCCCGTCAGGCCGAAGACGGCAAACGTATAGCGCCAGCCGATCAACGTGATCATGGCAACCGCCATGAACGGAGCCAGCGCGCCGCCCGACCGGGCGCCCATCCACATGATGCCGTTGGCGCGGCTTCGCTCATACATCGGGAACCACCGGGATAGCGCGCGCGAGAGCGTCGGAAAGGCGCCCGCTTCCGCCGCGCCGAACACGGTGCGGGTCATCAGCAACATAGCCAGGCTGCGGGCCATCCCAGTGAAGACCGTAAACAGAGACCAGCAGCCGACGATTCGGATCAGCATCCGGCGCTGCCCCCAACGGTCGCCCAGCCATGCCGTGGGCATCTCGAAGACGCCGTACGCGATATAGAAGACCGTGAATACCCAGGCGAACTGCATCTCGGATAGCCCCAGGTCCCGTTCCATGGCGGGGGTGGCCACGGAGATGCAAACGCGATCCAGGTAGGTGATGAACGCGGCGAAATAGACGAACAGGAGAACTGCGTAACGCGCGCGCGTGGGCCGCAACGCCGCCCCATTGATCGCAGCACGGGCGATCACAATGCTCCTTCGGCGGCAAGCTGGTCGAACGTAGATTCGAAAGCCGCGACCGTGCACACAACGTCGTCATCGGTGTGGGCAGCCGAGACCAATCCGCCAGGCCAGGAGGCGACGTCAACGCCGTGCAGCAGAAAACCAGCGCGGATCTGGTTCGCCAGTTCCAGCGGGATGCCGCCCTTCAGTGCCTGCCACGGAGCCTTGCCCGCGTGAATCTCCTCAGGCGTTTCGGGGCCGCGATAGAGGTGGAAATCGGAGAACTGGCCGTAAGCGCACCACGGCAGGCCCCGGCGGCGGATGGCCGCGTTGATGCCGTCCCGAATGGCTGCGGCCGTGCGTGCGGCGCGGCTGGTGGCGTCGCCGCGGCTGACCTCCGCCAGGGTCGCAATTCCCGCCGCGGCGGACACGGGACCTGCGTTGTAGGTCCCCTGATGCGCCACCAGCGGCGATTGCAGCGCACCGTCATGCCGGCGGTAATCCAGCACGCTCAGCACATCCGCACGGCCGGCCAAAGCGGCGCCCGGATACCCGCCAGCCAGAATCTTGGCGAGCGTGGTAAGGTCAGGCGTCACTCCGTAGAACTGCTGCGCGCCGCCCGGCGAGCAGCGGAAGCCCGAGATCACTTCGTCGAAGATCAGCAGCACGCCATGCCGTGCCGTCAGTTCGCGCAGACGCAGCAGCGTTTCCCCGGTGGTGGGGATCTGCCCAAACGTGGCGCCGGTTGGCTCCAGAATCAGCGCCGCGATATCGTTGCGCGAAGCCAGCCACTGCTCCACCTGCCGGAGATCGTTCGGCACCGCCAGCAGCGTATCTTCCACAATGCCGGCAATGATGCCAGGCGCGCCGCCGGCCGGAAAACAAACATGGTCATGCCAGCCATGGAAGTGCCCGGCGAAGCGGACGATCTTGCTCCTGCCGGTGAATGCGCGCGCCACGCGTAGCGCCAGGTGCGTGGCCTCCGTGCCGGTAACCGTGAAACGCACCCGCTCTGCGGATGGCATCAGCCGCTGAATCAGTTCGGCCCACTGCACTTCCAGAGCGTGGCAGGCGCCGTAATGGGCGCCCTTCGCGGCCTGCGCGGTAACCGCGTCCACGACCGCCGGAAAACCGTGGCCAAGGATTAGCGCGCCGTGTCCGCCCAGATAATCGACGTACTCGTTGCCGTCCACATCCCATTTGCGCGAGCCCGCGGCCCGCTCCACATAGATCGGGTGCGGCTCCAGGAAGCGGCCGACGTGGGTAATGCCGTCCGGCAGCAGCGCTTTGGCACGGTTGTGCAATGCTCTGGAACCGGGCGTCTTCTCCGCAAAGGCGCGGAGGATTTTCGATTCCTTAAGTGAGACGGGGCGAACAGCCATGCGACGTATGATATCGCGGAAGACGCGTCCGTGTTTGCAGCGGAGAGGTACATGTAGTACCATCCGACTCACTGGCAGAGATTTATCCGGTGACACCGTGTTGACAACACCAATGGGGAAGAAAGGGGCTCGCAAGATGCGACTGCTCGCGACAGCTTTGACGTTGGCATCGATCGCGATGGCGACGCCGAACTTTACGAAGGATGTTGCGCCCATCCTTTTTAAGAACTGTGCCGGTTGCCATCGTCCCGGGCAGATTGCTCCCATGTCGCTGCTCAATTACCAGTCGGCGCGTCCTTGGGCGAAGGCCATTCGGGAAGCGGTGGTCACGCGCAAGATGCCGCCCTGGTTCGCCGATCCGCGATATGGCGAGTTTGCCAATGACGCGCGCTTGACGAAGGCAGAGATAGAGACTGTCAAGGCCTGGGTGGATGGAGGGGCCGCGGAAGGCGACCCCCGAGACTTGCCAACTCCGCCCCAATTCGTTGAGGGATGGCAGTTAGGAAAGCCCGATTTGGTAGTGGACATCGGACAAGACTTTCTGGTGCCCGCTGGACAGGATCTGTACAAGGATTTTGTCGTTTCCACAAACTTCACTGAAGGCAAGTGGATTCGAGCGGCGCAGGTACTGCCCGGCAACCGCAAGCTGGTTCATCATGTACACGTCTACGTGGTATCGAACGAAGCCGCCCCGACGCCCGGCACGGCAGCTTTGTCGGTGCCAACCAAGAGCGCGGCCGGGCTTGGCGGGTTTATGGATGTTGCAGGCGGATTGTCGCGGGTGCGTGACGATGCACCGGTAATCAACGACGCTTGCACGGGCAGCCAGGATCTTCCCAGTATGGCCGGTTTCGAGGAAGGGTCGTTGGCTACTCTGCTGCCGGGCAAGCCGCCGGACGTTTTCGACGTTTTCGGGGACGGCAGCACCGCCAAATACATTCCGCCGGGCGCCAGACTCCGGTTCCAGATTCACTACGCGAAAGTCACCCAAGCCGATTCAGACCGGACCAGCGTGGGGCTTTACCTGGCCCCGGCGCCTCCCCGGAAGCCCTTGAAGCGAGTGGATCTGCGAAACCGCTTTTTCGTGATTCCGGCGGGCGCCGCCAACCACGAGGTGAAGCGGTGCTATGACGTCGAGGAGAACAAGTTGCTGGTTGCGATCACTCCTCATATGCACTACCGCGGCAAGGACGCAACCTACGAATTGGTGCATGCCGATGGCAGGCGGGAGATTCTGCTGGCCGTGCCCCGCTACAGTTTCGACTGGCAACTGCAGTACAAGTTCAAGAGCCCGGTCCTGCTGGAAAAAGGCAGCCGGATGGTGGTCACCTTTCACTATGACAACAGTTCCAACAATCCGGCCAATCCGGATCCGGCAAAGGCGATACGTTGGGGTGACCGGAGCGAGGATGAAATGATGGTCACCTGGACCGAAACTCTCGACGCTTCGTCCAGGTAGTGATGCTCATGAATCGCCTCGGATAAGGCGACTACACACTCATCTGGATTGCCGGACCCAAGGCCGTTTCTGGGGGAGTTTCAGGCCGGCGGCACTTCAACGAGTCGCCGATGCGGCCAAGTGGATCGCTACCGGACCCTGGCGCGTTTATCGTTCCTAATCCGGGCCGAACTTCCTTGCATAAGACTTGCGGCCAGCTTCAGCGAGTTAAATCTACCGACCGAGCAGCGGCGCACCGCCGAGTAGCGGGGTCCCTTCTGAGCAGATACTTTTCTCCACCCTTTACCTCAGTTGACCTGCCATATTAGGAGTGGTAAAAACGAGGTTTCTATGTCAACCGAAGCGATCATAGCCATTCTGAAGCACCTATTGGACTTTGCGCCGAAAACGGCGAACGACCGGATTCTGCGAGAGGAGTACGAGGAGCAGATTGAGCTAGCCAACCCGGATGATCCCGACGAGATTGCGATGCATCGGGACCGCGCTCTTGAGCTGTTGGCTTGGCGGGGCGCCCGAGTGGCAATCGATATTTTCTCCAGGATCGATGTTGCGCAGTACATGTCCTCGGTGCGGGGCGAAGATCTGGCCATCGTCCACTGTGGAGCGACATTACACGCACGATTCCGCGATCTGGTAGCAATCGATCCGAATAACGAAGTGATAGTTCCGGTCACGTTGCCTATAGACGACGGTTTAGCCGGAATACCGGGACTGATCAAGCTGGAAGACGTCTCGCCTAAGGAGGGTTGGATCACTCTATGGGTAGAGTGGATCGATTTGCTTGGCGAGCCTCCGAGACTTGTCAATTGGCCTACTGCGGTCTCAAGTGCTCTGTCCCAAGCCAGAAAAGAGGTGCTTCTGCGAGCACCAGATCTCAGTTGTGATCAAGCTCGGAAGTCATTGGCAGACCTCCTCGGCTCACGACTAGATCGACTTTGCCCCGCGTCGGATAAGGCGCTTGTGGCGACCGAGCAGATCCGATTATTGAATGACTTCGCTGATCCGGGCACTGCGACGATGTGTGTCGGCCGCGCGGTGGAGTGTCAGTTGAGGTATCAAGCCGAGAAGCGGTTTCGACCTTATAAGACCAAGAAGGGTAGTGAGCACCCTCTGACACTGTTGTGGAAAAAGCTCTATCCAGGTCGTAATACGAATCTCGGGGACTTCATCGGCAATCTCGGTTCACTATCCGCAGAAGAAGCTGCGGACTTCAAACGGGAATGGACCGCCCCACCGGACGCCCGAGAGATATTATCGAAATTCAACGTCGACCGCAACCGGGCAGTTCATGGACCACCACAGCCCAAGAGTCTGGCTGATCAGATTGTCGGGAATTGGCTCGACTGTACTCAGCAACCGGACGCCAAGCGGTTGTGGTCGGTCCTGACTCCAGAGTAACCATCCTCCGGCAGAGCCGGAGGCTTTCCGGTTGCTGGCCCCTCAAAGGGGCCTGATCGCAACCGAAAGTCTAAACCCTGCCCCGGTAGATCCTCTCTTGCTGCGCCGCAAGTCTCATGGGCGGGCGAGACTGCGCTACCGCGATGATCATGCCAGTTGGCGGCGAAAGCATACTGCCGGATCTGTCAAACGTCTTCTGCCTCCCCGGCAGAGCCGGGGGATCTCCCAACGTATTAGACCCAAAGGTTTCGCCGGAAGAACACGAAACATCGCCGCGTATCGATGTTGCGATTGTGGAGGGTAGGGTTGCCTGCGCACAACGGCGTATTCAAGAACGTCATTCGGCCAGGCTTTTCTCTGAACTGATCGACCCCACCCCGACGAGAGAGGAACGCCAAGTGTCATGTCATTGCGTGCCCATCATAGAACAGAAACCGCACGCTGTATCTGCGCAGGATAAGATTAGGCACCATCCTGGCGGCTGCTTTCGCCTTCGCATCGAAACCTGAGCCGACCAAAACGCCCCGCACCTTCCCGTTTTCCTCATCGGCAGCTATGTCGCCCATATAGCTCAAGATCTGCGCGACCGCCCGCTGCCCAACGATGCCCGGCTTGAGCTCAATCACGACCGTCGTACCCGAAGCATCGCGAGCCGTTATGTCGATGAAGCCGGACTCGACATAACGTTCAGCACCGTCGTCGATTATAGAAAGGCCCGGCTCAAGCTGATCGATCTCGATCCTCAGTGCGGCTTGCATATCGCGCTCTAAGCCGATCCGCTGGCCAGCCTCCTCGTCGACCGTTGGTGCTCGGTCGACACGAGCGTCTTCCGACTCAGTCGTGTCGGCTTCGCCGCCAACCCCGTCTCGGAATCTGCGATACCGCTCGACTGCGTTGCGATAGGACGCGAGATTGTTGCGAATATTGCCATCGAAGGGGATCTTGCTCGGATTGGGTCGGTTGCGCCGCCCGTCGTCGCTCGAGTAGCGTAGCGTTGCGATGAGGTTTGCCAAACGGTCGTTGTCGTAATGCTCATCGAGGTTGCCGTGATGCTCTTCGACTCGTCCTGCTCTATACATCTGAGCGCTTATCGTGCCGGCCTCGTACTTCCGCTGCTCCAGCCACTGTTGATAGCCTGCCTTCATCGAAATTGACTCTCCACGCTCGGCTGCCGATTTCTCTGACCTTGCTCCCGACAAGCACAGCCCGCCCAATGGGATCGCTGCACCCATTATAGCGGCTGGCGCCAAGTGCTCCAACTCAATGTACCCGAAATTGCGCTGATGGGGAGCACACTCCCGCGGTGGCCGGATTAGTACCGCCAAGTCGGCTTGTGACTGCCATTTGGAAACCGCCGCGAACCGCACTCGACCGGTCGCGTCAGGGCTGGCTTGCGGCTACCGAGGCCAAACCCGCGGAGCAGCACCGCGTTAGAGACTGCGGCGTGAGGTTGGCCGGCGCTGGCGATGTTTCTGTATGATTCCCGCTAGTGCGCGCAATGCCTCATTGGCTTCCGCTGAATTCGGGAAAGCGGCGGCAACATCGGGTTCCAGGACGATAACGGCGCTTCCTGCGGCGTACTGGGAAGCGAACCTATTGGGTTCGCTTCGCTTGAAGTCATACTCCGGGAGAATCTCGTCAGGATCGACTCGATCGGATGCCACGCGCTTACCGGGTGATTTCTTCATAATCTTTTCTCTCCGGGCGGGTGGCCGGTCGGGCACTGATGATACGAACAGCCTCGGCGCGTTCGACGTACATGACTGCCAGCAAACGCCGCTCTTTAGAAATGCCCAACAGTACCAACCGCTCCTCAACGGTTGAATGACGCGGATCGGCTACGATTCGACCCAATGGATCGCCGAAGACGGTCGCCGCCTCCTCGAACGATACTCTGTGCTTGACGAGATTTGCCGCAGCCTTTCGCGGATCCCACTCGAACTCCAGTGCCAACCCTCATTATACTTGCGAGCCGAAGATTGGATCGCGGCGCAACACGGCCGCGTCTTCAACTTTCACGGGTACTGGCCGATCACGGGACTACTCCCCACAAGTCGGATTGCGACCGTGAATCGAACCACCTGGGTGTGTGACGCCTAACCTTAGAAGTGGCATCCGGCCTGCAGATGGTTACCCTCGGGCAGAAACTGGCCGTTAAGTCCGTGATCGTGAGCCGCAACCCGATAGCGACCCTACCCGCCGCCCTTGATCGCCGCCACGAAGTGAACCTCGCTGGCAGGTTCGACAACTTCGCGCAGCCCGAGCGGGCTCACCTCGCCATCCACTGCTACCGACAGGTTGGGGCGAAGGCGGCCACCATCGGTCAGCCGGTCGCGGATACCAGGCCATTGGCGCTCGAGATCTTCTATCACCTCACGGACCGTGGCGCCGGCCGCCTCTACCGGGGAACGGCCGCCGGTCAACTCGCGCAGCATCGCCGGGATGTGCACCTCGGGCACGCCTCAATCCCTCTGCTTCCAGATAGCTTCCATCAACGCCGACGGGTTCATGGGCAGGCGGCGCATCCGGACGCCCGCCGCGCGGTAGATGGCGTTGGCGATGGCGGCGGGAGGAGGAATGATGTTAGCCTCGCCGACTCCGCGCACGCCGAAGGGATGCCCGGGGTTCGGCACCTCGACGATGGCGGTATCGATCATGGGCAGATCGAGCGCCGTGGGCATGCGGTAGTCGAGGTAGCTGGAGTTGAGCATGGCTCCGTCCGCGCTCATGTAATACTCCTCGTTGAGCGCCCACCCGATGCCCTGGGCGCTGCCGCCCTGCATCTGCCCCTCCACGTAGCTGGGGTGGATGGCTTTGCCGGCGTCTTGCACGGCGGTGAAGCGCAGAACCGAGACCTTGCCGGTTTCGGGATCGACCTCGACGTCGGCGATACAGCCGGAGAAGGAACCACCCACGCCTTTCGGGTTGACCACGCCGCGGCCCACCACGGGACCGCCGGTCTCATCGAGACGCGCGGCCAGTTCGCGGAACGTGAGGACCTTGTCGCCGGACCGGAACACGCCAGCTTCCGCGGTAACCGAGGCGGCGTCCGTCTCCCACAGTTTGGCGGCACGCTCCTTCATTTGGCGCATCACGTCTTGCGCCGCCTCCCACGCGGCCCAGCCGGTGGCGAAGGTGGTGCGGCTGCCGCCGGTAACGAAGGTGTAGCCGATGGAATCGGTATCGGCCACCGAAGGGTTCACATCCGCGGCGGCGATGCCGAGCACTTCCGCCGCCTGCATGGCGATGGAGGTGCGGGTGCCGCCGATGTCGGTGGAGCCCTCCACCAGGTTTACGGTGCCATCGGCGTTCACGCTGATATTGCAACTGGAGGGGAACCCGATGTTGAACCAGAAGCCGACGGCCACGCCGCGGCCGCGATTGGGTCCTTCGAGCGGCGAATTGTAGTGCGGATGCCGTTTGATGGTCTCCAGCACTTCGACGCAGCCGATGCGGCGGTACTTGGGCCCGTCGGCGCGGCGCGTGCCTTCCTTGGCCGCGTTGCGCAAGCGGAACTCGATCGGATCCATCGCCAGCTTTTCGGCGATCTCGTCCACCACGGTCTCGGTGGCGAAAGCGGCGTTGGTGGCGCCCGGCGCCCGGTAGGCCGCCGTGCTCGGCTTGTTCACCACCACGTCGTAGCAATCGATCAGCACGTTGGCGATATCGTAGGCGGCGAATATGCACATGCCGCCAGGCACCACCATCGAACCCGGATTAGCGCCCGCCTCGTACGCGAGGTAAGCCTGAGCGGCAGTAATGCGGCCGTCGTTGCGCACCCCGATCTTCACCCGGATGTACGAGCCGGGAGTGGGCCCGGTCCCTTCGAAAACGTCCTTGCGCGACATCACGATCTTGACCGGGCGCCCGGTCTGGCGCGAAAGCAGCGCCGCCACCGGTTCCAGGTAGACCGGGATCTTGCCGCCGAAGCCGCCGCCGATTTCCAAGGGGGTGACCTTCACGCGGGAGACCGGAATGTCGAGCAGACAGGCGGTGACGTCGCGGACGACGAACGCGCCCTGAGTGCTGCACCAGACCAGGACACGGCCATCGTTGTTCCACAGGGCGGTGGCGGCATGGGGCTCGATGTAGCCCTGGTGGACAGTGGCGGTGTGGAATTCCCGTTCCACTACCACATCGGCGGCGGCGAAGCCGGCATCGATGTCGCCCATGGCGAAGCGCAGGTGGTCAGCCACGTTGCTTGCGCGATCGGTCGGCTGCCCCAGTTCTTTGGTCTTCAAGTCTTCGTGCACCAGCGGCGCGCCTTCCTGCATGGCGTCGGGCGCGGTGAGGACACAGGGCAGAGGTGCGTACTCCACTTCGATGAGCCCGGCAGCCTCCTCGGCGATGTGCCGGCTGACCGCAGCCACCGCGGCCACGGCGTGCCCCCGGTAGAGCGCTTTGCCCGAAGCGAGGACGTTGCCCCGGATGTAGCTGAGCAGGACATCGCCGTCACCCAGATCGACTATCCGATCGGGTCCCTGCGGGAAATCGGCGGCGGTTACCACGGCTTTGACGCCGGCCAGCGCCGTGGCTTTCGAGGCGTCGATGCGGAGAATGCGGGCGTGCGCGTGAGGGCTGCGCAGAATATAGCCGTGGAGCAGGCCCGCTGCATCGAAGTCGGCGCCGTAGAGTGCACGTCCGGTCACCTTGTCCGCGCCGTCATGACGCACCGGCCGTGTTCCGATTACGGCGTATTCACGATCGCTCATTGTGTCGCCTCCGGGCTCATTTGTGGCACGTCCTCGAAGGCGGCAGCCTGCTGGACCGCGCGCACGATCTTGTCATAGCCGGTGCACCGGCAGAGGTTGTTGGCGAGGTACAGGCGGATGCGCTCCTCGCTCGGGTGGGGCTCCCGATCCAGCAGCGACTTGGCCGCCACGATGAAGCCGGGAGTGCAGATTCCGCACTGCAGGGCGGCGCCTTCCAGGAACGCCCGCTGGATAGGGTGCAATTGGCTGCCCTGCGCGATCCCCTCGATGGTGGTGACGGCAACTCCTTCGGCCTCCGCGCCCAGCACCAGGCAAGAGGCCACGATACGATCGTCCATGACGACCGTGCAGGCGCCGCAATTGCCGTCGTTGCAGCCCTCCTTGGTGCCGGTAAGGCCGACGACATCGCGCAGGCACTCCAGCAGGCTCTGCCGCGGCTCGCACAGGAACTCCCGCGGCTCGCCGTTGATGGTGGTCCGAATTCGAATTCTGTCGTGCATGACTCTATCCTGCATGCCTACCGCGCCTCCCGTGCTATTTTGATCGCGCTTTCGAGTGCGCGGCGCGTCAGCACGCCGCACAGGTGCCGCCGGTAGTCGGCGGTGCCGCGCATGTCGGTGATAGGCTGTGCGGCGCGGCACGCCAGTTCGGCGGCTTCGGCCAGGGACGCGGCGCTCACCGCCCGCCCTGCCAGCGCCTCGCCGGCCTCGCGGACGAACAGCGGGGTGGGAGCCACCGAGGCCAGGGCGATGCGGGCCGAGCGGAAATTGCCGTTATCTAATACCACCTGCACGCCAACGCCGGCCACCGCGATATCCATTTCGTTGCGCGGGATGAAGCGCAGGTAGTGCGCGCCGGAACCGGGCGCGGGCGGAGGAAAGTGAATCGACACCAACAGCTCGCCTGGTTCCAGGACCGTCCGGCCTGGTGCGATGCAAAAGTCTTCCACCGCGACTTCGCGCACGCCCGTGGGGCCCGCGATGCGGCACCGGCCGCCCAGCGCGATCAGAAGCGGGACGGAATCGGCGCTGGGGGCCGCGTTGCAGAGATTGCCGCCGATAGACGCCCGGCCCTGAATCTGCGTGCCGCCGATCAGGGCCGCCACCTCGGCCAGCGACGGATACGCCCGCGCGACCGGCGCGCTGCCGTAGATACGGTAACAGGGCACGGCCGCACCCAGGGTAAGGCCACGCACGGGATCATAAGCGATTTCGTTCAGCTCGGGGACGCGCTTGACGTCCATCACGTAGCCGCTCTCCTTGCGGCCGGACCGCATCTGAACCAGCAGATCGGTGCCCCCTGCCAGCGGCCGGGCGCCGGGATGGGCTGCCATCAACGCCACCGCCTGGCTGAGGGATTCGGGCGCCTCGTAATCAAACCACTTCACCGGAGTTTCCTTTTGAGCGTAAAATGCATTCAGGAAAAGTATAGCTGACAGGAGGAGCGCACGCAGAACCGCCCCGCCGATTCTTCATCTGATCGAGGGCGGCGAGCGGTGGCGGGCGGGGGACCTTGGCTCGCGTTATCCAGCCTCGGGCCGAGTCCAGTTCAAACGGTGACCCTTGCCATAGTTCCGGTGCTGGGGCGCGTTGATCACCAGGAACCCCTCGTGCAAAAGGAGACGGTGCAACGCAACCTTGAGACCCATTTGGCTTCGCGCCCAAAATGATGTCGGGTTTCTTGGCTCTTGCCTTTCGAAGTGCCACACTAAGGATCTTGAGTGCATCAATGACGGTCGATTTACCACAATTGTTTGGGCCAACCAAGACGTTCATTGCTTGCAGGGTCAACGAGTAATGCTTGAACGCCTTGTAATTGCGGAACTCAACCGACGCGACTTTCATAATCGCTGCGCGACTGGAGACGGCGAATAGTAGTATTCTAACGCGCCGAACTGGGCCCCCGCTGAGGGCGACTCGTAGGGACGGTGAATGCCCTGGACCTCCGGCATCACCGTCGGCGCTCAAAGGTCCATCCAAGTGGCAGGGCTGCTGTCTCGTTGAACAGCGAGGTCGCGGCAGACTCTTCAGACACGGCCTTCCCGGGAACGTCCAGCGCTGTGGCCGGATGGCCGCCTATCCCGCAAGTTGACGCTGTCGCCCAGGCGCAACCGCAGAACGGGCAAGCGTAGCGTCAAGGCCGCCCCGCTTTTTCAGTCACAGCAAAATTTTATTTTTTTCGATCGTTTGGATGCGGTCACTTGCAAGCAGTTTGGGGGGTGTGGAGGGGCGGTCCGGAAGGGGTCGTCTGCCATGCTGGAAGAGGGGGCGGAGACAGACATGTCCCGGGACCACCCACCTCGCAGTTAACTGCCTTATTTTCAGTGAGCGAAGACCGCTGGCAAGACATGCATGTCTTGGCGGGCTTCGCGGGAGTGTGTATGAACGAAATAGAGAAACCGTCGGAAGCCATGGGGCAAGCCCTGGAACTCGGCATCCTGCTTGGCAAACGGCAAGCATTCAGTGCGGTGGCAGGTCGCTGCACCGCGGCACAGGTAGACGCTATGCGCCACATGCGGGACGGCAAATTGTATTTGCATTTCGCGCCCAACTGGGGCGAGTACTGCCTGGAGTTTCTGAAGGTGACCAGCCGCCACACCAACCGGCAGATCGGCTGGTTAGAGGAATTTGGTCCGGTGTATTTCGAATTGGCGCAGCTCACCAGCATCACGCCCGCGGCCTATCGGTTGATTGCGCCCGCGGTGCAGTGCGACGGCATCCACCTGGGAGGCGAGGTCATCGCGCTGATTCCGGAGAACGCCGAAAAGGCCGCCGAAGCCGTAGCGCGTTTGCTCGCGGAAGGGGAATCGAAGGCGGCGGCGCCGACGCCGAACGTCGCTGCGCAACTAGCCGTCTTGGAGCGGCGCGGCCGTCAGGTGGCGGACGCCCTTGCGGCACTGGCGGAGTCGGGCCTGGGCGCGGAGCATCGCCAGGCGCTTTTCCAAACCGTTCAGGAGGTGCGGCTCGAACTGTTGCGCGTCGAGATCGCGATTTTTTGACCGCCGGGATCCCTGCGCTATGAGACCTTCGGTGTGATCGGAAGTGTCACAGCAACCCGGGCCCGGGCCCGATCACGCACGCAGGGTCCCAAAACTGAGGTTTCCAACGAC
This sequence comes from Candidatus Acidiferrales bacterium, assembly GCA_035570275.1. Classification (GTDB taxonomy): domain Bacteria; phylum Acidobacteriota; class Terriglobia; order Bryobacterales; family Bryobacteraceae; genus DATMNI01. The sequence continues at coordinate 8,713 of DATMNI010000436.1, read as the reverse complement.
CGTTCTCGCGGGCCCGGACTTTGTGCTCTGCCGCCGCGCCAACTTCCGGGCGGTGCCCAGCCGGCGGCGGATGCGCCGGTACGTGATCCCGGCAAATCGGCCCGCCGCTTCCAGATGGCAGAGTCAAACCAGGCGAGTCAAACCAGGCGGGCCCCACCAGTGTCGGCCGGCGTGCCCTTGGCGCCACGCTCCACCATGTCGGCCACCGTTTTTGGAGCTCCCATTATATTATTGCTATCTTGGGAAGTCATTGAACGATGCCAAGGAGGACATTCATGAAGCGAATCGTCTTGCTGCTCGTCAGCCTGTTTGCCGTGTTCCTGTCCACGGGCTGCGGCCCCAGCGACGCAGAGAAGCGTGCCCAGCAGGTCGCCCAGGCCAAGGACGACGCGCTGAAACTGCGCCAGCAACTGGCACAGTCCAAGTCCGGCGCCGATGCCGAAAACGTGCGCCAGCAGATCATGAAGGTGCTCACCGACGCCGGGCTGACCGTCGAGTCCATCCACTTTAGCGAATCCGAGTTGAAGGATTACGTGAAAGCGGCCAGTGCTGCGGAAAACCCGGCCCCGCCGCCGCCCAAGAAAGCCAAGGCGGTGCGTCACACCAAGTCCCGCCGCAAGGGGTGAACCAGGGTTCGGTAGGGTTCCTCACGCCCGGGTGCCGGATTTCCCCGGACGGGACTACCGGGGCGCGTCGACTGGCGGACATCCGCGAGTCGGGCGTTTGGCGGCATCTTGACGGCCGCCCCGGCTTCCGGCTAGCTGTCGCTGTCCGAGTCGATCGCGATGAACGTCAGATTGCCCATTAGTCGACACTCACGGCCCCGCACCCATTGCGCTTGATGATAAACACGGTCTTGTCGTCGATCAGATCCACCTCACCGCGATCGCGCAGCACTTCATCCCTGCTCACGGCGCGCTCCAGGACGGCGTTGCAGATCTCTGTGGCGGAAAGCTGGCAGACATCGCGCATCAACGCTTCGAGTGCGCTGCGTTCGTCTTCGTCGGCCCCATCGTAGACGCCATCCGTATAGAGGAACAGGATGTCTCCCGGATGAATCAGCGTGATCTCGGCGACATCCGAATCGGCCGCCGGGTGCTGCCGGAAATTCATGGAGAAGTATCGTTTGCGATCGGGAGAATCTTCGGGAACTTCCAGCCCGAGCGGCAGGAACTGAACCATCCGGTCTCTATCGACATCGCTGAACCTGCCCGACTGCGCGGAAAACACGAGCGGCGGCGGATGCCCAAAGTTCACAAACCGAAAATGGCCGGATGGACGCACCTCGCCGTACAACATGGTGGCGATCTCCCGCGCAGTCCCGTCCCTCTCTTGGCCGAGAGCGTTGCGGGCGCTCACCGATCGGGCAAGGCGCAGGTTGATCAGTTCGAACAGCTCCGGTGTCGTCCTCCCATGTCGATCCAGCTCGGACAAGATGAACGCGTGAAACGTGTCGTGCACCGTAGACGCGATCTTCGCCGAAATCAGGCCATGCCCCTGGGCATCCACCAGCAGGACGCCGGCCGTGCTGTAGAGATCCTGCAGGCTTTCCGCAACGCGTACCTCCTCCAGGCTGCGCCCCTGCCGGTATGAGGTCTCCATCTCGGGCCGGAAGTCCGGTCTGGCCTTCAACCACTCCACCTGATCGTCCACGCAGGTATGATCGGGCGCGCCTATCCGATGTGCCTGCAGGTACTCCTTCGATAGCTGGAGGGCGCGGCGGATCCGCGCATCGAGATCGTAGCGCTGCTGGAAATTGATGTACTCGAACAGATCGCCCCCGGCCAGTCCCGCCGGAACGCAGTTGCCATACATGTCGATCCCGTCCAGGTGAGGGATCACGCCCTCCACCGGCATGAGCCGCTCGCGCAGATACTCGCCGATAGCAGTGTCTACAAATGGGGTTGGCATGAGACTCTCACCCAGCAACGCCATAACGCCGAGCGGCCCAACTGGTGGACAGCATAAGAGCCACGGCCTGCCGCGCCATCTCGTTCGCTGTCCAATCGAGGAATCCAGGCAGCCACGAGATCGTTACCACTTCACCCTCCCCGAACCCCTCCAGCCCGCCGTCGACGACATCTACGGCAGTCATCAAAGTTATCTTCGGTGCCGGCGGGAGACTGCACGATTCCCTCTCTCCCGAATGTAGAGGAGGTGAATGCATTGGAAGCGGCTCGTCAGAGTATTATACCGAACTCAATCAGGTGCATGCCGCGGCCGATGAAAGCAGGCAAATTGTGCGGCTTGCATTGGGCGTTTCAGGATGAGATCTCCACGTCTGGTTATCCGGCCTGTCGAAGTCATCCGACGGCCGGCGTCAGCAAATTTCCGGCGCTTTGGAGTACCTATCACGATTTCCCGGCGGCCTCTTGACAAACCTCTGAACCTGGTTCACTCTAGGCATAGAGTGAAATAGTATGAATCAAACGGCGTCACGGGATCTGTTTCCCGGGGCCTTGGAAATGATGGTTCTGCAGACACTTCGCAAGGGTCCGCGGCATGGGTACGCGCTGGCGCAGGACATCAAGGGCATGTCGGAGGAATTGCTGCAGATTGAGGAGGGCTCGTTGTATCCCGCCTTGCAGCGCATGCTGAAGGCGGGTTGGGTCGGCGCGGAATGGGGATTGTCGGCCCGGAATCGAAAGGTTCGGGTCTACCGGATCACACCGGCCGGCCGCAAACGCCTGGAACGGGAGATCTCGAGCTTCGAGCGCATGCTGGACGGGATCGCACGGGTGATGAGGCCCGCTCAATCATGAACTGGTTTTGGAACGCGATTCGGCAGCGGCGTATGCGGCGCGCGGTGGCGGAGGAGATCGAGAGCCACCTGGAGGAAAAGGCAGCCGATCTGATGGAAGCCGGCATGCCGGAACGGGAGGCGCGCCTCACCGCCAGCCGGGAGTTTGGCAATGTGGCCCTGCTGGCGGAGGCGAGCCGGGATGTGTGGGCCTGGATTTGGCTGGAGCGGCTGCTCCAGGACGTGCGGCACGGCTTGCGCCTGATGGCCCGGAGTCCGGGTTTCACCACCGTTGCGGTGCTCTCGCTGGCGCTGGGGATTGGCGCCAATACGGCCATCTTCGGGCTGCTGGACAAGATTGTCTGGCGCGCGTTGCCGGTGCGCAACCCGGACGAACTGCGAATCGTCGAAGTCGTGTTAACCGGCCAGCCGGGTGCGACCCCCAGGGACTCATACTCCTATCCCCAATACCAGCTATGGCGCGACCACAATCGGTCTTTCACGGCGCTAGCCGCCACCAATTCGGGGATGGAGTGGAGAGATCTGTCCGCCAGAAGCGACAAGGCTTGGCATCAAGGGCAATTCGTTTCAGGCAACTACTTTGATGTTTTGGGCGTTCGGGCGGACTTGGGACGCGTGTTGACGCCCGCCGACGATTCCATCGAAGGAGCAGGCGGCCCCGAAGGTGCGGCCGCGGTCGTCAGCTACCGGTATTGGAGGGCCGCATACCATGCTGACCCGGGCGTCGTCGGCAAACAGATCAATGTCAACGGAGTGTGGCTGACTATTGTGGGTGTCACGCCGCCCGGCTTTTTGGGAATCCAGGTTGGCTACGCACCGGATGTCTTCATTCCGATGCTGTTACAGCCCGTGGTTCTGCCCGATCCCGGTAGCTTGTTGCACGATGGATCGTCAACCTGGGTGTGGGTCTTGGGGCGACTCAAGCCAGGGTTTTCGGACGCCCAGGCGAAGGCCGACCTGACGACGATTTACGAAGGATACGAGGTTTCGCGGATGAGCCCATCAGACCGGGCGGCATACCTCACGAAGCAGCGCCCACTGCCGAGGTCGATCGTTCTGGCGCCGGGCAGCCGCGGTTCTTCGCCACTGCGCCAGCGCTTCTCGGACCCGTTGATGCTGCTGATGGCGCTGGGTGGAATCGTCCTTCTGATCGCCTGTGCCAATATCGCCAGCCTGTTGTTAGCGCGCGGAAATGCGCGGGGCAGGGAGATCGCCGTCCGCCTGGCGATTGGGGCGCCGCGCGGCCGGATCGTCCGGCAGTTTTTGACGGAGAGCGGGATGCTGGCGCTGGCGGGCGGGGCGATCGGGCTTCTTTTCGCGTTGTGGAGCAGCCGTATGTTATTGCGGATGCTGCCGCAAAGGCAGGCGCCCATCGGATTGGAAGTGATACCCGATATTCGAGTTCTGGCGTTCATTTTCGGCGTGTCCGTTTCCAGCGTACTTCTGTTTGGCTTGGCGCCGGCGGTGCGTGCAACGCGCCACCGCGTCGGCGATGCCATGAAGCAGAGTGGCCCAACCGGCCCGAGTTGGCGCGGATTCCACTTGGGTAAGGGACTGGCGGCAGTGGAACTCGCTCTGGCCCTGCCCTTGTTGGCCGGAGCCGGGCTATTTATTGGAACCTTCAGAAACCTGAATACGATGGACGCCGGCTTCCAGCGGGAGAACGTCTTGCAGGCGCGGATCGATGTAGACCGGGCGAGGATCCCGAAGCCACAGTGGCGAACCATATACGAACAGCTTGTCGATCAGGCGACCCCCATCCCCGGAGTGCGCTCGGTGAGCCTTGTCAATCATGGATTGCTCGCGGATGGAAGAACATCCAGCGGGCCGGTTCATTTTCAGGGCTACCGTTTCCAGGAGGATGAGAGCCGGAATCTGTTGGAGACCTACGTGGGCCCGGATTATTTCACGGCGGCCGGAATTCCGCTGCGCATGGGACGGATTTTCACGGCGCGCGACGGCGAGGGCCGGCCGCGGTTGGCCATCGTGAACGAGACCCTGATGCGGCAGTACTTTGCAGGCCGGAACCCGGTGGGATTGCGCTTCGGGTTTGGCGACGGCCCCAACAACATCGAGATCGTTGGAGTGGTCGCCGACGCCAAGTACTTCAACTTGCGGCAAGACCCGGTTCCGATGGCCTACTATCCCTGGCAACAGGCCATGCCGGCACGCATGGATACTCTGATCGTTCGAATACAAGGCGATACACCAGCCGCCGCCGTTTCATTGAGGAACGCGATTCTCGGAATTCATCCGGACCTGCTCCAGGAGGTAAGCACGCTTTCCTCTCAACTTGACGATTCGCTCTTTCGGGAGCGCATGCTGGCGCAGACTTCCGGATTCTTCGGAGGCCTGGCCCTGGCGCTGACGTGTATTGGGCTGTACGGCATCATGGCTTACGCGGTATCGAGGCGAACGCGGGAGATCGGGATACGAATTGCCCTGGGCGCACTGCCGGGCGACGTGATCGGAGCCGTGCTCGGCGAAACGCTCATGGTGGCCGTAGTTGGCCTGGCGGTTGGCGTTCCGCTGGCGCTTGGGCTGACCCGCCTGGCAACCAGCTTTCTTTACGGCGTCAAGGCCAACGATCCCCAGGTGCTCGGCGTGGCCGTGTTGGCAGTGGGCGGCGTGAGTTTTTTGGCCGGCTGGTTTCCCGCCAGACGCGCGGCCAGGGTGGATGCGGCAATCGTGCTGCGCCATGAGTAGCCGGGCATGCGGCAACACTTCCCCGGTGGCCCTTACTTCTTTATAGGAGGGGCGACAGGAGGCGCGGCCTGTTTGCGCACCTGCTCAAAGTATTGCTGCACGTAGGGCTGGAGCGAAACCGGAATTTCGTCGCGGTTGATTTGGGCGCCGCCCTGGGTGTGCTCCGTGCTGCGTTGGGCGTAAGGCGTGTGCAGTTGCTGGCTGGTGGACTGCACTTCTACCGTGGCCTCGCCCGTGATGTTGGCGGACCGCTTGCCCAGAATCTCGCTGATCTTGCCCATGGCGGCCAATTGCTCGGCATTCTTGATGGCCTTGTCGCCATCCTGGCTGCCGATGCCGCTGCCGGGTTGTTTGCTGGCCTGCTGGGAATCGCTCTTGCCGCTGCCCTTGCCCTGCGCGTTGTCGGAGTTCTTGGCTTCCTCGCCGTTCTGGCCTTCCTGAGCTTCGCCCTGGTTGGCGTTCTGCTGCTGGCCGTCTTTGGATTGCTGCTTGCCGCCGGCCTGCTGGCCCTTGGCTTGCCCCTTCTGGTCCGCGGCATTCTGCTGCTCGCCGGACTTGGGCTGGCTGGCCTGCGGCTTGATGCGCGAGAGCAGGTTCTGCATGGCGTCCTTCACCTTCGACATCAGACTGGAATTCTCGCCCGCATTGCTGGCATCCTGCTTGGAGTTCTGCGGATTCTGCGCCTGGTTGGCCTTGCTGTCGCCCTGCTCACCCGCCGCGTCGTCCGAGTTGCCGCCCGATTTGCTGTCGCCGGAAGCATCCTGGTCGTCGCCCGCCATCTTATCGTCAGGCTGCTCGCCCTCTTTCTTGTCGCCGCCTTTGGACGGCGCAGTCACGTTGCTTTCGGGATTCGCTTCGGTGGAATTATCCAGCGACTCGGTGGAATCCTGTTCGTCGGGACGGTTCTGATCCTGATTGTCGGCCGCCAGGCTGTTATCGTCCGGCGCTTCGGGATCGCGCTTCGGATTCCGGCGCTTGTTGGCGGCTTGCTCCTTGGGCTTGCCTCCACCGAAGGTCTCTGGGAGCATGCTGGCCAGGGGTTGCTTGAGGTCGAGGCTCTTGCTCAGACCGTACCGCAGCGCGAAAAGGCTGGAGGCTACCAGGAACAGCGCGGCCACCAGATAGATGGTACGCGGCACGGTATAGGGTACGGCTTTGCGGACGTCCAGCGATGCCGCCACCTGGCCGGCGCTCTCCAATTGCGAATTGCGAATCCCTTCGGACACGCGCGAGGCCGGCTCCGGGTCGCTGAAATATAAGGCGGTGGAAAGCGTGTCCGCCAGCGCCATCCGGTGGTCCACGATCTGTGCCACCACGTAGGGAGACGGAAGCCGCCGCCGCACCTGGTAGAGCCCGGCGGCCACTGCGGCCAGAGGGATCAGCAGGGCCCATTGCCAGCGCAGAATCTGCGTGCCCACGAGCAGCAGCAGGATGAAGGCGGCCAAGGCTGCGCTGGACGCGTTCGCACCCTGCGATAACAATTCATTGCCCAGAATTCGACGCCGCGCCAGGCGGACCAACGTGACCACGATCATCCTCTTGCAATCCTTCTACCGTTTCCTGTTCTTGCAGGGACGCTCCGTTACTTGCAGGGACGCTCCGTCAGCAGAATTAGTTTTAATGGTACCATTAAGCTCCAAAGCCGTGCCCGGCTGTTGTATCGGATGTTCACCGTTGAATTGGCAGTTAACCGGTGAATGTGGCAGGCAACCGGCCACGCGGCGTAGACTAGAAGAACCCCTTGGGGCAACCCTATGGGGAAGGACCTGATCCGTTGAATCAACCATTGAAAGTTCTCATAGTGGATGACGAAGCCAGCCAGCGCAGCGGGTTGGCCGCGATGGTATCGGCGTGGGGCATGACCCCGGAGACCGCGGCCGACGGAAACGAGGCCTTGGCGAAGCTGGCGGATTTTGCCGCCGACGTGATCGTGACCGATTTGAACATGCCGGGCCTGGATGGCTTCGGGCTGCTGCAGCGCCTGCGGGATTTGGGCGAAATGCCCCCGACCATTGTGCTCACGGCGTTCGGGAATATCGAGACGGCGGTTCGCACGGTGCATGAATTGGGCGCCTACTGGTACATGGAAAAACCGTATTCGTTACCGGCGCTGGAGGTGCTGATTCGCCGCGCCGGGAACCACGCCGGGCTGCGCGCCGAAAAGCAGAATCTGGAGCGGCAGCTCAGCTACAAGGGGTCGTTGGGCGAACTGGTGGGGACGTCTCCCAGGATGCAGGAAATCTTTGCGTTGCTGCAACAAGCCGGGCCCAGCAAAGCCTGCGTTTTGATTACCGGCGAAAGCGGCACCGGCAAGGAGTTGGTGGCGCGCACGGTGCATGCGCTGAGCCAGCGGCGGCAGGGGCCGTTCGTAGCCATCAACTGCGCCGCGCTGCCGGAGACCCTGATTGAAAGCGAACTGTTCGGCCACGAGAAAGGGTCGTTCACGGGCGCGTCGGAACGCCGGGCGGGCTGCTTTGAGGTGGCCCAGCACGGGACCCTGATGCTGGACGAAATCGGGGAAATGCCCCTGCAGACCCAGGCCAAGCTGCTGCGAATTCTGGAGGATTCCAAAGTCCGGCGACTTGGCGGCAAGACGGAGTTTGAGGTGGACGTGCGCGTGGTGGCGGCCACCAACAAAGTGCCGGAAGATGCCGTTCGCGGGGGCCATCTTCGGGAAGATCTGTTCTACCGGCTGAACGTCTTCCACATCCATATGCCGCCACTGCGCGAGCGGAAGGATGACATTCTGACCATCGCCGAAGCGCTGATGGTGGACCTGAACCGCAAACACGAGTGCCGCGTCACCGAGATTTCAGCCGAGGTGTTGGACCGGTTGCGCCTGCACGATTGGCCGGGCAATGTGCGGGAGTTGCGCAACGTGCTGGAGCGCGCCGTGATTGTGGCCGGTGAAGGGTCGATCGACGTGAAGCACTTGCCGGCTTTTCTGCAGGGGGGCGCCCGGCCCGCGGTTGTTACGGCGGGAACCGCATCGCCGCCGGCTCCATCGCCAGTCGCCGCCGCGCCTGCCGACGCGGTCCAATTCCAGATTGGCACCACGGTGGAGGAGGCCGAAAAGGGCCTGATTCTGCGCACTCTGGAACACACGCGCAACAACAAGACGCGCGCCGCCGAGATTCTTGGTATCAGTTTGAAGACGCTGCATAACAAGCTCAAGGAGTACGGCGCCAAGGAATTTGGAATCAGCGCGTAGTGTGGGGCAGGTTGTTAACCTGCGGCGGATTGGCA
>DATMNI010000435.1:0-27466 GCA_035570275.1 Candidatus Acidiferrales bacterium | reverse complement strand
GTGTGAGAGGTGGGACAACTGTCCCAACCCCTGCTTTCACCATCGCACACGCCCCTCATGAAACCGGCTGGAGGAACCATTGAGCTGAGGCGTAAATGCCTCTTACACAACCGGATGCGCCTGGTCAAAAAAAGAAAATATCCCTGTGACCGCCAGAAGGCAGGGGATCACAACTTCGTACGGCTCGCGGGAATTGATTCGTTTTCAGCGGGTTCTTGCCGACGTGGATTGCTTGAGTCAAGGGCGAAGAGACGCTCGGAACCATGGCAGCGGTGCGTGAGGCGCCGCACAGCGCGGATAAGGGCATTTCCCGGCAACTTGACCACTCGGCCCAACCTTCCGGTTGACGCGTCAAATTCGCACGCCGCCTGAGCCCCGATGCCGGAGGTAACCGGCACGCGATCACGATCTGGTCTACGATCGAGGAATGCCCGTCTCCGTCAACTTACAGACTGTTCACCCCCGCAAGATGGCCGCGGTGCGGCGCGAGGTCGCGCCGGGCGCGGTTGGGTCGGCGTGGGGGCCGGCCCTGGACAAGGTCTGGCAGTTCATTCGCAGCCAGCCAGGCCTGCGGACCGATGGCCACAACATTTTTCTCTACCACCACCCGACACATCCGGGCGCGCCGATACTGTGCGACTTCGGTGTTGAGGTCACGCGCACCTTTGAAACTACGGGCGAGGTGTACGCGACCGAAACCCAAGGGGGCCAGGCTGCCGTCGCCGTCCACCGCGGCCCGTACAATCGAATGAACGAGGCGCACGACGCGATCAGAAAATGGATGGCGGCGAATGGGAGGGAGTCCGCTGGGCACTCGTGGGAGATATACGGAGATCCGACGCCGGACCCTGCCGACACTGAGACGACGGTCGTGTACCTCTTGAAGTAGCGTTCGCGCGCTTCGGGCGAGTGGTCGGTTTATACCGGCCAATACTGAGGGCCATCTCGGGCGGCCACACGTTGGACGCCTTTTCTTTTTCGTTCGAATCTGGTTTCGCCATTTGAACGACATGGCGACAACCCACTCATATGGGCAGCGATGCCCCCATACAGCGGCCTTGACGCGGAGATCAAGCGCGTTGAATGCGGTAAGCTGTGGATGAGATGTACTCGCCCTCGGCAGTCACGAAGCATTCAGAAATCCAGGCAGCTATTAATGAAGTCGAGACGCGCCTTTCGCCGGATGTGGTACGCATCCGCTACGAAATAGGAGAAGACTGGAGCGGTCAGTGGGCGATATTCTTCCGCGTCGTTCTAACCGATGAGGCGGCGAGGCGACGACTACGCGAGGTTGCCACGAACGTGGTTTGGGGCTTGGCCCGCCAGCTTGATTTCCCTGCTATGGGTGTCTTCCCTTACCATAATTTTCGAAGCGTCTCAGAACAGGAAGCCCTGCAGGAACCCGCATGGGCTTAGCCGACGATCTGCTTGAGGACGCGCGTCATCTGGCAGCGAAGGGCGATGCTGAAAAACGGGATTCCTGTCGGCGGCGTGCCATCTCAACTGCCTACTATGCGGTGTTTCATTTGCTCGTGGACGATTTCGTCGCCAATTGGCCGTTCCTCGACCAACGTGCGCGGCTTGCTCGAATGTTCAACCATCGGAGGATGCGGGATGCATCGTTCGCGCCAAAAGACAAAAGAAATCCAACGCCCGTCGAGACGCAAGTAACGGATATGATCACGGCGTTCGGACAGCTTCAGGGGGATCGGCACAGAGCCGATTACGATACGGGCTGGAAGCTCGTTGGAACCGATGTTGCGAACGCGATCACCCTTACGGAAACGACATTTTCCAAATGGCACGCAGTTCGCGGCGAAGACCTGGCCCGGGAGCACCTTCTGTCGATGTTCGGGGCAAAGCGATAAGCCGGCTCTGCTACCGGAACGGACCGCCCAGTGGACGAACTGCCGGCATCCCGGACTATGGGTCCTGAAAGACCGGTATGACAGCCTCGCGGGCTAAAGTTGCAGAACAGTGCGCAGACCTTCATCGACGGAGCGCTGAAGGCGCGGCGGTAGCGTGCCAGCGTGCCCGGTCAGGAAACCGCGGTCGAGGGTTAGCACTTGAGAGACGTTTACGACCGAGTCGCGGGGGAGGCCTGCCGAGCGCGCCGGCACCAGGACATTACCTGGGCATCGGCAAGCTCCAGGTTGCCGCTGATCACCGCCACGATTGCAGTTTGAATGCGGCTGAGGTTGAAGGAGTCCACTTGCACTACAAGCACCGGCCGTCTGTATCCGGGCTCAGAGCGGCGAGGCTCAGAGCGGCGAGGCTCGGAGCGGCGAGGCTCGGAGCGGCGAGGCTCGGGGAGATCAGCCCACCAGATCTCTCCCCGTTGAATCTCGTCCATCTCTACCAAGAGACCTTTTCGAGAGATTTGAGTTGGGCGCGGTGCCATGCGGAATCCACCTTCGCGGGCCGGCGCGAATATACCGCATTCAGGCGTTCGGTGACGGTATTGCCCGCCTGCCGGTTCAGGAACTCCGAAATCGCCGTTGCGTACAACTGACTTCTCGAGACCCGAAGGCGCCAGGCAGCAGCTTCCGCCAGACGGAAAAGGTCATCCGGTACCGAGACGGCAGTCTTCATGATCACAGGATAACCCGAGTTATACCCGATCGGGATCGCGCGCGCAGCTCTGCTTAGGCCGAAGTGGCGTGTTGAATTGCGGCAGGCGGATTGCCAGTCCGCCGCAGGTTAGCAACCTGCCCCACAAAGTTTACAGCCCCGGGATTCGCTGGCGGAACGAGCGGGCCTGGCGCTCGCTGACGACGATTTCGGTGGCGGTGGCATCGGCCATGATCAACAGAAAGCCGCTCTTGAAATAGGGGCGGATCTCCTTGATGCGGGTCACGTTCACCAGCACTTCGCGCCGGGCGCGGAAGAAAAGCCCGGCGGGCAGGCTGGCTTCCAGTTCGCCGAACTGATAGTTGACCCAGAACGTTTCCGCGATGGTGTGCGCCTTCACGATGCTGTCTTCCACCTGAAACCAGAGGATCTGTTCGGGCGGCATCAACACCAGGCGGTCGCGCTTGCGGCAGACGATCTGTTGGAGCGTCCTGGGAGATTCGCGCGCCGCTTGCAGAATGTGCCGGCGTTCGCGCGCCTGCTCGCCGGCGGTTGTGGCAAGTCTGCAGGCGCGCTCTACGGCCTGTGCCAGGCGCTCTGGTTCCACGGGCTTGAGCAGGTAGGCGAGGGCGTTGGCTTCGAAAGCGGCCAGCGCGTGCCGATCGTAACCGGTCACGAAGATGACGAGCGGCAGCGTCACGGTTGCCGGTAAAGATTGCAAAACCTCGAAGCCGGTCAATCCGGGCAGTTCGATGTCGAGGAACAGCAGGTCGGGGCGCAGGTCTTCAATCTGGCGGACGGCTTCCAACCCGTCGCGGGCTTCGCCCACCACCAGGATTTCGGGATGCGCGGACAGCATGCGCGTGAGGCGGGCGCGGGCAGGCTCCTCATCGTCAATCACCAGGCTTCTCATACCAGGTTTCTCATACCAGGCTTCTCATGTGGGACTCTCCGGCGGGTGGCGCGGAATCAGCAGGGTTGCGCGGGTGCCGCCGCCGTCGCGCGGTTCCAGGATCAGGCTGGCCCGGTCCTGATAGAGAGTGCGCAGGCGTTCGGCCACATTGGTCAGGCCCAGGCCATCGGACCTGTGGTGCAGGGCAAGCAGGGCCAGCGCGGATGAGCCGATCCCCATTCCATCATCTTCTACTTTCAGGCAGACGCTGCCGTCTTGAGGGGCGGCGGAAATCCACAAATGGCCAGGGCCGGGCTTTGGCCCCAGCCCGTGCTTCAAGGCATTTTCCACCAGCGGCTGCAGGATCAACGAAGGCAGATGCTCACCGGCCACGGCGGGGGCTACGTCGATTTCCACTTGCAGGCGGTCGCCGAATCGGACCTCTTCGATGTACAGGTACGTGCGCAGAAATTCGATCTCGTCACGGATGGACGTCAGCGGACGGGAGGAGTTATCCAGGACATGGCGGAAGACGCCGGCCAGGCGGAGCGTCATGGCTTCGGCGCGCGCCGGGTCGCGGACCACCTGGTCGGCAATGGTATTGAGCGAGTTGAACAGGAAATGAGGGTTGATCTGCGCTCGCAGGGCGCGCAGTTCGGATTCCGTGACTTGCTGGAGGAGCAGCGCTTCACGGCTCTGGCGTTCGGCGGCCTCGCGTTCGCGGCGGAGTGCGTCGAGGCGGTTTCCGGTGAGCGCGGCGACGGCGCGCAGGTACTCCAAATCGTGCGTAACGAGGCCCGGCCGGGCCTGTCCTGGAGAGACCAGCAGGAGATGGGTGACACGGCCCGCCGCCGAAATGGGGACTAGCACCTCGATGTTGGGCAGGGGCAGAAGGGCGCCTAGCGGATCGGCATGAGCGAGCTCGACGATTTCGCCGTCCAGGATGCCGGCGGGCCATTTGGATGGCGGCAGAGTGTCGACCGCGGGCAGCTTGTCGAGGGCGATCAGGCACGCGGCGCTCAACTCCAGGGTGCGGCGCGCGGAGTCTTCGGCAGCGGCGGCGATTTCGGATTCAAGCGGAAGATCGCGGAGTTGGTCGGCGAGGCGGCGGCGGGCGGCACGGTAGTCCGGCGGGCGGAAGAGCCATCGGTTGACGAGCGCGCTGATGCGCTCATCCACGAAGGTAAAGGAAAGCAGCAGGGCGTTGGCGACGATGATGACGGCGAAGACGTGCACCGCCCCTGGGGAACCGGCTTGCCTGGCGATGTGCAACAGCAGCGGCGATTGCGCGGTGAACGCCAGCACCGAAGCCCACACACCCGCCAGCAGGATGCGGACGCCGTAGCGCAGAAAAATGTCGGCGAAGCGAAACCGGGCGAAGAGAAAGAAGGCGCAGAGAACCACCAGCAGGACCAGGTGGGCAGCCAGCGAGGCCAGGCCGTCGCCCAGTTCGGTCTGGTGAGGCCCGTGAAGGGCAACGGCCGACATGATGGATGCGCCAGACACGGCAAGAACAATCGCCAGGGAGGGAAGATAGACGGCGCGCGGGGTGACACGGCGGCGCAGCGCAACGGCGGCGCCGAGGACCAGGAGCAAAGTGGCGCTGTAGGCGGCGAAGTGGTGCAACACCGCCAGGGATACCAGCGTGGAGCCCCGAACGGGACCCGACCAGACGGCGATGGCGATGGCAGCGGCGGGGATGCAGGCGGCCATCTGCAGCATGCGGGCGGCGCGTTGTTGCCAGGCCTTCACGGCAAAGCGGCGCCACGTGGCCAGGATCGGGATCGGGAAAGCGCAGGCGCCGGTGAACTGCAACGCTTGCGCCAGGAGCGCGAGACGCCCATCGCGCGGCAGGCCGGAGGCGAGGAAAGCGGTGTGCATCAAACCGCCGGCGCACCAGAGCAGCGCGCACACGGCGAAAACGATATTGGCCAGCGGCGTTCCGGGCAGTTTGGCAGCGCGGAGATTGAGCACCAGGAGCAGAACGGTGATCAGCAGGCCGGTGGTGAAGCCGATGAGTTCGCCGGCGAAGAACGGGCCGGCCGTTATGGTAATGTGCAAGCCATCAACCAGGATAGCGATATCGGGCGCCGGGCATCGAGCGCCGGGCCATAGGCGCGGAAAAACGCGCCGTCAGCGCGGACGTGAGCGGGTTCAGCGCTTATGTGGGGCAGCGGGTTGGCGATACGGCCGGAGGTAGAGGCGCCGGTTGGCTGCGTCGCCGTCCATGAGTTGCAGTGCGTCCCAAACTCAGTGGCCTACTGGTATCGCCAGCTTAGTACACCGTTTCAATAATACGGTCTCGTATTTCGAGGCAGCCGCTCCGTGACCGTCGTCGCGGCTCTGGTCGGAGCCGCGCGCTTGAGCAAGCGGTTTCCCGATACGTTGGCGAACTTCTCAAACGGTGTACTTACTCATAGCCGTAGAGATTCTACACCCATGCCGGTAGATTGTCTACTACCTGGGCCGGTCCACGTCCGCGGCCTTGCCCGCAAGGCGCGGCAGGCGGATTAACAAATCCGCCGCTGGAGTTTCTACATTCTGGTCGGGCCAGAGTCGGACAGACGATCGGGTTGTGTCGTCTGTCACCCAGCCCGCGCTGGCGAGGCATGACAGACCACGAAAGACGATGGTCTGTCCCACCTTCTCCCATAAATGTGCAAACTCAAGAGCGGATAAACAATCCGCCGGACCCGGAGGGCGCCCCTACCAACCCTGCCCCACGAAGCGCGATAAACTAGCCTTGTCATGAAAAGACTCAGCCTTCTAGCCACGCTCGCGGCGGCCCTCGTCTGGCCGGCCCTTGCCAAGAACCCGTTTGCCGGGCGGTGGGATATCGTCATCACGCCGCAAGCCGACGCGCAAAATCCACCCAAGAATCCCCAGGCCCTGACACCGTACCCGGATTGGATGGAACTGGTGGAGAAGGAGGGCGGCGCTACGGTTCGTATCCAGCCGCGGTCGGGCGGCGCTCGCGAGATCAAGGATTTCAAGCTGGAGGCTGCGCACCTCAGCCTGAATATGGCCGCGCCGAATGCCAAGGGTCCGGCGTCCACGTGGGAATTGGACGTGAACGGAGATAAGCTGACCGGCAGCCAGAAACGCGGCGAGACCGTGCTGGCGCAGTTGGCAGGGGTGCGCGCGCCCAAACTGGACCGCAAGCCGCCCAAGGCATGGACCGATCCGGAACCGCTGTTCAATGGGAAGGACCTGACGGGCTGGGAACCGCTCAGCGCCAGCGCGCCCAACCACTGGGTGGTGAAAGACGGCGAACTGGTCAATGAAGAACACGGCGCCAACATCAAGACCACGCGCAAGTTCGAAGACTTCAAACTGCACATCGAGTACAACTGCCCCGATGAGGGCAACAGCGGCGTCTACCTGCGCGGCCGGTACGAGGTGCAGGTGGAATACGAAAAGGTGGACGCCAACGACAAGTTTCACAGCATGGGCTCGATTTACAGTTTCATCGCTCCCGCGGTGGACCTGCCGCGCAAACCGGGCACGTGGGAAAGCTACGACATCACGCTGGTGGGCCGGCACGTGACGATTGTGCGCGACGGCGTGAAGACGGTGGACAGCCAGGAGATTCCAGGCATCACCGGCGGCGCGCTGGATTCGAACGAGGGCGAACCGGGGCCGTTCTACATCCAGGGGGATCACACGGGCGGCATGAAGTACCGGAATATTACGATTTCGGTGCCGAAGAAGTAGAGCCGGAGACAACCGCTTGCTTACGCGCGCGGCTCCGCACGAGGTGCGAGGCCCGCCTCCCGGCCGCCGTGTTATTCTCGCTGAGATATGGAGGGCTCACCTTGCAACCTGGAATCGCTACCGGCAACGCGCCAAACCCTGGAATTATTTTCGAATCTCTGCTGGCCCATCAGCGCTCCGCCGCGCTGCGGACGGCCATCGAGCTGGATGTATTCCGCGCCGTGGGCGAAGGCGCTGCCGACGCTGCCACACTCGCCCGGCGCTGCTCCGCGTCGGAGCGCGGAATGCGCATCCTGTGCGATTTCCTTACCATCATGGATCTGCTTTCGAAGCAAAATGGCGTCTATAGTCACACCCAGACCAGCGCCCTGTTTCTGGATCCGCGTTCGCCCGCGTCGCTCCATTCGACGGCGCGTTTTCTGGGCCTGGCCGAGATGAGGGCCACCTACGATAACCTCACGGAGATCGTGCGCAGCGGCCATACCATGCTCCCGGGGCAAGGCTCGGTCGAGCCCGACAATCCGATCTGGGTGGAGTTCGCCCATGGCATGGCACCCATGATGGCCCCCATGGCGGGACCTCTGGCCGCGATCGTTTTACAAGGCCGCACGGGACCCATCCGCGTCCTCGATATCGCCGCCGGACACGGTTTGTTCGGCATCGAAATCGCCAGGCAACACCCGCTGGCGCACATCGTGGCACTGGACTGGGCCCTGGTTCTGGACGTGGCGCAGGAGAACGCCCGCAAGGCCGGCGTGGCGGATCGCTTGGAGCGGTTGCCCGGCAGCGCGTTTGACGTAGCCTACGGCGGGCCGTACGACGCGGTGCTGATCACCAACTTCCTGCATCACTTCGATGCGCCCACCTGCGTTGGCCTGCTCAAGAAAGTGCGGGCCGCGCTCAAGCCCGGCGGCATCTCAGCCACGCTCGAATTCGTGCCCAACGAGGATCGCATCACACCACCCATGGCCGCCGGCTTCAGCCTCACTATGCTGATCTCGACACCCGCCGGCGACGCGTACACCTTCCGCGAACTGGAAGCGATGCACATGGAGGCGGGCTTCCATGATGTCAAGGCACACCCGATTCCGAACAGCCCGCACACGGTGGTCACCGGAATCACAAACTGAGAGCACCGCTTGCTAACTAACGCGCGCGGGTCGGTGGCGCGAACTGGCGGCTCGGGGCGCGAACTGGCGGCTCGGTTCCGAGCTATTTCGGTTCAGAGCCAGGGCCGCTACGCCCTCGCGGGATCGATTTTTTCAGTGTCCACGCCCAACTCGGCGAAGGCAGCTTTGGCCTTCCCGGGGTCGAACTTGCCGTCGCGGGCCAGGCGCGACAGAGCGGCGGCGGCGATGGATTCGGCGTTGACCTCGAAGTGCTTTCGCAGGTATTCCCGATTTTCGCTGCGGCCGAAACCGTCGGTGCCCAGGGTTTCCATGCGGCCGGGCAGCCACGGCGCCACCTGGTCGGCCACTACCTTCATGTAGTCGGTGGCGGCGACGATCGGGCCCTCGGCGCCTTGGAGGGCCTGCACGATGTACGGTATCTTTTCCGGCTGATCGGGGTGCAGCCGGTTCCAGCGCTCGATGCCGGAAGCTTCGCGGCGCAGTTCGTTATAGCTGGTGACGCTCCACACGTCGGCTGCCACCTCGTACTTTTCGGCCAGGATCTTCTGGGCGCGCAGGGCTTCGTTCAGAATCGGACCGCTGCCGAACAGTTGCACTCTGGCGTTGCCGTCAGGCGCGGCCTGGAAGCGGTAGATGCCTTTGAGTACGCCCGCGGGATCGAAACCTTCCGGCATGGCCGGCATGGGGTAGTTCTCGTTGTAGAGAGCCAGGTAGTAGAACAGGTCTTCCTGGTTCTGGTACATGCGGCGGATACCATCCTGCACGATGATGGCGATTTCGTAAGCGTAGGCCGGATCGTAAGTGGAGCAGGTTGGGCTGGTGCTGGCGAGCAGGATGCTGTGGCCGTCCTGGTGCTGGAGGCCTTCGCCGGCCAGGGTGGTACGGCCGGCGGTGCCGCCGCACAGGAAGCCTTTGCCGCGGGCGTCGCCGAAGGCCCAAATGGCGTCGCCCACGCGCTGAAATCCGAACATCGAGTAGTAAATGAAGAACGGGATCATCTCCACGCCGTAGGTGGCGTAAGAGGTGCCGGCGGCGGTGAACGAAGCCATGCTGCCGGCTTCGGTGATGCCCTCCTCCAGGATCTGGCCGTCGGTGGATTCCTTGTAGTAAAGGAACATTTCCGCATCATGCGGTTTGTAGAGCTGCCCCTGGCTGGCGTAGATTCCGAACTGGCGGAAGAGCGATTCCATACCGAACGTGCGAGCCTCATCGGGGATAATGGGCACCACGCGCTTGCCCAACTGCGGATGTTTCAACAGCATGGTGAGCACGCGGACCATCGCCATGGTGCTGGAGACTTCACGGCCGCCCGAACCTTCCAGCGACTCCTTCAGGTACTCTAGCGGCGGCGCCACAATGGTGGTGGCCGGCACGGTACGGCTGGGCATGTAACCGCCCAACTGGCGGCGCCGTTCCCGCATGTAGGAGATTTCCGGGCTATCGGCCGGCGGCCGGTAGAATGAGGCATTGCGGGCGGCTTCTTCCGGAATGGGAATTTCAAAGCGCGACCGGAAAAGGGCGATTTCCTGCTCGTTCAGTTTCTTCTGCTGGTGCGAGATGTTGCGGCCTTCCCCGGCTTCGCCGAGACCGTAACCCTTCACCGTGTGGGCCAGAATCACGGTGGGCCGGCCCTTGGTTTCCACAGCTACCTTATAAGCGTTGTAGACCTTGCGCGGGTCGTGGCCGCCGCGCCGCAGTTTCAGCACCTCCTCGTCACTGAGGTGCGAAATCAGGTCGAGCAGTTCCGGGTACTTGCCAAAGAAATACTGGCGGACGTAGGCGCCGTCTTTGGTGACGTAGGTTTGGAACTCGCCGTCCACCACTTCGGCCATGCGCCGCTGCAGCAGGCCGGTGGTATCGCGCGCCAGCAGGCCATCCCAATCGCAGCCCCAGATCACCTTAATGACGTTCCAGCCGGCGCCCCGGAAGGCGGCTTCTAGTTCCTGGATCACCTTGCCGTTGCCGCGGACCGGTCCATCCAGGCGCTGCAGGTTGCAGTTGATGACAAAAATCAGGTTGTCCAGCTTTTCGCGCGAGGCCAGGGTGAGAGAGCCCATGGATTCGGGCTCGTCCATTTCGCCATCGCCCAGGTAGGCCCAGATGTGGCGCGGCGTGCGGGCGATGACGCCGCGATTTTCCAGGTAACGCATGAAACGCGCCTGATAAATGGCGTTGATGGGACCCAGGCCCATCGAAACGGTAGGGAAATTCCAGAAATCGGGCATCAGCCACGGGTGCGGATAGGAAGACAGACCGGGATGGTCGCGCAGTTCGTGGCGGAAATTCTTCAGGTGCTCGTCGCTGAGCCGGCCTTCCAGGAAGGCGCGCCCGTAGACGCCGGGTGAGGCGTGGCCCTGGAAGTAGACCAGGTCGCCCGACTGGTCGCCGAAACTGGCGTGGAAGAAATGGTTGAAGCCGACTTCAAGCAGCGTCGCCAGGGAAGCGTACGTGGAAATGTGGCCGCCAATACCGGGGTCGTACTTGTTTTGCCGCACCACCATGGCCATGGCGTTCCACCGGATGAGGCTTTTGATGCGCCGCTCCATGGCGCGATCGCCCGGATAGGCGACTTCGGCTTCCGGCCGAATGGTGTTGACGTACGGCGTGTTCAGGTGAATCGGAAGATCCGCGCCGTTGGCGCGCGCGCGGTCGGTCAGTTGGTCCAAAAGATAGGCGGCACGATCGGGACCAGCTTCATCGATGACACGATCAAGCGATTCAACCCACTCCGCAGTCTCGAGTGGATCGGAATCCACTACCCTCTCATTGAGTTTTTGGTGCATGGATACTTCTATTATAGCGGTCGGCGGTCAGCGATCAGCGGTCAGCCAAACCCCTATAGCTTTCAGCGATCAGCCAAACCCTGACGCGCGCCGCCGGGTTCAAGCTGAACGGTGAAAGCTGATAGCCGATAGCTCCCCGCTGACCCTGGATTACAATGTGATCATGGTCAGATTGGAGCACGTACTCGATTCCTGGAAGACGATCCGGCAGGACACTGCGGGAGCGGTGGAAGAATTTCCGGCCGGCGATCTGGATTACCGGCCCACTCCGGAGGTGGCGACATTCCGTGAGATCGCCAGGCACATCCTGGACGCCAGCCATGGTTTGACCGGGATGCTGATAGCCGGTGAACCGGTTTTCGGCGGACCCGACTTTCGCGACCGGATGAAATCGCATCTCCGGCAACTGCCCAAGGATCTGAGCGGCGAGGAACTGGCGGCGGCGTTGCGGGAATCGGTGGAGCAGCGCACGGTGGAGTTGGCCGCCAAGTCCCCGGAATTCTATGCGGAAACGGTCACGCGATTCGGCGCCGTGGTAACGCGCCTGGAAATGTTGCAGTTTGTCAAGGAGCACGAACTGACGCATCGCCAGCAGTTGTTCATGTATCTGCGGCTCAAGGGCATCGTGCCCGCGACCACGCGCCGCCGCCTGGCCATGCAGGCGGGAAAATAAAATAAGAAGGAATCCACCTCATATTAGACTTGCAAAGGCAGCCTGTCAATCGTATAACAGTAATACTTTGGGAGGAATTTCGATGGTCACATGTCCTAAATGCGAAGCCGCTATCGATGTGGATGAAGAAGATGTCGACGAGGGCGACACCATCAGTTGCGATGAATGCGGCGCGGCCCTGAAAGTGGTGAGCACCGATCCTCTGGAACTGGAATCGGCCGAAGATCCGGAAGAAGAGGACGAAGACGAAGAGGGCTTCGTGGAGGAAGAAGAAGAAGAAGCCGATGAGGACTGGAAGTAGATTCCGATGAAACGGACCCGGGTCCGGCCACATCCAACACAGGGGAGGATCGCATGAAAGCGGTCGGTTTGCTTCTGATGGCGATCCTGGCGTCGTCGGTTCTGGCGTTGTCCGTTCCGGCGAGCTTTGCGCAAACTACGTACGCCCAGGGGAAACCCAAGAAGGGCGACGCTTCCACCCGCAGCGTGCAGGGCGCTGTGACCAATCCCGACGACAGCCCGGCGGTAGGAGCCGTGGTGCAGTTGGAGAACACGAAGACTCTGCAGGTCCGCTCGTTCATCACCAAAGAAGACGGCATCTTCCACTTCTACGAACTCGGCACCGATGTGGATTATAAGCTGAAGGCCGAGGATAAAAAGACTGGCGCTTCGAGCGACGCCAAGACGCTGAGTTCGTTCGATTCGCGGAAGCAGGCGATTCTTAATTTGAAGTTGAGTCCGAAGAAGTGAGGGGCTAGCGGTCCGCGGGCTGAGACGGGCGAATTCGCGTCAGCCCTCGCCCAATTCGGACAGCACGTCTTTGTAGAGATCCGGTCCGATCCAGAATCGGGCATTCCGGATCAATTCGTCTAATACCGGCCTTACCAATTCAATCAGACCAGCCCGCTTCGCGTTGGCCAAAACGCCGAGCAGACCGGTTATCCGCAGCCCCAGTGCCTCGGCGATCCGTCGTCCGCGTCTTTCATCGACAAGCAAGAGTTCCGCTTGACGTTCCACCGCCAGGACGATTGCCTCAGCCTCACCAGCATCCAGATTTTCGCGGAGCTCAAGGACGTGGCCCTGGTTTCTTGGAGTGGCGAGCATCAGCCATGAGACGGGGGCAGTGTCGATCGCCGGGAAATCGCCCCTCGAAGCGCTCAATTCCGCCAAGACTGCCGGGGGAATGAGAACCTGCTCATAGAGCGATGCCAAAAGTTCCAAACGACCGATCCGCGCGAGATTCAGGATCGGCGACGTGTCGGAGACAACAATCAGAGCCTACCCATTTGGCGGAGAGTCTGAAGATCTTCATGGAACTCTTCGATTCCGTAATGGATCGGAATCTGGCGCTCCGCCAGCAGGGCCTGGAACGCCAGTTGGCCCATCTCGGCGAGACGGCTCGCCTGCCCAAGAGTCAGACGCTCCTGCTGGAACAATGTCAAAGCAAGTTCCCGCTTTAGCTCGGGACCGCTAATGTGGGCTGCTGCAAGCACTTCGTCTGGAATGGTGACCGGCATCGCTTTTGGTCATTATTGTACCTCCCTTTTGCCGCCAAGCCACGTGGCGTTGCAACGGATGAAGACCCACCGCTGCTGGTTCGACCTGACTCCGAGACGATTCCCATCGACGAGTATCTCGGGCGATACGATCCGTCTAGGCGCGAGATCGTGCTCTTCAGCCGAGCGATCAGTGCGGCGGCGGAACGCCTAGCTTGCAAAGCCCGCCCACCTCCGCCAGATTGCCCTGTTTCACGAATATGCTCACGCTATCCTCCACCCAGGCTTTGACGATGCCGGGGAGCAATGCGACACGACGGTGTACCTGAACATCCAGGAAATCGTCCATGAATTCAATGCCCAACTCCTGACTGCCCGAGCGCTCGAATTGCGTGTCAGAAATACGGCTGACGAGCGGGCGAAGGCAAGTTGGCAGCACATCCGCTCCGTCGTATTCCCGGATCTGGAACAGCGGCAGTCCGCGCTGTACAAAGAATGGCATCGGTTCGAGTCAATGTCCCCTCCGCGCCTTCGCAGGCTGCTACAAGGGGTAAGGCGCGCAGCTTCAGTGGACCGCTGGGATGGCTTCTCACTGTTTGGCAACTGATACGCGCGGCCACGCGCCAGGGCTGCGCGTAACGATCGATGGCGCGGACGCGCGCCAGGTGCCTGTAGAGCCAACGTGGGTAGGGCCGCCGGTGTTAGACGCTGCTGGGGGCGTAGCCACCGGCAAAGCACAGGCAGCCCTACTGCGCCCCCGGCGCACATCGCGAACAGGTTAGCAACCCGCCTCACAAGCCGCGGGCTTTGTAGGCGGCTTGAGACCGGCCGCACTGTCCAGGCACCCTCCAGGCCCCGCCTCCGGCGCTCACCGCCATCCTCTATAATGGGACTTTCTGATCTGAAAGATACCATATCGTTAAGGAGCAATCATGGCTGGAAAACGGATTGGCATTCTCACGGGCGGCGGCGATGTTCCGGGTCTGAATTCCGTGATCAAAACGGTGGTCTACCGCGCCAGCGAAATTGAGAGCGCGGTAATCGGCATTCGCCGGGGATGGGAAGGGCTGACGCACGTCAACCTGGAGGACCCGGCCAGCCGCGCGCGCTACGTGCTGCCGCTGAACCGCGAGAACACACGCACCATCGACCGCACGGGCGGCACCTATCTGCACAGTTCCCGCACCAACCCCTCGAAGATGGCGAAGCTGCCAGAGGTGCTGCGGGGGCAGACATTTCCCAGCAAGGAGGCCACCAAGAACGGCGTGACCTCTACCGTGTACGACGTTACCAACGCGGTGCTCAAGAACATCGAAACCCTGGGTCTGGATTATTTGATCGCTATCGGCGGCGACGATACCCTGAGCTACGCCGCGGAGTTGGACAGGCGGGGCATGAAAGTGGTTGCCGTGCCGAAGACCATGGATAACGATGTGCAAAACACCGAATACTGCATCGGGTTTTCGACCGCCGTCACACGCGCCATGGATGCCATCGAGCGGCAGCGGACCACGGTTGGCTCGCACGAACGCATCGGCCTGTTCCGCGTCTTCGGGCGCGATGCGGGTTACACGGCACTGTACACGGCCTACGTGACCAGTGTGCGCTGCTGCATCCCGGAGCACAAAGTGGATCTGCAGAAACTGATCGAAATGCTGGTGACCGACAAGGCGAACAACCCGAGCAACTATTCGCTGGCGATCCTTTCGGAAGGCGCCAAGTGGGAAGGCTACCAGGTGAAGGAGTATGGCGAACCCGACGCTTTCGGGCACCGCAAGAAGATGAGCGTGGCTGAAGACCTGAGCTCGGAAATCAAGAAAGTCACGGACTTCGAGACCGTGGTCAGCGACCTTACCTACGATTTGCGCTCCGGAAGCCCGGACTTCGTGGACCGCATGGTGGCGGCGACTTTCGCGGGTATGGCGATTGACGCGATCCAGGACGGCAAACACGGTCTCATGACCGCAATCAGCAACGGGTGCTACGGCATGAAAGCGATCCCCGATCCGAAACTGGGGCCGCGCCGGGTGGACGTGGCCACCATGTACAACACCGACCGGTACCGCCCCGTGTACGACCACAAGCTGGGCCTGCCGATCTTCCTCACACGGGCATAGGGCTTGAACTGGAAACGGTTGTTTTCCGGCCCGGCACCAAGGGAACCGGGCACGCAACTGACTCCGGAGTTGCGGGCGCGCATCCAGTCCTCGTTCGACCGGGCGGCGGCTGACGAAGAGCACTTCCCATCCACCATCGATCCGCGCATCTACCACGTAAAGCTGATTCGCGAGCATTTGGGCCAGATGGCGGGCAAGCGCGTGCTTGACGTGGGATGCGGCAAGGGCCGGTTTGCGCGGGTCTTCCAGGAGCAGGAACCGCAGGCCGAAATCTGGGGCCTGGATATTTCCGAAGAGATGCTGCGCTTCGTCCCGGAGGGAATTCACACGCGCTCCGGGTCCATGACGGAACTGCCGTTCGAGGACCGGTTTTTCGACGCCGCGTACGCCACCGAATCGCTGGAACATGCGGTGGAGATCGATCGGGCCGTCAGCGAGATCTGCCGGGTTGT
Source organism: Candidatus Acidiferrales bacterium (assembly GCA_035570275.1). Lineage (GTDB taxonomy): Bacteria > Acidobacteriota > Terriglobia > Bryobacterales > Bryobacteraceae > DATMNI01. Next base: position 11,638 of record DATMNI010000435.1, on the reverse strand, counting down.
GAAGCCCGGCGGGCGCATCGCGATTATCGACAAGAACGCCGAGCAGTGGGGAAAACTGAACACCCCCGATTGGGAGAAGTGGTTCACGCGCAGCCAGTTGGAGCGGATCTTGAAGCGGCACTGCGGGGAGGTGGAAAGCCGCTCGATCTCCTACTGGGAAGATGTGGAGCCCGACGGCTTGTTCCTGGCGTGGCTGGCGGTGAAATGAGACGGGCCGACTGAAATCGGAAGCCACGTTGGAATGATCGACATCACCAGCCGACCACGTTCGGGAGCATCGCCGGCGCTTCCAGCACGCCGCGCAGGGGTTTGGTCCGCGGCTGCACTTTTGGCTCAAGACACCGCTCCATCTGCCTGTGAAAAGGCCCTGGCAGGCAATGCTTGCCGGGCTATTTGGCACCACTTGAACAGCACGAGCAGGTCAAGGCGCTTGCCCGGGGCTTCCGGAGTGGATCTATTTGCGATTCGCCGCTTCGGCTGCCTGCTTCAACTCGTTGTTGACTTCATCCAGTAAGTTTTTGGCCTTTTGCGCGTGACCCTTCATGTCCCATTCATTGGCCTCCTGCGCGGCGATAATCTTTTCATAGGCTTGTTGGCTGAGCCGCTGGGCAGCCGCGAGATTGGGATGGCGCGCGCCGGAGACGTTCTCTTTCGGTCGTTGCGCGAGTGCCAGGCCACCAATCAGTAGCGAGGCACCGAGGACGGCTGCGAAAAGGCGAGTTTGGATCATGCGTGACATTCTATGCTTGGAGTCCTGTTAGCGCAAGCGGGTTTTTCGGAGTATGTCGGAGTGTTCGCAAACGAAACTGCGCATGAAACGGAGGCGCTGCCGAGCTGAACCGAACCAGGACGGCCGGGTTTTGACACGGCGAGGCCCAACTGATGGGTTTTGTCACGGATGCCGCGGCCGGAGGGTTTTGGCACGATTTGCGGATGCCGGACAGTATCGCAAATTGAGAAAGTGGTTTAAAATCAAAACAGCAGCAAATGTCGGGGCGTAGCGCAGCCTGGTAGCGCACCTGCCTTGGGCGCAGGGGGTCGGGCGTTCAAATCGCCCCGCCCCGACCAAACCTCCTGCTGAATCCAAAAGAGTTGATCGAGTAGCGGTCCATCGGTTTCGCTGTTCCTTTGCCTCCTGTCGTCAACCCTCCCAGGGAGGAGCGGAGCGGCGTCTTCCGAACCCCGGACAGAACGGTTTGTCCAACTACCCGGAAGGTTGCCGCTTGCGTCCAGGCCCGATAAACTGACGTTGGAGTTCGTGAATATGCAAAGCTACGTCGAGGAGCGTGATGGTGGCTACTACATCGCTGGCACCCGAATTTCGCTCGACAGCATTGTTCATGCACTCCAGGACGGCGAATCGCCGGAAGGCATTCTCCGCTCCTTTCCGATGGCGGATCCTTTCGTCCGGATTTAGGGGGCGATCACGTTCTACCTCGAAAACAAGGAAAAGGTCGAGGAGTACCTGAAAGCTCAGGACCAACGTTGGGACGCATTGCGAAGGGAACAGCCGAAGTCCGACAACCCTCTGGCAAAGCGGCTGCGCGAGGCTAAAGAGCAAGCCTCTTTAGGGCGTTCGTGAAAGTCCGCTTCCTTGCGGACGCCAACTTCAATCAAAAGATCGTGTCGGGTTTACTGCTGCGAGAACCTTCGATAGATTTCGCGTTGCCGCAGGAGATGATTCCGGAGAGAATGAAGGACCCGGAGGTTCTGGACCTTGCACATTCGTCCGTCTTATCCTGGTCTCGCACGATGTGACGACAATGCCGCGCTGGTTCGACCAGTCCGTCGCGGAACGCAATTGCACGGGCTTGATTCTCGTACCCGATGAGGTCCCGATTCGCGACGCGATCGAAGACCTCCTGCTGATTTGGCACCTCATCGAAGCGGAGGAGTGGGTGAACCGAATGGAGTGGCTCCCCCTCTGATGGCCCGCTTTTTCACAGACAGGTGGAATCGGATGCGGGCCCCCCTCAACTCACTCGCAAATTCGCGGAGGGTGCTTGTAGCGGCGCCGTTCTGCCGTAAACGTGCCATGTAGATGTTGGCCAGTGAAATCGATTTCGTATCCCCCCGAGACGTGTCGGCTATCAGGCGTAATTTCGTTATCCAACCGGATTCTCCCGTGCGCCAGGACTTCGCATTTTCCATCTGCGGCACAGCCATTGCGATAGACCTTGACATCTTTCCACTCGTCCTTCGGCACATAGGAAACACCTGGAAAGCCCGTGTACAAAAACAAGAGCAGCTTTCTTGGCGCGGGTGCGCCGTCAACTTTCGCCAAAGATAACCCGACGCCATCGCAATATACCTCGAAGCGGCCTGTTGCACCTTCGCTGGAGTGGCCATTCGCGACAGCGAGAAGTAACAGAACGGTTGTGCCGAGACACGCAGTCATCTGCGACGTACTCATAGGGCGAGTGTAACGCCCTATTTGACCCTGTTGTGGCGTTCCGACGTTGAGGCGGGCACAAACCAGAGCTCACGCCCCTGCTTTTCCGCTGTGTCGAAACTGTGTCCGAACTGGATCTTCTCCCTCCGCCGGGGTTCCTGATTGAGCGAAAGCAGATTCCCCGGATTGTTGTAAAACGTTAGGAATTCGCGAACGACGATGGAGCGGTCGGAACCAATATCGCTGCCTTGGGCGCAGGGGCGGGCGTTCAAATCGCCCCGCTGCCGCGGGAGGATCGCGACGACCAGCGAGGGGGTCATAAGAGCGGCGCGGGTCTTGACGCTCACTTCTTGAATGAACGCCTCGCGGCGAGTACGGACCGCCGGCCTGTTGGTCCGACGGATTTACGCTCCACACTTCCGATCATGCTCCTTAGGTCATTACCACCCGCCGCCCCTCAATCCGATACCGGCCGCCGATTACCGTCCGGATGGCCTCGGAATAGATCCGGTGCTCCTCGCGCAGGATGCGCTCCGACAGGGTTTCCAACGTGTCCTCGTCCAGCACCGGCACCGCAGCCTGAATTACGATCGGCCCGGCGTCCAGTTCTTCGTCCACGAAGTGCACCGTGCACCCGGTAATCTTGACGCCGTGGTCCAGCGCCTGGTGCTGCGCGTCCAGTCCGGGAAAGGCGGGCAGCAGCGACGGGTGAATGTTCAAGATCCGGTTCGGGAACTGGCGGATGAAGCGCGCGCTCAGCAGCCGCATGAAGCCCGCCAGACAGACCAGGCCCACCTGATGCCGGTCGAGTTCCTCCAGCAGCATGCGGTCGTAAACTTCGCGGTCCAGCCCCTTGGACGGAATCGACAATGCGTTCAGGCCCAGGCGGCGGGCCGTTTCCAGGCCGCGCGCCTCCGGGCGGTTGCCGATCACGACGGCGATTGACGCATCGATGGCGCCGACGGCGATGTTGCGGGCGATCGCCTCGAAGTTGGAGCCACGGCCGGAAAGCAGAATGCCGAGGCGGGTCACCGGTACTCCAGTCATCTGTACTCCACCCGGGGCCGGCCGCGTTTGCGGGCCACCACCTCGCCGATGCGGAATGGCGATTCGCCCAACCTGGACATCACGGCCTCCGCTCGCGCCACGCCGCGCGCCGGGACCGCCAGGATCATCCCCACCCCAAGGTTCAACGTGCGCCGGTAATCGTCATCCGGAATGTTGCCGATGTGGCGCAAGAGCTCGAACAATGGCGGAATCCGCCACGACGCGGTGTCAATGGCCGCGCCGAACGCTTTCGGCAACATGCGCGGCGTGTTGTCGGTGATGCCGCCGCCGGTGATGTGCGCCGCGCCCTTCAGCAGCCTGGCCGCCAGCAGCGCGCGGATTGGTTTCAGGTAGCTGCGGTGCACGGCCAGCAGCGCGTCGCCCACGGTCGTGCCCACTTCCGCCAGCAGCGTCTTGGGGCCGTAGCCCGCCCGGTCGAAGAGCAGCTTGCGGGCCAGCGAGTAGCCGTTGGTGTGCAGCCCGGTGGAGGGTAGCGCCAGCAGCGCGTCCCCGGCGCGAATGGTCTTGCCCGTGATCAGCTCCGATCGCTCGGCGGCGCCGACGATAAACCCGGCCAGATCGTATTCGGATTCGGCGTAGAGGCCGGGCATCTCCGCCGTTTCTCCGCCGATCAGCGCACAGCCGTTTTGGCGGCAGCCGCGCGCAATTCCGGAGACCACGGCGGCGGCCACATCGGCGTCCAGCTTGCCGACCGCAAAGTAGTCCAGAAAAAACAGCGGCACGGCGCCCTGCACGGCGATATCGTTCACGCAGTGGTTTACCAGGTCTTCGCCCACGGTGCCATGGCGGCCGGTGAGGAAGGCGACCTTCAGCTTGGTGCCCACACCATCGGCCGAACTCACCAGCACCGCCCGGCGGAATTCGGCGAGCCGATACATGGCGCCGAAGCTTCCGATATCGGTGAGCACGCCGGGGGTGAAGGTCTGGCGGGCGAGCTTCTTGATGGCGGCGACAGCGCGATCGGCTTCGTCGATATCCACGCCGGCATCGCGGTAGCGGACAGGCTTGCGAGTAGACAAATCCCAGTATACGGCGTAGAATCTCTTCTACAGTTCCAGAGCTTTCCTTCAGTAACCTGAACGGCCCTGCCGACGCCAGGAGGAGAATAGTGTCTCTATGAAAAAAACAGTAACTGCGCTGCTCCTGTGTTGCGCGTTTGCCGCCGCCCAGCCACGCCCGGCGGTGGCCATACGCAACGCGAGAATTGTGACCGTCAGCGGGCCCGCGATTGCCAAGGGCACGGTGGTGGTTCGCAACGGATTGATCGAAGCGGTGGGAGAGAATGTTCTGGTCCCCGCCGATGCGATGGTCGTAGACGGCGAAGGACTCACGGTTTATCCCGGCTTGATCGATGGCCTCAGCACGTGGGGCCAAACGGGTGCGGCGACCGCCTCGACGGCTACGACCGCCGGCCGCGGAGGGCGCGGGACCACCACGCCTGCCCCCGCCACACCGAACTCGCCAGGCGCCCCGGCCATGGCTCCGGCGGCCGAACCGCGCGCCCGCGGCCCCGAGGACCGGCCCTCCACCACCAGTTGGCTGAAGATCGCCGATGAAGTGTCGGCCACCGACCGGCGCATCGAAACGGCGCGCAGCGCAGGCTTCACCACGGCCGCCACATTTCCAACGCGGGGCATCTTCGCCGGCCAGGGAGCGATGATCAACCTGCTGTCCGGGGAAAGGCCTGGCGATATGGTGTTGGCGCCTGCCCTGGGCCAGTACATTTCCGTCACGCGGGCCGGCGGTGGCGGCGGTGGGATGGTCGGCGGGTTTCCCAGTTCGCTCATGGGCTACTTCGCTTACATTCGCCAAATCTACCTGGATGCGGCGCACTATCAGTTGGTAAAGGACGCCTACGCCAAGGATCCGCGCGGCATGGAGCGGCCCGCGTATGACCGGGCGCTCGAAGGGGTGCTCGAATCCAAGCGCATTCTGCTGCCCGCGAACAGACTAGTGGAGATCGACCGCATGCTGCGCTTCGCGGCGGAACTGAAACAGCCGGCGATTCTCTATGGCGGGCGCGAAACTTTTCGTCCCGAAGCGGCGGCGCTTCTGAAGAAATACAATACGCCGGTGCTGCTGAGCATGCACTGGCCGGAGAAACCGCGCGACGCCGACCCCGAAGACGTCGAAAGCATGCGCACGCTTGCAACCCGCGACCAGGCTGCCAGCGCGCCCATGGTGCTGGAGTCTGCCGGTGTGAAGTACGCATTTTACTCCGACGGACTGGACCAGGCGCGCGATCTGCAGCGTGCCGTCAAGAAAGCGATTGACGCCGGCCTGCCGCGCGATAGGGCGCTGCGGGCGCTCACGCTGTCTCCCGCTGAAATCTATGGCGTGGCGGATCGCCTGGGCAGCATCGAGAAGGGCAAGATCGGCAACCTGGTGGTGACCCGCGGCGACATCTTCGACGACCGAACCAAGGTGGAGATGGTTCTGGTGGACGGCAGAAAGTATACGCCGGCGCCGGATGCGGCTCCCACGGGAGGCCGCGGCGCGGTGACTGACAATCCGGGGGTGAACCAATGAGACTGCTGCTCACAGCACTGCTGGTTCTGGCGCCGCTGAGCGCCGAGACTTACGTGATTCGCAACGCCACCGTCATGACCGTGGCTAAGGGCACGTTGAAGGGCTCGATTGTAGTGAAGGACGGCAAGATCGCGGAGGTGGGCGAGAAGGTCATGGAACCGGCGGACGCGAAAATCATCGACGCCGCGGGCCAGTACGTGATTCCCGGAATCATCGATTGTCACTCCCACATCGCCGGCGATGGCGGCATCAATGAAGGCAGCGTCTCGGTGTCTTCGATGGTGGATATCAGGGACATTATCAACCCCGAGGACATCGCCATCTACCGTGCGCTGGCGGGCGGCGTCACCACCGCCAACATTCTCCACGGCTCGGCCAACGCGATCGGCGGAAAAACGCTACCGCTCAAAATGCGCTGGGGCAAAGATGCGCAGGGAATGATCTTTGAGGGCGCAACCCCGGGCATCAAGTTCGCGCTCGGCGAGAACCCCAAGCGCGCCGGCAACCCGGTGGGCGGGCGCGGCGCCCCCACCACCGTACAAGCGCGCTATCCCGCCACCCGCATGGGAGTGGAGGACACCATCCGCGAGGCCTTCAACGAAACCAAAGTCTACAAGGCCGGGTGGGACGCTTATGACGCCCGGGTGGCCAAAGGCGAGCATCCCATTCCGCCGCGCATAGACCTCAAGCTGGAGGCGCTCAAGGAAGTGCTCGAAGGCAAGCGCTACGTTCACGTGCACTGCTACCGCGCCGACGAAATCCTCATGATGCTGCGCGTGGCGGACGACTACGGATTCAAGATCCGCACCTTGCAGCATGTGCTGGAAGGCTACAAGGTGGCCAAGGAAATCGCCGCCCATGGCGCCGGCGCCTCCACGTTCAGCGATTGGTGGTCGTACAAAATGGAAGCCTTCGACGCCATTCCGTACAACGCCGCCATCATGCAGAAGAAGGGCGTAGTGGTGAGCCTGAATAGCGACGATGCCGAACTGATGCGCCATCTCAACACCGAAGCCGGCAAGGCCATGAAGTACGGCGGGCTGAGCGAGACCGAAGCCCTGGCCATGGTGACGTTGAACCCGGCCAAGCAATTGGGAATCGACAATCGCGTCGGTTCCATCGAAGTAGGCAAAGACGCGGACCTGGTGATCTACGATAAGTTTCCGCTGTCGGATTACGCCAAGGTCCAGAAGGTGCTGATCGATGGCAACATCTACTTCGACCGCGACAACGAAGTGACCGGACGGGCCGCCAGGCAGGCCGAGAAACAGAAGCTGATCGACAAGGAAAAGCAGAATCAGCAGCGGCCGCAGACGGCGCCCACCAGGAGGCAGGGACAATGAGAGGGCTCGGAATTCTGATCGGTTGTGGGCTGGCCGGCAGTGCCGCCCTGGCAGCTTCCGACAACACGCTGGTGATTCGCAACGCCGACGTTTACCCGGTGACGGGCGCGGAGATGAAGGGCGTCTCGGTTCTGATTCAGGACGGCAAGATCGCCGATATCGGCGCCAAACTCGTGCCGGCAAAGGGTGTGCGCGTGGTAGAGGGCAAGGGCCTGCGCGTCTATCCGGGCATGATCGATTCCGGCACCGAGTTGGGCCTCTCCGAGGTTTCGGCGGTGCGCGAGACAGTGGACACCGGGGAACTAGGCGAGCTGATGCCGCAACTCCGGGCGGTGGTTGCGGTCAACCCGGAGAGTGAGCATTTCCAGGTGGTGCGGGTCAATGGCATTACCAGCGTGATGACCTTCCCGTCGTCGGGCGGCGGTGGCGGTGGTGGCGGGCGATTCGGCGGCGGCGAGCGGCAGCTGATCTCGGGCCAGGCCGCCCTGATCCACACCGATGGCTGGACTTGGGAGGACATGACGATCAACCGTTCCGCGGCCATGCACCTGATCTTCCCGAGCATGGGCGGTCGCGGCGGCCGCGGCGGTGCAATTCCCGATTCGGTTCTGGAGATGATTCCCGGCGCGGTGGGCGGCAGCTATACCCAGGCCAAGCGGACCTACGACCAGCAGATCGCCAGGCTCAACGAATTCTTCGACCAGGCGCGCCAATATCAAAAGGAGAAAGCCGCCCACGCCGCGGACTTCAAGCCGGGCTCCAAGCCCGATCTCAAAATGGACGGCTTCAAGCCCGACCTCAAGATGGAAGCGATGCTGCCGGTTCTCGAGGGTACGGTCCCCCTGGGGGTCTCGGCCAGCCGGGCCGGCGCCATTCACGATGCCATCGCCTTCGCCGCCCAGCAGCGGGTGAGGATCGTGATCCTGCAGCCGCGGGATGTCGCCAAGGCCGGGCCGGAGTTGAAAGCCAAGAACATTCCAGTCATTCTGGGCCGCGTTCTGGCGCTGCCGGACGCGGAGGACGATCCATACGATGAAGCCTTCACACAGCCCGCCGAGGCATACAAGGCCGGCGTGAAGTTCGCCTTCGGCACGTTCAACAACGAGTTCATCCGCAACCTACCCTACCAGGCGGCCACGGCAGTAGCGTTTGGGCTACCTTACGACGAGGCGTTGAAGGCCGTCACGATCAACGCCGCCCAGATCTGGGGCAGTGCGAACGAGATTGGCTCGGTGGAGAAAGGCAAGTGGGCGGATCTGATGGTCACCACGGGTGACCCGCTGGAAGTCCGGACGCAGGTTAAATACCTCTTCATCAAGGGCAAGGAAATCCCGTTGGTGAACAAGCAGACCCGGCTTTACGACAAATACATGAGCCGCCAGTAAGCGGCTCTTTCATTCACTACTTCACGCCGGTTTATCCCGACGCTCCAGGTTACCAACCTGCACCACGAAAGCTGAGCGCGCCGGGACCGGGTTCGGCGTCGATCAGGTGCTGATCCGCATCGAACTCGGGATGGCTCGCGTAGAAGCGGGCCTGCAGGCCGGCGCGCACGGTGGGACGTTCGAGCTGGCGGCACAGAACTACGGCGCAACCACCGAAGCCCGCGCCGGTGAGCCGGGCGCCGAGCGCGCCGGAATCCATGGCGGCTGCGACCAGGCGATCGAGCGGCGGGCAACTCACGTTGAGGCGGTCACGCAGGCTGGCATGGGACTCCAGCAGGAGGCGGCCGAAGGCGAGGGCGTCGTCACGTTCCATGGCGGCCACGGCATCTTGCACTCGCAGCGCTTCGCCGGCAACGTGCAGGAACGCATTGTCGCGGGTCATGGCTTCCAGGTCCGCGTACGTTCGGCCTTGGATGGCCTCGGCATAGGAAGGGAAATGGAGGCGTTTGAGGGCCTCAGTTCCGGCGGTGCGGCGGGCGTTGTATTCGGCGCGCAGTGCCCCTGACTTTTCGGCGGTGTGGAGGCTGTGGGCCACCAGGAACGCCCAGTCCGGCGGAACCCGAATGGTGCGCACGGAGAGCGGAACGAAGCCAATCAGCGAGGCGCAACCCTCACGGGAGGCGAGGGAAGCGGCGTGGTCCATGCCTCCTCCGCGAGTGCCGACGAAATGCTCGCCTTTGGGCAGCACCTCCATGAGTTCTTCGAAGCTGGCTGTAATGGAGTTGGCGCGCAGCAGGGCCAGGGTGAAGGCCACGATCAGAGCGGACGAAGAGGAGAGACCGGCGGCAGGCGGGAGGTCGGAGACGATGGCGGCATCCACTCCGTGACCGACGCCCCATTTGCGGCCCACGGCTTCGGCGGCCGCTCGCAAGTAGTTCTCCCAGTCGCCCGCGGCGGCAGGGACCAGGCCCGGGGTCCACTGGAATTCGCGGATGCCATATCGTTCGGAACTGGCGGCACGGATGAGGCCATCGGTTCTTGCCCGAAAGGCCACGCGGATGGACCGGCGAAGGGCCATCGGCAGGACCGGAAGGCCGTGATAATCGATGTGCTCGCCGATGAGGTTGACGCGGCCGGGTGCGGCGAGGCTGTGAATCTGGCCGGCGGCGCCGAAGTGCCTGGAGAGCTGCGCGGCGGCTTCGGCTGTCATTGAATCGTAATTTGGCAACCTTTAGAATACGCGACAATGATGAGAATGCGAGTCTGGATCGCTGCCATACTGTTCGCCGCGCTCACTCCGCTCTATGGGGCGGATGGGTTGCAAGTTTACGCCATCGATGTGGAGGGCGGGAAGGCTACGCTGTACGTTTCGCCGTCGGGCGAATCCGTGCTGGTGGACGCGGGCTACGCCGGGTTCGGCAACCGTGACGCGGACCGCATTGCCGCGGCGGCAAAGGCGGCGGGCGTCAAACTGATCGACTACCTGGTGATCACGCACTATCACAAGGACCACGTGGGCGGCGTTCCGCAACTGGCGGCCAAGCTGCCGATCCGCAATTTCGTGGACCACGGCGAAAGTTTCGAGACGGTGAAGGACGTGCAGGCCGACTACTCAGCCTACCTGTCGGTGCGCAAAAAGGGCAACCACCTGGTAGTGAAGGCCGGCGACCGGATTCCGGTCCCGGGCATCCAGGTGGACGTGGTGACGGCGGCGGGCCGTGCCATCGATCAGCCGCTGCCGGGAGCGGGCCAGCGGAATTCGACCTGTTCGAGTTACGAGGCGATCAAACCCGACAGCGGAGAGAATGCGCACTCCATCGGGATGGTGATTACGTACGGCAATTTCCGGCTGGTGGATCTGGGCGACCTGTACTGGAACCAGGAGCACGATCTGGCGTGCCCGGTGAACAAACTGGGCACCGTGGACGTCTACATGACTACACACCACGGCAAGAAAACGTCGGGTTCGCCGCAGATGGTTTGGGCGCTGCACCCCAAAGTGGCGATCATGAACAACGGGCCGAACACGGGGGGCGCCGAGCCGGCCTGGCAGACGATTCACGATTCGCCGGGACTGCTGGATTTGTGGCAACTGCACCGGGCGCTGGCCAACGACAAGGCGCACAACGCGGCGGAGGGGTTCATCGCCAACTCAAGCGAGCGCTGCGAGGGGAATTGGATTCTGTTGACGGCCCGGAAGGATGGGGGATTCACGGTGGTGAATAGCCGGAATGGGTTCGAGAAGAAGTACGGGAAGTAGGCGAGAGCCGCACCAGCCAACACGTTTGAATCGAGCCGGTGAGCTGGCGTCGCGGCAACCGCTATACTCGGAGTAGTCAAGCGGATCGAGACCAGGAAGATTCCCATGGAAGTCCACTTTTCACCGGGCACAGAAGCCCGGCTTCGGGACGCCGCCATACGTACCGGCAAGGCAACCGCCCAACTCGTAGAGGAAGCCGTTGAACGTATGCTTGAATATGACGCGCGCTTCATTGAGGCCGTTGAGGTAGGGCGGGCCGCCGCCCGCCGGGGCGAACTCTTGGAGCACGAGGAAGTTGTTGAACGCGTTGCGCAGGTGTTCCGGTCCTGATGCGCGTCCGATGGACGACCACGCGGAATACGCCTCAGCTCAGTTTCCAGGCGGTCCAGTTGGGTCTAAGCTAATTCGTGTGATGTTGGTGCGCGGGTTTCTCAGCATCCATTGGAGAACCGTGCGAAATAAGTCTGCATCACTTGACCCTCAGGTTCCCTCCATGGGAACCTGAGAATGTGAGGATCGTGACCGAGAGGCGGATTCGAGAGTTCATCGAACGGCAGCCGCGTTCCAGAGATGCGATGTGGCACTGGGTCGATGCCATCGATCCGCAAAATGGCGCAATCCAGGCGAACTGAGAGGGACGTTCTCATCGGTTTCCTTCGTT
>DATMNI010000434.1:0-6830 GCA_035570275.1 Candidatus Acidiferrales bacterium | reverse complement strand
GAAATTTCGCTTCAATGAGGAATAACTGATCCGGAGAAAGGAGAACCCGATGGCGCTCGATGCAGGATTCGTCGTGGCGGTCTTGGAAGGTATTGAGGGAACGCTCGACGAAGTGATCGAGCGTGTCGATCATGCCGAACTAAAGGCCAGCCTGGACGTGCTTCAAACCCGGGTGACGGCGCTCCGGGTGTCGATCGAGCCGCCGGCTAGTGAGCCGGAAGGCAACGAAGAATCCGAAGAGCCGATCCCCGCCGAAGCGGCATAGGCTGCCACTTTTGTTTTTACCCGAGGGCGTTCTGCCCATCGGGCTAACCTCAACAATCTAGCCGCACCGAAGGCCCGGTGGGCACGTGTATCCCTACGGGCCGGTGCGTTGTGTACAAAAAACTGGAAGGAGCAACGAAAAATGTTGGGTTTGAATAACGTCCAGATCATCGGAAACTTGGGCGGCACGCCGGACATGAAGGTTCTGAGCGACGGCAAGTCTCAAGTGGTCAACTTCTCAGTGGCTGTCAACGAACGCTGGAAGAACCGCGACGGCGAGCCTCAGGAACGAACCACCTGGTTGCGGGTGGCCGCATTCAACGGAATTGGGCAGGCCTGCGCCGAGTATTTGGCCTGCGGAGATGGCGTGTATGTCGAAGGCCGTCTCCAGGTCCGCGAGTACGAAGACAAAGACGGCAACGCGCGCACCTCCGTCGAGGTGGTCGCGTCCAAGGTGCGTTTTCTGGGCCGCGGAAACAACCACGGCGAGGAGAAGCGGCCGGTTCCCGGCCAACCAAAGGCCAAGGGGGGACAGCCGTCGGCTCCGGCGGACGACTTCAATCAGAGCGGGGATGATGTTCTAGGGTACGGAGAAAGAGCGGCCGGTAACTGCCGCTCTTTCCGCGCACATGAAGGAGAACGACCATGAGTACACCAGCAACAGCAATTGCGGGCGGCTTTTTCGCCCAACTGATGCCGATGCTCGCGGACCGCACGGTGATGATGATCGTGTCGAAGGCCGACGAGCAACACCTGACGATTTCCGTGATTCCGAAACGGACGAAAGACAGCGAGAACGCGGCGCTGTTGACGCCGTTCTGCTGCACGGGAACCCCCGAAGAACTGGACCGCGAACTACCGACGCAGGTGCGGGAATTCGTGGCTGGCCACGTTGCGTTGGGCACCAACCTCGCCGAAATTCAACGTGAGCGTGAAGAGGCGGAGAAAGCCGCGCGCGAGGAACTAAAGAAGAAGCAAAAGACAGTGGGGAACGGTGGAGCGAAGGGCAAGGCGGCCGAGCCCGCACCGAAGCAGGAAGACAAGCTAGCACCTGCACCGCCGCCATCGCCAATGCTGAGCCTCTTCGATCTACCAGCTCAAGATGAGGCGGCACCGCGCCCGACGTCGGGACAAGAAAAAAACGAGGAGGATGTAAGCCATGCAGGCCAGAGCGATGCGCCGTGAATTTTCGTTCCAGGGAATTAAGCTGGGCGATCCGGACAGCACGATGACCGTAGAGGATGTCAGAGGCGTCCTATCCCTGCAATACCCGGAGATTGCGACGGCGGCGATCAGTGGGCCGGAAGCCGTGGGCGACACGATGAAGTATACGTTCGAGCGCGCTATAGGATCGAAGGGCTGAAAGACAAGAACGCAGGTGAACCTGCCCCCTGAAGTGAGACAAACAGTTAAGACACTGTTAGCCGTCCGCTGAGGATTCATTGTACGGCTTGTTGCTTCGATTGCACAATTGCGTTCGTGGACAACCGTGGATTTTTTCTGACTTGGCAGGCCGTCCGTAGCCATCTCGCGGCGATGCCCAACGAACTGTATTTGGTCCGTTTGATTCATAACCTGACGGGCCGCCCGTTTCCCGGGGAACGACTTTGGACAGCAGCCCAGTTGATGGGCGCTGCTACCATCCGCTTTCTGCGCGCTCGCAACTGCGAGGGTTGTGACGTTTATATTCACCCCTACGCCGGAAATCAAAACGCCGGCTATATTCTGGTCGATCTGGATCGTGCCGATCCGACGGCCGTGGATCTCATGCGCGCCAACGGACATGACCCCTGTGTGGTGGTGCAGACCAGCCCCGGTCACAGTACGTGCGTTCCGCATCTGCAGGCTTGGATTCGCCTCAGTTCCTCTCCGCTGGAGCCGGCCGTGGCGACCGCGGCCGGCAGGCACTTGGCACACCTCTACGGCGGCGATCGGGCTAGCGCCGACTGGCGTCACTTGGGACGACTCGCTGGATTCACCAATCAAAAACCCGCACGACGCACACCCGGCCGCTACGCCCCGTGGGTGAGACTCGTCCACGCCCGTGCTGGTTTGGCGCCCCGCGGCGAGTCGTTGTTGGAATCCATCAGGCAATCTATACAACCGCCGGCCTCGCCTCTTCCAATCAACCGGACTGCCACAGATCCTGGACCAGCCAGCGCCGAGGAGGCCGTGGCGATCTACCAGACCTGTATGCAGCGATGGCAGATTCGCGAACGCTTCCCGCAGCCGGATTGGAGCATCGTGGATCTTTGGGTCGCCAGACACCTGCTCTCGCAGGGAAGGCCCGCTGTTCAGATTCAAGACATCCTTCGCCTCGCCAGTCCGCATTTTCCCCGCCGCCACGCTGATCCCGATGACTACCTGCGACGCACCGTCGCACGCGCAGCCTTTCCCTTCCCAGGGCGCGCTGTGTGCCCTCATGATCCAGCCTCCGCGGCACGCCTCAGCAGTGCTTGCTCGAACTCCACCGGAGGCCGGTAACCCAGCGCCGAGTGCAGTCGTTTCTGGTTATAGACCTTGTCGATGAAGCACGCCAACGAAGCCCGCGCTTCGGCCAGGTCGCGGTATTCTTGCCGATACACCTCTTCGTATTTCAGGGTTTTCATCCATGACTCGCAGCCCGCATTTTCCCAAGGGCTCGACTTGTGGCTCATGCTGATTTCACAGCCGTGGGCCTTCAACAGGTCGGTGTAATCTCCCGATGCATACTGGCTGCCGCGATCGGAATGATGCACGCACCCCGCCGGCGGGTGCCGCAACTCCAGTGCCATACGGAGCGCTGCCAGGGTGAGGTCGTCCTCCACCCTGCTGTCCAGCGCCCAGCCAATCACGCGCCGCGAAAAGGCGTCGATGACCACCGCCAAGTACACAAACTCCGCCTCCAGCCGGATGTAAGTGATATCGGCCACCCAGAGCTGGTTGATGCCATTGAGCGTCATCTGCTCAGCCAGATTCGGATAAACGCGTCGATTATGATTGGAATCGGTGGTCACCACGAACTTCCGCTTCCGGATGCACAGCAGATTATCCTCCCGAAGTAATCGGTAAACCCGTTTGGGATTGACCACCCACCCCTCCCGCCGAAGGGCGGCCGTGATCCGCGGCCGGCCGTAGCTGGGCCATTCCAGCGCGATCCGCTGGATGGCGTCGCGCAGGTCCATGTCGCGATCTGGCCGCTCAGCAGCGTCTTCGTCGTAGCGGTAGAAGCTGGCGCGGCTCAAGCCGCCCAGCTCCACCATCCGTGCAATCGTCAGTCCCCAGTCGGCTTTCACTTCTTCTTGGACCTTCCGGTAGACCGCGGACTTCCATTCAGTGCCTGCAGCATCCGCTGCTCCTCGATGCGCTGCAAGCACCCCTTCAAAAAATCGATCTCCAGCGCCTGCTGACCAACCTTACGCTCCAACTCCGCAATCCGGCCCTCCGACCAGCGCTGCTTTCCGTTGCCCGGAAACACATTGCCCGGACCCTGACGGAACTCCCGCCACCAGCGGTGCAGCACGTTGGGGTTTACCTCCAACGCCCGCGCCGCTTCGGCGATCGATACCCCTTGTTCCAGCCGCCGCACGGCGGCCAGTTTGAATTCTTTGGTGAACTGCCTACGTGACAACCCCATGACTCAATTCTCCATTCAATGAAAAATGAGCCTTAACCATTTGTCTCACATTTGGGGACAAGTCCAAGGGAGCGGAGCAACCTTCGGAAGGGCCAAGTTGCGTCCGCTCTCGCGCACCGGAGAAACATCCGCCATGAAGCCGAAGAGCTGGCGTGAAAACGAATGCCGCAGGGAAGAAGCTCTGGCCGAACTGGAACTGCTTGCTCAAGGGCGGCACGCTTCACAACAAACAGTTTTAGAGAGGTACAGGCAATGTCCGGACTGGAAAAACGCGAGTGTGATCCTCGCGCGGGCGCTGGAGAGTGGGCAGCGAAGAGGACCGGGCAGTTGCTTGACGTCGCCTCCGGGGTGGCTACCTCCGATGGTCTGATTGCCTCGGGCTGCCACTGGAGCATTCCGGCGCTGCGGGGAGTTCCCACGGAGTATCAGTTCTTCGGAGGGCTGAATGCCGCTGCCAGACTGTCGAAATCGCTCGTCGCGAGCGGTGTCGCTCAGGCGGATGGGTGGTTCCGGGCTGGCAGGGACCCGTTCCGGTTTATCGAGCAGACGCTGAAGGATAGGATCGACACGCGCGGTGGTCACGAGATCGATACGGATCTATTCCTGGGTGTGGGGTTAGTTTCGAATCTGGACCCCTGCGGAACAGAGGTCGGAGAGCTAGCCGATGGAAATGAGATGTACCTGGTGGTGGAACCGGAGAGCGCCGGCTACGTGGTTCTAGGGCCGACATTGCGATTGCTGGAAGCTGTCCACCCAAGACTGCCCGTCACGTTTTTCAATCTTTTCACCCACGCTCTGAATCGTTGGGTGCGGGTCTACGACTATCGCGATGCCGCGGAGCGGGTGGAGCAACTGAGGGAGTGGTACGAAGGTGATCCGGAGGGTGAGACCGTCGAACTGCCGGACGTGGACGGCGCCACTCCAAAGTGCTTGCGCCGAAGGTGGAATCCGCTCAAAGAGCGGTTCGTCGAGCAGCTTCTCGAAACAGTGAGAAACCGGGGGATCCGGGCCATCCTCGCGGGAGTTCTGGCGCTCAGCGCGGCGTCGCGGCAAGGGGAGAGGCCCAAGATTACGGAGTCGGTCCAGGAGCGGTTGGCGGACTCGAACCCACCGGTACCGGCCTTGGTCGCCGTTTTTGAGAAACACGACACTATCGAAGGCTGCTTCGATGAGGAGGCCCAGGGGATGCTGGAGTGCGCTCCTGAGCCGAACCTGATCGTGCCGTTTCTATCCGGCGACATCGAAAGCGTGCGCGCGGCTTTTCAAACACTGGAGGTAGCGTGCAATGTCTTCCGTGAAGGGGTGCGTCTCATCAAGCTCGCGATGGAACTCGTGGAGTAGGGGAGGAGGGCTGCGATGAATGTCAACGTAAGTATTGGCGGCGGCCAGAAAATGGCGCTGACCGGAGCAGTCTTGGTATATCGCGGTGGAACCGACGCATTCGCGGTGTGGCATCCTGCGAAGCCCGGTCCAGGAGGCGGTGCACCGTATCTGGGAGAGGCGGAATCGCTGACCACGGAATTCCTGCGAATGTTGGCGGCCGGACTGGGAACCTACATTCCGCCGGAGATCTTGCCGGCGAACGTTTTGGTCCGAACCTCAGAGCTGTTGGTTTGGTGGACACCGGCTCAATATCGCACGCTGTTCTTCGGTGAACAAAGCGAAGCCGGAAAGAACCTCAGTGGGAAGCGCTATCCCGTGCCACCTCTGGTGTTCAAGGTGTCGGGCGGAAGTCTATGGGTACGCGCTCTGGAGAAGAACGAGCGGCCGACTGCGATCGCGAAGCTGAGAACTGCGCCGTTTTGGAACGGAAATGACGCCGGCCAAATCTGTATTGGTACGATGCGCGTTCCAGAGTCGTCGGGTGTGGAAGCGATGGAAGGATGGGAGAGGGGGTTCTTTCAGAGCGAGTTCACGCACGCCTACGGAGCCGCGCGTCTGACGAGCTTTCCGGGTGGTTTTCTGGATTTGTGCCGGCACTTGGTCGGGAGCCGGAAACCGTTCCCTGTAGAGTACCTGACGGACGCACGAGAAACCTTGCGGCAGTTCGTGGAGCGTAGGTGAGTTGTGGAGCATCATCTGTCACCGGAATTGATCCGTCGGCCCGTACGCGTGCTGGTCGTCGGCTGCGGCGGAAACGGCAGCGCAATCACGGCTGGCCTGCCGTATTTGCACCAGGCGATGCTGGTTCACGGCCACCCTGGCGGGCTCGAAGTAACGTTGATGGACGGTGACGTCGTCTCGCCCACGAACTGTGTGCGGCAGCCCTTTAGCCAGGCCGAGATCGGACATTCAAAGGCGGTAGTGCTTGTCTCCCGCATGAATCTCTTCTGGGGCCTGAAGTGGCACGCTGTACCTGAGCACTTTTCGGAACAAACAAGCTTGGATCGGGTGGACACCCTAATCGGGTGTGTTGATAGCCGCGCGGCCCGGAAAATGATTGCTCAGAAAGTGACGGGGCCGCGGAGCGGCGTTTCGTTTTGGCTTGATCTGGGAAATCACGCAACGGGCGGGCAGTTCGTGCTTGGTCAGCCCTGGAACTGGAAGAACAAACGCTCGGCTACCCGGCTGAGAACCGTCGCCGAATTGTTCCCAGAACTGATCGATCCGTCGCTCGACAACGACGGTTTGCCGAGTTGTAGTGCGGTGGAAGCACTGGAACGGCAGGAGCCGTTCGTAAATCCGACGCTAGCCAACCATGCTCTGGCACTCTTGGCAAGACTGTTCCGCCATGGCTCGATCACGTACCACGGCGCTTTCGTAAACGTTGCTGGGAGCCGGGTGCAGCCACTGGCAGCCGATCCGGCAGTGTGGCGTGCCCTTCAGATAAGGGGGAAGCGGCGGGTAAAGGGACGGTGAGGTGACCGCAATGCCGCTCAGCCAAGTGCCTCGTCGCAGACCGCTCGGTAACCGCAGGCGCGACAACGAGCCGGGTGCTGATGATCGCGGT
>DATMNI010000433.1:0-7766 GCA_035570275.1 Candidatus Acidiferrales bacterium | reverse complement strand
TGGAAAGCTCCTCTCGCGCGAGGTTGCCGTCAAGCTGATCGGCGCGTTTGCCGGATTGGCACTACTGCTAGCGGCGCTCGGGCTTTACGGCTTGCTGGCCTATACCGTTTCGCAGCGCCGGCGCGAAATCGGAGTGCGCATGGCGCTGGGTGCGCGGCCCGGGCAGGTTTCCACCGCTGTCCTCGGCGAAGGATCGCGTCTGGTGGTATGCGGCCTCGGCCTCGGGATGGCCGGATCGTGGGCCGTCATGCGCGCGTTGAAAAGCCTGCTCTATGGCGTGACCGCGACAGATGGCTGGGTGCTTGCCGGTTCGACCCTGGTGCTGCTTGTGGTGGGAATCATCGCATCCTGGCTGCCGGCGCATCGCGCCGCCACCATCGACCCTGTGAGCGCATTGCGATACGAGTGACGCAAAGTCCAGGTTCCGACGTGGGCACAGCGGCCCCGACCGGGTTGTGCGGGGTGATAGATCCGGAGTAGTGGCGCCGGGTTTACCAGGCGTATCCGTTCCGGATGGCTTCGACAGTTCGGGGCGCACGCTTCATCATGTGCTTCCTGGATCGGCCGAACCGTAGGATTATGCCATCAACAGTGGCACAACCGTAGGATCTTGCCAGCAATTGTGGCACGAATTGTCACGATCTATGACACAGATCCGCGTTGCGCCCTTTGCTATCAACACCCTTCATGTCAGCTACTGCGGCGTCCTACAAAGATCTCGGCCGACCCCTTGCCTCTTGTAGCCATCCCGCGGCGAGGCGATCCTCGTGATCGGTGCATTCCCCCTTTTGGCAACGACGCCCCAGGCATGGGCATTTCAAGGTCCGGACGATCCGCAGAGGAATTCAACATTACGATCTGGGCGAAATTCTGGCCCGAAGTGATCAAACAATTGCACGGGACGCCTGAAGTTCTTCCAGAGCCCCTGAACTACGACGCGAGTCAAAGCTCCGGCAGGAAGTACCTACAGGAAACCTACCCGAGGTTCATCCCCCGGAAAATGAAGGATGATACGGTGGCCTACCCCCGACGAGCGACCGGCCACGGGTTGGTCGCCGACGATGTGTTCGCGCTGATAGCGCGCGGCTGAATGAAGCCACTTACGCGCCAAACGGCTTCCATACCGACAGATCGACGCGGAGACGCTCAATCATGTCTGAGTCTGTGCCATAAGTGTGTCAATTCTACACCCGGAGATCGTCGATTCGCGCGTCCAAATCGCGCAGGTCGAGACGAACGTTGCGGCCGTCACGAACGACGGGTAGCTGGCGCTTGTGAATCATCTGCCTGATGGCGTGTTCCGACCTTCCCAAATACTCTCCAGCCTGCTTGGCCGTTAGCAGGCGCCTTGTGGGCGCCGCCGCGGGGGTCTTGTCCCTCAACTCTGCCAGCACCTGCAGGCGAATGGCGGCAATGGCGGTGTTCATCAACGTCTCTGGGCTATTCTCGGTGTTCATTAGGTCCTCCATAGCCTTATCGGATAAACAACTATTAATATGTAGTTTATTTAAAATCTCTTAGACGACGCTCCCAAGTGCCCGCCAGGCCGAGCTGAACGCGGCCCTCGACCTTGACAAGGGCGACCGGCAGATCGCGCCGCCGGCCGGGGGCGACGAAGCGGCGGCCGGCACGGAAAGCGAGGGTCCAGCGGAAGCCGGTCCCGGCGCCGGGAAATCGCACCCGAACGGGAGAGGCACGCAGGCTGCGCGACTATGACCGCGCGGTGCTCCGGACAGCGGCAAGGCCGCCGGCACGGACGGGACAAGGGAGTACGTCGCAAAAAAAGGCTTCAGCCCGATGACCGGGCGAAAGATGTGATGCCGCCGTGCTGGATCATGTCGTGTGAGTGGAATACGGCTTCAATCATGATGCAGCGGCGGGCCTTGCCAAACCTCCGGCGACAGGCATGCAGCCGGCAGACAGGAAGCCGCCGGCGAATCTGGCGAAGCGCAGGGGGGAGGCCGGAGGCTTCGCCGAAGAGCGCACCGACACGGCGTGATCGCCCGTTCTTAGTGCTTCCGCCGGGTAAGCTGACGGTATTCCTCGATCGCAGCGTGCCAGTCCGCCCGGTCCTCAGTGGAGAGCTTCTCGTAGTTCTCGTCGCTCACCAGGAGCCCGGTCTTGCGGTAGGCGTAGATCAGTTCCGCGCGGATTCCGGCATCGGCCATGGCCTCGATGGTTGCGTCCGTGCCTGTGTCGGCATCCATGCGCCGGGGCTCGTCGGCGTCGGGGTCGAAGAAGATGGGATCATCCGGGCCCATGTCCCTGCCGAACTTTTCGCGGAACAGGCGGATTTGTTCCCTGATGATCGCGGCACCCTCGGGGCCGACTTCCACGGTCCGTGGTTTTTCGCGCTTGCGGCGGCTGGCCTTGCCCACGGGTCTCCCTCTCCGTAATATACGCCGCTTACGCCGCCTGCGCCATCCGGGTCCTTCTTCCGGCCCTTCCCGAAAGCCCCCTTTCCAATATGCCGAAGATCCAACAGACGATCGCCGATGTGAATGTGCGGAGCCATTCGTTTCACTTCGTCACTCCGGCCACTACTCACGCTTTGAAGATTCCGAACGCCTGTAATGTCTGCCACACCGACAAATCGACAGCTTGGTCCACAGTCTGCGCTAAAGACATCGGGCGGATCGTTCACCTTGGCGCGTAGCCGAATGATTATACGTGCGGAGCCGGAACCAGTGTTTTCTAGACGAAGTGATCCTACATGAAAGCGCTGTGTCTTTTCTCTTCTTCCGAACCCATCCGCTACCTTGTAAGCCGCTTGTGGCCATCTTTTCGAGTCGCCAGGCTGGCGGTGTGTGCACACCCATCGCGATTTTGCAGAATGCGATGCAACCGCGGCAGGGTCGTTTGCGACGGAACTTCGAAACAGCGCCAAAGCAGAGCGCAACTCCCTTGAAGGGAGGACATTCAATTGGGTGTGGCTACTTTGCGTCGACGGTCAAGTCGCCGGAAGCCGGTCGAACCAGTGGCGCTAAGCCAACTCGCCTTCGGAGGTGCTGGGAGAGTGGCGGTCATGCGAACAGCGTTTTCTGAATCGGTGGCGGCGTAGGCTGAAGCCGCCCCGGTTCCGTCCTGCCGAAATAGAACATTTCCGTGTAGAATTGTTTTGTGGTGAATCATCGGATTGACTGTCGGATCGCCTTCTGTTGATGCGCTGAAGGCTGCGGTCCCCAATCAAAACCCTGGGATATTCCGATATCCCGCCCTTTTGCAGGCCTCGAAAGGCCATCACATCTCGCGAAGTGATTAAATTGCGCCACTTCCGCGTCGTTCTAAAGTAGCCACACCCCATTCAAGTGATAAATTGCGGGACTTGTTCTTCCAACCTGATTCCTCACTGTACCTGGGTATCCTCTGCTCCCTCTACCTGTGCCGCCAACGCTACAACAGCGGCAACCGCCGTCTCAAAGGCCGCGCTTTCGCCATACACCATGTCGCGCTGGAACGCCGCATAGCGGGCGGCAAAGCCAGGATTTGCGACAAGGCCGGCAACGGCCTTCAAAGTTTCAGCAACAGGGTTTGCACGGTAAGCGGGGAATTGATGGCCATAAGCCGCGGCATCCGCGAGCATGATCTCTCGTGCCAGGAGCCCGGCCTCGGCGAGATCGTAATGCCCCCGGATCATGTGTAGATCATACACATGGCGCACGACCGTCGGGTCGCGCGGGCCGCCCGCATCGGCGAGTTCTGCGCCTGCCCGCCTGGTCAGGGCTACGAATTTCTCCGCGACCGTCTCCACCAGTGCTACGCAAGGGATCGATGCGACTTCCGGCGGATGATCGAAAGCTTCTGCCAGAAACGAACTCACCGGCCGTTCAACAGCCGGCCGCCGTAACGGCCACACGGCTGTCTCAATTTGAATTTCGGGCCGCAAAGTTCCCACTCCCGCCACGACCGGCGCGTAGGGCAATCGATAAAGCGTGTAGCGGCTGGCATTGCCGGATTCACGATGTACGGGAGTTTCCGGGTCGAATTGAAACCCGGCTGCCAGCAGGGCGGTAGTAATGACGTCGCGCAGATGGCGCAGTGCGGGGCGCGCGAACTGTGCGTGCGAGACGATTTTCAGGTCGATGTCTTCCGACATACGACGGATCAGACGGTGGGCCCGGCTTAAGGCCGTGCCTCCGCCAAACACCAACCGGAACGGTGCGGCGTCGACCGCGACAATCGCCGCGAGCGCCTTCACCACATACCAGTCTTTTTCAACCAGCGCCGGGCTCGGCAGCCCGAAATGCTTCTGGACTTCCAGCAAGTCCTGAAGAGATGGTTTATCGCTCAAGCACCAGCTCCAGATTGCCATCACGGAGCCGACGGGAAAAACGTCCCCTTACCCGCACGACCGGATTGACCGGCACCTGGGTTGAACGGCCTTCGTTATAAGCCCGCTCCGCCTCGGTTGCTTCCCAGCTCACACCGAGCTTGTTGAGCGCCTGTCGTGCGGCGCCAAGAAATCCGTTCGCGCTATACAGGAGCGGTTCACCCGACAGCCGCGAAACGACGGCGCGGCCATAGACGCCGTACCCTAGCCGCACCAGGCGCTTTTCGCGCACCAGTTGGCGCAACGCTCGCAGCACCTGATCTTCGCCCCCGAGATCGGCGAATTCACGCGGCAGGAATACGTCTTCACGTTGGCGGCGGCCTATTCGACCTTCAATCTTTTCGCGCAATGTTTTCTGTTGGCGCATGCCCTTTTCCTGCTGCAAAAACCCGACAACCATTATATACAAAAACCCGACATAATGCAACCGTAAGAGACATGATTCCAATGGATTTATCCGAATATACCTCGAACCGAACGGGTTGTCCGGACGAAGTTGAGCAGGTCTGCACGGACCTCCGTCCACCATGCCGGCATATCCCATCCTTTCTCGACGGGGGGATGCGTTATCGTAGATGATGCGAACACGCTGATAATCACATGCCGACAAAACTTACGCCTGAAATCATCGCCGCCGCCATCCTTGGTTTCGAGGAACAGAAGCGGCACATCGACTTGCAGATTAGCGAACTTCGGGCTGTGCTCTCTGATGGCTCGACCGAGCCCGCCGCTACGCCGGAAGGTTCAAAAGGCAAACGGCTAAAGATGAGTGCAGCCGCCCGGAAGCGCATTGGTGATGCACAACGGAAACGGTGGGCTGAGTCGAAGAAGCAATCTGAACCAGCCACACATGCGGCTCCCAAACCCAAACGGAAGCTGAGTCGTGCTGGAAGGGCAGCAATCATCGCCGCCACTAAGAGGCGATGGGCGTTGAAACGCGCTGAAGCTGCGAAGACCAAACCAGCCGTCTCAAAGAAGACCGCGCGGAAGAATTCATCAGAAAAGACGGCCTGAACTTTCACGAAGACGTCGAGGATCCGAACTTCAGGAGGTCAAAGGCCCGTTGTTCTATGCGGCCAGGTTTGCGCTTCGGCGTAGCATTCGCTGACGCTCTCGGGTATTCGGTACATGGATCGGCTTCGACGTTGGCCGCTCGTTGATTCCGGAGGGAACCGGAGTACTCCCGGTTCATCCTTTAACGAGCTGGCGCGTCCGCTCAAAGCTCATATTCAATTGCTCAACTTGACGTTTTAGAATATGATCTCCGTTATTACAGTATTTTAATATATTAAGGTATCAATATATTAATCAAATTAGCCGATAGGTGTCACGTAGGACACTTCCAGGCACCTTGAACGCTCACGTTAACTTTGCCCGATAAGTGTCAAATAGACATTCTGACTATCACTTCGCATTCACACCTGATCGTGCCGATAAGCTTGTCAAGAGAAAACATTCAATGTCACCTTGCACTAACACTCAAACCTTACCCATAAGTGTCAACAGGAAACACTCAATGTCAGTTTGCATTGGCACCCTCTGCCTCTCCCTTGCCTCTTGCACCGTCCTTCTAGGCCAACCTGACGCTACCCCGCCGCCCACCAAAGGCTTCACTGTCGCCATCCTCCAGGGTGACGGCCTCGTGAATCCCTTGCCGCGCCCCCCGGCCTCTCACCTCTCCATTCGGGTCAATGACACCAAGGGCGTTCCCATCCACAACGCCGTTGCGGTCTTCGAACTCCCGGCAGAGGGAGCCTCCGCCAGCTTCCCTGATGGCTCATTGGTCAAGGTCATCTTGACCAGTGACAAGGGTGAGGCCATGGTCGATATCAAGTCCAACGAAGTCCCGGGGAAGTACCAGCCCACCATCATGGTCAACTACCTCGGCCAATCGTCACTCATTCATCTCAACCAGGAAAATACCTTCCCCTTCCAGGCACAGACCACGACCGGCCACCACCGCCTCTTCCGGAAAGGCTTCCTTTCCAAAAAGACCGTCCTCATTATCGCCGGTGTTGCCATCGCCACCATTGTGACAATCTTTGCCGCGCACCGCGCCCATACTCCAACCACCCCGCCGTCCACCAGCGGCATAACCATCACCCCAGGAACCGGCACCGTAGGAGCCCACTAAATGATGCACACCATCGCGATTCTCACTCTCTTTCAGCTTGCCGCCCCCAGTGGCGTCAATGCTCTCGTTTCATCTCCCACCCTCGGCTACATTCTCACCGCCAACCGCTTGGTACGCCTCGCCGGAGTTCCCGGCGCATGCTACTCAACAGCCGATGTTACAACCACCCAATACACCCAAGTGCACAATGCATCCGCCGCCCAGGCTACTCTGCTCGTGACGGGCGGCACCTCCGTTACACTCATCTACCGCACCCCACTTACCGACATCACCATCACCCTACCTGAACCTCCACAGCACACGGCCATTAGCCCCACCGGCGCCTACTTCGCCGCTCTAACCGCAAATCGCCTCTCGCTGTACCGCCGCTCCAGTTCCGCACCCGTCGCCACCGTCGAGCCGCCTTCGCTCCCCATACCGGCAGACGTCACCGCTCTCGCCATCGGCGACTACGGCGACGCCGTTCTCACCACCCCAACCGCCTTCTGGTACTCCGCGAGCCCCGGCGCCAGCTTCACCTCCATCTCAATCGCCGCTACCTTTCTTCGATTCACGCCCCGCGACCATCTCTTGATTGGCTACGACGCAGGGCAGGGAAGAATCATCGCCCTCCATCCCACCTCATCTTTTGCCATCGAGCCCCTAATCACCTCACAAGACGCCCTTACCGCCGTCACCGGCCTTGAGTTCAGCCCTGACGCTCTCTCCATCTGGGTAACACAACAAACTGGTCCCCTGCTCAACTACAGCCTTCCGGGCCGACGCCTAACCTCCTTTCCACTCCCTGCAGGCGGGATAACCGCTGTTGTCGCGCCCGGCGTCTTTCTCTGGTCCCAGCCAGACCAACAAATCGCAATCCTCGACACTACCCGATCAACCCCGACCATCCTCATCGTCCCGGCCGGCAACGAACAGGCACTCGCCAAATAATCAAACGTTATTTCCCGCCTCGATCACTTATATGACATTCAACGCCCGTCGACTCCGCCTCCTCGCTGCGTTCACGCTCGCCGTCGTGCCAGCTCTCGCCGACACCAACACTCAAGTCAGCCCTGGAATCGGCCCCCTGCCCGCCAATTTCAATTCAATGGGAGGCCTCGTCATCGACATGGTCGGAGCTAACGGCAAGCGACTCACCGCTCAGATCTCGCCAACCAATCTCCCGAGCGGCAGCGTCACCGACATCTCCCAAAACTTCTGGGCCTTCTTTACTCAAACCGGCTTCGACACCTTCACCCTCCAAACCCTCTTGGGTGGCGGCCTTCAGAAGGTCAACATCCGCGTTACCCTCCAGGACGGCGA
>DATMNI010000432.1:0-5676 GCA_035570275.1 Candidatus Acidiferrales bacterium | reverse complement strand
ATGTGAGGTTCCGCGTCTTCGCCAACATACCCCCACTCGGACACTTTAAGACCGGAGGGCGGATATGTCGCTCGGATCGAATTCGTTGAAGCGTCGCGTTCAGGTCAGTGCGCAATTCGACGATTGCGTCGAAGGATTGGGAGCGAAACACCGCAATCAGACAATTCTCGCGTAGATCGGTCCGATCTGCTTCAGTGGAATCCCCAGTTACTTTGCAGAAAACGAACACAAGTATTCCAACGAAGTACCGCATCATCATTGTGGGCGGGCCGAATCGCCTGAGCTTTCCGATACCACTCCATGGCATCCTGCAACATCTTGTGTACCTCCCGACGAGAACGGTAGTCGGGATGATTTCGAAATACGGCAATTGCCTGCCGCTCGTGAACAATGCCCGAATAGTAAGCTCGGTGGTACTCGTTGGGCAAGCCTCCAACAATATGCAACGCTTCTTTGGGGCTATGACCTTGCTCGAATTGATCCGTCAGAGACAAAACCAGCAGAATAAGGGCTGCTTGGTTGTCGGGATCAATGGCGAGCACGTCCCGACAAATACTCTCAGCTTGCCAGGGCTCATTAAGGAAGCGATAGCGTTCTGCTTTTGAAAGCGCTCCGGGGATCGCCTTTGGTGTTACCGGCATCAATTTGGGTTCTGGGTCCATCTCGCTGTTATTGGCCCGGCGCTTGTGGGCGTTGCTCTAAACGTTGCCCAATCGTCGGTTGCACATCTTGGCGCGCAGTCCGGCGCTGTAGGCCACATCGGGATTCGTACTATTCGTTAGCGTGAGGAAAGATTCCCGAGCGGCTTGAAAGTTGCAAGCGTTAAACAGTTCCATCGCACGTTCGTACAAGTGTAAATCCGGGTTCTCGGTCGCATGTGCGCCCGCGGAATCCGGACCCGACGGTTGTCGTTTTACAGGCGCGGCCACGGCAGAGACCTCCTTTGCCAGGGATGAAATGAGCATGCTCCCGCCGTCCAGCAATGACAATCCCCACTACTGAGAACCTTTATCGCTGTCCGGGGCTTGAGGCAAACGCCGTTCGCTCCTCGTAGCCCTGACGACGGGCGTCTGACGGGATCGGGGAACAACACGGCGTTTCCAGGGCGTTTCCAGGGCGGTGACTCACGCCACTTGGTGAAGTAGAATTATTGTGAGTTTCCGGCAAGCGTGCGTGACTGCGGTTCGCGATAGCTGATAGGGTTAGCCAAGGGCGGGAGGCCCGAACGGCGTGGCACAGGAATCGGCAGCATATCGTGAGGATGTAGAGCAGTTACAGCGGCGATTTGCGGAGTGGCGGGGCACGCATGCGGTGCGAGCGCGGCTGCCGGAAGAACTGTGGGCTGCAGCGGCGGAGTTGGCCCAGCGTGATGGGTTGGATGCCACGGCGCGGGCACTGGAAGTGGATAAGCCGAGCTTGCGGAAGTGGGCCGATCGCCTCCGGCCACAGCGGCAGCCCAGACCTCGGAGGTCGCCACTGAAGCGGAGAGGGAAGGCCGTGCCGGCATTTGTAGAGCTGCTCGCATCCGGCTCCGGTGCGACGGCGAGCTGCCTGATGGAAGTAGAATCGTCGCGGGGTTCGAAGCTGCGATTGGAGTTGAAGGCCATTGAAACCAGCCAACTGGCCGAGT
Organism: Candidatus Acidiferrales bacterium; assembly: GCA_035570275.1. Taxonomy (GTDB): domain Bacteria; phylum Acidobacteriota; class Terriglobia; order Bryobacterales; family Bryobacteraceae; genus DATMNI01. The sequence continues at coordinate 4,046 of DATMNI010000432.1, read as the reverse complement.
TGATTCGCGCGTTTGCAGCGTCGTAGGTCATGCTGGCCATCACGCCGCAGATGCGGATTCTGGTGGCCGTGGAGGCGGTTGATTTCCGTAAGGGGATCGACTCGTTGGCCGAGTTGTGCCGCGCGAAACTCAATGCCGACCCGTTTTCGGGCAGTGTGTTTGTGTTCCGCAGCCGGCGCGCGACCTCCATCAAGATCCTGGTTTATGACGGACAGGGATTCTGGCTGGCGACGAAGCGGTTATCGAAAGGGCGTTTTCGCTGGTGGCCGCAAAGTAACGAAGCCAGCAAATCGCTGCGTGTGCATCAAGTGCAGGTACTGCTGGCGGCGGGCAATCCGGAGATCGACGCTGCGCCGGTGTGGCGCTCCGTGTAGGGCCAGGGTGAGGGATTGGTTGGGTTCATTTTTTACTTGCGTTCCGAAAGGTTTTCGGGCACACTGTTGTCATGGTGGTCTATCGGGGACGCAGCGTCACCGGCGAACAGATCGCTTACATTCGCCGGTTGATTGCGGATCGGCCGGAGCTGAGCCGGTGGAAGCTGTCGCGAGAGCTGTGCGAAGCCTGGCAATGGAAGCAGGCCAACGGGGCGTTACGCGACATGGTGTGCCGCGGATTGCTGTTGCTGCTTCACCGCGCAGGCGAGATCGAGTTGCCGCCCGTAAAACGCGTGGTGCGGAATCGCATCGCGGAACGCGCACGGCCCACTCACGTAAGGATGGAGGAGTGTCCGCTGCGTGGATCGTTGGGCGATCTGCAGCCCTTGGAGTTCGTGCAGGTGCGGCGTTCGCCGGAAGAAGCGCTCTTTAACAGCCTGCTCGAACAGCATCATTATTTAGGCTACGAACGGCCGGTGGGCGAGCACCTGAAGTATCTGGTGAAAGCACCCTCTTCACAAGGAAGCCGGGCGATTGCGTGCCTGGCCTGGTCGAGTGCGCCGCGGCATCTGAAGCTGCGGGACCGCTACCTGGGCTGGAGCGAAGAAGCGCGCGAGCGCAACGTGCACTTGCTGGCTTACAACACGCGCTTTCTGATTCTGCCGTGGGTCGAGGTGCCGCACTTGGCGTCGCACATTCTGGGGCGCATGGCGAAGATCGTCCCCGCAGACTGGCAACGGCTCTACGCACACCCGATTTATTGGCTGGAGACGTTTGTGGACAGGTCTCGTTTCGCGGGCACTTGCTATCGCGCCACCAACTGGCAAGAGATCGGCACGACGCAGGGACGCGGCCACCGCGCGCCGACATTGGGGCAAACACGTCCCGTGAAAACAATGTTGGGTTTGCCGCTGCATCGCAAGTTCCGGGAGATTCTACAGCGATGAAGCGCCCGCGAGTGGATGTGAATCTGGAAGAGTTGGACCAGATCATCGAGCGCGGCACGCACGCCCCGTTGAGTGAGTCGGAAAGCGAAAAGCTCAAGAGCGCGCTGCACGCGCTGGCGGGAATGCTGCCGCAACCGCGCTCGACGGAAAAGACCAAGGTGGTTTTAGGGCCACCCGAGATACCCGCGCCTAAAAAGGATGCGGAGCCGGTACAAGGCCACGGCCGCAACGGCGCTTCGTCCTACACTGGGGCGAAGAGAGTCGCGGTACCGCACCCCACGCTGCACGCGGGCGACGCTTGTCCAGGCTGCGAAAAGGGCAAAGTGTATCCGCAGAAAGAGCCGCGCGTGCTGGTGCGGATGGTGGGGCAAGCTCCGCTGGCTGCCACGGTGTATGAACTCGACCGTCTGCGCTGCAATCTGTGCGGGGAAGTGTTCACGGCCCGAGAGCCCGAAGGCATCGGCCCAGAAAAATACGACGAAACGACTGCGGCGATGATCGCGCTGCTCAAGTACGGGAGCGGCCTGCCCTTTTACCGATTGGAAAAGCTGGAGCAGTTACTGGGCATTCCCCTGTCCGCTTCAACGCAGTGGGAGATCGTGGAAGAAGCCGCGGAGGTGATCCAAGCTGCGCGCGATGAGTTGATCCGGCAGGCGGCGCAAGGCGAAGTATTGCACAACGACGACACTTCGATGCGCGTGCTGCACCTGGCGCGGGAACCGTCTGATGAGCGCACCGGTGTGTTCACTTCCGGCATCGTGTCCACCAAGCAAGGGCAGCGGATCGCGTTGTACTTCACCGGCCGCCAGCACGCGGGCGAAAATCTGCGCGATGTGCTCGCACACCGCGTAGCGGAGCTCGCCCGGCCCATTCAGATGTGTGATGCCCTGTCGCGTAACACACCGAAACTCGGGGATGGCGTGGAGATCCTGTTGGCCAACTGCCTGGCGCACGGAAGACGGCAGTTTGTGGAAGTGGCTGCGAACTTCCCTCAGCCATGCCGCTATGTTCTGGAGACTCTGGGCGATGTCTATAAATATGATGCGGAAGCGCGCGAGCTCCATCTTTCACCAGCCGAGCGGCTCGAGTTTCATCAGCAGCACAGCGGTCCGGTGATGCAGCAACTTCACGATTGGCTGGAAGCGCAGTTCGCGCTCAAGCAAGTGGAGCCCAACTCCGGCTTGGGCAAGGCCATCACTTATTTACTACGGCACTGGAAAGGGCTGACCGCGTTTCTGCGGGACGCCGGCTCGCCGCTGGACAACAATCTCTGCGAACGCGCGCTGAAGCGCGTGGTGCTGCATCGCAAGAATGCGTTGTTTTATCGCACACTGCATGGCTCCGAAGTGGGCGACCTGTTCATGAGTCTGATCCACACCTGCGAACTGGTGGGGGCCAATCCGTTCGACTACCTCTCCGAACTTCAGCGGCATGCACGGGAGCTGGCGGATAATCCATCGGCGTGGATGCCCTGGAATTATATCGGCCAAAATCATTAATTTCCGGCCAGCCATCGCTACACTCCGGGAATGCCCAGAAAACAGGCTTTTTCGGAAGTCGATTCCTGCAAGGTTTTTGGCCACCCCCTTCGCGTTGGCCTCTACGCTCGTGTTTCCACGCACGATCAACACACGCTGCCGTTGCAGACCCGCGCAATGCGCGCATACGTGTCCAAGCGCGGCTGGACCATCGTCGCGCAAATCAAAGAGGTCGGCTCCGGCGCGTCCCAACGTGAGTTGCGGGAAACACTGATTGCAGCGGCACGACGTCGTGAAATCGATGTGGTTCTGGTGTGGCGTCTGGATCGCTGGGGCCGGTCCGTCGCGGATCTGGTTTCAACGTTGCAAGAGTTGCAATACCTCGGCGTGGGTTTCGTATCGTTGACCGAAGCACTCGATCTGACCACGCCCGCGGGTCGCGCCATGGCCGGACTGCTCGCGGTGTTCGCCGAGTTCGAGCGTGACATCCTGCGCGAGCGCGTCCGTGCCGGTCTAGCTCACGCACGCCAACAAGGCAAACAGCTCGGCCGCCCACCCTCTGTGATTCACAACGCCGCCGAGGCCCGGAAGTTATGCCGGCAAGGAATCAGTAAATCTGAGATCGCTCGCAGGCTTGAGATCGGCCGAACCTCCGTCCGCCGCCTCCTGGCCCAAAAGAAATCCTGATTCAGGCCGCTTTAGGCAGCCTTGCCGAAAGGACACGCTGAACCGATCACTGTGCTATATTGTGCCTGAAAGAAGCGAGCTTTAGACAGCACGATGGACAGCATGAACAGACAGCATGGGAATCGGAGGCAAGGGGCTGGTGGCCCGCCCGGATTCTCAGGCTGGGGTGCTGTCCGTTTTGCTGTCCATTTTGGCATCCAAACGGGTGGTTTTGGATAGACAGTATGGACGGAATAGACTGGGAGCCGGTTTACAAAGTCCAATGGATTCAGCTAAATAGCTGATTTGACAGAAGGCGGGAGTAATTCAGTGGTAGAATGCCAGCTTCTACCCACCCCCTTTGTTTTCTGTCATTTAGACCACATGCTGTCTCCCATGCTGTCCGCAAAGATGCGGCTCGCAGGAGAGACATCGTGTCGCGACTCAACATCGTCAAACGCATCAAAATTGGCGGCCGCTGGAAGATGTTTTCCATCCCCCGCAATGCCAAAGGCAACTACGACTGGAACGCCATCGCCGATGGCCGCTACTATGTCGAGTGGTACGTGGGCGGCACTCGC
>DATMNI010000431.1:0-60010 GCA_035570275.1 Candidatus Acidiferrales bacterium | reverse complement strand
GCTGCTCATGTTCTCGCCCGCGGTGATGCCGATCCCTGCCAGCAGCGGATAGGTCTTGACTGTTTCCCGTACACTCGCGCGGAAGTAAGCGATGGTCTCGGGATTGTTGCCGTCTTCGGTGATGCCGTGTTTGCCTTCCGTGCCCCAGATGAAGATATTCCAGGTGTACCAGTAGATGTCGATCCCGCGGTCCTTAGCGTACTGCAGGACATTTCGCCAGAAGTGGATTTTGTCGTCGATGGTCAGGTGGTTGACGATGGCAACCTGGCCGAGTTTGAACGGCTGAGACATGACCTTCGCGTTCATATTGAACTTCAGGTCGAATGGTTCGCTATTGCCCCACACGTCGTTGAGCGCGACATCGGGATATTCGGGCACTCTGACGATAGACGGAAAAGGATGCAGGTTCCAGAGAGAGAGTGTGTTGAAGCGCTGCCGCGCCATCTCGTCAAGCAATTCCTGCCAGAAATCCATGCTCCACACTTCGGGAATATTCGATTGCGCCGAATCGCTGCTATCGGAATAGGTGGGGGTCCGGCGGTCGAGCGCAATGTTGAATTTGATTCCGCGCTGCGCGATGTGCGGCGAATGGTCGGAATCGCCGGTCTTGCCGATAACGCCCTGGCGGATGGCTTCGGCGACATCGAGGCCGCCGTACATTGCGCCATTGGCGTCGGCGCCCAGGACAGCGATGGTGACCCGGCCGCGCTGTTCCGCGCGCCGGATGGCGTACGCCTGCGGCGCCGTGGTCTTCAGAGGGGCGACGTGCAGCGCCAGCGCGTTCGATTCGGCGGCGTCGGCGGCGATGGCGAATCGGAGAGAACCCGCGAAGGAGTTGAGGTCGCGGATCCCTTGGTCCGCCGTGGCCCGTTTCAGTCCAAGCGCGCGAGCAATTTCGGCGGAGGCGAACGAGACCGGCGGCGCCTGGCTATCGTGGAAGACGGGTTGGGCGTGCAGGGCGGAGCCGATGACCAGAGCAGGGAGGAGGAGAAGTGGGGAGATTCGTAAGGTCATGCTGGAATCAACTATAAAACGTTTGAGTTTCGAATATCGGATTCGCGCGTTGCAATTGGTGCACGATTCCCGATGTACGATAATTGAGTCCGTTTGAGGAGGGTAGATCCGATGCGCGCGCTCTTCCTTTTGATTCCCACGGTTTCAGGAATCATGCGAACGGCTGGGATGGCGCCGAACCGGGCCTGGTCTGATCGCCGATCTTGAACAAATGCGCTATCACAAAATTGAGACCGACGCCGCATCCGCGGCGCCAGCGAGAGCAGCCCGTTGATCGATGAATATTGGTCGAATTGAAAAAGGAGGATCGAACGATGCAAATCAAGGATCGCGTTTTCATTGTCACGGGCGCTTCGTCGGGGATCGGGCTGTCGACGGCGATCGCGCTATCTGATCGCGGCGCGAAGGTCGCCCTGCTCGCTCGCAGCACCGATGCGCTGCAGGAACTGGCACAGCGGCTTCCAGGCAGCCTGCCCGTCACCGTAGACATGACGCAGTTTGGTCGAGTGCGGGAAGCCGTAGGCGCCGTGCACAAGTATTACGGCCGCGTCGACGGCCTTGTAAACAATGCCGGGCGCAGCTATGCGGCTTCCGTAGAGGAGATCGATCCCGCTGTGTTTGACGAAATCTTCCACCTCAACGTGTTGGGGCCGATTGTCGCGATGCAGGCTGTGATTCCGCCGATGCGAGCGCAAGGCGGCGGAAGCATCGTGAACATCAATTCGGGGACTGCGTTCATGACCGTTCCGCAATACAGCGTTTACTCGTCTTCGAAGCGCGCGCTTCTCGGCTTCAGCTTGACCGCGCGCGCCGAGCTCGAAAAGGACCATATCGTCGTCAGCGAAATCTACCCGTTTATTACGGCGACGAACTTCGGCAAGAACCGGATGGGAAGTCCTGCCGGCGGCGGACCGGCGTCCAATTACGCCGCGGGCGACAAGCCCGAGTTCGTGGCGAGTCTTGTTCTGCAAGCCATCGAAGAAGGGCAGGCTCAGTATTTCGCGAATGATCGGCTCCGCAAGATGGCCGGGGCCGCAGCCTAGTAGGCGCGGCACCCATGTGCGGGATCTCCATCGTGAGATCTGTGCATTTGAGGACGCGCAAGAGGAGATTACCATGCAAGACAAACGCATCGCCCTGGTCACCGGGGCGAATCAAGGAGTCGGATTACAGGTAGCGAAGGAGCTCGTTGCGAACGGCCTCACTGTCCTGGTCGGGTCGCGCAATTTTGAGCGTGGCGAGGCCGCAGCCAAAGAGATCGGACCAGGCGCCATCGCGCTCCAGCTCGACGTGACTGACCGGGTTTCGATTGCCGACGCGGTGGAGCGCATCCGTAGGGAATTTGGCCGCCTCGACCTGTTGGTTCAGAACGCGGCTATCTCGAATACGAGGAAGGGCAGCTTGTCCCTTCAGGAGTACGCCAAGATAACCCGCCCGAGCAACCTATCGCTCGATGAATTGCGCACCGTATGGGAGACCAACGTGTTCGGCGTCCTCGCCGTTTACCAGGCGATGCTGCCGCTCCTCCGTGAATCGTCAGACGCCCGCATCGTCAATGTGTCGAGCGCCGTAGGCTCGCTGACAGCGAACGCGGATCCGGCCTACCCCTTTCACCCGATGTTCGGCCCGGTCTACCCCGCGTCCAAGGCGGCTCTCAACGCAATCACGCTGGCAATGATGGTCGAACTGGAGTCAACCGGGATCAAGGTCAATCTGGTTTCCCCAGGCTTCACCAAGACAGCTCTCAACGGATATGAGGGGACACAGTCTCTCGAAGAGGGCTCCCGCGAGGTGGTGCGTGTTGCGTTGCTCGGCCCGGACGGCCCGACAGGTACGTTCACGCGCTGGGAGAATGCAACAATTCCGTGGTGATGGGCCTCCGGTCCGGTGTTAGCCGGATGCGGAGCCTTTAATTTTAGTTCCCCATTTGCGTCGCCAGTCTATTCAGATCGCCAGTGTTCAGGGCCTTCTTATTGCTGCCGGCCGTAGCGAGTTGCAGCATCGCCGCGGCCAGCAAGTCGGTTGACGTGACCCACCTGCCAAACATCTTCTGGATGATCGGATAGGCCGGCGCCGATACGGCATACATCCAGCGGACCGATCGTATGCGGCTCGTGACACCACGCATCGGCTGGATGAAGCCGGGCCGGACGGCATAAGCATCCCGGAATCCCATGTTGAGCAGAGCTGTTTCCGTCTCAGCTTTGACGCGCGCCCAGTTCTGCCGCGAATTGGCGTCGGTCCCTTCGCCGGAGATGTACTCGAAAACCATGCGCGGATTTCCAGGCAGGAGCTGCCGCGCCACGGCCAGCGTCAGATCGTAGGTGAGCCGCCGATAATCTTCCGGGCTCATCCCGACCGAGCTCGCGCCGAGGCAGAAAAAACACGCGTCGAAGTCGCGCAGGAGGTCGAGATGTAGCAGGCGGAACATATCCGTTTCGAGGACGGTCTCCAGCTTTGGATACTGCACTGAAAGCGGCTTGCGTGATACGGTGACGACACGGGTGACTTTGGGTGAACCGACAAGCCATCGCAGCGCACCCTCGCCGACCATTCCCGTTGCACCAAATAATAGGATGTTCATGAGCTCTCCTGGGCGGCCCGGACCTTCCTGCGCGCCCTAGCCGCGAAAAATATTCGCTTGCCTTCCATCATGTTAGGCCGCGCGTCATAGTCACATATTGACAATTTAGACTTTTTCTTCGCGACCGAGGGACTCCATAGCGACCTCCCGTCGGCGAAGGCGTTGCTCAAGAGGCTCCGAATCCTGGTCAATCAGTTCGCCAGGGAGTGAACGACTGGGATTCGGTCCGAATTCATCAGAACCTTATGTCGGGCAGCGCACCCTTCGCTTCCACATCCGTCGAGACGCTGACCTCCCGCCAGCGCTCCGCCTCCTGCGAGCGCGTCGTCTCGGCCTGGCCGGCGTATTGAACGGCATCGCTGCCGAGCAGTAAATGCGCGGGCAGATGTTCGCTGTCAGCCAGACGCAGTATGAGTTGAGCCACCTTGGCGGGATCGCTCATTTCGTTGCCCCAGTAGGACGCCAGCGCCTTGATCACCGCGCCCACGGAAGGTTCGTAATCCGGGAGCAGACTCGGCGTATCCTGATTTGCGCGCGCTCCCCAGTTCGTTCGCATTCCACCGGGTTCGAGCGCGCACACCTTTACGCCAAAGGGCGCTACTTCCTGGGCGAGAGCCTCGGTAAATCCGCCTACCGCCCATTTGGCGGCATGGTAGCCGGCGCTGCCGGGGCGGGCCAGCCGGCCGCCGACGGACGAGATCTGAAGGATGCAGCCGCTCCTCTGCTTTCGCATAACCGGCAGCGCCGCGCGGGTCGTGTAAACGACGCCGTAGAAGTTCGTATCGATCAGCGCCTTGAACCTCTCGGGGCTCAACTGCTCGAACGGCGCGATATCGCCGTAGCCCGCATTATTCACGACGATGTCGAGACGCCCGAAGGCTTCGACGGCGGCCTGCACCGCCGCTTTGGCCGCCTCCTCGTCTGCAACATCCAGGGAAGCCGTGCGTATACGGTCGCCGTACTTCTTCACCAGATCGTCGAGGCGGCGAGGATCGCGTGCCGTCGCCATGAGACGAGCGCCAGACTCGAGAACCGCTTCGGCAATGTTCCGGCCCAGGCCGCTTGCACTTCCTGTTACCAACCATACTTTTGACATAAAAATATCTCCTTTAAGTTTGTCTGCCCAGTCTCACGCAGGCTGCTTCGCCCGCTGCTCGTCTTTGGGGAAGTCGGTCGAAAAAGCAACCTGTCTCTGCGCTTCGAGGGCGGAAAGACGGTCGGTGAGCGCCTTATGGATCGCGCCATAGGCGTCGCTGCCGAGCGCGATCCGCTTCTGCGCCGGATTTTGATCGACGCTGCCGATGATGACTTTCGCCATCTTGGCGGGATCGCCGGGAGGAAGACGCGACAGATCTTTGATCATGGTGTGGACCATCGCAGCCGGCGTGCCCTTGTAAGCTTCGAGCTGCGTCCCGAGCTGCGCCCCGCCGAAGCGGAAGTTGGTGCGGGCGCCGCCGGGCTCTACGATCGAAATGCCGATCTTGAAACCAGGCCAGAATCCCCGAATCCTTGGAGCAGACCACAAAATCGGGACGCCCATCGCCGTTGATGTCGCCGGCCGCCAGGCCGTGCGGTCCAATGTAGGAGGTGTTGATCTCATGCGGCCTCCAGTCCGGCGCCTCGAACCAGACGACGCCGGTTCCGTGTCCGCGGCTGGCGAGAAAATCGGGCTTGCCGTCTCCGTTCAAGTCCACGATCAGAATGTTGGTGGCGCCTTCCTGATTCCGTGCGATCAGATGCTTCGTCCAGGGCTTGGTGGCGTCGGCCGGCTGTTCCCACCAGGCGAACCAGTTTCCATCCGGGCCGGTCTTGGCGGCGCTGGCGACGTCGATACGCCCGTCGCCGTTGACGTCGCCAACACCAAGGTAGTGACCAAAGCCAGGGGCGTCGCGGTCCGCCAGAACGAATCGCTCCCACCGCGTGGCATGGCGCGGGTCCTTGGGGATGCGAAACCAGACGATCGAGTCCGGGAATCCGCCATCGTTCCAGCCGCTGGTTGCCAGACGTTCGGGCCGTCCGTCGCCGTCGAGATCGGCCAGTGCGATTCCGTGCACGCCGTCTGCTCCGCCTTGGGTAAAATCGTCGATCAGGTGAAAAGGCCAGGGGTCGGCCGCCGGATTCTTCGGATGCTCGAGCCAAAAAATCAGGCCCGGCCGGTACTGTGCGCCGATGTAGTCAAGCCGCCCGTCGCCATCGATATCCAGAGCGGCGCTTTGGATGACGCGATTGCCTGACCTTAGCAAAACCGGCTTCCAGTCGGGCGCGCGGAACAGCGTAATCTTGCGGTCGTTCTCAATGTCGCCGCTGATCACATCCATGCGGCCCCCGCCAGTGAAATCCGCGGCGGCGGCGCTCTGGTTGCGGAAACCCTGGGAGATGACGTGGCGCACCCACGGCAGCGCCGTCTCGTTCCGGAAGACCGTGACGCCGGAAGCATCCGCGGAGATGATGTCCGCCAATCCGTCCCCGTTGGAATCGGCGATTTGAGTGATTGCGGAGCGCTTCAACGCCGGTACGGAGCCGATGCGAACCCACTTCCCGTCGCCCGTGCGCTTGCAGATGATGGCGGGCCACCCGATAAGCAGCTCGTCGCTTCCGTCGTTGTCGAAATCGCCCCAGCCGATAATCTGCGCGCCGGCGGACGCTACGGGCACGGTCTCCCGGATCGGTTCGACGGCCCACGGCGCTCCCGCGACCGGTGTGGGGCGCGCCTGCGTAGTTTTCTGCGGGTCGGGCGTGACCACCCGTTCGCGTTCCACGGCGGCCGGACTGCCGCGCGCGATGCGGTATCGAACCCGGTTGATCAGGCCGAACTCTTTCACGGCCACGGGCTGGCGGGCGAGTTCTGCGGCCGGACCGTGCAATCGCTCGGCACGGAATCGGATTTCCCCGGACGCGGCTAGACCGGGCGATGCGCTCACACAGACGAGAAGGAAGATCTTCATCACGGAATCAGATTATCAATGAATCGGCCTGAAACAACAATCAGCCTGTAAGGCTTTTCGGCTGGGCCCGCGGTCGCGGCTGCATGCGCGGGGCAGAACTCGAAGGGCGCGAACCGCCGGCGCCCGCTTGAGCGAACGCGTCGCCCGTTTGGGCGAATGCCTCGCCCTTTTTGGGCGACCTCGGGCGCGCGGCGTCACGCCGACGTATCGGAAGCATGGGCTGGTTGCCATCACACGGATTTGATATTGTGATCCCATATTGTGATCCTGGGCGAAAAGGGAGATGCCATGTCAATTACCAGCCACGTTCGCTTTGCTTTCGCGCTGATTGCCGGCGCGTGGTGCTGCTACGCACAGATCAGTCAGGCCAGTCTGCAAGGCACGGTCAGTGACAATTCGGGCGCCGCAATACCGGGCGCGGCGGTCACGCTGCGCAACAAGGGAACCGCGGCGACCCGGTCCGTGGTCACCGACACTACGGGCCAGTACTCGTTTTCGAACCTCGACCCCGCGGAATATACGCTCAGTGCGGGATTCAAAGGGTTCAAGACATACGTGATCGGCAGCCTGACGCTGCACACCGGCGAGGGGTCCACCATCGACGTTAAGCTGGAACTCGGCGACACCACCCAGGAAGTCACGGTGGATGCCGCGGTGCCGCTGCTCTCGACGTCCAGTGAGGTCAGCCACCTGGTGCCGCCGTCGCAGGTCGCCGAACTACCGCTGAACGGGCGCAACTTCTGGGAGTTGACGCAGCTCACACCCGGCGCTACCTTCATCCCGCGCGGCCAGCTTTCGCAATATAACGGAAGCGAGATCCGGCCTCGCAACGTGAATGTCACGGTCAACGGCCAGGGTTACATCTTCACCGGCTGGTCGCTGGACGGGGCCACGGTCACCAATTTCGAATTGGGCGGAACGCTGATCGTTCCGAACGTAGACGCCATTCAGGAGTTTGCGGTGCTCTCCGGCAACATGGCCCCCGAGTTCGGCCACACGCCCAACATGATTGTCGCCTCCCTTAAAAGCGGCACCAATGCGTTTCACGGGAACCTCTTCGAGTTTCTGCGCAATCAGAAGCTGGATGCGCGCAACTTCTTCGTGGCGGACCGCGAGCCTCTCAAGCGCAATCAGTTCGGAGGCACGCTGGGCGGGCCGGTGAAAAAGGACCGAATCTTCTTCTTCGTCGATTACCAGGGCACGCGGCTGCGGCAGGGCACCCCGTTCAACGATGTGGTCCCCAGCGTCCCTGAGCGCAGCGGCGACTTCAGCGACCTGCTGCCAGGCAAGGCCATCATCGATCCGTTGAACCGGCTGCCGTTTCCCGGCAACATCATTCCGGCTACCCGGCTCTCGCAGCCCGGCAAGTTCTTCGCCCCTTACTTCCCGCTCCCCAATCTGATCCAAGGGACCACATTCCGCTCGTCGTTCTCATCGGGGCTTTCGCTCGGGCAGAACCTCGGCGATGCCAGGGTGGATGCGCGCCTCAACGATCGCAACATGTTTATGGCGCGCTATTCGATTTCCAGCAGTTATGAATCGAATCCGAATCCGTTCCCGGAGGTCCCAGCGACCAATCTGCACAGCAAAGCTCAGGATTACACCTTACGGTGGACAAGTATCTTGTCGCCGACGGTGCAGAACATAGCGCAAGCGGCCTTCTACGATTCGCCGTTCATCTTCGGCGCCGTCGGACCGGGCGTGAACGTCAACGGCCTGGCGGGGGTACAGGGCTTCGAGAATACACAAGTCGTGCCGGAACAAAGCTGGCCGACCATCGGGGTGTCCGGCTATCAGGGGTTCCAGGGCTCGCCCTCTGACCAGAGGCCCAAGTACATGCGCATCCGCCACCTTCAGCTTTCCGATGCCGTCAGCTTTGTCCACGGCAGGCATGAAATGAAGGCCGGCATGGAATGGCTGCATCGCAACGACGGTTTTCATATCGGACAGAACAGCGTGGGCAACTGGAGCTTTCTGGGAACGTACACGGGGAACGGCTTCGCGGACCTGCTGATGGGCTTCCCGGACAACGGCACGCGGAGCCCCGTGCAAACCCTGCAGGGCGACTACGACGATTTCAAAGCCTGGCACTTCAACGACACGTTTCGCGTCCGTCCCGGACTCACGCTCAACCTGGGATTGCGGTGGGATATCAACCCATTCATGAAAGGCATTCGCAGGACCCGGACCGGATTTGACCCGACTACAGGCAAGGTCATCGTGCCCTCCGGTCTGCAGAACGATCCCACAGCGCAACCGCTGACTGGACAATTGCTGCAGTTGTTCGGAGACCGGGTGGCTTTTACTAACGACCTCGGCCTTCCTCCGTCGGTCACTCCATCCGATCACCGCAACGTGGCGCCGCGTCTGGGCATCGCCTGGACTCCGATGCCGAGAACCGTGGTCCGCTCGGCGTACGGTATCTTCTTTGCGTTTCCGGATACCAATCTGGTCAACAACACCGTGGTCACCGTGCCGTTCGTAGTCAACTCGCAGGTGTTTAACGACCGGCCGCCGCTGGCGCCCACCCGCACGTTCTCGAACTTCTTCCAAGGCGCGCCGATTGCCTCCCCCAACCCCAATCCCGGCCAGCCCTGTTCGTTCGGCCTGGTCCTGAATTCCTGCGACACGCCGACCATTACGTCGGCCCTGGTAAATCTTCGCGAGCAGTACACGCAGGAGTGGAACCTGACCGTGCAGCGCGAGATCACTTCGCGGGTCGCATTCACCGTGGCGTACGTGGGCAGCCGGACCGTTCGCCTGCAGCAGACTCAGCGCCGCAACGATCCGCCGCCGGGACCGGGCGCGATTCAGGCGCGGCGTCCCTTTCCACAGTGGGGCTCAATCGGCCTTCAGGAATGGGGCGGCAAGGGAACCTACAATGCCCTGCAGACTTCGATTGAGGTCCGCGATTGGCACGGTCTGACGCTGATGGGCTCCTATGTCCGCGCCAAGTGTCTCGACACCGGCACGGATGACAGCGGCGCGCCTTCGATGGCGTTGATCGGGCTCAACTACGCGCCTTGCGACTTTGACCAGACCAATACGGGCTCCATCAGTTTCAACTATGCGCTGCCTGTGGGCCGGAGCAAACGGTTCCTGAGCCACCTGCCGGGCGTCGCGGACCGCGTGCTGGGCGGATGGGAGTTGGCGGCGGTGACCACGCTGAAGTCCGGACTGCCTTTCACTCCGACCATTGGCGCCGACCGGGCGAATACAGGCGCCGGCGGCCAGCGTCCAAACGCCACCGGACCCGCGTTTGTGCCGCAGACCATTAACTGCTGGTTTTACACCTCGGCCAATTCGAGCTGCAAGTCGCTCTTTCCGAACGCGACCGACAATTTTTTCGTCCCGGCCCAATACACCATTGGAACCAGCGGCCGGAACATTCTGCGCGGCGACAATCTGTCTCAACTCGATTTGTCGATCACCAAGCAGGTGGCATTCAGTGAAGCCAGGCGTCTGCAATTCCGGGCGGAGTTCTTCAATATTACGAATCATCCGGTGTTCAACGTTCCGGGAACCAACATCGATCAGGGATCGGGCGGGCAGGTTTCCTCGACACTGAACAGCAACCGCATCATCGAATTTGCGCTAAAGTTCTTTTTTTAGGAGTCAGAGATTATGATGCTGGTTTTGTGGGGCAGGTTGTTAGGGGCACCCTCTGGGCCCGGCGGATTGGAATCCGCCTGCCGAGGGCCGCTATGACTCTCAAGTGGACAATTGCCCTGCTGCCGTGTCTCTGTCTGGCGCAATTGGATCGCGTGGGGCCGCCCAACTCCAACAACGCGCTGCTGAAGAATCCCGCCGCGGTGGAGGCCGGCCAGCGGCGGTTCCTGCAGCTTTGTGCCGCTTGCCACGCGCGCAACGGCGAGGGGGGCCAGGGCGAAGGACAGGGTCCGAACTTGATCACTAGCTGGGAAGTGCGCCGCGCCCCGGACAAGGAGCTTTTCGGTTTCATCAAGAACGGCGTGAAAGGGACGACCATGCCCCCGTTCGCGCTGCCCGACGATCAGATCTGGGAACTGGCGGCCTTTGTGCGCAGCCTCAATGCGCCAGCCAGCGCGGTACCGGTTCCGGGCGATGCTGCTGCCGGTGAGGCTATCTTCTTCGGCAACATTTCCGGCAACATCACTACCAACCAGGGCTGTTCCGCCTGTCACTCCATCCTGGGCCGGGGCGGTTACCTGGGCCCCGATCTGTCGAACATCGGCGCGGTCCGCAGGCTGGGCGAAATTCGAGAGGCCATTCTGAATCCCAAAGCTGAGGCCACTCCCGGGTACCGGCCCGTGCTGCTGGAAGTATCGAAAGGAGAGCGGCTGCGTGGAGTGGCCCGGTACGAATCGAACTGGTCTCTGGCAGTGCTCGATGAACGCGGGGATCTGCACTTGCTCCACGGCGCCGAGGTGGCGAAGGCGCAGTTTCAGAAACGGTCATGGATGCCGGCCGCGCATCTATCCGCGGATGAGATGCAGAACCTGCTGGCCTATCTCTGCCGCCGCACAACAAGAGGGAGTGCCAATTGAGACTTCTGCCGATTGCCATGCTGGCGTCCCTGCCGGCAATGACGCTGAGCGCGCAGGTCGGAGACGAGGATCTGCGCCAGGGGCCAAACCGGGACTGGCTCACTTACATCGGCGATTACTCAGCGCACCGGCACAGCCCGCTTACCGAGATCAATCCGCGTACCATTTCGCGGCTAGCGCCGAAATGGGTGCGGCAATTTCCCGGGACGGGCGATCTGGAAACGGTTCCGCTAGTCTATCAGGGCGTCATGTACGCCACCATCACCAACCAGGCATTCGCACTGGATGCCGTCACCGGCCAGGAGATCTGGCATTACCGGGCGCAGGACGCGCAGCGCACGGCCGTCAACCGCGGCGTAGCCATGCTGGGCGACCGGATCTACTTCTCCACCGCCGATTGCCACCTGGTGGCGCTGCGGCGCACCAGCGGCGCCGTGGTCTGGGATAGGGAGTACGCCGCTTTGAAATCGGGCTATTCCTGCACCGGCGCTCCGCTAGCCGTTAAGGACAAGATCATTGTGGGCGTGGCTTCGTCCGGCCAGACCTGCTTCATTTCGGCGCTCTCCGCGGAGACCGGCCAAGAAGCGTGGCGCGTATGGACCGTCCCGCGCAAGGGCGAGCCGGGTTCGGATACCTGGGGCAATTTCCCGCTGGAAAACGGCGGCGCCCCGGCCTGGACCACGGGCACATACGATCCGAGCCTCAATCTTCTCTACTGGCCAACTGGGAATCCCTGGCCCGATTTCGGAGGCGATCGGCCCGGCGACAATCTCTACTCGGACTGCGTGCTCGCGCTCGACGCCGACACTGGCAAGATGAAGTGGTATTTCCAGTTTGTGCCGCACGACACGCACGATTGGGACGCCAATGAGGCGCCGGTGCTGCTCGACACGGAATTTCGAGGGCGTCCCCGGAAGCTTCTGGTCCAGGCCAACAGAAATGGGTTTTACTACATCTTGGATCGCACCAACGGCGAGTTTCTCCTGGCCGAGCCGTTCGTCAAACAACTCAATTGGGCCACCGGCATCGACGTCAAAGGCCGCCCGATGGTCGCGCCCCACACCGACCCCTCGCCGGCCGGCG
Organism: Candidatus Acidiferrales bacterium; assembly: GCA_035570275.1. Lineage (GTDB taxonomy): Bacteria > Acidobacteriota > Terriglobia > Bryobacterales > Bryobacteraceae > DATMNI01. The sequence continues at coordinate 47,858 of DATMNI010000431.1, read as the reverse complement.
TGCGGGTCTGTCCCACGGTGCACGGCGCCACCAACTGGTGGTCGCCATCGCTCAATCCGGAGCTCGGCTTATTCTACGTCGTGGCCCTCGAACAGTGCGAAACCTACTACAGCTCCGCGCAGCCGCCCGCGCCCAACAGCGGATTCCGCGGCACCGGGCACACGCTGATCGCCGGCGAGCCGGGCCAGTTCTATCTGCGCGCGCTCGACATGAAGACCGGCAAGCTGCGCTGGGAATTCCCGATGCCGGGTCCGACGCTGATGTGGGCCGGGACAGTCTCTACCGCCGGCGGACTGGTCTTCTCAGCCGACGACGATGGCGACTTGGTCGGGCTGGACGCGAAGACCGGCAAGGCGCTCTGGCATTTCTCCATGGGCAGCAATCTGAAGGCGTCTCCCATGACGTTCAGCGCCGGCGGCAGGCAATACGTCACCATAGCCGCCGGCAGGAATCTCTTCACGTTCGGGTTGGTGGACTGATCTCCGACTACGAATTCCGGTACGTCCGCCCCGCTCACCCACCCCTTGACTATCTACAATTCGCTGCTGTATTGTAGATAGTCATTACATGGGCAAGCCAAGCGATCTGGTCCAGGGCACCCTCGATCTCCTGATCCTCAAGACTCTGCTGCTGGAGCCGAAACACGGCTGGGCCATCGCCAAACGCATCCAACAAATGTCCAGCGAAGTGCTCCAGGTGCAACAGGGCTCGCTGTACCCCGCGCTGCACCGGATTGAGCAGCGCGGCTGGATCAAAGCTCATTGGGACGCAACCGAAACCGGCCGCAAGGCCAAATTCTATTCGCTTACCAGATCGGGCCGTGCCCAATTGCAGGAGGAGTTGGCGAACTGGAACCGCCTCTCCGCCGCGATCAACAGTGTGGTCCAAGACGCTTGAGGAGTTAGACGCTTGAGGAGTTAGACGCTTGAGGAGTTCACCCTAAGGAGTACGCCATGTCTTTTGGCCTGAAACTCCGTGCCTTATTTCGCCCTCGCCCGGTGGAGCGCGAACTGGACGACGAGTTGCAATTTCATTTCGATCGGCAGGTGGCGGAAAACGTTGACGCAGGGATGCCGCGCGCCGAAGCCGAACGCGCCGCGCGCCACCTGATCGGCGGCCTCGGCCGCATCAAGGAGGAATGCCGGGATGCCCGCGGCATACGTTGGCTCACGGATTTCCACCATGATCTGCGGTACGCACTGCGCACCTTCCGCCGCTCGCCCGCTTTCGCGCTGGCGGCGGTGTTCACGCTGGCTGTAGGCATTGGCGCCAACACCACCGTGTTCAGCATTGCCGACGCGGTGCTCTTCAAGATGCTGCCGCTGCGGGAACCGGGCCGCCTGATCCAGATTCTGCAACCGGCGGTCTTGACCAGCGAGTACTTCGACACGTTTTCGTTCGTGAACTACCGGGAAATGCAGGGCGCCGTCCGCCAGTATGCCGATCTTGCGGCTGAGCGCCCGCCCTTCACCGGCGCGGTCACCATGGATGGGGCACGCGAATCCATGCGCCGCGCGGTCGTGTCCGGGAATTACTTCGCCACGATGGGCGTCCGGCCGGTTGCGGGCCGCATCTTCGAACCCGCGATCGACGCCGATATCGGCGGCCATCCCGAGGCCGTCATCAGCTACGGGTTCTGGCAGCGCCGCTTCAACCTGGATCCACGCGCGATCGGCCGCGGCCTGAGAATCGCCGACACGCAGTTCGTGATTGTTGGCGTAACCGAACCCGGATTCTTCGGCACCCAGGTGGGCTCGATGACCGATATCTGGACCCCGCTGGTGATGGAGCCCGCCCGCCGGCTGCGTCTTCGCGGCGCCACGTTTATCAGGTTGATCGGGCGCCTGAAGCCGGGGGCGACCGAAGCTCAGGCGCTGGCGCCACTGCAGAGCTGGTACCACCATCAGGCGATGGATGGTATGCGAAATGCCCCTCCGGGCACGCCGGCTTTGCTGTTCGAAAAGCTGGCGCAACTCAAGCTGAAGGTCGTGCCGGCGGCCAAGGGCGTCTCGCCATTGCGGAAACAATACGGAGAACCGATTCAGATCGTCTTTGCGGTAGTCGCGGTGGTTCTTCTGCTCACCTGCGGAAACGTGGCGAACCTGCTGTTGGCGCGCGCCAGCGCACGGCAGCGCGAATTAGCCGTGCGGGTTTCGCTGGGCGCAGGGCGATGGCGCCTGGTCCGTCAGCTTCTTACCGAGAGCCTTCTATTGGCCGGTTCAGGGGCCGTGCTGGGGCTGTCGGCCGCCCGCTGGACGGTTCCCGTACTGGTTGCCATGCTGGCGCCGGCGGACACCCCGGTGCAATTGGCCGTCGGGCTGGATGTCCGGGTGCTCGCGTTTACGGCTGGCGTATCGCTGTTGACCGCCATCGCATTCGGGCTTCTGCCGGCGCTACGGGCGTCCAGAGTGGAGATTCATGCGGCGCTCAAGAGCGGTTCGCGTGCGGCGGGCAGAAGCCCGGCAGGTCACGGCCGCTTGCTCATGGCGGCACAGGTGGCGGGCTCGCTGGTGCTGCTGGTGGCCTCCGCATTGTTCGTGCGCACCCTCTGGAATCTGAAGGCGCTCGACGCCGGTTTCGACCGGCATCACGTGATGTTGGCCAGCGTGCAGTTTGGCGGCCCGGACAACGCCGACCGGATGATTCAGGCGTGGCTGGAGTTGCTTCGCCGCAGCACGGCGATTCCCGGTGTGGAATCGGCCAGTCTCGCGGTGGGCGGCCCGTTCGCCGGAGCCGGCGGGAGTACCGCCATCCGCGTCCAGGCTGCCACCGGCCCTCCCAATCTCGATCCGAATTGGTTCATCCCGGTTTCCCCGAACTACTTCCGCACGCTGGGCACGCGCCTGCTCATGGGGCGCGACTTCGAACCACGCGATTTCGCGCCCACGGCGCCGCCGGTCGCCATCATCAGCGATGCCGGGGCGCGGCGTTATTTCCCCAACCAGAACCCGCTCGGCCGCAAGATCGCCGACTTCGAATCTACCCCACCCGGGTGGACCGAAGTCATCGGCGTTGCGCCGGATATGAAGTTCGACAGTTTGCGCACCGCTTCGCCCGCGGTTCTCTACCTTCCTTTTACACAAGGGCTCAGCGCCTTTCCACGAGTCATGACTATGCAACTGCGCGCCCATCTGGACACCGTCTCTCTGGCGCGCGCACTCCGCCTGCAACTGGCAGCCGCGAACTCCGGATTCACCCTGGGCGACATCATCAGCCAGGATAAGCTGGTTGACGATACGCTCATCCGGGAGCGCCTGCTGGCCACGTCCGGCAGTTTCTTCGGGGCCATCGCGCTGTTGCTTTCGGGCATAGGCGTTTATGGAACCATCAACTACTCCGTCTCGCGGCGCACGCAGGAAATCGGCATCCGCATGGCTCTCGGGGCCAGACCATCCGAGGTGCTGCGCATGATCTTACACGAGGCCCTGGCCGCTGTGGCCGCCGGCGGTTTCGTTGGAGTGGCCGCGTCGTTGCTGGTGACCCGGATGTTGGCCGGCCTCCTCTTTGGGCTCCAACCGCGGGACTTGCCCACCATGGCAGGCGCCTGGGGGCTATTGACGGTCGCATCGCTGACGGCCGCCCTGGTCCCCGCGGTGCGCGCCTGCCGTGCCGACCCTCTCCGCGCTTTGCGGACGGAGTAGCAGCACGGGTATACATGCCGGTGTTTTTCGCGGCGGACCTGAGTCACCGGCGGTTTGGGGCGAGCCGGCGGCAGACAATACGTCACCATAGCCGCCTGGCAGGAATCTCTTCACGTTCGGGTTAGTGGACTGATCGGCCACCGGCGGGGCCGGATTGAACGGGCCTGTGACTGAGCAAGACGGCGCCGTTGAGTACGAATCGAGGGAAGTCACAGACCAGAAGGAAGAGGGATAAGGCAATCCGGGTCAAATTGTCCCGAAACAATCCTCAAACAAAGGACTTAGAGTTATTTCCAGGACAAACCAGGACAATTTGTCCCGTTAGGCGGGGTTGAGAAACAAGACAACTCTCGGCTGCAATGAAAGTGCCTTAACGGCCAGCACCGTGAGCACGAAAATCCAGAGAACGGTGTTCACGCGGCCATCGTGACGCTCTCCAGCGCTTCCAGCAGTTCTTGCGGACGGATTGGTTTAGAGAGATATGCGTCCATGCCACACTCGAGACACTGCTCGCGGTCGCTTTTCATGGCATGGGCAGTCATGGCGATAATTGGGATATGACGGTTGGTGCCGCGCTCGGTCCGGCGAATTGCGGCCGTGGCTTCGAAGCCACTCATCTCCGGCATTTGAATATCCATCAGGACCGCGTCGAATCGGTCCCGGTCCAGCGCTTCCATGGCTTCCCGTCCATTGCCTGCGACCGTGACCCTATGGCCGTGCTTCTGCAATAGACAGACAGCCAGTCTCTGGTTCACGGCGTTGTCCTCCGCCACGAGGATGCGGAGCGCGCGGGGGGTGTGCGCCACCATGGCCGGGGATGCGAAGGGCGCCGTGGTTGACGCGGAAACTCCGGGGTCGCCAGCCAGCATATGAGCGGTGAAGCGGAAACAGCTTCCCTTGCCCTCCAGGCTCTCGATCCAAATGGCGCCTCCCATCATGGCGACCAGCCGTGCCGAGATGGTCAGACCAAGGCCGGTGCCTCCAAACCGGCGCGTCATGGAACCGTCGGCCTGCGAGAAGGCTTCGAAGATACTCTGCTGCTTGTTCAGCGGGATGCCAATTCCGGTGTCGCGAACGGCGAACTCGATGGCTACCTCCTCTTTCCCGGCCGCGAGGACGGAAACCTCCACACTCACTTCACCGTGTTCAGTGAATTTGATGGCATTGCCTGCGAGGTTCAGAAGAATCTGGCCCAAACGAATCGGATCTCCGACTACGAATTCCGGTACGTCCGGCCCGATACTGCAATGCACCTTGAGGCCTTTCTGGCGCGCCGGCACCGCGACCAGCTTCACGGTATCCTCAATTCTCTGGCGCAGGGGAAACAAAACCGTTTCCAGGTCGAGCTTACCCGCTTCGATTTTGGAAAAATCCAGAATGTCGTTGACCACGGTCAGGAGCGAATCGGCCGAGATTTTCACGGTATTCAGGTACTCGCTCTGCTCTGCGGTCAGGTCCGTCCCGAGGGCCAGTTCCGTCATGCCGGTGATGCCGTTCATCGGAGTACGGATCTCGTGGCTCATGTTGGCCAGAAATTCGCTCTTGGCACGGCTGCCGGCCTCGGCTGCCTCTTTGCTCTGCTCCAACTCCGCGGTCCTCGCCCGCACCTTCTGCTCAAGGCCTCGACTGATGCTTTCAATCGAGGTTTGGCGTGTGGCGATTTCACTCATCTCGGCAACGCCCCGCAGACAGAACCCCACCAGGATTATGTCTTCAAAGACCACCCAGCCGGCGTGTTCCAACCAGCGCCAGGAGCTGGCCGTCAGGACTCCAAACACCGACGCAGGGAAGTAGATGCCTCGTGCCGCGTGGTCGCCCGCCACGATCAATGTGGCTGTAGTCAGAACCCGCCAGTCACGATAGTACGCCAGAAATGCGAGGGAGCCAAAAATGTGGAAATGCGTTTCGATTCGGCCACCCGTGAGGTGAATCAGAAGGGCCGACATCAGCATCTGGCCGGCTGCCACCGCATGGCGCGTGATTACCTGGCTAGGCCGCGTCACCGCTAAGAACACTGGCAGGCTCGTGATAGCTCCGCCTAGAAATATCGCCATCCACACGTGTAAATGGACCCGGCTTTCCACCCCCGCCCAGGTGCGCGGAGATATCCATATTGCCGCTGCCACTCCCGCGGCCCATTGCACTAGCATGAGGATGGCGAAGAGGTGGCTGGTCTGCGAATAGATGCGGTCCTGATGTTCGGCCGTCAGGGTTTGCGCCCGCAGGGTCTGCCCGTCCGGTGAGGTTTCAATGGATGGCATCGTGTCCACGATTCGCTATTCCTCCCGGGAAAGGCTGCAGCCGAACACCGGCGTTGCCTGGCGCATCGGGATCTCGCCATGAACCAGAGACACAATGGCATTCCGTCCATCGTTGTCCCCCGAATGGCCGCGTAGGGCGGTGATTCCACCATTGAAGACGAGATGGCCGCCCGAATCATAGAGAAGTACCTGGCCGGATGTCGAAGCGCCGAAGCGCCGCGCCTCGATACCATCCCGGTCTTCGAAAACGCGCACGCCCGGGATCGCAGCGGCGCTCCGCCAAAGCTCGGTTTTCCACCAATTGCCTGGCTCTTGAGCCGGCGCATAGAACCACACACCGACCTCTACCTTTTCGCGGCAGCGAGCCATCACCCACGCCAACTCTCCAATGGTGGCGCGCGAGCATGGGCATTGCGGATGAGCGAAGATGATCAGGAATGCCCGCCCCGGCGCGGGCCGTGCGAGTGTATGCGCCGGCCAGACGGCTGGAGGCGTTGCCGCCCGTCCCGGCGTACCGGCATACTGCCACAGGGTCCGGATTCCAAACCCCACCATCGGAATCCACAGCGCGACGGCGGCCAGAACCGCGGCATTTTTCTTTAGAGTGCCAAGAGATTGCATTCAGCTCCGGTGAGAAGCGCCTTCCTGGTGACCTTATCGACACCAAATGAACTGAACTTTAGCGCGGGAACGTATCGGGAAACCGCTTGCTAACGCGCGCGGCTCCGATCAGAGCCGCGACGGCTCCGATCAGAGCCGCGACCGTCACGGAGCGGCTGCCTCCAAATACGAGACCGTATTATTGAAACGGTGTACTGAGCTGCGCCGGGAATCGAACTGGTTCTGTGGTGGTGAGCCTGGCCCTTGCTTACCACCCTCGCGGGAACAAAATCCGCAGGCCCTTGCTCTCATTGACAAGTTCGAAGCCGTTCAAGTAGTTTAGCGGGTTTTCGAAGACCGGCTCCGCAGGCTCCCTGGCTTCCGCAGGGGGCGCCGCCGGACCGCGCATGGGCAGGGGAGAAACCGGCGGTTCCTGATCGCTCCCGCCGGGAATCTTGTGCTGCAAGACACGGGCCGTCTGCTCTTCAGACATCCGCGGCGAAAGCGCCGGCCGCCGCAGGCTCGCTAGTTCCAGCCGAAGCTCCACGTGCTGTGTGCTTCGGCCCTCAATCTGGAGCGGCAAGCGCACCACGGGGTACCCGATGGTTGGCCCGTCCGCGGGATGCACAAGGCGGATGCTGGTGGTACTCGGTAATAGCCGCGCCGAGCGCCGGGTGCGGTTTTCCAGCAAGTAGGTAAAAACCAGCCCGCCAGCCTCATAGCGCACGGCTTCGAAGCGCACCCGCAGCGTCCTGGAATTCCAAGGCTCCGGATGGAGGTAGCTCCACAGCCACGCGCCCGGCCCCAACAGGACCAGCGCGTAGCCCAGCACCAGCGCTACAGGAATCCACCGCTTGCTCATGGTAATAGAATACAGCTTTCAGCTATCAGCTTTCAGCCATCAGCTAAACCCGGCGCCCGGTGCGTGCTCTTGCGGTTCAAGCTGACCGCTGATAGCTGATCGCTGAAAGCTATCTACAACACCACCGCCGGGTGGTATAAGTTGGGCAGTACGGCTTCGCCTATCGCCACCAGGTCCCCGGAGCGGGTCACCGCTTTCACATAGCGCGTTCCGGGCTGGCTGCGGAACGGCGAAGCCTGGAAGTCCCTGCCGTGTCGTATCTGGGCGACCGTCATATCATCCACGAATACGTTCGGGATGCCCGGCAGCAGGTTGCCCATGGGCACGATGGCGTCGATCAGCCGTTCCTCGGCCGCCAGCGATTCCAACTGCGCCAGGGTCCGGGCCTCGGCGGCTGCAAACTCGCCGTTTCGGGTCCGGCGCAATTCCAGCAGGTGGGCGCCCGAGCCCAGCGACTGGCCCAGGTCATGCGCGATCGAACGCATGTAGGTGCCGGGTGAGCAGTGGGCCCGCAGCCGCGCGTCGGTGCCGTTCCAACCCAGCAGCGTCAGTTCGTAGACGTGCACCGCCACCGGCTTCAACTCCACCGCGATGGATTTCCGGGCCAGTTCATAGGCGCGCCGGCCATGTACTTTCTTGGCCGAAACGGCCGGCGGCGTTTGCAGAAACTCGCCGCGAAACTTCTCCAGGTGGCGTTCCAGCTCCTCCATTCCAAACCGTACTTCGACTGGCGGGCTGGTGGGTTCGCCGGCCCGGTCATAGGAACTGGTGGACCAGCCGAACCGGACCACGCCTTCATAGACCTTTTCGCTTCCCGTGTAAAACTGCGCCAGGCGCGTGGCCCGCTCGATGACCAACGGCAGCACACCGGTGGCTATCGGGTCCAGGGTCCCCAGGTGCCCGACTCTTTTGGTCCTGGCGATGCGCCGCATCTTGCCGACCACGTCGTGCGAGGTCCAGCCCTCCGGCTTGTCTACTACAATTATTCCGTCCAATGTGGTCCGTCCAATGTTATCCCGCTTAACCTTTCTTCTTCGCCCTGCAGATATACCCCAGCGTAAAATTCTTCTCCGGGTCAAGCCCATCCAGCCACGGCAGAATCATTGCGGGCGGCGCCAGCAGGATGGCCGCGGGAACGAATAGCAGCCAGCGCGCGCCTCCCGCGAAAAACTGGAGGCCGTTCAGCAGCCGCCGGGCCAGCAACCGGAAGTATCCGCCCGCTGGCCGCAGCTCCAGGATCTCGAAACCGGCCTTCTCCAACAGGTACTGCAAACCGTATCGCGTGTAGCGGAAGTAATCGTGGGGGGCCTGATGCACCTCCCACTCGTGCGGCGCCGCCAATAGCAGCAGGCCACCCGGTTGCAGCGTTCGCGCCATCTCCACCAGCGCCGCGCCCGGTTCGCGTAAGTGCTCGATGGTGACAATGTGCAATGCCGCGGCGAACGCACCGGCGCGGAACGGCAGCGCGGTCAGGTCGGCCACCGCATCCAGGCGGCTGTAGTTCCAGGCGGCATCGCCGACCGCCAGATCCACGCCGCAATATCGCTGCCCGGCAAAGTAGTGCGCGTACTGGCCCTCGCCCGCGCCCGCATCCAGTACACGCGCGCGCGCCGGAAGCTGCCGCGCCAAGGCCTGCACGGCCTCCTCGATTTCGGTTTCGAAGTGCAGGATGTGGCGCCGCAACGGCCGGGGAAGGTGGTACGCGAGGCCGGTGTATTTCGGCGGGTATTTGGGCGCGTACTGCGGCGTGTGATTCGGCGTGTCATTCAATGCGGTCGTGCCTCGATCATCACGGTCGAGCCCGCGCGGCAGGCCGCCTCCAGCAGCGTGACGGGCAGGGCCGCCGCCACCAGCGTCAAATAAACCAAATCCTTGGCCAGACGCACACCGCCCGTTTCCGGAATGCGGCGCACTCGGCGCGCCATGGGATCGAGCCATGGAGCCAGGCTGCTGGCCAGGCCCGCCGGGTTGTCGCGCAAGGAGAAATACTTGCGCCGCACCACTTCGAAACCGGATTGTTGCAACAACCGTTCCACGTCGCGGTCGCGAAAATCGAACAGGTGGCGAGGCACATCCACCCCGTTCCAGGCGCGGCCCAGCAGGCGGAACTGCCAGGAGGCAGCGTTGGGCACCTGCACCACCAGTCTTCCATCTTCGGCCAGCAGGCCGTGCGCCGCCCTGAGATAAGCGCGCGGATCGTACAGATGCTCCATCACGTGGAACATGGTGATGCCCGCGAGGCTGCCGGCCCCGAGCGGCGCCTTTTCCATATCGGCGCAAACCGCCGGCGCCAGTTGCCGCCGCCAGGCGATGGCCGCGGCTTGGCGCGAAGAGTCCAACCCCACCACACGGAAGCCGCGCTGCCGCATCATTCCCAGAAATAGCCCGCCGCCGCAGCCTACGTCGAGCAGCGGCCCTCGCGCCCGCGAACTGCCGAGCGCCTGCGCTACAAACTGCACGTGGTCGCGGAGCACCAGCCGCCGGTAGGCCTCCTCCAGGCGGCTGGCCGCCGTCTGGTCGGGTGAGAACCAGTAGTTGTCCGGATAGTACTGCCGCAATTCGTCGGGCGCGGGGTGCGGGTCAAGCCGTACCAGCCCGCACTCGCCGCAACGCACCACCGCGAACTCCTTGGCCGTGGTGTGGTAGAGCCGGTCCGAGGCCTTGAAAAGCGGCGCGAATTCTTCGCTGCCGCAAACCAGGCAGGCGCTCACGCGGGCTTCCTCACGCGACATCCCGCAAGCTGAGCCGGTTGGCCAGGATCAGGCGGCGCACGTCGGCGGGCGAAAGTCGGCGGATACGCCCGATCCCGGCGCGCTTGCGCAGCATCCGGGGCGCGAGGCACAACGCTTCGAGATCCCCGCGGACCAGCGCGCGGGCCATTCGCAACTTGCCGCCGATTCCCGGGAAGTGGGCCGTGTCGCCGGTTCCGCGCTGCGCCGCCCGAATCCCAGCGACCAGACGCACCGCGAAGAACAGCGGGTTCAGCACCAGCAGGCTCCACGGAAACAGCTTCACTGCCAGCAGCACCCGGTTGCGTTCGATCAGCTCCAGCCTGCGTCCGGAGCCTTTCCCCATGGTGGACCCGCGGTGGTGACGCACCACCGCACCCGGCGCGTAGACGCACCGCCAACCCGCAATGCGCGCCCGCAGGCCGAGTTCGGCGTCGTCACCATAGGCGAAAAAATCCTCGTCGAAACCGCCGATCCGGTCCAGCATGCTCTTACGGTACATGGCCGCGCAGCCGTCGGGCCAAAGCACTTCTTCTTCGCGGTCGTACTGGCCCTGGTCCAAAGCTCCGGTGCCGCGACCGCGATTTTGACCGTCTGGAAAGATGAGGTGCCCGGCCTTATCGATGCGCGAGGGATCTTCCCAGACCAGCACCTTGCTGGCTGCCATCCCCACGCCGGGCGAAGACGAGCAGACCCGGAGCAGAGCCGCCAGCCAGCCCGGTTCGGCTTCGGCATCGTTGTTGAGCAGGGCGATAAATTCCCCGCGGGCGGCGGCGATTCCCTGGTTATTGGCCGCGCAAAAGCCGCGATTCTCCGTGTTGCGGATCACGCGCACGCCGAATTCCCCCGCGGCCAGGCCGGCCGAGCCATCGGTTGAGCCGTTATCCACCACGATGGTTTCGGACTCCACGCCCGTCTGCCGCGCCAGCGATGCCAGGCACGCCCGCAAGAGTTCTTTCCGGTTCCAGTTGACGACTACGACGGATACCAACCGTTTATGCTAACAGCTATCAGCTATCAGCTTTCAGCTTGAACCAGAGCCTCGGGCGCGCGCCAAGGTTCAAGCTGATCGCTGACCGCTGATAGCTCCCGCCTACTTTTTCAGCAGCAGCTTTTCGCGCTGCTCTTTGAGCACGGCTTTGCGGCTGAGTTTGATTTTGTTGCCTTCGAGCGCCAGGACCTTAACCAGAATCTGGTCGCCTTCCTTCAACTCGTCGCGCACTTCTTTGATGCGGTTTTCGGCGATCTCGCTGATGTGCAGAAGACCATCGGTGCCGGGGAAGATTTCGACGAAAGCGCCGAAGTCCACCAGGCGAACCACCTTGCCCAGATAGGTCTTGCCGATCTCGGCCGTGGCGGTAATGTCCGTGATGATCTGGATGGCCTTGTTCGCCGAAGCCTCATCGGCCGAGGCCACGTGCACCGTGCCATCGTCTTCGACATCGATCTTGACGCCGGTCTGCTCGATGATCCCGCGGATCACCTTGCCGCCTGGTCCAATCACGTCGCGGATCTTATCGGTCGGAATATGCAGGGTGTAAATGCGGGGCGCGTACTGCGACATGCTGGAGCGGGGCGCTGCCAGCGCTTCGTACATCTTGTCGAGGATGAAGAGGCGGCCGCGGCGCGCCTGCTCCAGCGCTTCCTTCAGGATGGCGGTGGTCAGGTTGGGGACCTTGATGTCCATCTGCAGGCCGGTGATGCCCTGGCGGGTGCCGGCGACCTTGAAATCCATGTCGCCGTAGTGATCTTCGGCGCCGGCAATATCGGTAAGCACGGCGTAGTCCTTGCCTTCCAAGACCAAGCCCATCGCCACGCCGCCCACGTGAGCGGCCATGGGAGCGGCGGCATCGTGCAGCGCCAGCGATGCGCCGCAAATCGTAGCCATGGAACTGGAGCCGTTGGATTCCAGGGTGTCGCTGACTACGCGCATGGTGTAGGGGAAATTGTCTTCGAGGGGGATGAGCGCGGTAAGGGAGCGCTCAGCCAGCGCGCCGTGGCCGATTTCACGGCGGCCGGGGCCGCGCATGAAGCCAACTTCGCCGACGCTGAACGGCGGGAAGTTGTAATGCAGCATGAAGCGCTTGGAGGCTTCGCCGGGCTCCAGAAGCTCAATGCGCTGCTCATCGTCCTTGGTGCCCAAAGTGACTGTGACCAGCGACTGAGTTTCGCCGCGGGTGAACAGCGCCGACCCGTGGGTGCGCGGCAGCACGCCGGTTTCGATGGTGATGGTTCGGATTTCGTCGAAGGCGCGGCCATCCGGACGGCGATGGTTTTTGAGCATCTCGTCGCGGAAAATGCGCTCTTTGAGAGCGTCGTAGCACTTGGCGGCGTCGGCCTGCTTGTCTTCCGGCAAAGCCCCGATCACGCGTTTCTTGACGGCGGCCACCAGGGCGTAGCTTTCGAGCTTGGGATGCTTTTCGGTATTGAGAGCGTCGGTGAGGTCCGTGCGGGCTTCCTTGGCGACCTGCTCGTAGAGTTCGGCATCCAGGACCGGCGACACGAATTCGCGCTTGGGCTTGCCGGCGAGTTTCATGAGCTCGCGGATACCGGCGGCGATCTTCCTGCAGCACTCGTGGCCGAACTCGATGGCGCCCAGAACGTCGGCTTCGGAAACCTGCTGGGCGCCGGCTTCCACCATCACGATGCCGCCTTCGCTGGCGGCTACCACGATATTCAGCTTGGATTCGCGCCCTTCCGTGTACGTGGGGTTGGCGAGGTACTTGCCCTCCCGTTGTCCTACGCGGACGGCGGCCAGCACGTGGTGGAACGGAAGGTCGGATATTGCCAGTGCCGCGGCGGCGCCGCAGATGCCCAGCGAGTTCGGATCCTGTTCGGGGTCGGCCGAAAGCACCATGGCGATGACCTGGGTCTCGTGCATGTAGCCTTCGGGGAACAGCGGACGGATGGGGCGATCGATCAGACGGCTGGTGAGCACCTCTTTTTCGGAGGGACGCCCCTCGCGTTTGATAAAGCCACCCGGAATTTTTCCGGCAGCGTAGGTGTATTCGCGGTAGTCGCAGGTGAGCGGGAAAAAGGCGGCTCCCGGTTTGGGCTGATCGGCCATGCAAGCGGTGACCAGGACCACCGAGTCACCGGAACGAACGACAACGGCGCCGTTCGCCTGTTTGGCCATTTTGCCCGTTTCCAGGGTAATCTTGCGGCCACCCAGGTCCACTTCAACTATGTGATGCATTCTTCTAAAAACCTCCAACCTCTGCCGAAAACCAGTTTCGGCTAATTGACGATTCGGCGGCCCGATGGCGGGCCGTTTGAGAATGGAGTTGACAGGATGAAAAGCCCTTTGGAACTCAAGGCGACGCGCCCCAGCCCGTTCGGACTCGATGGGTATGAGTTCGGCAGCACCCGCCAGAGGTCTGGACCGGGCCGTTTCCGAAGAATGAATGGACTAGCGGCGGATGCCCAGCCGTTGCAGAACCGCTTTGTAGCGCTCCGGGTCCGTATCGCGCAGGTAGGTCAGAAGCCGGCGACGCTTGGCGACCAGGGTCAACAGTCCCTTGCGGGAACCATGATCTTTTTTGTGCGTCTGGAAGTGCTCCTGCAGGTAGCGCAGACGCGCGCTCAGCAGGGCAATCTGTACTTCTGGCGACCCGGTGTCGGATTTGTGGCGCTGATTTGTGTTGAAAATCTGCCGCTTTGCTTCAATCGCCAGTGCCATTCTAGAGGTGATGCTCCTTGTCTTCTCTTAATCTCGCTTGGTTACGGTTACAGTTTAACACACGGAAAAGGGGGCGAACTTGGGGGCGTGCGGTAGCGTACATCAAGCGGCCCGGCCGCCTGGAGGCCGCCAAAGTGCGAATGACACAATTTCTGCCATCCTGACGATGGGGAGCGAAACCATGAGGGAAGAACGCCCGGCGGATTCACAGGGCAAGATCATTCTTTTCGGGGGAAAGCGGATTCGCTGTACGTGGAACCAGGAGCAATGGTACTTCTGTGTCGTGGATATTGTAGCCGCCCTGACCGACAGCGACAATCCACGTGATTATTGGAACATGATGAAGGCGCGGGAGCTAAAAGAGAGTGAAATTCAGTTGTCCACGTTTTGTGTACAACTGAAATTGGCCTCCTCTGACGGAAAGTCTTACCAAACCGATCAAGTCGAAATCCAAGTTTGCTCAATACTCTGACCGCGTCCTTTGCCTGAGACCGTGGGGTCAGAGGACATCAAACCAGCCCGACGAGCCGTTTCAATTCTGTCAGTTTGGGAGCCGCGAGAGGGATTCTTTTTCGATTCGCCTCCATCGACCTGATATAGCCCCGGATCATCTCAGCCGTATTGTCGAGGGCGTCCGCCTCCGTGTCGCCAAAGCTAGACATCCGGTGCAACTCCTTCACGTAGGTCACGAAGGCTGCGGCATCGCTGTCATACTCAATGTCGATGGTCACCACCTTGCTGGTTGCCAGCGGATGGCGCTTGTACGCATAGGGATCCGGTGTCTTCAGGAATTTCTGCGAAGCCCTCTCTTCGGCTGCCTTGCGGGACCGGTTATAGACGCGAATCGTCGGAGCTTCGAGAATGGACGCTACAAACGAGCCGTCCTTCTGAGGAAGGCTAATCACTTGAAACTCTCGCCCGGTCCCGGGCTCGATTCTGGGCTTGAGCGGAAACTCCGGATGCGACTGCGCAAAGGGCGAGTGATGAGCCAAGCTCTCGGGCACGGGATTCGTCAGGCGGAGGCGCAGCATCACCTTTTATGATAGCTCCCGACGCGGCTTGCCTTCACCCGATCATCAATTCCGCCGGCGCACCCATCTCGCAGCCGATCTGTTTCGCGGCCGAACCCTGGCTCACCGACACCTCCAGGTAGCCCGTGCTGCCGCAAATCAGAAACAACTCGCCCGGCCCGCACTCGGCGTAATTGTGGGCCAGCACGCCGATCTGCGTGGGGCCAATCGAAAGAGAAAAATCCTTCTGGTCGAGATCGGGAAACTCGTTCACGTGGAAGTTGGTGACGATGTTGCCGAAGCGGTCGATCTTCAGAATTCGCCCCACCCAGGTCCGCTTGCCCGCCCGTTGCGGCTTCTCAAACGTCGGCCGCAAGTAGTCCTCGATCGGCTTGCCCATCTTTGAGGGCGGCACACCGGCGGCCAGATGAGCGGCCACGGGAGCGAAGACGTCGCGCCCGTGAAACGTGCGGCTCACCGGTTTCAAAAAGTAGCGCTGGCCGGCGCGCTCAGCCGCGATCAGCCGGACCTTGGACTTCTCCTGCGAATAGACCAGCGAGAGCGCGCCGTTGTCGGGCCCCACGAAATACTGGCCGGCGGCCTCCACCAGGATGGGGCGGCGCGAAGTTCCCACGCCGGGGTCCACCACCACCACGTGCACCGTCTTCTTCGGGAAATACCGGTATGCCTGCGCCACCAGGTAGGCGCCCTCGGTAACCTCAAACGGCGTCACGCCGTGGCTGATGTCCACCACCTGGGCGCGCGGGCAGATGCCCAAAATCACGCCTTTCATCACGCCCACGAAGTGGTCGGAGAGGCCGAAATCCGTGGTCAGGGTAACGATCGGTGTGGTCATGGTCGAAACGGTTCAGTGGGGTAGACCATCGTTGTGTGTGGTCTGCCGTACTCAGGGTATCTTGCACACGAAGTTGGCGGCGTCGTTGGTGGTTCCCGTACCCTTATATACGGCCACCTGCGGGTACGGGCACAGCGGGCGCGTCATGTCCACCTGGCCGTTGGCGATGTGTGCGGCGACAATCTGCTCCGGCGCCGTGCCGGCCTCTCGCCAGCGTTCCAGCACCGCCATCTTGTTGAACTGGTCCGTGCCAGGGCCGCCGCTGCAATGCATCATGCCAGGAACCATGAAAAGCCGAAGCCAGTCATCCTGCTTCCTGCCCATCTTGCCGAGCACGCCATTGTAAAAGTTCACCGTGTTTCCGGGCGCGATCAACTGATCGGCCCAGCCGTGGTACATCAGCAGCTTTCCGCCATGGGCCTTGAAGGGCGAAAGGTCGAAGGTGTGGGCGTCGATGCCGGACTGGTCGGCCAGTGCCAGGTCGGTATCGAGATCGAACTTGTGGAAGTCGAAATCGGCATCCTGGTGGCCCAGGATCCGGATGCTGTCCCAACCGCCGCCGGGCTGCGTGGGAACCGTTCGCAGCGCCGCGTATTGCAGTTCGCCGCCGGGCTCGAAGCCGGTCCAGACGATTTCACCCTTCCTGGTCTTCACGTCGGCGAAGACCGTCTTGACGGTCTGCACCTGGGCGGGCGTCAGGCAGGCGTCGGAATCGGCGGTTTCCCCCGACTGACTCTGGCACAACAACGACGCGGCGTCGAAATGGCATTTGTGCGGATCGCCGATCAGGCCGTCCTTCACGCCATCCAGCGCATCGCAGGCCGCCATCACCGCCTTGTGGAGCGTTTCCACTTTGCCCGGGGAAAGCGCGCCTTGGGGATTCTTCATCATCTCGATGGACCGTTCCACCCCGGCGGCGTGCAGATGGATATGGGGATTGGCGGGCGCGCCAGCCAGCACGCCATCGAAATCGTTGGGGAATTTGGTCACTTCCACCAGAGCCTGGCGACCGCCGGTGGAGCAGCCGTTCCAATAGGAATACTTCGAGGCGCTGTCGTAGAAAGCCTGGATGAGCGCCTTGGATTTGACCACGGTTTCATGCACCGCGCGCCAGCCGAAATCGACAATCTTCTCCGGGTGCCCCAGCGCGAACATGCCGTTGCCGCCTTCGTGACCGGTGTCCGTGGAAGCGGTGGCGTAGCCTTCGCGAAGCGCCCCCGCCATCGCCGCAAAGCTGATGGTGCCCGCCCAGCCGCCATTGCCCACCATCTGGAATTTCCCGTTCCAGGTTGCAATGGGCAGCCACGCCTCCATTTTGATCTCCGAATCGGCCGAGGGCTTCAGGGTCGCGGCCACGCGGCAATAGGCCGGCAGCATCTGCGGTACGGGTGCGGGGCCGCGTCCACCGGCTTGTGGTCCGCCGCCGCGCCCTGCCGGTTGGGGCGCACCGGGGCCGCGCGCCGGTTGTGGTGCGCCGGGCGGCGGCTGAAACGGCCCGGCGGCGACGGTCTCCACCGCGGTGAACGTGGTATCGGAAAGCGCCAGCGATTTGAGCCGTTCGCAAGGAGCCTGCGCAAAGGCGAGACAGGCCGCGCCGCACAGGGTGATCGACAGCCGGGCCAGGAACATCGAAGTTCTCATAAATGCCTTCTCCCGCCATATTGTTGCATAGTAACGATCGTTCGGCCGAGGCGTTCGACCGGCGGCCGCCTGCTGACCCCTGACTGCTGAAGGCTGCCTTTACTGCTGCCCGACGATCAGCGAGTAATCGCCGTGGGCGGTGTAATCGCCGGAAGGCTTGGCGACCACGTAATAGGTGCCGGCGGCCAGTAGTTGGGCGACCCAAGCATTGGTGCCGCCCCCGCTGTTGTCATCCTGAGCCACCACGTTTCCTTTGGCATCCAGGATTACCAGATAAGAGTCGAAATCGCTGGAGTTGAGGTGGAGATCGATGGCGGTGTCGCTCGACAAGTTGATCTGGTAGACATCGGCGAAGGTCGCATCCACGTATTGGCAGCCGGCAAAGTTGATGGTGCCCGTAACCGTGCTGCCCAGCGCCACCGTGGATTTCGGCGTGCAGAATGGCGGCCGGGGACCGAGCGAGGTGCGGACATCCACTTCGTATAGACCGCCGGCGGTGCTGGAGGCGTCGCGTGCCGCCAGCTTGTAGGCGCCCGCGGGCAAAAACTGGACGATCAGCGGGTCGTTGCCCGTGTAGCTGTTGTCGTCGCTGCGCAGAGGTTTGCCGGAGGAATCGAGCAGCGTGAGGTAGCCATCCAACTGGCTCGCGGTCATCACCGCCGCCACCACGCCATCGGAGGGCAGGGTGAACTGGTAGTAGTCCACCGGCTGGCCGTTGGCGCCGCGGCAACTGCCCGATCCCAGCCTCTGGATGTATCCGCCGTTGATATCCAGCGACTGGACGGCGGTGCAATCGGGAATGTTGTGTGGGGCGAACTGCGAGGTCAATTGGTAATGCCCACTGCCCTGGTTAGCGGCCGCCACCACGGTGTAGACGCCCGCCGGCAAGTCTGCGGTGATGTGCGCCGCCTTAACGCCGTCCACCGCGCCGTCCGCCGAACCATTCGCCACCACCAGATTGTCCTGGGCGTCGCGGACCGCCAGCGCCGTGTCGAAATCGTTGGAACCGAGATCCAGACTCAGCGTACCGGCGGCCGGCAGCGTGAGCGTGTAGCGGTCGCCCCAACCGATGCTGGTCAGGCAACTGGCCTGGGAGATTTGGCCGCTGGGGGCATCGCCCGGAGCCATTGCGGCGGCGTTGCATGGTTGCGGCAGGCCCGCCGTAAAGACGTATTGGAACGAGTAATTGCCGCCCGAGGGGACGTCGCTGAAAAGCTGGACCGTATAATTTCCCGGGCTCAGCGGAACGCGGATTCCCGAAGTAACAGCCAGGTTCTGGTCGTCACCGCCGGCGCCGGAATTCGAGGCCAGCACGTTGCCGGCGGCGTCCAGCAGGAACAGGGTGGGCGTGAAATCGCCGCTAACCGCGGATAGGTCCACCAGCCCGGGCCTGGTGACCGTGAGGTCGTAATAGTTGTAATACTGCTGGTTGCTGCTGCCATCGATGGTCACAAAGCAACTAGCCGGTGTGATGGCTGCGTGGTCGCCGATCGAATCGGTCAAAGCCTTGCTTGCGAGACAAGTCTCGGCGTCGGCAGGGGTGAAGGCAGTGGTGATCTGATAGGCGCCCGTCGTTCCTGAGACCGGCGCCCCCGCTCCCGTGGTGTCCGCCGACGACACTACAATGACGTACTGGCTATCCGCGCTGAAAGCGGCGTTCAGCGTCCCGCCGGCCGGCGTGAGCGCGCTCCCATCGGCGCCGCGAACCGTCACCGCCGGCGTGAAATCCGAACTTGTCACGGTGACGTTCAGGGTGCCGGCCCCCCACGTTGTGACCGCGTAGGCTTCATAAGGCGAGCCATCCGGCGCCGTACACCCAGCGGAGGGAAACGTGGCAGCCACCGTCTGGTTGAGCCCGATATTCGGCAAAAGGGAGCAGAGCATGCCGGGCTCCGCCGTAAAGCTGGTTTTCACCGAATAGGCGGCGGTCTGCCCAGGCGCGCTGCCATTGACCAGCACAGTATAGTTTCCGGCTTCCAGGGCCCGGTGGATGCTGGTTCCGGAATCGATTCGGGCTCCGGAAGCGTCTCGCAAGATGAGAGCCGGACCAGCATCGCCGGTCAGGTCCATCTGAATCTGACCGCGAACCGGAAGGTCCAACCGGTATGGCGCGTACGGAGTGCCGTTCGTCAGCCCACAGTTTGTAGTATCCAGAGAAGCCGAGACCGTTGTGCCCGGCCAAATATGGGCGACGGGAGGGCAGTCCTGAGCCGAAAGGTATCCGAAATGAATCCCCAAAACCAAAAACAGGATACCCGGCCGCATGATCCACTGTAACCCGCCAGGCTACCGAATGTTACGCCTGGCATCGGCGGCAAGGAACCTCACAATCGGGATCCAGATGGGCGGCACCGTCAGAAGACTGTTGCAGCCGTGGGCCACAGCCGCCTCAAGCTATCCGGCGCTCGTCCCATCCGCAGCGCGGCGAAGCACCCAGTGGCTCATGACCGTCAGTCGCGCACCATCGCGGCTGGCGTGGGAGAGTTCGCCTTGCCATCGGCCGTTGGCCGCAACTTGGCCTCGAGGCCGGAGACCCGATCGCCTCCTGTGAGTTCCAACCGTACATCTGCCCGGCGCCTTGGCTCCAGGAGCCCACGATGCCGTTTTGGTCCTTGGAGAGAATCGCGTCCTGCGCCAAATCCAGCAGTCGATCCTGTTCCTGCAGCCACGGCTGGTTTCGTTGCAGTTCCCGGGTGCGCTCCTGGGCTAGGTCTTGCAGTTCCTCCACCGGTTGAGGGAGTGAAATCTCCGTGCGGCTTTTCGAAGCCCACCAGCGGCTGACCAAGAGCGAGCCCCACGATCAGAAGGCCAAAGCGCCCTACATTCACGTGCGGTAGCCGGCCCAGCCACAGGAGGGGAAGCAGCAAGATCGTGACCGAACAGACCAGGAGTCCTGGCCCGTAACCGAGCCAGGCGGCGCTTTCACTGACCGCGCATGCGATGGCTCCCGCCAAGCGCTGGGGCACAGACAATCGTCGGGCGTCGGTTGTAAGCAGTGCGTCGATTGGAAGCATGGCGTTGGTTGTACGCATCGCGTTGGTTGTAAGCATGGCGTTCGTTATAAGGACAGCTATGCCAAGCTATTTGGCTCGCAAACCATATTCCGCAATCGGGTCAGGGCTATCGGTTCGGAAGACACGGACCCAGTAGGATCCTGGCGGCAGTCTGTCAACGAGGACTGCCAGGTGCCCATCCTTCGATGAGACCGCAGCGGCGAGAATCTGGGTACCCACGGGATTGACGATGCGAGCCTGATAGTCTTTCACGCCTGTGGTCGGAACCAGATCGAAGACTAGCAAGGCGGCCCGGCCGGCGGTAACCTGTGCCGGCGCGTCGGGTCCGCGAAGCGACTGCATGAACACCGTCGCCGGCGCTGGGGTTTTACGAAACGGTCCTCCCACCACAAGCAGGGCTGCGAACACCGCCGCCGCTACCGTCCAGCTTGCCGCACGATGGTTCCAAAACATGCGCCAACCGCGCTGCAAACGGGCATCGGGCTGGACTGCCGTTACCCGGAATAGCATGGCGAACTCATCCGACGCCAATAAACGCGACTGACAAGCCTCGCAGATCAGCAGGTGTTCTTCCACGCCTGCCAAACGCTCCTCTGCGAGTGTGCCGATAGCGTACTGGTCGAGAAGATCGTCCTCAATATGCATATACGGCATGTTGGGCCCCCATTGGCGATGCGACCCGTGGACTTTCCTTCGCAGGTTCCAGCAAGCTATGGATTGCCTTGCTCAGATCCTTGGGCAGGAAAGGCTTCTGGATGTAGGAAGTGTCGAGATCGTCTAGAGTTTCCCGTGTCAGCAGCCCGGTATCACAGAGAATATCGAACGGAGATCCCGAGGTGAAGAGGGTTTTGGTTCCGGGGCAAATGCTGCGGATCTTGGCGGCAACCGCAGGCCCGGTCTCGCCCTTCAGGTTAACGTCGCACACGACCAGGGCAATTCCATTTCGATGAAGTACCGCGAAGTCAACGGCTTCCTGGGAAGTAGACGCATGGGTAGCGTCAAACCCCCACATCTTCATCACGATCATTAAGAGCCGCGCGACTTCCGGGTCGTCTTCCACCAGCAGTACCGTTCCTGAGGGCATGGATAAGGCCTCCAATTGAGCAGTGCGCGCGGGATGGAATTCCTATCACTGGAAGTTAACAAATGGCGATAATTCTCTGTTAACCGCTGAAATACCTCAATCGAAATACCCCAATTGATCGTAATTTGCCCCTAACCAGATCGAGGATTGGATGGAATTAGGTTCTCGCGGTAATGTACGACTTCGCACACGGATTCAGCGCAAACCGGGTGGCGGACAAACCGATTTTCTAAAAGGAATCAACAACATGTCTACACTACTCGAAACGCTCTTGGCTGTCTTCGACCCCACTACGTCGGATGGTCCTCGCGATCCCGTCGTTGTCATTGTTGACTAGACGCGCTCCGCGTCAGTTTCCTGCGCATCCGGTCCGCCAGTCGACCCTTGGCTCTTGACTTGAGGAGTTGGAATTGGACTTGGGTCAATCCCATTGCTTCGCAGATTTGTTCCGGCGGCTGTTCGCGCAGATAAAAGCGGGATAAGACTTCGAAATCGCGGTCGCTCATTTCCCGCAGCTCTTGCTTCATGAGCGACACCTTCTGGCCGGCGATCGCCCGCTGTTCCGGGGTGAGTTCGGCGGCCACCAGGTGAGCGGTCTCCATGAGGTCGCCGGAACAGTTCCGGCGCTGGATCACCTCGCCGATCTCGAGGTTCAACTGGCGGTACAGAACCGTGCGGACAAAACCCATGAGGCGTTCCGGATGCTGAAGTTCACCTCGGCGTATAGCCCCCGCAACGATCAGGAAGACGTCGTGCACCCGGTCGTCCACATCCTGGGTTCCCAGACGCCGTTGCAGGAACAGACGAGCCCCGCTACGGAGAGTGGAATATAGGGTTTCTTCTCCAGCCGGGTCGCCCCGCTGGATGAGGTTCACGACGTTGCTCCAGTCGACTTCCGGCTCTTGCGGCATCCTCACTCGGGAAAAAAGTCACGCAGAACTAGCTCAATTCGTTTCCACGCAGAAATAAGAGGCCCAGCGCGCGGGGTCTGCCCGGGCTCCACCGGCATGCAGTTCTTCTAGCTGCGCCTGTCGCAACAACACTCCAAACGACACGGGGCCATGGGTGTGGTGGAGGAAATAGAGGCGATAGAGCGACAGGAAAACCCCGCCGCTGTCCTGATCGGCTGTGGGCCAACGCGTCAGGATGACGGCGTGCGCACCGGCCGCCAACCAAGCCCGAGACATGCCCATTAAGCCTGCGCCCGGAAGGACTTCGGCCTGCCCGGAACTGCACCCGTTCAACACCACCAGCCCAAGTTTCGCCCGCATACCCGCCGTCTCCGTATCGCTCAACAATTCCACCTGACTTCCGGCCTGAAGGCTGAGAGCGAGCATGCCCCCTCCCGCCTCCTGCGGGGGAAAAAGCATATGGGCCGCCACGTGAACGATTGACGGGCCTTTACCGAGAGCTTGCTTGAGCTCTTGCTTGTTCGCCGCTGCGCCTTTCAGCACCATCCAGTGCGCTCCCTCCAACTGCCATATTTTGGCGCAATTGTCCACTTCCCGAGCGCTCCCCAACAGCCTCGGCAATTCCAGGACGCCAGGTCCGGAAGCGGCCCCCGACGCTTCCACCATGGACGATACGGCAGACGGCTTCGACTGCGCCAATCGCGGATCGGCGCGATTGTAGATGGGGTCGCCAACGCCCACAAACATCTCGTTCCAGTCTGAGCGTGGCGAACGAAGCAGCGCCGAGACGCCAGGCACCATCCGAATCGCATGCCGCTCAATCACATAATGAGATGCGCCGGGCTCTGGCGAGACGCCTTCCACCAGAGTTCCTTCCACCAGAGCCCCGAACGGCAACTCGAACAACGGGCCATCGGCGTCGATAACCCATGTCGGTCTGTTCAGCGCGTTGGGCGCAATCTGCCCGAACAGCCGCTGATAAAGTTTCTGTCCAAGAACACGCGCCTGGGGTGAACTTTTGCGCAGCGCCTGGACGAAATCACCGATATCTTTCTTCAGATCGTCCCCGGACGGCAACGCCAGAAACTCGAGACGCTTCCGCGTGACCACCCAGAGCCACGATTTCGGCTGGCCGGTGTGAAACGCCAGAAACACCGCGTCTGTTCCGAGCGAGTCACGGGTGATTTGCAGCAAGCTCCTGCCACCAGGATCGCTCTCGACCAGATCGGCCGACAACTCAAGCCCAGCGGCCGCTTCCATCTCCGCTAGTTTCAATCGAAGGCGCCGGACAGCGCCGTCTTCCGACCCGGCGCTGAGCCGGGCTACTTCTGCCTTCTGTAGATCGGAAAGGGTGAGCGAGTACTCCCGGGGAAGCTCTTTGGACAGGTCTGAAGAGGCCCAAAGCATCCGTAAACTGGCCGTCCGAACCTCTTCAACTGCAGCAAAGGAATCCTCCGCATATCGGATCTGCCCGGTTTGCTGATAGAGCCGGCCCGCCACGTCAATAAACGCGGAATAGATCAGATGCATGTCCACTTCGGTGCTGACGCGAAACGCGTCCGCCGGAGGGATCTGCGAGCGCCAGTCCTTCAGGTTGCGAATCGAAGCTGCAAAGTCCGCGTAAGCGTCCTGTAGCCGGGTTAAGGCCAGGTTGGCCCTCCCGCGAGCATACAGAGGGTTCCAAAGTGCCGCGGGCCCCAGAGCCGCGGCAGACTCGATGGCGCGATTCAGAAATGCGGAGGCCGCAACGGGATTGCCCTGGGCCAAACGCAGTTCCGCCAGCGCCTCATAGGAATAACGCAACTGCTCGTCATGCGTCAACTTCCACAGCCGGAACGATTCCAGCAGCGCCTCCTCGGCGGCCGGCAGGCGCTTCCATTCTCGCAGCGCGTTGCCGAGTTCGTACCAGGACTGAGCTTCGGCCGCAACGTCGAGTTGGGCGCGGGAAACCTGGATCGCTTCCCGCGTCCACGCAGCCGCGCGATCCCAGTTCTCTTGCTTCATCTCGATCCGAGCCGACTGTATCAGGAGTAGCGGGCGAAACTTCTCGCTGGCGCTGGCCGGGAGATCCAGACCTCGTTTGGTGGATTCGGTCGCCGCATCGATCTCCCCCATTTGGAGATACACGGAAGACAGGTTGACACAAATCACGGCCAACATCTCTTGATCTCCTTGCGAAGTAGCCAGTGCCCTAGCCTGGAGATAGGCCTTGACGGCGTCACGATAGCGCAGGAGCTTATGATTCACGCTGCCCAGGTTATTGAGAAGCCGAAGCGCAGACCGCGCGTCGTGACGGCGGAGCGCCTCCTGGTACCCACTCTCATAAGCTCGCATCGCCTCTTGATACTTCCCAGCCCGGTAGAGATCACTCCCCTCGTGCCTCAACCTTAGCAATACGGGATCATCCGGACTGCCCACGTGAGAGACCGCAGATCCGGCGCGGACCGCTCTAGGTCGAAGAGGACCCACCGCCGGCAGGAGCGCCAGCACCAGAAACAAGGCCGAGACTGAGCGTTTAGGATTCAATCCACTGATACACTTACGGACAATACCCTAGCGTGAGTTTGCTGAGAATGCCAGGCGCTCGGGTCCCGGACACCTGTTGTTTAGGGATCGTTATCGCCCTTTTGGCGCGTACGGAGACAACGGCGTGCCAATCCTATCGTACCCGATTACCGGCATTGGTGGGCAGACCGGGCCAGGGGTATGTGGGGCAGGTTGTTAACCTGCGGCGGATTGGCAATCCGCCTGCCCAGTGCCTGACGAGCCCTTCAGGCAAGGCGCGGACGCTCGCTGCCGCATCGCGCAGGCGGATTAACAATCCGCCGCAGGTTAACAACCTGCCCCACAAGCAATTTCATGGAAGAAAAATAGGCGCATAATCGTCATAGGGACGTAGCGTTTGTCGAAATGGTGCTGGAAAGATCCGAACGGGAACTCGTCGAAGCCTGTCAACGCGGAGAGCGGGACGCCTTTCGTGTGCTCTTTGAAGCTTACAAGGACCGTGTCTACTCCATCGCGCTGCGTTTTTCCGGTGACAACG
The DNA here is from genome assembly GCA_035570275.1 of Candidatus Acidiferrales bacterium. Taxonomy (GTDB): domain Bacteria; phylum Acidobacteriota; class Terriglobia; order Bryobacterales; family Bryobacteraceae; genus DATMNI01. The sequence goes on along the minus strand of DATMNI010000431.1, from coordinate 22,527 downwards.
CTCTGGCCATGGATCTCGCCCAGGACACGTTCCTGAAGCTGTTTTCCTGCATCCGCGAATTCCGCGGCGATTCGGCGTTCTCTACCTGGGTCTATCGCCTGGTGGTGAACAGTTGTCTCGATCACAAACGCCGTTCCTGGCGTCTTATTCCCATTGCCGATGAGTTGCTCGCGGTGCTGCGCGCGCCGGGCGACAGCCTCCACGCGCTGCTCGAAACCGAAATGCGCGACCGGGTTCGCGCGGCCGTGGAAAAACTGACGCCCGATCTGCGAATGGCGACGGTTTTGCGCTACACCGAGGGATTGTCCTACGACCAGATGGCCGAAGTGCTGGGTTGTTCCACAGGCACGGTCGCATCGCGCCTGAACAGGGCCCATAAAGCGCTGGAGCGGCGGCTGGCCCATTTCGTGAGCACACAAGGAGCCCGCCATGTCTGAATGGCTCGACTTGCAGTTATCGCACCAGATGGCGGCCGTGGAAGCGCCGGAAGGCCTCTGGGATCGTATTCAAAGCGCCAATCGAATGCAAAGCGCCGACCGTATGCAAAGCGCCGCGGGTCCCCGACCGGCGCGCTCGCGCGTGCCTCGCCTCGATTTCTCCGGCTGGTTCAACTCCGCCTGGCCGATCGCCGCCATCCTTACCCTTATGGCTGCCGCCGGCACTCTCTGGCTGGTGGCCAAAGGCGAAGCACCGGCCCTTGACCTTCGCCAACTCGCGATCGAACAGTTGCGCAATGCCGAGCCGGTGGAATTGCACTCCAGCGATCCGGCACAGATCTCGGCCTGGATGCGGCGCGCCGGCCTGGACGTCAAGCTTCCGTCCGAAACGGCAGCCACCGTGCGGCTGGTTGGCGCCAGAGTCATCGAAAAACGCGGCGCGCGCATCGGTGATCGTCAGTACATCGGCGAGATTCTGTATAAGGTAGGTCCCGATACGGCAACGCTGCTGGTGGCCCGCGCCGGGTCCGGCCCCGATGGCGGCCACAGACACCTTGCCTGGAGAAGCCGAGGCCAGTCGTACGCCCTGGCATCCTCAAACTCAGAGCGGCCCGACGCGGCGTGCCTGCTCTGCCACGCCAGTTTGTAGCGGCCATCCGCGGCGCGGCCCGTCGACTCCGGTACACCGTTTCAGAAGTTCCCTAACGTATCCGGGAAACCGCTTGCTTATGCGCGCGGCTCCGATCAGAGCCGCAACCGTTAGGAAGCGGTTCCCTCCAAATACGCGACCGCATTTATGAAACGGGGTCTTAGCCTTGGCCCGTGTTTGCGGCCTTGCCTGCGGGGCGCGTCCAAGCACGGCAGGCGGATTAACAATCCGCCACACGCTCGCTCCCCGGTTCACCCGGAGGCATTAGAATCAAAGTATGCGGGCGATGGCGGCGGCGGTTCTTTTCTTCTTACAGGCAACCGACCCTACTTCCGAGGGCATGAAGGCCCTGGAAGAAGGCAAATACGAAGCCGCCGTGGCTGCGTTTCGGAAGGCGATCGGCGCCGACCCCAAGGACTATTTCGCGCATTTCAATCTGGCGATGGCCTATAGCCTGCTGCACCAGGATGCCGAAGGCGTCGCCGAATACCGCCAGACGCTGGCACTGAAGCCGGGGCTCTACGAGGCGGAGTTGAACGGGGGGATTTTGCTGCTGCGCCAGAAGAATCCGGCTGAGGCGTTGCCTCTGTTTGAGGACGCGGTGCGGCAGAAGGCGCAGGAATTCCGGCCGCGCTATTATCTGGCCGAGTCGCAACTCCAGACGGGGGACGCCGCCAAGGCTGAGGAGAGCTACCGGCTGGCGCTAACACTGGACGCGAAATCGGCAGGGGCCCAACTGGGAATGGCGCAGGCGCTGGTGCAGCAGGGTAAGCCGGCCGAGGCCGAGCCGTACTTCCGCCAGGCCGCTCAGATTGAGCCCAAGTATCGCGACTATCTTCTGGAACTGGCGGCGCTCTACGAGAAGGGAAACCAGGCGGCGGAAGCCATGGCCATCTATCGGGAGTTTCCGGACAACGCCGCGGCGCAAGCCCGCCTGGGTGAAATGCTGCTGGAATCCAAGCAGTATGACGATGCCCTGCCGGGCCTGGAAGCCAGCTACCAAAAGGACCCGAACCCATCCAACCGAATGGCGCTGGCTGCCGCCTACGTGCTGACCCACAAGCCGGAAAAGGCCCTGCCGTTGCTCGACCAGGCCGTGGCTGCCGAGCCCGCCAATTACGATACGCGGATGATGTACGCGCGCGCGCTTCGCGATCGACGGCAGTTCCCGGCTGCCGCCCGCCAGTTTTACGAAGCCGCCAGGCTGAAACCCGAAGACGCCAAGACGTGGACGGAGTTGGGCGACATGCTGTACATGACGGGCGACTATGCGCCATCGCTGGCCGCCTTCGAGCAAGCCGCGAAGTTGGGCGAGAACACACCCGGAAACTGGTTCCTCCGTGCGATCATTCTAGACAAGCTCAAGCAGTTGAAGCCAGCCAAGGAAGCTTATGAGCGCTTCCTTTCCATGAGCCTGGGCAAGAACCCGAACCAGGAATTTCAGGCGCGGCAGCGGGTGAAGATCATCCAGAGGGAACTGGACAAGCGGTGATGGGGACGGGGCTGATGCGAACGTGGATTTTGCTGTCGATGCTGGCGCTTGGCCTGGCGCCAGCCGTAGAGTTGCGCGCGGATTTAAAGCCGGCCCTGGCGGAGCGCGACTTGGGACGGCGTTCCAAACTCGCGCTGGATAACGCCGAGGCGGTTTTGAAGGCCGCACGCGCCGCCTATGAGCGGGGCGAGACCGAGAAGGTGGCGGCGGGGATCGCAGAGATCGTCGAGTCTGTGGATCTGGCGTCGGAGTCGCTCACTAAAACCGGAAAGAATCCGCGCAGCAGCCCCAAATGGTTCAAGCAGGCCGAGATTCAGACGCGGGACTTGCTGAAGCGGCTGGAAACCTTTCAGCGCGACATGAGCTTCACCGACCGGCCGATGCTGGACCAGGCGAAGAACCGGGTGCAGGAAGTACATGACAGCCTGTTGCTGGGGCTGATGGAGGGCAAACACAAATGAAAACTAGGTTATGGAAGGCTGGGGCGTGGAAAACGTTGGTGTGGAAGGCGGGGTTCTGGAAGATCTGGGCGTGTGGTTTGCTGCTGGCGGCGCCTCTGGCCGCGCAACGCGATTTTCTGACCGCCGACGAAACCGACCAGATCAAGGAAGCGCAGGAGGCCAACGCGCGCCTCAAGCTGTACGCTGGATTCGCCAAACAGCGTGTTGACATGGTGAAGAGCCTGCTTTCGAAAGAGAAGGCCGGGCGGTCGATCCTGATCCATGACGCGCTGGAAGACTACTCCAAGATCCTCGACGCCATCGACGATGTGGCGGACGATGCCATTAGCCGCAAAGTGGACGTGAAGCTCGGGCTGACAGCGGTGGCGACGGCCGAGAAGGAAATGCTTCCCGTATTGAAGCACGCGCAGGACAGCCAGCCTAAGGATATGGAGCGTTACGCCTTCGCGCTGACGCAGGCGATTGAGACCACCACTGACAGCGTGGACCTGGCCATGGAGGATCTGGGCAAACGCACCAAGGACGTGGAGGCGCGCCAGGAAAGGCAAAAGAAGACGCTTGAGGAGAACATGACGCCGGCCGAGCGCGAGGGCAAACAGGCCGACGACAAGAAAGCCGTCGCCGAAGAGCAGAAGAAAGAGCAGCAGAAGAAGAAGGCCCCCACGCTGATGCGCCCCGGTGAAAAGAAACCCGACGGCCAGTAAGACAGAACATTCCTCTGAGATGTGGCGCCGCTGGTGCTTGCCCTGGCACGAATGCGAGGAGCGGATCTTCGGCGCATTCCAAGTCCGGGCCGGTGCGGAGGCGCTGCGCATCCGTCACGCTCTCTCGCCGATCCGCATTCAGACGTTCAGCGTCAGACACTTGCCTCGGCGTCTGACAGGCAGCGTCGAACTTTACGTCGCGTCCGCGCGCGCAGGTTCGCGTTCCTTCTGCCACAACCGATCTTGACGGCTGTCCACGAGTCATGGAGGCCAGCATAACCGGCGCCAGGACAACTATTGGTTCGCCTAATGCCGTGACGGCTTCCTCCAACCCAAGAACCGCTTGCTGATGCGCGCGGCTCCGATCAGAGCCGCGACCGTTAGGAAGCGGTTCCTCCAAATACGCGACTGTATTTGTGAAACCGTGTACTTAGTTTGGTCTTAGTCTTAGTTAGGAACGTGGATAAGGATGGAGCGGGCGGTTCCCCGCCCGCTTGAGAGTTGTCATTCCGTTCGGCACGCATTGAAGCAAGCGTGGCCGCAAGCGAGCGGGTGCTGTTGTCCTTACGACCGCCTGCGTCTATTTAGTGCCCGGAGCCATCACCCCCGTTGTTGTCGTGATTTTGATTCTGGTCATTCGCCGCGTTTGGCGTTAGACCGGTCACCGCAATAAATGGTCCGAGTTGCGCTCCGAGCGGCGCACTAACGGTGAATACCTGGACCAGCACCACAGGACCGAAACAGGCCGGCGGCATCGTGACGGCCTGGTCGATCACGGCGTTCCCCGAACTGCTGAGAGGGGACGGAGTGACTCCGGCGTTAGCTACAGCGGCGGGAGTGCCTCCGGAGCCACCACAAACGAGTGTCGCGCCAACCATGGTTACCGGTCCAGTGGTGCCGGCAAGGCCGGCGGGAGCGCCGGCGCCTAATACCAGGCCCTGGACCTCTACGTGGATACTGCCGTTCGAAGATACCGATGCCTGCCCCCGCGTCACAACCCACGGAATGCCACCGCTAGCAACTCCACCGATGGCCAGGCCTGGCATGGAGCCGATAACGCTGGATTGGAATGACCCGTTGTTGTTGTTGTTATTGTTATTATCGTGGCCGTCGTCTGCCAGTGCGGTGAACGAAAATACAGTGATGGCGCCAATCGTCAGCAACATCTTAACTCGCATATCTTTCCTCCCCAACTCAGTTACTCAGCGTCATACGCCAGAGGTTAGTTCCATCACCTCAGGCGGGCAGCGTACTCGGCTGGCACAGACTATTCTGCAATTCTTCCGGAGTTTTCCCTATACCGGACTTGTAAAGATTTGGTAAACCGGCTCCACGGACGTATGAAGCCTCACGCCGCTGGCTCGATAGCACAGCTCCGACTCGGGACGATCTATGTCTTCTGGGTTCTTTGTCACTTCTTTCAAGTGGAAGGAGTGCCCAGCGCGGAAGCCCACGCGAATAATCCGACACAAGGGCAGCATGCTCGTCTGGCATTCTTGTCAATCGCGAAGAAGATACCGTCGCGATTGCCTGCTACCAGGTAGCCGGAACGCACATTTCGCTGGACTCGGTTGCTTATTCCGCGGTGCCGACGAACTCCGGGCGCCGTACTGAGGTTGGGGACAGCCGGCGGGCCATTCGGCCAAGGATGTCTGCGCGACAGGTGTGACGAAGCCAACCCGGCCTCGCCGGTGCCGTGGCGCCGCTGCCTGAAAGTTCCCGGCACGCTCAATGAGTTACAGGCTCCGCTATCATGGAGTTTCATGATCCTACGCGCCGCCCTCGCCCTCGCGCTGCTGTCATTGTTCGCCTGCAAGCCCTCCGGGGAAAGCCACATGCAGGCCATCATCGGGGCGGTGCTGATCGATGGGCAAGGCGGGCCGCCCGTCTCGAATTCGGTGGTGGTGGTGGCGGAGGACCGCATTCGCGCCGCCGGCCCGAGTTCCGTGGTCCCCATCCCTGCCGAGGCTGACAAGATCGATGGCTCCGGAAAGTGTCTGGTTCCGGGGCTGGTGGATGTCTACCGGGGTGCGCAAATTGCAAGTGATTTCACCGCGGGCCATCCCGCCAGCCCCGATGAGGCCCGCGCCCGGGTGTCGGAACTTGCCAGGAACGGCGTGCAAGCCATTGACCTGTGGAAACTGGCGCCGGCGGTGTCGGACGCCGTGATGGAAGCGGCACGGGGAGCGGGCATCTCGGTCACCGGGCACATTTCCACCTTGGAGGAAGCGGAGTTTCTGGTGAAGGGCGGTGTCTCGGGTTTGGTGGGGATGATTTGCGACACCGAAAAACTGGACCCGGATTTCCTTGCCAGGTTGCGCGATCTGCGAATCTTCTTCGCACCCTGGTTAGCACAAGGGTTTGCACCCGGTGTTTCGGCGTGCCAACCGGCGGCGCGCAATACCCTGCGCCTTTACCAGGCTGGTGTGCCGATGGCCCTAGCCTCGTTCCAAGGCGACCTTCTCCGTGCCGCCGAATTCCTGGCCGACGCGGGCGTGCCGCCGCTCGACGTGATCGTTGCCGCCACGCGCAACGGAGCCGTGGCCATTCACCAGGACCGGGAGCGCGGCACCATCCAGGCCGGCAAGCGCGCCAACCTGCTGCTGCTTTCGGCCAACCCGGGCGAGGATATCCGGAATCTGCGCAAGGTGGCGTGGCGGTCGATGTTGGACCCCGTAGCCCTCCCACGGTAACCCCCCCACGATAACCCATGGACCCCCAGTCGATTTCCGTCAAGCGCGCCCAGGTGGAGTTTCACAACTTCGCCTCGCTGGGCGAGCCCGAGCGCGCCATGGCGGCTTACCTGGAGGAAAACGCGCGGCGCGGCGCGGTGATCCGGGAGCATCGCGAATTCATCGGGGAGCTGTCGCCGTTTTTGGAAATCGGCGCTAACGCCGGACATACCAGCTACATGCTGGCCAATGAATTCGGCGCGTCGGGATTCGCCCTCGATATCTCGGCCGATGCGCTGCGCCACGGCATCGCGCTGATGGATCGCTGGCAGCTTGCGCGCGCGCCGGTGCGGGTGGCGGGCGATGCCCTCAACCTGCCGTTTCGCGACGGCTCCATCCGGTTCGTGATGGCCTGCCAGGTGCTCAGCCAGTTCATGGACATCGCCCGCGTCTTCCAGGAGGTGAAGCGCGTGCTGGCGCCGGGCGGTGTCTTCCTTTTCGCCGAAGAACCCATGCTCCGCCGGCTGTCGCTGCGGCTCTACCGCGCGCCCTACGTACCGCGGATGAAACGGTGGGAACGCAAGCTTTTCGACTGGGGCCTGCTGGGCTACCTGGTGCGCGACGTGATTGGCGCCGACCAGGAGGAGAGCTTCGGCATCCGCCAGAACCATCGCCTGACCCTCACCGACTGGCACCGCCTGGTGACCAGCCATTTTCCGGAGCACCGGTACAACGTATACGTCCCCGAGCGCGGCTGGGGCGAACGGGTGATGAAACGGCTGGCGGTGCGGCTGGACCCTTACCGTTCGGAATGGCGCGCCGCGCACTTATTGGGCGGCACGCTCGCCGCCACCTGCAAAGTGGGCCCGCAGCCCGTGGTCCACGGCCCCTGTCCCCTGTCCCCGGGCCTGCCAAACTCACAGCCCTGGGAGGGGTTGCTGCGCTGCCCCGACTGCCACTCGCCACTGGTTCGCGATGCCACGGGCGCTCTGTTCTGCACCTCGTGCCCCTACCGCGCCGCCGACGAAGGCGGCGTGTTCAACCTGCTGCCCTCGCGCTTGCGGGCCGAACTCTACCCCGGCGACCGGCCGGACGTCATCGACTTTTCGCTCCCCGGCCACAGCGCGCGGCTGGGTGACGGATGGTATGAGCTGGAGGGTGTTTTCGGCAATAAATACCGCTGGATTGGAGCCCGGGCTTCAGCCGTCCTGCGGCCAGCCGGCGTCGCCCCTCACCGCCTGCGCGTCCGGGGTTTTGCCCACCAGCTTCAATTCCAGCAGGGCCAGCCGGTTCATGTGTCGGTGTTGGCAAACGGGCACGGCGCGGCGGCCCGGACTCTGGAGCGTCCGGGGCTGTTCGTAATCGAAGCCGATTTGCCCGAGGCCTCGGAATACACCATCGAGATCGCGGCCAGCCCTACCTGGACCGTGGCGGACGAAGACCGCACGTTTAGCGTGAATATCGGTATGATCCGCTTGATTCCCGGGTAACCACTCGCACACTCGCGACCAGTGGCCGCGACCCTCTGGGTCGCGATGGAACAAACTCAGCCGGACTTTCGTACCCTTTAGTTCGAGGACAGCTCATGCGCTCTAAGTTTCTCCTTCCGGCCCTCGGGGCCGCTCTGCTCGGAATGACCGCCTGTGACTTCGAGGATATGGGCGGCTTTGAGAGGTACCACAAGGATTTCCACTATAGTTTTCCCCTGAAGACCGGCGGCAGGCTCGCCACCGAAACCTTCAACGGCTCGGTTGAAGTGTCCCCCTGGGACCAGGAAACCGTGGATATCAGCGGCACTACGTACGCCCCGTCGCAGGACGAGGCCGATAACCTGAAGGTTGACGTGGATCACAGCGCGGATTCGGTTTCCATCCGGGTGGTGCGGCCTTCCATGCGCCGTGGCAATTGGGGGGCGCGATTCGTCATCAAAGTGCCGCGCAAAACCGTGCTGGATCGCATCACCACTTCCAATGCCTCGATCCGTACCGTGGATGGCGTGGGACCCGCGCGCTTGAGGTCGTCCAACGGACAGATCCACGTCCAGGGACTGCGCGGCGATCTGGACGCCCATACCAGCAACAGCGCCATCGAACTGCTGGACGTGGAGGGCGAAGTAAAGCTGCAGAGCTCGAACGGCCACATCCGCGTGGAAGGGCTCTCCGGTTCGCTGGATGCCGACACATCGAACAGCAGCATCAACGCCAAGCTGGACAGGGCCAGCGGGCCGGTGCGCCTGGGTTCATCCAATGGGTCCATCGACCTGGCGCTGCCGCCCGGCGCCACCGTCCCCGTGCGTGCCAGCACCAACAACAGCAGCATCACGGTGCATGTGCCGGGCTCCGTCAATGCGCGTCTGAGCGCGCGAACCAGCAACGGCTCGATTTCCACGGACTTCGAGCTGCGGATGCAGGGCGAATTCAGCCGCAGCCACATGGAGGGCACAATCGGCAGCGGCGGCCCGCTGATCGACCTCAGCACGTCAAACAGCAACATCAGGCTGTTGAAGATGTAGCGGGCTCCAGGACGCCACCCGCGCGCGTTTCCAATCGAGTCCGAATCATCAGGCAACAGCCAGCGAGTAAATAAACAGCACCACGACCGCTCCGACAAGAGCCATGAGGAAGCCGGCGGGGTGGCCTTCCTCGTACATGCCGGTCATTCGGCCGATGAGGCCTCCCAGCCACGCACCGACCAGGCCCAGAATCATCGTCAGTATCAGGCCCATGTGCTGGCGGCCTGGCATCACGGCACGAGCCAACAGACCGATAACCAGTCCGAAAATGGCGTGCCCGATCATGTGTAGCATGTCGTTTTTCCTCTCTTTCTGTTGTGGCGGTCACGGGAGCGGCCGCGGCAAGATGAACCGGATAGGTCAAGTGTCGGTTTCCACCTCATCACATATTGCGGAACCTGCGTGCCGAAAGCAAGAACGATTTTCACTTTGTCCGGCAGTCTGGCGCCGCGCCCGGTTCAGGTCCCACCGCCGCGCCACGGTTCAGATCCCAGCGACGAGCGACTCGCCCTTCCGGCCGGATCTGGCTGGCATTGTGCGACTGGGCCCCACGGACGCGGCAGGCGCCGGTAGAGGCGCTCGCGCGCCCGGAAAGAGGGCACTTCAGCGCCTCGAATCCGCGGCTATGAGTTGCGATCTGCGAGCGGCCCCCTCCGGCGCGGAACGTGATGAGACGGGAGCCGCCGGGCACTGGATCGGCCCGAGATCGGCGGCGCCAACCTGGATCTCTCGGCGCCGATAGTGGCTGCCATGGGCACTGAAGACGCAGAGGTGCTGGCAGCCGGCAAGGTCCTGACGTCCGATGGACTTGATCTAGCACTGTTGCGGAATCACGAGTGGGCAGGCTTGCGCGCGCCGACAACTGCCGGAATTGCATCAAGTACGGTATGACACAACCTTCCGCAGGGAGGTCTATACTAACTGGGAATCAGGCGTCCAAAATGGGAATTTCGGATTGTGCCCGAGGAGATTCGCGCCGATCAAGATCCGTGCTGGCGTAGGTGAGGATGGCCGATTGGAAGAAGTGGGAAGGCGAACTTGCCGGCGGGGAGTACCCGCTGGAGCGGTACCTCGGCGGCAGTGAAGGAAGCGCTGTCTTCCTCACCTCGTTCGCCTCGGTCAGGGCCGCCATCAGGCTGGTGCCCGCTGGCCAGGCGCAAGCCGGAGAGTTGGTGGAGCGCTGGAATCGCGCCGTCAGGCTCTACCATCCTCACCTCATCAGCATCTTTGCGGCCGGAACCTGCGCGGTCGCAGGCGTGCCGCTGGCTTATCTCGTGATGGAATACGCCGAGGAGAACCTGGCGGAAGTTCTCCGCGAACGCCCGCTCACCGCGGACGAAACCCGCGAAATGCTTCATCCCGTCGCGGATGTACTGGCGTACCTGCACGGACAGGGCCTGGTGCACGGCAATTTAAAGCCCTCGAACATTCTGGCGGTAGAAGACACCGTGAAGGTCTCCTGTGAGGCGGTGGCGGCCGGCGAACCCGCCGCGGACATCCGGGCGTTGGGAATCACGCTGGTCCAGGCTTTGACGGGAAAAGCAGCTACCGTCGCGCCCGGCGGCCAGTATCCCGCGGTTGACACGCTACCCATTCCCTTCCGGGAAATGGCGCAAAACTGCCTGCACCATGACCCGCGGCTTCAATGGTCCGCTGGCAAGATCGAGGCATGGCTCCGTTCGCCCGAGCAGCCTGCCGCGACCGTCCCGGCATCCACGGCGGTGGTCGCCAAACCCGCGGCGGGGAAGCCGAGGCCTCGGTATTATGTTGCAGTGGTCGCTCTGGTCGTCGTGGGCGTGGCGATTGTCTGGGGCCTGCTGATCAATCGGACGGCTGCTCCGGTGCCATCGGTCGCCGAGTCTATGCCGCCGGCACCAGCCTCTGCCCCACCAGCCTCTGCCCCACCCGCCTCCGCCCCACCCAAACCTTCGCCAACCGGGCAGACGGCTGCGCCGAAGCCCGCCCCGCCTGTCCGGCCGGACCGCGAAGCGCAACCACCGCATGGCATGCCGGCTGCTCAGAACGGAATCGTGCGCCGCGTGCTTCCCGACATTCCCACCAAAGCCCGGAATACAGTTCACGGCAAAGTGATGGTGGTCGTGAAGGTTGCGGTGAATCCATCAGGGGACGTGTCGGAGGCCACGCTGGAGCGCAGTGGCTCACCTTATTTTGGCCGGCTGGCGCTGGTAGCGGCCCGGCATTGGCAATTCGGTCCTGGGGAGGGTGAGGTGGCCAGGCACTGGATCCTGCGTTTTGAGATCATGCGAACCGCAACGAAGGTGACTGAGGTCAGGGCAGGCAGGGAATAGCACACACACTGGTGCTCGGAGTTTGTGGGGCCGGTTGTTAACCGGCGGCGGATTGTTAATCCGCCTGCCCCGAGCTTTGACTGGTCGGTTTTCCAATCGGCTATCCATCGCGTGCCCGGCGCGGTACTGGTGCCTCGCCATCGGGTGCCCGGCTGGCGTCGGCTATTCGTACCGGAGCGCGATCACCGGGTCGATGCGGGTGGCGCGGCGCGCGGGGAGCCAGACGGCCAGGAGCGACACCAGGCTCAGCAGGATGGCAACCGTGGTGAAGACGGCCGGGTCCTTGGCTTTCACGCCGAAGAGGAAAGTGGAGAGCAGACGGGTGAGCCCGAGTGCGGCGGCGATGCCGACGGCCACGCCGATCAGCGCCAGGCGCATGCCCTGCGCCACCACCATCTGGCGCACGCTGCCGGTGCCGGCGCCGAGCGCCAACCGGATACCGATCTCCTGCGTGCGCTGTTGCACGGAGTACGCCATCAGTCCGTAAATGCCGATGCCCGCCAGGAAGAGCGCGGCGCTGCCGAAGATGGTCATCAGCAGCATGTTGAAGCGCTGACGGGAGGTGGAGCGGGAGACGATCTCGTCCATGGTGCGAATATCGGTGACGGGCAGGCCTGTGACCTGGCGAATCTGTTCCTGAACCGCGGAAGCCACAAGTAGCGGATTGCCGCGAGTACGCACGATCCAACGCATCGGGGTGAGGGTGGCGTTGAGCGCGTTGATGGCGTCGGGGACTTGCGCCTGCACCAGGTACATGGCCGGCGCGGGGTCGTTGTCCAAGCCATTGCCGCGCACGTCGCCGATGATGCCGACGATCTGGCGGGGCTGCTCCGTGGCAAGTTGCGGCATAACTCCCTTGCCAATCCAGATCTTGTCGCTGAGCGGATCGGCTTTGGGCCAGAAACGTCGCGCCATGGCCTGGTTAATCACCACCACCGGCGGTGAGCCGGCGGTGTCGCGTTCGTTGTAGGTGCGGCCGCGCACAACCGGGATCTTGAAAACTTCGAAGAAGCCGGGGGAGACGGTCTGCCAACCGGCGCCGCCATGGAAGGGTCCGTCCGTCAGCGGCCGGCCCATGATGATGAATGGCAGCCCGTAGCCGCCCTCGAGCGGCACGCAACAGGTGGCACTCACGGCGACCACGCCGGGGATGCGGCGAATTCGCTCGAAGCCGTCGCGGAGTATCTGGTCTACGGCTGCGGACCTGGCGAATTGCGGCCCATCGATGGACATGCGCAGGGTGAGAACGTTTTCCGCGTCGAAACCCGGCTTGACTGCGCCCAGCGCCAGCGAAGTGCGGATGAGCAGGGCGGACCCCACCAGCAGGACCACGGCGAGCGCGACTTCACTGACCACCAGGATGGTACGGGCCTTGTTGTGCCGGAAACCCGTGCCGCCGCGGCCCCCGCTCTCCTTGAGAGTGGCGCTGAGATCGGGCCGTGAACTCTGCAGCGCGGGGATGAGACCGAACAGAATGCCCGTTACTGCCGCGGCGAGGATGGTGAAGGCGAGAACGCGCCAATCCAGGCCGACCAGCGCGCCTTCCTCTCCCACGCGCGGTAGGTTGGCTGTGTTCACACTGAGGAGCGCGCGAATTCCGACGATGCCGAGAATGCTGCCCGCAATCGCACCTACAAGAGACAGCAGGACGCTTTCGGTGAGGAGTTGGCGGATGATGCGTCCGCGTCCGGCGCCGATGGCGACGCGGATGGCGATCTCCCGGCGGCGTGCCACGGCGCGGGCGAGCAGCAGGTTCGCAACGTTGGCGCACGCGATCAGCAGGACGAAGCTGACAGCGCCCACCAGGACCAACAGCGAGGCGCGCACGTTGCTGACCATGGCTTCACGGAGCGGATCGACGCTGAAGCCCGCATTGGGCGGTAGAGCCCTGGGGTACTTGCGGCGGAAATCCTCGGCGGAAAGTTTGATGCGGGCGCGCGCTTGATCGACGGTGATGCCGGGTTTAAGGCGGCCGGCGGCGGTGAAATAGTGGCCCTGGTCGGTGGGGTGGGGCTCGAGTTGGAAGGGGACCCAGACGTCGGGCGCGGGGCCGAAGTCACGGAAATCGAAATTGGGATTGAGGATTCCGATGACGACGTGGGCAGCGTTGCCGAGCGAGATGGTCTTGCCGATGATCTGCGGGTCGGCGGCAAAGCGGCGGGTCCAGAAGGCATGGCTGAGGACGACAACTTTTTCGCCCTTGGGGAGGTCCTCTTCGGGCGAGAAGGTGCGGCCGCGGATTGGCACAGCGCCGAAGAGGCGAAAGTAATCGGCGCTGACCTGCGCGGATTTGAGCTGTTCGGGGAAACCGCCGCCGGTGAGGTTGACGACGCCCGTACGGAAGGCGGACACATCCTCAACCACGCTGGTCTGTTCGCGCCAGTGCTGGAACTTGGTGGGCGAGGCGCCCTGGAAGGAGCCCTGCTGCGACGTATTCATGAAGAAGACCATGCGGTCCGGGTCGGGAAAAGGGGCGGGTTTGAGGAGGACGGAGTTGACGACCGAGAAGATCGCGGTGTTGGTGCCGATGCCCAAGGTAAGGGCGGCAACAGCCGCGGCGGTGAATCCGGGACTCTGCCGGAAGATGCGGAGGGAGTGCTTCAGGTCCTGGACGAGGGCTTCCATGGACGGTTAGACGACGGGAATGGGGAGATGTTCCGTAGAGAATATGGTGCCCTGTAGGAAAGCTCCCGCAGATATACGATGCGGAACCAGCTTGCCATCACCCACAGATTTCCCCGAGGAGGCATAATAGTCTCGGGCATGGGCTTGTGGGACCGTTCGCCGGAAATTTGCGGCGCGTAAGCAAACCACGGGAGATTTCATGAACAGCAAAGTGAGATGGTTCGCGGTATCGGCATGGATCGCTGCCGCAGCCGCGACTCTGGGTCAGCAGCCTCCGGCTCCCGCGGTCGAAGGGCGGGGCGCACCGGGAGAATTGGGCGGCGCCGGGCGCGGGGCCGGCCGGGGTGGTCGTGGGGGAGGTGCAGGTTTCGTGTCCGCTCCCACGTTCGACAAGGAGCCGCCTGTATTGCCGGCTGATTTGAAACCGGGCGGGGTGCTGATTTTCTCCAAGACCAATGGATTTCGTGACGATGCTGCCATCCAGGCGTCCAATGCGGCGCTGGCGGCGATCGCGCACGAGCGGGCGTGGCCGTTCTTTATTACGGAGAACGGCGCGGTCATGAACAAGGAGCAGTTGGGTAAGTTCAAGGTGGTCGTCTGGAATAATACCAGCGGCGATACGCTGACCGAAGACCAGCGCGCGGCTTTCAAAAGCTGGATGGAAAACGGCGGATCGTTCGTGGGCACTCACGGCTCCGGCGGCGACCCCGTCTCCAGTGGTCCGGGCCGCACTTCGGCGGCGGACTGGAAGTGGTACGTGGATACTTTAATCGGGGCTCAATTTGTGGTTCACTCATCCATACAGCCGGGTGATATCCACGTGCAGGATCTGAAGAATCCCATCACCAAAGGCCTCCCCGCACTCTGGCACCGCGCGGAAGAGTGGTACTCGTTTGCCGATAATCCTCGCGGCAAGCCGGGCTACCATATCCTCCTGACCGTCGACGAGCAGACTTACAATCCCGGCCGGGCCACCATGGGTGCGGATCATCCCCTCGCGTGGTGGCATTGCGTGGAAAAGGGCCATGTCTTTTACTCGGCGCTTGGTCATGGCGCATCGATGTACTCCGAGGAGCTAATCATTCAGCTTTATGCCAATGGGATAGCCTGGGGCCTCGCCGAAAACGGCCGGTCGTGCGCCTCGGGGAAGTGATCGACGGGGAAGTGATTAGACGAGGAAAGTGATCAGACGGATCGGAGTGGCAAAACTTGCTGCGGTGGAATCCGCGCCAGTTTCCCTGACCTGACCCTGGCGGGCGTTATAAGATGAGGCGTGGAACTTCCCGTCAACCCACCCATCCTGCCGATGCTCGCCAAACGAGTGGACGATCTGCCCGCCGGCGGAACCTGGATTTTCGAACCGAAGTGGGATGGGTTTCGTGCGTTGGTCTTCCGGGACGGTGACGAGATCCAGATCCAGAGCCGTGATGAAAAGCCGCTGAACCGCTATTTTCCCGAACTGCTCGAGACGTTACACTCGCAGTTGCCGGCTCGTTGCGTGCTCGACGGCGAGATCGTCATCGCAACCGATGGCGGGCTCGACTTCGAAGCGCTGCAGCTCCGCCTTCATCCGGCCGCGTCGCGGGTGAAGCTTCTGTCCAAACAAATCCCGTCATCCATCGTGTTCTTTGACCTGCTCTCGGAGGGCGACCGCGATTTGCGTAGCGAACCGTTCGAAAGGCGGCGTCAGGAGTTGGAAAGGCTGCTCTCATCGGCGGCGCCGCCGATCCATCTGACGCCCGCGACTCGCGAATTGAGTGTGGCGTCGGATTGGTTTCGCCGCTTCGAGGGAGCTGGTTTGGACGGCGTCATGGCCAAGCCGATTTCGGGGACTTACGAGTCGAACAAGCGGGTGATGCTCAAGGTGAAACACGAGCGCGATTGCGACTGCGTCGTGGCCGGATTTCGATGGTACAAGAAAGGCGAGCGTACCGCTGTCGGCTCACTGTTGCTCGGGCTTTTCGACGATTCCGGCGCCTTGCAGCATGTCGGGGTCTGCGCGAGCTTCTCGGACGCCCAGCGCCGGGACCTGGTGGAATTCCTGGCGCCTTATCGCCAGGACGCGCTCGCCAATCACCCTTGGCAGAAGTGGGGGGACCAGGCGGGAAAGCGATCGGCGGAGGATGTACCCGAAGGCGGCGAGGCCGGGCACCGCGTGCCGGGCGGCCAGAGCCGCTGGAGCCAGGGCAAGGACCTGTCGTGGGAACCGCTGCGGCCCGAGCTGGTGGTCGAAATCGCGTATGAGCACATGCAGGGCACTCGCTTCCGGCACATGGCGCATTTTCGAAGGTGGCGCACGGACAAAAAGCCGGGCGACTGCACTTATGCCGAGCTCGAAGTGGTTCCGCCGCAGGAGTTGGCCGCGATTTTCGCCCGCGGCCATTGAGGCTGGCCAGAGTCGATTGTACATTTCTCGGAGAAGGTGGGACAGACCATCGTCTTTCGTGGTCTGTCATGCTTCGCCAGACACTCGCCGGCGTAGTTGTGAACGCGGGCCTGGATGGGGAGGCGGTTCGCCGCTTCAACCAACTCCACGCGTGCGTGGTCAGGCCCAATCACGTCCACGCGATCTTTCCAACGGCACACGGCAAATGCCCACCATCATGCGATGGCTCAAAGAGGGAACCAGGCGAGGGTCAAGCGCGGGCTGGGACTCCAGACACGCGCTTACGCCTCCTCCGGCGCGCGGCCCGCGTTCGAAGCCCGCCTGGTACGCCACTCACGCGTCGGATCCTCATCGGGGTCGGGCGTTTCCTGCAGCGGCCGCAGCGCTTCGGGCACATGGCGCAGGTTCACGCGGATGCGGGTCCAGGTGGATGACCGGCCTCGCATGGAGTCGACCAGCACGTCGTCCACAGCCAGTAGTCCGGCCGCCTCGGCGTACTTGCTTTTCCATCTTTCCAGACCTGCCAGGGCGGCGTCTCGATCGGGAGAGTTCGCCACTACCAGGAGCGGCATCTTCGTCCGCGGCGGCCTGGTCCCCGCTTTTTTGGCCGCAGACTTGGTGCGCGAAGGCGCCACGCGCGGCGCTTCGCCCTCCATTTTGCGAAAGTGCGGCGGCCAGGGCGCGTCGGCCAGGCCCGCTGCCTCGTCTTGGGCCGCGAGTTCCAATAATTGTTCCAGCGAACCCGGCGCGGCGTTCATGCCGGCGTGCGGATCGCCCGACTGCTGGAAGCGGCTGGGTACGGTCAGTATGGTGAAGTCGGACGGCTCGCAGTCGGGAACCTCATGCCAGTGAAGCGGCGTGGACACGCGGGCATCGGCCAGCGGGCGTACGGAATAAGCGGAGCACGTCGTCCGATCCTTGGCGTTCTGGTTGTAGTCAAGGAACACGCCATGACGCTCCTCCTTCCACCATTTCGAACTGGCCAGGGCCGGCAAACGCCTCTCGATGGCACGCGACAGGGCGACCGCGGCGCGGCGCACCTCGCCGAACGTCCAGCGCGGCTGGATCCGCACATTCACGTGCATACCGCGCGAACCGCTGGTCTTGGGCCAGCCGCGGAGGCCCATCTCCTCGAGCAGCGCCTTCACCTCAAGGGCTACAGTGCGCACGTCTGCCCAATTGACGCCTGGGCCCGGGTCGAGATCGACTCGCAGTTCGTCCGGATGATCGAGATCGCCCGAGCGTACGGGGTGCGGGTGCAGCTCGATGCAGCCCAGATTGACGACCCACGCGAGCCCCGCCGCATCGTCGACGACCACCTCTTCCGCGGTACGGCCCGAAGGAAATGACAGCGTTACCGTTCTCAGCCACGGAGGCCGCTCCGTGGGTGCGCGCTTCTGATAAAAGGCCGGGGCCTCGGCGCCATTCACAAAGCGCTTGAGCACCAGCGGACGGTCTTCAATTCCGGCCAGAGCACCCGGCGCGACCGATAGGTAATAACGTACGAGGTCGAGTTTCGAGACTTTCGTCTGCCTCGAAAAATACAGCTTGCCGGGATGCGTCACGAGGACCTCGCGTCCGGGGACGGGGAGCAATTCGGCGGCTTCTTCGTTCTTCACAAAAACATGCTACACCGATTTGCGCCAACGTTTTACGCCTCGGCGGCGGCTGGCTTCTGGTTCCGCATCCAGCAGTTGGTGCGGAGGACACCCTCCGCGCCCACCCTACGGCAACGCCAGCGCCACCAGTTCGGCTGGAACACCCGCGGCGCCGACGGCCACAACAATGATCTGCCGGCCATCCACCAGGTAAGTCATCGGGACCCCGGTCGCCATCGCGGGAAGCGCCATTTCGTGGATCACCTTGCCGGTGCGCTTATCGATGGCGCGGAACATGTTGCCGCCGGCGCCGGCCGGGGCCGCCCAAAGGTTGTTGCCATCGGCGCCGAACAGCAGCGTCTTGGTGACCAGCAGCGGAGAACGCGAGGGCTTGCCGGTGTTGCTCAAGTCGATGCCCTTCATCGCGGGGTGGTTCTTCACGTAGTCCGGAGCATCGCCGTTGGCGATCATCCAAAGGTGGTCTCCGGTATTCAGGTCGATCGCCGTGATGCGGCCCCATGGCGGCCGGATCAGCGGCAACCCCTGCGGGCCGATATTCATGCGCTGCACTGGCCGCATGGATTGATCGCCATCGTCAAATGTTGCCGCGGCGGCAGCGGGTCCAGCGGCGCCTGCGGTCCCGCCACCACCCCCGCCTCGTCCACCTCGTCCGCCACGGCCGCCGCCACCGCCACCGCGGCCTCCTACGTAGCCCATGTCGGAGCGCCTGGCGTCGGCGGGCGACACCGCCAGAGGGTCCTGATTGGTCACCGAAGAGACGTATAAGATTCCCGATTCCACATCCACCGCGCCGCCGGGCCAGTTGGCGCCGCCAACATGCGAGGGCAGCAGCAGGGTGGCGGCCTTGCCATTGGTGTCGGGCACGATGGGAGGGGTGTAGAGCGGCCCCAGCTTATACTGCGATGCGATCTTCACCGCCTCGGCCTTGAGCTCCGGTGTGAAATCGATGAGATCGTCCAGGCTGGTGCCCTGCCGGTCGAACGCCGCCGGTTTGGTAGGGAATGGCTGCGTGGCCGCGGTCTTCTCGCCGGGCACATCCGACTGCGGCACCGGCCGCTCCTCGATGGGCCAGACCGGTTGCCCCGTCACGCGGTCGAACACATAGGTGAATGCCTGCTTGGTCACCTGCGCCACGGCCTTGATGCGTTTGCCATTGACGGAGATATCCACCAGGATCGGCGGCGCGGCGACATCCCAGTCCCAAATGTCGTGATGGACCAGTTGAAAAAACCAGATGCGCTTCCCCGTTCGGGCATCCAGGCACACCAGGCTGTCCGAAAAGAGGCTGTTGCCGGGACGGTTGCCGCCGTAGAAATCGCCGGTCGGCATCTCCACCGGAATGTAGACATACCCCAGTTCCTCGTCGCCGCTCAGCGGCGCCCAGGCGCCGGTATTGCCGGTGTACTTCCAGGAATCGGCCTCCCACGTTTCATTGCCGAACTCGCCTGGCCGCGGAATGGTGTGGAAGGTCCACAGCTTCTTGCCGGTTCTCGCATCGAAGCCGCGAATGTAGCCCGGCACGTTCTCCTTGGAGACGGGCGCGGTGCCCGTCAAAAGCGCCGCACCCACCACCACCGTGTCCCGAACCACGATGGCCGGTGAACTGGCGCCGATCTGGCCGGGCTTCACCACCGCCCGGTCCAGCCCTTCGGTCAATTCGATCAGACCGTTATTGCCGAAGCCCGGAACCGGCGTCCCGGTCTTGGCGTTGAGCGCCACTAATTGATATCCGGGCGAGATCAGCAGAACCCGGTCGTCACCCTTGCCATCGCTCCAGTAAGCCAGCCCGCGATTCACGGTGCGGGCCACCACCGCGCCGCGCGGCCCCTCGTCGAGCCGGTACATCCAGAGCGTCTCGCCCGAGGCCGCGTCCACCGCCACCACGTCGCGCCGCGTGCCGGCGGTGAAGAACAGAACGCCGCCGGCCATCAACGGTGTAACTTCCCAGTTGAAATCCGGCCGCCTGCCGAAGTTTTGCGACTTCCACTCCCAAACGATCTTGAGCTCCTTGACGTTGCTCGCGTTGATCTGGTCGAGAGCCGAGTACTTGGTGGTGCCGGCATCGCCACCATAGAATCGCCACTCGCCGTTCTTCGCGCCTTGCTGCGCCAGGAGAGACGGCAGCACCAGAGTCCAGCAGAATAGAGTCCAGCAGAATAGAGTCCAGCAGAATAATGTTCGTCTCGCCATATGGTTCATCGCTTCGCCTCGATGCGGATTTCATTCAACGCGGCCGGGTCGCGGTCGAGTTCCTTCTGCCCCGCGGGAAACTCATTCACGCTGAGTATGTACGCGACAATATCGGCATACTGGCGGCTGCTCAGATTCCCCGGATCGTCCGTGGGCATGGTTTTCCGGATCAGGCCGAACAGATCGCCCACGGTCTTGCCGTTCCATTTGGGAACCCACTCAACCCCCACCAGGGCCGGCGCCGCTTCCCCACCCGCGAGGTTTTCGCCGTGGCACTTCATGCATTCCTCCTGGTATGCCTTTTGTCCCCGGCCCGCCTGTTCCCTGGTGTATACACCATCCCAGACCGAGCGTGAGGCAGCGGCAATGGAACATGCCGCCAACAACGACAGAACTGTGATGCGCACTCGATGCATAAGGCGGTCGATGCAATCAGCCGAAGATTGTCTAACATTGTATGCGACCACGGAAGAGAATACAGAGGCGAGGTGCTTAACCGTATTGGGTGGGGCAGACTGTCTAATCTGTTTCGCATGAGCGCCGGGCGCACAGAGAAAAGGATGAAAGTCGCCCGTGGCGCCATGTGGGGCAGCTTGGCAAGCTGCGGCGGATTGGCAATCCGCCTGCCGGGAGTTGGCGCGCAGCCGAACTTCCACAACCGACTTTCGAGAGTGCGGCGGACTGGCAATCCGCCTGTCGCGAGCCTTGACGAGACCCCGCGGGCAAGAAGCAAACGCTCGCTGCCGCATCGCGCGGGCGGATTAACAATCCGCCACAGGTTAACAACCTGCCCCACAGGGGTTTTGGTGCGGCATTGTATAGTCAAGGGATTGGATGCCGTCTTCGCCCCAGCCGCAATCGCAGCCGCAGGTCAACCCGTGGATTGTCGCCACTGCCGTGATGTGCGCCACCTTCATGGAGGTGTTGGATACCACGGTGGTCAACGTCTCGCTGCCGCACATCGCGGGGAGCCTTTCGGTCAGCGTCGACGAGGCGGCCTGGGCGCTGACGTCCTACCTAGTAGCCAACGCCATCATCCTTCCCATGACCGGCTGGCTGGCGAACTTCTTCGGGCGCAAACGCATGCTCACGGCGGCGGTGTTCGGCTTCACGGCAGCGTCGTTTCTGTGCGGGCTGGCGCAAACGCTGCCGATGCTTATTCTGTGCCGCGTGATCCAGGGCGCCACGGGCGGCGCGTTGCAACCGCTGTCGCAAGCCGTCATGCTGGAAGCCTTCCCACCCCAGGACCGCGGCAAGGCGATGGCTTTCTGGGGACTCGGTATCGTGGTCGCTCCCATGCTCGGACCGGTGATCGGCGGCTACCTCACGGACAATTTCAGTTGGCGCTGGGTCTTCTATATCAACCTGCCCGTGGGACTGGCCTCCGTCATCATGACCCGCCTGTTTATTTTCGATCCGCCGTACATCCGCCGCCAGAAAACCGGCATCGATTACTGGGGCATCGGCATGCTGGCCCTCGGCATCGGCGCGCTCCAGTTGCTGCTCGATAAGGGCCAGGAGGAAGATTGGTTCGGGTCGAAATTCATCGCTATCCTGGCGGTTCTTGCCGGCGCCGCGCTCATCGCCTTCGTCGTGCGGGAACTGCGCGCGCAGGCGCCGGTGGTGCAACTTCGCGTCTTCAAGGACCGAACCTATGCCGCGGGTGTGTTCCTCATGACGATGCTCGGGTTTGTGCTTTACGGCAGCCTGCTGCTGTTGCCCATCTTCCTGCAGACGCTGCTGGGCTACTCGGCGTTGGATGCCGGAATCGCCATGGCGCCGCGCGGCCTCGGATCGTTCCTCACCATGCCCCTGGTGGGCACCGTGCTGGGCCGATTCGACCCTCGGAAGGTGCTGGCGGTGGGCCTGGTTGGCGCAGCGTGGACGCTCTACTCGCTTTCCAACCTGAACCTGAACGCCGGCTACTGGGACATCTTCTGGCCGCAGTTCATTCAGGGGGCGTCGCTGGCCATGCTGTTCGTCCCACTGACTACCGCCACTATGGACCCCATCCCCAAGGAAGAGATGGGCAACGCGACCAGCATGTTCAACTTGATGCGCAATCTGGGAGGAGGCGTCGGAATCGCCAGCGCCACCACGTTCCTGTTTCGCCGCACCCAGTTCCACTCCCACATGCTGGGCGAGCACATCAGCGCACTGAGCCCACAGACCCGGACGTATCTGAATAACGTGCAAGCCGCCATGGTGGCGCGCGGCTCCGACCCCAGCGCCGCCGTGCGCCAATCCTACATCGCCGCCTGGGGCATGGTGCAGCGCCAGGCCTCCATGCTGGCGTTCCTGGATACCTTCCGCGCCATGGCGGTGGTGTTCCTGTTGGTGTTGCCGTTCCTGCTGATCATGAAGCGGCCCAGCCACCGCCGCAGCGCCGGCGGAGTGCATTAAATAGAAGTATAGGCGTTAAAAACAACGCCCTTGCCGCGAATGTCCACCCCTGCGCGCGTCGTCGGGTC
>DATMNI010000430.1:0-2642 GCA_035570275.1 Candidatus Acidiferrales bacterium | reverse complement strand
CAAGGTTTTATCAGCCTATTCAACATCGATGCCAGCCACAGTTGAGCGCCGAATGCCGTCCTGAGCGTATTACGAAGGGCCGGCGACGGGCTGCTGTTGCCGGCTTCTGGCGCAAACCAAGGTTTTCACGCCGGATCTAGGATATAGGGAGGACATAATATGGCAAGTCCCATTCTAGTCACTGGTGCGGCTGGCCGCGTCGGCGCGGTAGGGCGTACAGTCACCGAACTGCTGTTGACGCAAGGCAAAGCGGTGCGTGCGATGGTACGAAATGAAGACGAACGAGCGCAGGCGTTGCGCGATATGGGTGCTGAGGTCGTGGTCGGCAATCTGCTCGATCTCGATTCTATGCATAGGGCAATTACCGGTTGCGAGACGATATACTTCGGCATGTCAATCTCTGATGCCTATCTGGCCGCGACCGTCAATGCGGCGGCGGTGGCCAAGCATCACGGTGTGAAGGCGTTCATCAATATGTCTCAAATGACGGTCTCTCAAATGAACATTACGGAAACCACCCCGAGCCCGCAGCACAAGCTGCATTGGCTCGCCGAGCAGGCTCTGAACTGGTCCGGTCTGCCGGTCGTGCACGTGCGGCCGACAGTGTTTCTGGGTGGCTTTTGTTGATTCTCACTCCGGATTCGGTCAGGCAATCGAATCAGATCGGATTGCCGTTCGGCGAGGGCAAGACTGCGCCGGTGGGAGCGGAATATGTTGCCCGCGCGGTCGCCACGCTGTTCGAAAACCCGCAGCCGCACATCGGCAAGATCTATCACCTAACAGGTCCGCAGTCCGAGAACATGCATTTCTATGCGCAGGAGTATTCGAAGGCGCTTGGCCGCACGATCACCTTTCAGGACATTCCGGTCTAGCCGTGGCGAGACGCACTGCTCGGTCTCCACTGGCCGATTCACCTCGTGAACCACCTCGCGACACTGGCCGATCTGCACCGCGCGGGACGGTTCGACCGAATGTCGGACGACGTGCTCACGTTAACGGGGCAACGGCCGCTGAGCGTGCAGGAGTTTGTCAGGAAAAACGCGGCGACATTCACCGCGTCGGCAAGGGGCCTAGTGTCTAGGGTCTTGCCGGTGCAAATCATTGCGCTCCTCATATCCTGGAGGTTCTGAATGCAGTGGGGAAACGGGGCTTCCCGTATCTAAGGAGAGTTTAGCCGGGCTCGTCGCTTGGTGCGACTAGCTATTGAGGCGCTTCCGGCTATTTAGTGGCTGCCGGGGCGAGATCCAGGCCGCCGCAGTGGAAGTAGATCGCATGGATGAAGTTCTGTTTGTTGCGGAAGCCTCGGGTCGTGTACTTCACCCATTGGATCTTGGCGTTGATGGATTCGCTAGTCGCGTTCGTGATGCGGTGCTTGAGGTAGGTGATGATGTTGGCGAAGCGCCGTTTCAGCATGCCGGCCACTTCCTTCATCGGAGTCAGACGGCTGCGCACCGCCCAACCGTACCACCACTGGAAGTGCTTCCGTGCCGGGCCTTCATAGACGTAGGTGTACAAGCCCATGGCGGTCTCTTTCAAGGCCCAGGCGCGGGCCGTCTTCAGTTCGCTCCGGCGTAAGGCGGCAAAAGCCCGCCGGTCATTGGGGTCCATCGTCGCCGGGTTGCACAGCCAGTCGTAACGCGTTCCCTTCAGCCGATCATCGCCCTCAGCCCGCAGGGCTTTGTTCTCTTTCCGGCGCACCTCATCCACGGCCTTGCCCAGATGCTGCGCCACGTGGAACTTGTCGAAGACGATCTTCTTATCGGCTTCGGCCACATGCTCACGCACCGACGCCACATACGGGTCCCACATATCCATCGCCACCGCTTCGATCCCCTTCCGCTGCCCCTCCGTCAGCGTCCCCCAGAAACCGTCCAGACTCTCCTGCTTGCGGTCCTCGGCCACGTACAACACTCGCCCGCGCGTCAGGTCGTTCACCAGCGTCATGTATTTGTGGCCTTTACGGAAGGCCTTCTCGTCCACTCCCAGATGGCGGATGGGTTCGGCCTGCCGGCGTTGCAGTCCGCGCTGGACGGCCCGCTCCATGATGCCGTGGATCTCGTCCCAGCTCAACCCCAACTGCTCCCCTACCGCCTTCTTGCTGGCGGCTTTCAGCCAAGCAATGGCAAGGGCCTCAAAGAGCGCGGTAAAGCGGCTCGAAGGTTCGGCCCAGGGCAGCTTCACCACGCGCACGCCGTGGGTGGGGCATAGGCTCCGCGGCGGGTCGGCGTGCAGGATGGTGTGGTACTGGCAGGTGTCCAGGTGGCGCCATTGGCGCTCGGGCTGGTGGTCGTACAGTTTGCTGGGTGCGGCACACTCGGCACAGGGCCAAGTGGGCAGGTCTTCATGGGCCAGATAGATGTGCACCTCCTTGGGTGTCAACTGCAAGTCCACGGAGGTTACGCTCCAGGGGCTCTCGATACCCAGAATGCGCCGGTAAAGTTCCCGATCTTCCATGGCTATTAGATGGACAGCCACGCCGTTGGGGTGCATGGCCCGACCAGGCGAGGGGGGATCCACAAGGGGGGTTTCAGCGGAGCGTTTTGAAACCCCCTCTTGTGGGGGGAGCCGCCTGGTTTTGGCGGCGTGGGGGGAACCCTCCCGCCCCGGCTTTCCCCCGGAGGGGGAAACGGGAAAGGGGGCGT
>DATMNI010000429.1:0-27035 GCA_035570275.1 Candidatus Acidiferrales bacterium | reverse complement strand
ATCCAACCAGCCCCAAAAGACGTCTCGCGCGGCTCGCTCGTTGCTGCGTCGACTGGCCGACTTGCGACCGGGACACACGCACGCAACAAGCTACCAACGCTGGGTGCGCGACGTGTTCACCTTTTTGTTCGGCGAGGCCCTTCAGGAACGCCGCCGAAAAAGGACCTTGGTCCGATTGGAAACTGCGCTATCAGATCGACCCGCTCCTCATCGAATGCAAGAACACAGACACACTGACGTACGACGACCTTCGTCAGACGGCCTGTTACCTCGGAAAGCGTATGGGCTACTTGGCAGTCCTGGCGTGTAGAAAAACCAGCGGCGACGACGTGTGGAAGATGCTGAACTGGTTCGTTAACAACGATGAAAAATACCTGCTCGTCGTGAACGACGAAAACCTAGTTGATTGGATCAGGCTCAAGGATCGCGGCGAAGATCCGACGGATGCGATCGCGGACCTTTACCGATCGCTTCGGGAAGGAGCCCAGTGATGCACGGGACTCCGTGACGACCACCCCGAGTTCGGCGTCTTTGCCGTCCCACTGCAGATGGAACGTTCTCAGGAACTCCTCCATGACCGCAACCCGTCGCGCTGCCATGCGCCGGCCCGGTTCGGTGTACATATCGTCAGGCAACCGGAGCAGCTTGTCGTAGAAGTGGTGAATCGAAGAGATGCCGTACGCGCCGTGTCCCGCCGCATTCGGTTCCGGATCCCAGATCGGGCGGTTGTGCGCGCCGCCAAACGCGAATGTACGGGCAATGCCCACGGCACCGAGCGCGTCCAAGCGATCTGCGTCGGCGAATGCCTGATAGTCCAGCGTTGGACTCTGAGGATCCCCGGCGCGCCCGGGCAACCAGTGGTGATGCTCGATGCACAAGGTCACGGCGTGAACCTTATCCGCCGGAAATCCACAGCCGCACAGGATCTCGGCCGCTAGATTCGCTCCGCGGCGGGCGTGCTCCGCTCGACCGGTCGCGTGGCCGATGTCATGCAGCAACGCGGCAGCGTGTACCACTTCGGTATCCGCTCCAATTGCCTTTGCGATGCGTATTGCCAGGTCGCGGACGCGAAAAGCATGCCAGGGATCGTGTCCGGTCGATTCGCCGTTCAGGTATCGGCGCACTTCCTGCTCAAGCCCAGGTATCCACGCGGCTTGCACCATGATGTCTACTATCCTAAAACAATTTGATCAACAACTGTTTCAGTACCACCTATTATGCCCTGGATTTGCGCGACTTGTCCAGTCCTTTTTCTGGGCGACGTCGCCCCAGCATGCCGGAACGTTCAGTCCAATCCCAGAATTCTGCACCTCTTCTACGTTCGAATCTGCCCGGCCCTTAAGCTCCCGCAGTCGTGAGGGTATGTCAGGACTCGCTCGCGTGTGGCCGTTCCGGCCACCAGAATCCGGCATCCGGCATCTGGCGTCCGGCCGCCCGCGGCCCCCGACCCTGCTACCTGCCGCACCCGCTCCACTACGTCCTGCCTTCCAGGTCCGGAGACACCGGCAGTTCGAATCTGCCCATCCCTACCATATTTGCTCTATTCGTTGCTGCACGTTCTACCGCCTTTGTACGTCTACAGTGATGTGAGCACTCGGCTACTGATCGGGTTACTAGTGGTGTCGGCGGCTGCGGCCGACGCCCGCCTGGACGGTCTGCTGAAGGCGGTCGAAGGCCGTTACAACCGGGCCAAAACGCTGCAAGTCGTTTTCCATGAGGATTATACGCCCCAGGGGAAGCCGCGGCGGTCGGAGAGCGGGACGCTGCTGCTGCGCAAGCCGGGGCGCATGCGGTGGGATTATGACCAGCCTAAGGGCAAGCTCTTCGTTTCCGACGGGAAATACCTCTGGCTGTATACCCCGGCTGAGAAGCGGGCGGAGAGGATGAAATTCCAGGAAAGCGAGGACATGCGCGCCCCGTTGGCCTTCCTGCTGGGTAAGTTGAACTTCGAAAAGGAGTTTCGCAACCTGGAAGGGCGGGCCGAAGGAGCCGATACGCGGATCACGGCGGAGCCCAAAACCGACAACCTGCCCTATTCGGCGGTGGAATTCCTGGTGGCATCGGACGGCCGCATCAAACAGGTCAAGGTGACCGGCTTCGACCGCTCCGTTCTGGACTTTGCCTTCGACCAGGAGAAGGTGGATCCGGCGCTGGACGGCAAACTCTTTCAGTTTCAAGTACCTAAAGGAGTTGAACTGGTGGAGGCAGGACAATAGGCGATGCCGGATTTCGTGCTCAAGTACGCCGATGGCCGTGGGCAGATCCACAAGCAGATCGCATCCGCTTCGTCGGAGAAGGAACTGCGGGAGAAGTATTCCCAGCAGGGCTACCTGATCTACTCCATCAAGAACCGGGCGGCCGGAGCCGGGATCGCCGCCAGCGGGCTGTTCGGCGGCCGGAAAAAGCTCAACATCGAAAAGTTCCTGATCTTCAACCAGCAGTTTGTTACGCTGATCCGGGCCGGATTGCCGATCCTGAAGGGCCTGGATCTTCTTGCCGACAGGCTTACCGATCCGAAACTGGGACCTTACATCCGGGCTGTGCGCGACGAAGTGCGCGGCGGCACGCTGCTCTCCGATGCCTTCCGGCAGCAGGGGATCTTCCCCAAGATTTTCGTAACCACGGTGATGGCGGGCGAAAAGAGCGGCAGCCTGACCGAGGTGATGGACCGGTACATCACCTACCAGAAACTCTCCCTGGCAGTAAGGAAGAAGATCACGGTTTCGCTGATCATGCCCTGCGTGCTGATGGTTCTGGTGGTTCTGCTGATGGTATTCATGGTGACCTATGTGGTGCCGACATTCGCGGCCCTGTACACCACCATGAACGCGGCCCTGCCGCCCATGACGGTCTACCTGATCGCTTTCGGACAGGCGGCCCAGAAATACATCGTGGTCTTTGCCGCGGCGTTGGTTCTGGGGATCTTCGGGATGCGCTGGTGGCTGCGGAAAGATTCGGCGCGCGAAATCGTGGATCGGCTCAAATTGAAAGTGCCGGTGGTTGGAGAAGTCTGGCTGAAGTACCAGGTGGCGCAACTTGCTCGCATCCTGAGCACCCTGCTGGTCGGCGGCATTCCACTGGTTCAGGCCATGGAAACGGCGGCCGATTCCCTGGGCACGCCGCTGCTGAAGCGGTTGATCGTGGCGGCGGGGAAGAGCGTTCGGGAAGGGCAGCCGCTGTCGGGGTCGCTCAAGGCGTCGAAGATCTTTCCGCCGCTGGCAATCGATATGATCGAAGTAGGCGAATCGACCGGTGCGCTGCCCCAAATGCTGAACTCGGTGGCTGAATTCTTCGAGGAAGACGTGAATACCCGGATGGCGGCGATGCTGTCCATGATCGAGCCGGCCATCATGATCGTGATGGGTTGTTTCGTGGCGTTTGTATTGATCGCGTTGTATCTGCCGATCTTCTCTCTGGCCGATACGATTCATTAGGATTTGTTTATGGCAACTATCGAAAAAGTTCGGTTGGCGGATCCGGCGACGGAGTCCGAGCAGGCGCAGGCACTGGCTGCGCGGTACCGGTGCGAATACGTCGATCTGCGCGATGGCGCCATTGACCACGATCTGTTCCGGTCGATTCCGGTGGATCTGATGTTCCGGTACAACTTCGTACCGATGAAGTTGCAAAACGGGACGCTGGAAATTGCGCTTGCAGATCCGCGGAACCTCAACCTCATCGATGAGCTGACGCTGCTGTTGAACCGGAAGCTGCGGGTGAAGGTGGCAACCCTCTCGCAGATTTCGGACCTGTTGAAGAAGACTGAGCAATCGCAGCGTGTGCTGGAATCGGTAACCGAAGGCTTCGCGCTGGATGTGGTGGTGGAAGACGGCGATGGCGACGAGACGCTTTCCATCGACAAGCTGACCGCCACCGACAGCGATATCGCGCCGGTAATCAAGCTGGTGGATACCACCATCTTCAATGCCCTGGAGCGGCGCGCCAGCGATATCCACATCGAATCGCGCGACCAGGAAGTGGCCATCAAGTACCGGATCGATGGCGTATTGCACTACGCCATGCCGCCCATCGCGAAGGACTGGCAATCGACCATCATTTCGCGCATCAAAGTGATGAGCGAGCTGGATATCGCCGAAAAGCGCGTGCCGCAGGACGGGCGTTTCCGCGTGCGCTACAAGAACCGCCTGATCGATTTCCGCGTTTCCATCATGCCCACCATTCACGGCGAAGATGCCGTGCTGCGCGTGCTGGACAAGGAATCGATGAGCGAGAAGTTTGCCAAGCTGTCGCTGGATGTGGTCGGCTTCTCCCCTGCCGACCTGGTGAAGTTCCGGCGCTACATCACCGAGCCGTACGGCATGGTTCTGGTGACGGGGCCTACCGGGTCTGGGAAGACCACGACGTTGTATGCGGCGCTGAGCGAAATCAAGAACGACGAAGACAAAATCATCACCATCGAAGACCCGGTGGAATACCAGGTGAAGGGGATCACGCAGATCCCTGTGAACGAGAAGAAAGGGCTGACTTTCGCGCGCGGGTTGCGGTCGATTTTGCGGCACGACCCGGACAAGATCATGGTCGGCGAAATCCGCGACCAGGAGACGGCGCAGATTGCCATCAACTCGGCGCTTACGGGCCACCTGGTTTTCACCACGGTCCACGCCAACAACGTGCTGGACGTGCTGGGCCGCTTCCTGAACATGGGAGTGGAGCCCTACAACTTCGTTTCGGCATTGAACTGCATTCTGGCGCAGCGGCTGGTGCGGCAGATTTGCGAACACTGCAAACGGCCGGTGCGGTATCCGGATGGGCTGCTGGTGGAGAGCGGCCTGAACCCGGCGGAATGGCGGGATGTGCCGCTGATGGAAGGCGTGGGCTGTTTCGAGTGCGGCGGCACGGGATTCCGCGGCCGGTCGGCGATTCATGAGCTGCTGGATTTAACCGACAAGATCCGCGAGATGATTTTGGACCGGCGGCCGACGTCGGAGATCAGGCGGGCGGCCAAGGAAACCGGCATGACATTCCTGCGGGACTCGGCGGTGGAGAAGATGCGGATGGGCATCACCACGCTGCGCGAGATCAATAAGGTGACCTTCATTGAGGGATAGATTGAGAACGGTGGCCGGTGGCCAGTTGAAAACGGTGGCCGGTGGCCGGTGGCCGGTGGCCGGTGAAAACACCTCCGGCTCTCGTCGCGTCGCCCACTTTCACTGGCCACTGGCCACCGGCCACCGGCATGCGTCGCCCTTTTTCACCGGCCACCGGCCACCGGCCACCGGCCACCTGTCTTCGGAGGCCTCGTGCTGCTAGACAAGCTAAAGTCGCTGTTGAACGATCCGCCGCCAGCGATGGTGTTTGAGATTTCCGAGGCCGGAATTGCCGCGGCTCGGCTCGGGACGCGGACCGAGATGGATTTCCAGCCGTTGAAAGACGGGACTCTGACGGTGTCTCCGCTGAAGGAGAATGTCGCAGATCCGGACGATTTCATGAAGGCGGTACGGGCGCTTTCGGGGACGCAGGCGGCCCGCAAACGAAAAGACGTGGCGCTGATCCTGCCCGACTTTTCAGCGCGCATTTCGGTGCTCGATTTCGACAGTTTCCCTACCGATGCCAAGGAACAGGCTTCGCTGATTCGGTTCCGCGTGAAGCGCAGCGTGCCGTTCGATGTCGAAACGGCCGCGATGAGTTATTCAGTGCAGGCGAGCGCCAACAAGGCCACCAAGAATGTCGATGTGGTGGTGGTGATGGCGCCGCTTGAAATCGTCGCGCGGTACGAATCGCCCTTCCGTACGGCGGGAATGATTCCGGGGCTGGTGACTACTTCGGCCCTGGCGGCGCTGGAACTGGCGCCGGAGGGCGGGCTCAGCGTGCTGGCGAAACTGACGGGCCGGGTGCTTACGGTGCTGGTCCGGGAAAAGGGGACGCTCAAGCTGGTGCGCTGCCTGGAGATGCCTTCGGCGGATTTGGAGGATGTGGCGTCGGTGCTGATTCCGACGTTTGTATACGCCGAAGACAGCATGAGCGGGCGGCCGGACCAGTTGATGCTATGCGGGTTTGAGGCGCGGTCGGAAGAGGCCGAGCGAAGGTTCGAAGAAGAACTGGGAGTGCCTGTGCAGTCGCTGCGGTCGCCGCTGGGAGTTCCGGGCGAGAACAACGCCGGGCTGTTGGGGTATTTGCGGTCGATTGCAAGAAATAACTAGGGAAAATATGAAGATTCCAATCAATCTTGCGAGCCAGCCGTTCCGGCGCGACCGGGCCATGCTGGTGGCTTCCGCGGCGGTGAGCCTGCTCCTGGTGGGAACACTGGGGGCGTTGATCTCGCTGGCCATGACCGACCGCGCGCAACTGGCGGATTTGCGGGCCCAGGTGAGCCGGATCAGATCGCTGCTGCGGGCGAGCGCGGACCAGCAGCAGAGTTTGGAAGGCGTGCTGCGCCAACCGCAGAACGCGGAAGTGCTGGAGCGGAGCGTTTTCCTGAACACGCTTCTGTACCGCAAGGGGATCAGTTGGACCAAAATCCTGGCGGATCTGGAAAAGACCATGCCGGCCAAGGTGAAGGTGTTGAACATCCGGCCCTTTCCAATGGGTAAGGGCCAGGTGACGCTGGACATGCTGGTGGGGGCCGAATCGGCAGAACCGGTGATCGATTTGTACAAGGCGCTGGAGAGATCGGAGTTGTTTGGCGCGGTGACGCCGCAATCGGTGCTGCCGCCTTCGCAATCGGAGCCGCTGTACCGGTACCGGTTTACGGTGAATTATGCTCAAAAACTTTAGCTTCAGCGGAAAGGTATCGGGCTCGTCCATCCGCGATCCGCGGGTGATCATGCGCGCCGTCATCGGGTTGCTGCTGGTGGCGAACCTGGTGGTGGCGGTGATCGCATTCAAGCCTTTCGGCGGATCGGCCGATGATTTAAGGCAGGCGGAAGGGTCGCTGCGGGGCCAACTGGCGGCGCTCGCGGGGAAGGTGGCCAGCGCCAGGCGGATGGTGTCGAAAGTCGAGACCGCGCGCAAGGAAGGCGACCAGTTTCTGGAGAAGTACGTCACCGAACACCGGGTGGTGACTTCCAGCGTCCAGGAGGAATTGAACCGCATGGCCAAGGAGGCCGGCGGCGCTTACCTGCCGATCACGATGAACGAAGACCTGATCGAAGGCAGCGACACGCTCTGGATGATGACCATCAACGCGGGTTACCAGGGGACTTACGCCAACTTGACTAAGTTTGTGTATCTGGTTGACAAGTCGCCGCTGTTTTTAATTATTGAGAACATGCAATTGTCGCCGCAGCAGACCGGACAGAACCTGAACGTGAGCCTGAAAGTGCTCACATTCTACCGCGACCAGCCGGGGACCTCGCCATTGGGTGCAACGTTATGACGACAGGGACCAAGGATAAGAAGAAGTTGGGGTTCCTGACCGTGCTGGCGGTTGTCGCCGGGTACATGGTGTATTCAAACCTGTTTTCAGGGCCTTCGACGGGGGCCGGAGGCCAGGGGTCGGGCACGGCCCGGCGGGCGGGCAGTCCGGCGGATGTGGATTCCGGTGCGCCCGTGCCTGTACCCAGTACACCGGCGGCTTCGCAGCCAATGGCGCCGGATGTCCATCGGGCGGCCCCTACCGCGCGGCCGAAGAGCGAGGAGTTCCGTCCCGCGTTGCGCTCCAAACGGAAGGAAGAACAGATCAACCCGATCGACGTGGACCCGACGCTGCGAACGGATCTGCTGGCCAAGGTGCAGGCGGTGAAGTTCGAAGGCGGGCAGCGGAATTTGTTCCAATTCGGGTCGATTCAGCCGGTGGAGACGCCGGTACTGAAAGGGCCCGAGCCGAAGATTCCACTGCCGGGCACGCATCTGATGGGGCCAATGCCAGTCCCCGAGGAGGCGCCGAAGCCACCCACGATAGTAACGGAGGCGCCGCCTCCGCCGATCCCCTACAAGTATTATGGCCTTTCGACCACCCGCATCAACGGCAGGAAAACGGCCTTTTTCCTGGACGGCGAAGACATCATCCTGGCCACCGAGGGCATGGTGGTCAAGAAACGCTACAAAGTGGTGCGAATCGGAATCACCTCCGTGGTGATGGAAGATGTAGACTCCAAGAAGCAGCAGACCGTGAATTATACCGAGGAAGCACAGAATGCGTCGGGCGGATGAACGCGGATTTGCCATGCTGCTGGTTTTCCTGCTGGCCTCGGTGGTGGCGATCGGCTTGTACCTGGAGATGCCACGCGTGGCGCTGGAGTCGCAGCGGCAGAAGGAGCAATTGCTGATCGACCGCGGCGAGCAGTATAAGCGCGCCATCCAGTTGTTCTACAAGAAAGCGGGCCGGTACCCGGCCGAACTCAAGGACCTGGAAAGTTTTCAGAACCAGCGCTTCCTGCGGCGGCGGTACGTCGATCCACTGACGGGGAAGGATGAATGGCGCCTGATCCACATCAACAACGGAGCGCTCACGGACTCGCTGGTCAACAAGCCGAAGACGCCGGGTGACCAGAAAGATGCTGCCACCACGGCGGGCCAATACGTGGGCATACAGGCCGGACTGGGAGAGACGCTGAATGGACCGCAGACCGGCGGCATCAGCGCGCGCGACCGGCGGCGGCCCAGTGAGGGCGGCAATCCCGCGGACGGCCAATCTAACCCAGGGCAATTGAACCCGGGCCAATTTAACCCAGGCCAATTTAACCCAGGGCAATCGCAAGGACCAAACGGGCCCGGTTTTCCCAACATCAACGGGGATCCGAGCGCGCCGGGCAACAACCCCGGCAATACCCTGGGAAACAATGGAATCGTGCCGCCAGTGCAACTGAATCCTGGTGGCTTCCCAGGGCAGATCGGTGGACAACCCGGGATGCCATCTATTAACGGGCAGCCCGCGGTTCCGGGTCAGTCGCCCTTCCCAGGGCAAACTTTTCCAGGGCAACCCTTTCCGGGGCAGACCTTTCCTGGTCAGACCTTTCCTGGACAAACCCAGGGTCAACCAGGCGTGCCGACACCATTTCCCATACCGCAGCCTCCGGCTCAGGGCAGCGGGAGCGGCGCCTACGTAGGCTCGCAACCGTACGTGGGCACTAACGGGCCGTATGTCGGCGGCGGTTCAGTGACGGGTTCCAACCCGGGCAACCCCGGAGGCGTTCCTTACCCCGGCCAGCCCATGCCCGGCCAGCCCATGCCCGGACAGATGTTTCCGGGACAACCGGGTGCACCGGTGAATTCGCAAACCGGCGGCGTATCGCCCTATCCGGCGCAGGGCGGGGTTCCCTATCCGCAGCCTGGAATGACGACAGGCGCGCCGACTCCGGGTACGGCGGCCGATATGATCAACCGCATCCTCACGACCCCAAGGCCCGGCGGCATGCCGCAGAACAACACCGGCACTGCGGCCATCGGGATGATCGGCGGCGGAATCGCCGGTGTAGCCAGCACTGCGGACGGCGAGGGCGTCAAGATTTACAACGACCGCGCATTGTACAAGGAGTGGGAGTTCATCTTTGACCCGGCGAAGGTGAAACCGCTGCAGAACCCGAACGCCGTGACGAGCGGTCCGGGGACGCCAGCCAGCCAGATGGGTTCGATGCCCGCCCAGAGCGGAATGACGCCGGTCGGCGGCGGCCCGCTGAACCAATCGACTCCGTTCGGAACGCCGCCGAAACAGCCTTAAACCCGGTGGCCAGTGGCCGGTGGCCAGTGAAAACCAGCGGCCCGGCGCTTCCTGACCGGCCACCAACCACCGGGTTCTCAGGTCCGTCGTCTTCGCTCAGCCATGCGGACCTGTAGTTCGTTCATCCCGAAATAGTGGGCCACTTCATGCCAGACGGTGTCTTCCACCAGCTTGGCCAAATGCGCCGGGTTCTGCGCCAGGCGCTCGTGCGGCCCCTGAAAGATGGTGATGCGGTCCGGCATCGCGAAGGCTTCGAAGACAGAGCGCGTGGTGAGCGGACGGCCCTCGTACAACCCCAGCAGCGTGCTGCCGTGCCCCACCCGGCCGCGGGCGAGTTGCGCGGGGCTGGGCTCCGGCTCAATCATCACCACCACATTCTTCAGGCGTTTGCGGAAGCGCGCGGGAATGCGGGCGTAGGCCGCTTCCACGAGTTGGTCGAAATCGCCGGGCTGCAACACACCTCTTTCATGTTAGACTGTCGCAAATGTGGCGATGGATGGCAGTGCTGGGCTTGGCTGTAGGGTGCTGGGGTTGGCTGCCGGGGCCCTGGCGCAGCCAGACCGGGACGGGCGGGCGCGGTCCGAGCCTCAACCGTCCCCAATCTTGACAATCCCCCGACAGCGACGCACTGCGCAAGGTGATCTCCGGCATCGCCCCGAGATGCCGGGGGCCTGGCAGTTGACCGCGCGCGAGGTGGCGAGCGTCGCGGTATATGTGCAGTCGCTTCGCAGGATACCGCCGGAACTGCTGCCCGGAGACGCGGAACGCGGGGCGCGCGTCTACGACGCCAAGAGATGCGCCGGCTGCCACATGATCGGCGGCAAGGGAGAAGACTTGGGGCCCGAATTAGCCGGCATCGGCGCCATCCGCGACCCGGACGATCTTCCCCACGTCCCCATGCCAAACCGCGCCGCCCACAGCCCCGCCGTGATCCCAAGCGTCACCCCAGCCAATTTGATCAGACGCATACCGGCTCCAACTGCACCTCCCACACTCCTTCGAAATCCACGAAGTATGCCGAGACGGCAACCTCCGGGATCGCCTTCCGCAGACTCTCCGCCGCCACCCGCAACTCGATGAGGTGATGCGCGGCTTCGACGCGGCTGTCGCCCCCGAACGCGCCGGCCAACCCGCCATAAGCCCCGCAATCGGAGTGCAGCATCAGGATCACGCGCCTGGTCCCGTGCAGCCGCACCGATTTGCGAACCTGCTCGATCACAAATTCGCGCTCGCCCTCATGTTCCGGAGATGCCAGGCACTTGGCGCCTCCGGCAATCTTAATTGGGTCCGAATTCACCACCCCTATCCGTTTGAGAAACTTCCGGAACCCCAAATCGAACCGGTTATCGAAACACCAGACGATGGCCGCGTCGCAGAGATACTTCTCGCGAGGAGCATCGAAGTGGAAGACCTTTTTCATGCGCCGGCACCTCTCCTCCATTATCCTTCGTGGGGCAGGTTGTTAGGGGTGCCCTGGATGCCGGTGACTGGTGGCCGGTGGCCGGTGGCCGGTGGCTCCCGCCGCACCTCCGCTAGTTCAGGAGACCGGGCGCGCAACCGAGATCCTGTTCCGCAACTCTCCGGATGGAAGCAGCTTCGAATTGCTGGCCTCTTCGGAGGTAGTTGCCGATCACGTTACGCGACGCGCGGCAAATGTCGCCGTGCACCAGCGGGCAATCCGGGTTGAGGCTGTTGGTGCCACCCTGACGCGTGACGGAACAACCCTGGGGATCGATCTGCCCATAAAGTTCCACCAGCGTCGAAGCCAGTTCTGCCCGGTTCGGATCCACGGCCAGCGCTTCCACCAGGGCCATGGCGGCCTGGCGCGGATCGCCGGCTGCGCGATACGCCGACGCCAACTCCTCCAGAAGCTCCGGGGCCGACTCCAACATCCGCCCGCGCTCGAACGCCGCCAGGGCACGCGGCAGGTCAGAGAGGCGCATGTAAGTACGGCCCAGATCCAGATACAATTTGCTGGGCAGCGAAGTAAGTCCGGGCTTGCCACGTTGCGCGTTTTCCGCCCGGTAGCGTTCGTCCCACGCGGTCTCGATCCGTTCGCTGCGCAAAAGCGCGCTCAACGATTTCCGGTACCAGGACAGCGCCTCGGTTCCCGCAGGCGCCTTGCCGGCCCCGTCTGTGGATGCCAACCGGGATGCCAACCTGTCTCCCACGTTACGGTAAAAGATGCCCGCGTCGTGGTAAGCGCGCGGTGAGTTCTGAGAATCTGGCAACCCGTCGAGTATGGCGAGCGCCCGGTCCGCGTAACCAATGGAACGGACCAAATCTTCGCGGGTGGCAATGAATGTGTTGGCGGCCGCGGCCATATTCGCTTTGTAACTGCCCGGAGCCGCCGCCGCGCCGCTGAGCCAGAACCGTTGCTGGTCCAGCCAGTCGCCATTCCGGTCGTACGTGCGGGCAGCGAATCCAATCAGCAGGATACTGAGGGCAGCGCCCGCAACATACCTGTACGCCGGCTGGTCTGCCGGTAAGCGCCGCCGGAGCGCTTCCCATGCCCAGGCCACGGTCCAGACCAGGGCGACCGCAAACCCCACCGACGGCAAATACAGAAAACGCTCCGCCATGATGGCGCCGATCGGAATCAGGAGATTCGAAGTGGGCGAAAGGGTGGCGAAAAAGAAGACGATGGCAAAGAACACAGGCATCCGGCCCCGCCAGGATCGGATGGCCACAACCGTGGCGACAGTGCAACCGAGCAGGGCCGCGATGGCCTGGAAATCCTCCCCGTTACTCAACCGCCAGCCAAACAGCGGGACCTCATTGTAGGCGTAATCCCACGATAGCCGCGCCGGCCATACCAGCAGTCCGAAATACCTGCCGATTACTTTGATGGCGGTGATCCGCGCGGTCCAGAAACCGGCGCCCAGCAGCGGGTTCTCGACGAATGGAGTTGCCAGGTAGGAAGCACTCGCCAGCACCTGGAGGCGGACGAACAAGTAAACCAGACACGGGATGGCGGCGGCGGCATAACTTGGAATACGGGCCCGCCAGAGCGTGAGACACAACGCTGCTCGCCCGAACGTGAAGTCGTAGATCGCGAAGACCGCCACCACGACAATGGCGCTCTCCTTGGAGAACATACCGATCGCCACGGCAAGGCCGATCGCCGCCCACCATCCGGCCTTCCGGATACCGGTGGCATCAAGGGCCTTCCGATGGCAGAGCAAAGCGGCAAGGACTCCGAAGGCCGCCAGCATGTCCGAACGGCCCACGATGTTGGTTATCGATTCGGTCAAGACCGGATGCAGCCCCCATACGACGCCCAGCAGCACCGCGGCCGGAATCTGTTCGAAAATCGCCAGCCCCAAGGCGTACACCAGCACGATGTTCACCGCATGCAGGATGAAATTGAACCAGTGATATCCGTACGGATCGGTGCCGTTGCCTAACACCGCGTAGTTGAGCAGGAACGACAGCGTGGTCAGCGGACGATACAGCCCGGTGTTGGCCGTCTCCCAGTATTGCTGTGTCAGGATGCGGTGAAGTTGAACTGGTGTCACCACGTGCACACGGGGGTCCTTGAGAATGATCTCGTCGTTATCCAGAATTAACGGCGCATGGAAAGAATTCGAATACGCGAGGAGTGTAAAGCCGACGACTGCCGCCAGCAGCAACGCGTGTTTCACCGCCGCCCGTGCCAAAATGGGCGTTGCCACGATGGGAGTTGCCACGATATGGGCGGTGGGATTCCGGCTCCTGGCGCGCTTCAACCTTGCCTACCTGTCTAGCATGGCGCCCAGCGGCACCCGCTTCCAGTAGACTAGCAGACATGGCCGCGCGACCTGTCCGTGACAGCAGGCCGAACCCATACATCGTCCCGGGGATTGCGTTGGCCGCTGCCGTCATCTTTCTAGCGACGGCATTTCGCGACGGCTGGAACCGCGCCGAGACCGACTTTCCGAATTACTATACCGCCGCCGCACTGGTGCGTAAGGGCGCACGGCTGCACAACTACTATGACTGGCCATGGTTTCAGCGCCAGATGAACTACGCCGGCATCGAGAACCAACTAGGAGGGTACATTCCGCAGACACCGTTGACGATGCTGCCCATCGTTCCCCTGGCCGGATTGGCGCCGCAAACCGCCAAGCGCGTGTGGCTGCTATTCAATCTCATGTTCCTGGCGGCAACCATCCTGATGCTATCGAGGGTTACCGGTTTTGGGGTGGCGCCACTTGCGCTGCTGGCCTTCGCCGGGTGGGGTTCCTTGCACGCGAATTATCTGTTGGGACAGTACTACGTCTTTCTTCTGTTCTTGCTCACGGTGGCGTTCTATTGGCTGCACCGCGGCCACGCCGGACCCGGTGGTTTCGCTATGGGAATTGTTTGTGGGCTGAAGCTCTACGGTGCGCCGTTTCTGCTCTATTTCGCTGTGAAACGGCGCGGCAAGGAACTGGCCGGCATGGCGGCTGCGCTGTTCGGACTGGCAGCGCTGGCCATAGTAATTTTCGGATGGACCGACACAGTCGCCTATGCCACGCAAATCCTCCCACGGTCTCTGGCGGGAGAAACCCTCGACCCCTACCACCCCGGCAACGGAACCTTATCCACGCTCCTGCGGCGCGCGCTGGTGATGGAGCCGGAACTGAATCCGCATCCGCTTGCCAACGCACCCGGCGCCTATTTCTTCTTGCAGGCTTTCGCCATCGTCACCGTCCTGGTGTTCCCGTTGCTCGCGTTACGCCGATCCACCAACCTGCCGCGCGACTTCGCCTGGTTTGTGATCGTGCTGCTGCTCGCCTCGCCTAACACGGCGTCCTACACGTTCATCCTTTTGCTGCTGCCGATAACGCTCTTGTTGGAAGAGGCGGCGCGCCTCGAACGGCTTTTCCTCATCGTGTCCTACGTTCTGCTGACCTATCCCACCCCGCGCAGCTCGAGTTGGCTATTCCCGAAGGTATGGCTGCTGATGGCCCTGGTGTCAGTCGCCGGCCGCCCCTATTGGCGCATGTTGGAATGGCGGCCGGCCATGGCAGCGACCTCACTCGCGATCGCTCTCGGCGGGCTCAGTGCCGCCATACGAATGGCCAGCTACTCGCAGGAGCCTGGCCGGCGCTTCGAGCGCATCGCCGTGGAGCGCGGAGCCGTCTATTCCTCAGCGCCCGCAGTTCTGCGATCGGGCATCGTCTACGACTCGATAGGCGCGGGGCACTACGTGCTGCGCTGGCTCCACGAGAACCGGGTCGATCGGTTCGCCTTCGACGGCGAAGCGCTTAGCCCCGTCGCGCTGTCCCCGGACGGTCCCATCCAATTTGAGTTGGTCGCACACCGCACTTCCACGTTCATGCTCCTGGACCCGTTTATCGGGAAGGTGGTTCCACAACCCGCTGCAGCCAGACACGAGACCGCACGGCCGGCGCCTTCGCCCGACGGCAAGTGGCTCGCCTTCACGGTGCAACAACGTGGATCGACACAGGTGTGGCTGCAGCACGCCGATGGATCTGCAGCCGCGCCGCTGACCGGCGGTGCATGCAACAACTTCGCGCCCGCGTGGGAGCTGGATTCGAAGGCAATCGTTTTCGCCAGCGACTGTGACCGCGGCGTGGGATTGCCGGCGCTGTATCGAGCCCGGGTCAAGTGAAGATTGATATTTGGTGTTGCACGCTCCGGTGCGCGCCTCGCCCAGACACTGAAGGGGCCGGGGCCACTAACTCGCCCGGCCCGGCACCGGTTATAAAAATTGATAACATGACTAAGTGGCCTACAGATTTACATCCAACGCTCTAACTCATCCGCACCATCGCGCGAGCTTCGACGTCGACGACGTCCGCCCCACGTGCAAGCCTGTTTGGAGTGAAACTCTGGCCAAGAGCCTTGCCCGCCGCTTCGGCCGCGAAGTTCTGGCACTTCCGCAAGCGGACCAGCCCGTTATCAATTCGGCGATGGACTCGCTTCCCGCGGACCTGCGAGCCCATCGCCCCGCAGGGATTGGCAGCAGGGGCCATCCGTTGATCGACGCAGTGCATACCGCCTTCAGCCAGCACTACCCCCTGACGATTTCCCCCGATACCATCTGGCTCGTCATCGCGCAGGGCTTTAGCCACCACATCGCCGAGAACGCCGAAGCGCTTCGGCATAGGCTGGTTCGTCACAAAGGGCGCCGGATACTGATTGAGGTACTCACCGGCATCACTCTGCCAACTCTTGAGGGCGCCATAGCGGGTTTTAGCGCGCAGATTCGCGGCGCATCCGATCCCGTCCTGCACGAAACGCTAATCTGCGATTTCACTACAACGACGCCGGCCATCCGCACCGCCAGCGAGGTGGTCCTCATGGACAGCTACTCCAGTTACTTCCACTACATGATCCGATGTATCTGCGGCATACCCCGGATCACGGTCACCGGATCTCTCGAAGACTGGCGCCGGATCCGGGCGCGAGTGGAGGTGCTTGAAACCTACGATCTGGGCTGGTGGGTGGCCCGTCTTCGCCCGATCCTCGACGAGTTCATCCGGACTGTCATGGGCGTTCCCAATCCCGAATTCTGGCAGGCTATCTACAAACCAAAGGCAACTTACGGCGCCACTTGTGTCACTGGCTGGATCGCCGACCTGTTCCCATACCTCAACGATGCCCCGGACCGGCGCAGGAATCACATTTTCGCCTACGAGCGCGAAGATTGGGCGATCCCGGTTGAGAAAGGAGTTGAAACGGGACGCTCGATGTTCGATCTCGAGGCACGCAAGGGTGTTTCCACTCGCACGTTTCCTTCCGGACTTTCCAGTGTGCCACTCAGCTTGTCGCTCCCGGACGGATCCACACGTGATCTCGACCTGGTTGCGGGTTACTTCGCGGTTGAGCAAGCTCCGGTCGACTTTTCGCTCTCGCCCGTAATCAGCTGGTCCGTCACCGCGCAAGCGCCGGGTACGCCGATTCTGATTTGACGAAGGTCGAGCCCTTTCTTCAGCGCGTTCCACCAAAAACGTTAGCCACCTGGGGCTTCGCATCGCATGGCACGCCGCCGTTCCCCTTAAGCTTGGTAGACTCCGGCATGGGCTCCGTCTCTCTGGCTCCGGTCCTGACTCCGCACGGCCGTCTTTCGTTAGTCGAAACGGCCGACGCGTCGCCCCTCGATCCCGAACTGGCGCAACGCCTGCGTGACGCTTTCGACCGCGGATTGGGCCACGGTCTCTTACAACTCGGAGCGGCTGAAGCCGGCGCCGCACTGCCTCCCGTTTTTTCCTACTGGAGAGAATTCGGCGCACGGTATGTCACTGCCCTCTGCACCCAGCCGGATACCGATTTAGCGGCACGGAAAGTCCGCGTCCCGGCGCCGACCGCCGAGGAGTTGGACCGACTGGTCCTGGCTGTGCCTCCCATGACTGGCGCGGAGTATCTGACCGCTGAGGTTCTTAGCGCTCTCTGGCAGGAACTGGACGCCGCATTCGGCATTTCGCTGGCGGAATCGAAATGCGGCGTACAGGAGTTCCTGAAGCGCCGCAACCCGGCGTGGAACCTGGTGGGCCGCGTGCACTTCAATCTGGCCGAAAACCGCAAAGACGAGGGTGCGCCATTCGCCTTTCTGGCAACCTATACTACGCGGTTGTCGGCCAATGCCAAGGCCCAACATCTTCCGCTGGGAAAGGCTCTTGGCGAATATGCCGGCGCGGCCAACAAGGACCGTCTGTTGTCGCTGCTGCTTCCCGTGCAGCGCGCCTCGGAGATGTGCCCCTGGCTGAAAGTACTCGTGGATGCCGGCGAGATCTTCCACCCGCTGCGCTGGACGCCCGATGAGGCTATTCAACTATTGAGAGACGTCCCGAACCTGGAGAGTGCCGGCGTGGTGGTCCGAATGCCGGCGACGTGGCGGGCCAACCGTCCTTCGCGCCCGCGGGTGTCGGCCAAAATCGGTGGCAAGGCGCCATCCGGAGTGGGCCAGGAAGCGCTGCTCGATTTCCAAATGGAAGTCACCCTCGATGGCGAACGCTTGAGCGCCGCCGAGATCGCGGAGCTATTGGAGAAATCCGATGGGCTGGCGCTGGTCCGGGGCCGTTGGGTGGAAGTGGACCGCGAGCGGCTGCGCCGCATGTTGGAGCACTTCCGCGAGGTGGAGCGCACGGCGGCGCAAAATGGGCTTGGCTTTCGGGAGGCCGTCCGGCTGCTGGCGGGCGCCGATGTGGCAGCCGACGATACCTCCGCCGATGCCCACGCCGAGTGGTCGCAAGTGGTTGCCGGCCCCTGGCTCGCCGAGACGCTGAAGGGTCTCCGCAGCCCGGAGGGATTAGCCCAGATCGACCCCGGCGCAGCCCTGAACGCTACCCTGCGGCCCTATCAGCAGGTGGGTGTGCGTTGGCTTTATCTGATCGCGAAACTCGGCCTGGGCGCGTGCCTGGCCGATGACATGGGATTGGGCAAAACCATTCAGGTGCTTTCGCTGCTACTGGTGCTGAAGCGCCAAACGGCCGGCAAACAGCAGCCAAGTTTGCTAGTAGCTCCGGCTTCGCTGCTGGCTAACTGGGCATCGGAGATCGAACGATTTGCGCCGGGTTTGAAGGCGCTCATCGCGCATCCGTCCGCGCTTCCCGCCGCCGCGCTCAAGA
Organism: Candidatus Acidiferrales bacterium; assembly: GCA_035570275.1. Classification (GTDB taxonomy): domain Bacteria; phylum Acidobacteriota; class Terriglobia; order Bryobacterales; family Bryobacteraceae; genus DATMNI01. The sequence goes on along the minus strand of DATMNI010000429.1, from coordinate 8,858 downwards.
CTGCCGAGCCAGAACGCCTGCGGGGCGTGGACCTGGTAATTACCAGCTACGGCTCGCTGCTGCGCGTGCCGTGGATCGCGGAAGCCGCCTGGCGTCTGGTCGTCCTGGACGAGGCACAGGCTATCAAAAACCCCGATGCCAAGCAGACGCGGACCGTCAAGGCGCTGAAGGCGCACGCGCGATTTGCGCTGACCGGCACGCCCATCGAGAACCGGCTTGGGGATCTCTGGTCCATTTTCGACTTCGTCAACCCGGGGTTGCTGGGCTCATCGAAGGAATTCACTAACTTCGTCAAAGCCCTGGCGAACCGGCCGCACAATTCCTATGGCCCGCTCCGCGAACTGGTGCGGCCGTACATTCTGCGGCGCTTGAAGACCGACAAAACCGTGATCGCCGACCTGCCCGACAAGACCGAGGTGAAGGCGTTTTGCCAACTCAGCCGGAAGCAGGCCGCCCTCTACGAGCAGTCTGTCAAGGAACTGAAGGAGCAACTGGAGAATGCCGAGAAGGGCATCCAGCGCAAGGGCCTGGTATTGTCGTTCCTCATGCGGTTCAAGCAGATCTGCAACCATCCGTCGCAGTGGTTGGGAGACGGCGGTTGGAACGAAGACGATAGCGGCAAATGGGCCCGATTGCGGGACATAGCGGAAGTGATCGCCGCCAAACAGGAGAAGATGCTCGTCTTCACCCAGTTCCGGGAAGTGATCGCTCCGCTGGCCGCTTTCCTGGGATCGATTTTCGGACGCCCCGGCCTGATTCTTCACGGCGAAACGCAGGTGAAGCAGCGCAAGGAAATCGTACGCCGTTTTCAGGAAGACGAAGGCGTGGGGTTCTTCGTTCTTTCGCTCAAGGCCGGTGGCGCGGGACTCAACCTGACCGCGGCTTCGCATGTGGTGCATTTCGACCGCTGGTGGAACCCGGCGGTGGAGAACCAGGCCACGGACCGGGCTTTCCGCATCGGCCAAACGAAAAATATTCTGGTGCATAAGTTTGTTTGCCGCGGTACTGTAGAAGATAAAATCGACCAGCTCATTGAATCGAAGCGGCAGCTCTCGACGGACTTGCTGGAAGGCGGCGCCGATTTGCTGCTGACGGAAATGAAAGACGATGAGCTGCTGAACTTGGTAGCGCTTGATATCAACAAAGCGCTGAAGGAGATGTGATCGATGGGATTTTACGGATACGGATGGAGACCCTATGTTTCCGTTGCGCAGCGGCGCCGGAAGGCGGCCAGCGAAATGGCCAAACTCACGAAGAAAGGCCACCCGGTTTCGCCGGTTGTACTAGATGGCCGCACCATTGTCAAAACCTTCTGGGGCAAGGCCTGGTGCGATAACCTGGAACGCTATAGCGACTTTGAGAACCGGTTGCCGCGCGGCCGGACTTATGTTCGCAACGGTTCGGTGATCGATCTTCAAATCGCGCCCGGCGAAATCAAAGCCATGGTCAGCGGATCGGAGATCTACAAGGTTAAGGTGAAAGTCGCTCCGGTGGCGAAGGCGCGCTGGCAATCCATCTGCGCAGACTGCGCCGGCGCCATCGATTCGCTCATCGAGCTTCTGCAGGGTCGCTTCTCCAAGGGTGTGATGGAACGGGTTTGCCGGCAGAAAGCCGGCCTTTTCCCGTCACCGGACGAGATCCAGCTTTCGTGCAGTTGTCCCGACGGGGCCTATATGTGCAAGCATGTGGCCGCCGTGCTCTACGGCATCGGCGCACGCTTGGACAAACAGCCCGACCTCCTCTTCCGCCTGCACAACCTGGACGAAAAGGAACTCATCGCCGGGGCCGGACAGGCTCGCCTGTCCAAGAATGCGCCGGCTACAAAGAAGGTCCTCGGTGGCGAAGACCTTTCGGCTCTATTTGGGTTGGACATGGCTCCGGACGCCACCCCCGCCACGCCCAAGCCCCTGAAAGCAGCGGCCGCTAAGAAGACCCCGGCAGTGGCGGCTGGAGTACCGGTTGGTCAACGCAGGTCCACCGGGCGCGGGAAAAAGGCGACGGCGTCCCGCCCACCAAAAGTTGTTGCCTGACCCTGTACCCGATTTCGGTTGCGAAGTCCCCATTTCGGCAACGGCCTAATTTGAAGACCTACGGTTGGGGCTAACTGCCAACTTTTGGAACCGATTTCTCAAGGCACCACGTCGGGCAAGGGGTCGGCAAAGCTCGGGGCAGGCGGATTAACAATCCGCCGCAGGTTAGCAACCTGGCCCACAAAACGCCGTTACACCGGCGCCAACAGACCCGCGGCTGGTTCGGGCAACGGCTCCGCGCCGATGGGCTCGGCGGTCGGTTGGAACTGGAACCAGCGGGCCAAAGCGGCATCGTTCACCTTGCGGCGGGCCATGATGGCGCGGCGGCGGCGCCAGGCGGCGCCGAATCCGGTGGCGACTTGCCAGAAGGCCACCAGCGAGCGCGGTTCGGTGAGCAGGCACCCGGCCACCACCACTACATCGCGTGCCGTCATGAAGAGCCAGTAGCGCCGGTATAGCCCGGGCGTGGCGTTCTTGATGCGCATCAGGAATCGGTTCTTCACCGAGTGCATGTTGATCATGGGCGAAATCAACCGGCGGCCGCCCGGTTTGGCCGTGCGAACATGCCACGCCACGGCGCCGGGGACATACATGCAACGCCAGCCGAGCAACTGGGCGCGCCAGGCCACGTCGGCATCCTCGCGGTAGGCGAAGAAATCCGAATCGAAGAACTCGCCGTCCAGGGAGATGTCGTCGATCATGCGCCGGCGGTAGAGCGCGGCGGCGGCACAGGCGCCGAAGACGTATTCAGCGCGGTCGAACGCCGGGCCATCGGGTTTGGACCAACCGCGGTCGAAGTGGCGCATAGCGGGGGTGAAGTAGATACCGGCGGAATCGATGCGACGCCCGGGCAAGGGCTCGAAACCGGCCCCGATGGAGAGGAGTTTTCCGCAGACAGCCCCGGCGCTCCGGTCCCGCCGGCCAGCGTCTACCAGGCTGCGCAGGAAGCCGGGCTCCAATAGCACGTCGGGGTTGAGGGTGAGGACCCATTGGCCGCGGACGGTCCGAATGGCCTGATTTTGGGCCGCCGCAAAACCGGCGTTGGCGCGGTTTTGGATGATGCGAACCCGTCCGTGGTAGCCCGCCAAAATCTCCCGCGTGGCATCGGCCGAGGCATTATCGACCACCACTACGTCCAATCGGACGCCCTGCTGAGCGAGGAGGGAATCGAGGCAACGCCCGATGTATTGGCTACTGTTGAAGGTGACAATCGATACGCCTATGGTGGGATCTGGCATGGCCTAAGGAATCGTTCATTATAAAGATCTTGAAGCCCTACATTCCAACTACAGCCAAATTCTTTCAATTTCTTTCAAAAGGTGTAGTTGAAAACATTTCCCCGGGGGTCTTTAGTGAAGAGGGAATGTCATCATTTCCGCGCGGCGCACAACTCGTGGGCATAATCCGGCCGGAACGGACCGCCGCAGGCTTGCAGGAACCAACCTTGCAGGACGCAACTTTGCAGGATCAGGTAAGCCGCCTGTTCGAGGAGGCACGCGATGACGTGTATCGCTACCTGCTCACGCTCGGGCTTCACCCCCCGAGAGCCCAGGAGGCCGCGCAGGAAGTCTTCCTTCGGCTGTATGCCACTCTGCGTAAAGGAGAAGAGATTCAGAACCCACGGGCCTGGATCTTCCGGGTGGCGCACAATTTGGGCCTCAAAATCCGGGCCCGGCAGAATTCCGAGGAGCCTTACGACCCTGAAATTGGCGGGCGGTTCGCCTCTCAGGGATTCGACACCCAGCAGAAGACTCCCGAGAGCGAATTGATCGATCGCGAGCGTATGACACGGTTTCACAACGCGGTGGAGGGCCTTTCCGAGCAGCAGCGGCGATGCCTGTTTTTGCGCCTGGAAGGGCTGCGGTACCCGGAAATCGGGATAGCGCTGGGTATCAGCGCTTCCGCCGTGGGTGAGTTCCTGCGCCGCGCCATGGTGCGGCTGAAGAAGGTGCGCTATGAGTAACCCATCCCCCGGCATGGGTATGCGCCAACTGGGTATGCCACACCTGGAAGACGGGCACCTGTTGCGCTATCTGGATGGAGAACTGCCCCAGCGGAAAGCGCGCCAGGTTCGGAAACACCTGGAGGCCTGCTGGCAGTGCCGTGCGGAACTGGAAGCACTCGAAACCACGGTGACGGATTGCGTAAAGTACCGCAAGAACGTTCTGGGAGCCTGTTTGCCTGCCCCGCCCCAGCCGTGGAAAGACCTTTCCCGTGAATTTGACCGGATCGGGGAATTTGAACCGCTCGGGGAATTTGAGCCAATCGATGGCGGGCTGGCTGGCGAGTCGCTCTTTGGGCGTCTGATTAGAGCCGCGCACCTGACTAACTTATCGAAGCCGCCTGCCTGGAGGACGCCGGTCAAATGGGCGGTATGCGTCGCGCTGTTGGCTGCAACTGCCATCACTTTCTATCAGTTGCGCGAGACCGCGTCGGTACAGGCGGCGGTGTTGCTGAAGCGCGCGGTGGTGGTTTCGGAAAGCCGGCCGCGCGCGCTTCGCCGGGTGCGTATCACCACGCCGACGCGGCAAATCACGAAGGTGATCGGCGGCGGACTTCGACCGTCCAGCGGAGCCGCGCTGCAGACTGCGGCAGCGGGCGAAGCCGAACTGGCCGCGATGTTTCGCGAGGCCAAATACAACTTCGACGACCCGCTGAGCGCCAGATCCTTCACAGACTGGCGCGACGGTCTGGCGTCAAAACAGGATGCGGTGAACACCGTCCCGGACCGCCAGCGGCTGGGCGAGGTTCGTGCGGGCGACCCTTCAGCGGACGCACTTCCTGCGGGCGAACTTCCTACGCGCGAACTTCCAGTGGAGCAGGGCGCCTACGAGATTAAGACCACCACGGACGATGGATCGCTGGTGGCAGCCACCCTGAAACTGCGGATGACGGACTATGAGCCCCTGGAAGGGAGATTCGAGTTCCGTAACCGGGATTGGGTGGAAATGACGGAATTGGTAGACCAGCAAGCACTTCCCGCAAGCACACTAGCTGGAACCACCGGCGGCACGCCTCGCCAACCTGGCGTGCCGCCGGCTTTTATCGCCAATCCGGCCGAGGCCAACCCGCCCGCCGGTACGGACTCCGGGGGTATGAACCTCTCCGGTATGCACACAGAGTTACAGGTAGCCGAAGCCCTCCATCAGGCGGGCGCGGACTTGGGCGACCCGGTGGAAATCAGCCGCGAAGGCCAGCAGTTGCTGGTAAGCGGAACCGGTATTCCCCCGAAGCGCCAGGCGCAGCTTCATGCCGTGCTGGACGCGCTACCGAATGTGGTGGTGCGTTTCGCCGACCCAGCTTTCCCCGCAAGCAAACCGCCGGTTCAGTCGGAACCGGCCCCAACTCGAGACGCGGCCGGCCCCGAAAATAGACAGTTACAGGCGCGAATTGAAGAACGCCTGGGGGGCCGCCCGCAATTCGAGCGCTTCAGCGGACAACTATTGGATTGGACCGATTCAGCCATGGCGCGGGCCTATGCGCTGCGGCGTCTGGCGCTGGAATTCCCGCCGGCCCATGAGCGGCAAATGAGTGCGGCTGACCGGCGCGTGCTGCACAACCTGGGCCGCGAACATCTGGCCGAATTCGCCAGGGAAACCGCCCGGATCGAGACTACGCTGACGCCGATTCTGATGGGTCTGGCAGCGGTCCCATCTAAAACGCAAGCCAAGGCGGAGGTTAAGGTGGAGGCGAACACAACGGTCGCGTGGCAAACGGCCGCCGACGAATTACTGACTGCGGCACATCGGGTGGAATCGCTGCTAGCGGTCGCCTTGGGAGTGGCATCCTCGGATAAGGGCGGAGACCGCTCGCCCGGACACTCCGCGGACGGTTCTTCGGACAGCGCCGGGGACCGTATTCCCGCCCAACTGATGTCTGGTCTGTCACAGTTAACGGCAAGTATCGAGCAATGCCAACGCCATCTGTCGTACGATGAGCGTTAGGCAGAGCCGATGAATGCTGGGCGCCTGACCACAGCCTGTGTAGCTTTTCTCACCCTCAGCCCTCTTGTGCTTGCCCAACGATCCGCGTACCTGTACGGCCGAGTTGTGGACCCCTCCGATGCCACCGTATCCGAAGCCATGGTCACGGTGGTAAACGAGGACACCGGCTTTCGACGGATCACGCAGTCGCAGACCGACGGCGAGTACGTAGTCAGTTCCCTACGGCCGGGTATTTATAAGGTGACGGTGCGCAAGGACGGATTCCGCACCATGATCCGCTTCAACGTGAAGCTGGAAGTCCAACAGCCGGCGCGGGCCGATTTCACGCTTTCGGTGGGTGCCGTGCAAGAAACCATCACGGTAGAAGGGACGACGCCGTTGCTGGGGCAGGAAGACGCTTCTATCGGGATCCGGGTGTTTCGCGACGAGATCCAGCGGCTGCCACTGAATGGCGGCGGGTTGCTGAGCCTGGCGGAACTTTCGCCCGGCACCAATGTGACGCCGGCCACGCGCGGCGAAGCCGGCCAATTTACCGCCAACGGCCAGCGGCCCAACGCCAATTACTTCACCGTAGATGGCGCCAGCGCCAACACTGGAGTGACCGCCGGCGGTCTGCCGGCGCAGGCTAACGGCGGCGTGCTGCCCGCCATGAGCGCCTTCGGCAGCCTGGATTCTCTTTTGCCAATGGAAGCGGTGGACGAATTCCGCGTCCAGACATCCAGTGAGGGGCCGGAGCTAGGCCGATTGCCCGGCGCGACCATATCGCTGGCGAGCCGCTCGGGCACGAACGATTGGCACGGATCCATCGCGTACCGGTTCCGGCACGAACTGCTGGCCGCCAACGACTGGTTCGCGAACAACTCCGGGTTGGGACGCGGGGCGTTGCGCCTGCAGGATGTGGCGCCGTCGCTCGGCGGGCCGATCCGGCGCGACCATACCTTCTTCTTCCTCTCCTACCAGCACATGCAATTGCGCGGGCCGTACGTGTGGCAGCAACCCGTGCCCTCGCTGGCGACGCGGCAAGCGGCTCCGGACTGGCTGCAGCCGGCGCTGAATCTGTTCCCGCTGCCGAACGGCGTGGATTTCGGCAACGGACTGGCCGCGTGGAACGGGCGCAACATCCGCCCGGCGCAACTGGATTCCGGCATCGTCCGCATCGATCATGCCCTGACCGCGAACACCACTCTGTTCGCCCGGTACAACGATTCGCCCTCTACGAACGAATTCGGCAGCACCGAAGTAAACCGCCTCGACCTGCGCTTCCAAAGCGTCACCCTGGGGCTGAGCCTGCGTCCGGCGGCCAGCCTGGCGCTGGATTTTCGCGCCAACGAATCGCAAGCCGCAGCGCATTCGACATGGACGGGGATGGGCGACACGGTTCCCTCGGGATGCGAACTGGCGCCGATGATTTCGTTCCTGTTTCCCAACTCGGTTTCGTGCGACAACCTGGTGCGGTTCTCCATTGGCGGAGTGGGCCAGGTGGTAACCGGACGCGAGGGTGACCGGAAGCAACGCCAGTTCCAGATGCTTCAATCCACCATCTGGAACCGCGGCGCCCACGGGCTGCGGTTTGGCGCCGACTACCGGAGGATCACGCCGGTCCGTCGCGATGCCACCGGTGTGCTGAGTGTGATTGCCGACGACATCACGACCACCGATAACCGCGATGTCTGGAAGGGCCAGTCACCCGCGATCAATGCCTCCACGGAGGTGAGCGAAACTTCGCTGTGGGTGCAGGATACCTGGCGGGTGTCGAAACGGCTTACGGTCACACCAGGCCTGCGATGGGAGTTCAGCCCGGCGCCGGTGCCCGCGGACAATAAGACCTGGTTTCTGGACCCCTCCACCAACACCCTGACCCCGGCGCGGCAGCCACTCTGGCCGGACTCATACACCAACTTTGCGCCTCGCCTGGGCGCGGCCTGGCGCATCACCAAGGACGGGCGCACGGTGCTGCGGGCCGGCGGCGGGCTGTTTTACGATTCCAGCTTGAGCATCGCTACCGACCTGATCAATAGCGGGCCGTTCAGCACCACGCAATTCCAGAGCGGAAGGGCTGGGTTTGTTTCGTCGCTGCTCATCTACGGCTTTATGCCCGATCTGCATCTGCCGCGGCTCCTGGAGTGGAATGTGACGCTGGATCACGCCATCGGCGCGAACGATGTGTTGTCGGTGGGCTATGTGGGCTCGGCCGGCGACCGATTGATCCGCCGGGAGGTGGGCGGCGCCGGCAGCAGCCCGACATTTGTGGCGGCGCTGACCACCAACAACGGCGAGTCCAATTACCAGGGCTTACAGGCGCAGTACCGGAGACGGGTGATAGGTGGATTTGCGGCCCTGGTATCGTATTCGTGGTCGCACTCCATGGACGACGATTCCAGCGATGCCTTTCTGGTGTGGGCCGGCGGTGGAGCCAACGCCCGGCGCGACCGGGCATCCTCCGATTTCGATTTGCGCCATTCCCTGAGCGGCGCGCTGACATACACGTTTGCCGGGAAGCGGACGGGAGGCGCGCGTTTTCTGGGAGGCTGGTCCGTGGACACGGTGTTGCGCGCCCGCAGCGGCTTCCCCATTTCAGTGCTGGAGAATGACGAATACCAGGGCGTGGGGCTGGCCAACGCCGTTCGCCCGAACCTGATGCCGGACCAGCCGGTATGGCTGCCAGACGGTGGAGCGCCGGGTGGAAGGCGTATCAATCCGGCTGCCTTTTACCCCGCAGGTCCGGGCATTCCGGGCGGTGCGCAGGGCGGCGTTCAGGGCGGCGTTCAGGGCAACCTGGGGCGGAATTCGATTACGGGCTTCGGCATGTCGCAGGCAGATGTGGCGGTACGCCGCGAGTTCCGATTGGGGGAACACCGTTCGTTGCAAGTGAGGATGGAGGCCT
>DATMNI010000428.1:0-16121 GCA_035570275.1 Candidatus Acidiferrales bacterium | reverse complement strand
GGTGCCGCGCAAGCCGCATGGAAATCTGGCAATCCACCCGGAGGGCGCCGCCAAATAAACGCCCTTAGTCCCGGATGCTCCCAGCCGTGGCTGGGGCAGCCTGCTTTAGTGATTCAATTCCGGACTGGTCGCGGTGGCCGGCTCCTGCCCGAAATTGTTCCGGATCACCATGGACTGGTCCGAGAAGAAGGTGCGGTTACCGTCGGAGCCGAAGTTGATCGGGTTGGCATTAATCACGTACCCACCCTGCGTACCGGTCAGGGTAAATTTGTAGCCTTTGTTCACGCCGCCGGACAGATCGTTGCCAATCAGGTCGGCGGCCGCCGGGCTGGGAGCTCCGCTGGCCGGTGGCCCAAGCTCCGTCAGCGAGATGGCGTAGCGGCCGTACTGCGACTGATATTGAACCTCCATCTTATGGATGGTCTGCATCGCCGCGATGGCCGCGGTTTCCCGCACGAAGATCTGCGTCTTCTGGTACTTGGGTACCGCGATCGTAATGATAATCAGGATGATCGCGATTACGATCAGCAATTCGATGAGGGAAAATCCCCGGCGCCTTCTTGAGTTGAACATACGCTACCTTCTCTTAGTTTATGACGGTTCGGTCCGGCGAGGCGTGCAGGGATTCTGCAAGTCCGCGGGCGTACCCATAAACAACCGGCTCCGCGAACCCAGCGCTAATGGAGGCTCGATGAGACTTCCTCTACCGGCACCGGACTGCGGCGGATGGCAGCCGGCCGCTTCAATTGCGCCATGACCCAGATGACCACGGAAGCGCTGACGATATAGGAGATGATTTGAAAACCGTCGATCCAGTCGAGCGGTCTGAGGAGGAACAGCGCCAGGCCGGCGGAGACCGCCAGCAAAGCCACCGACAATCTCCACGAACAATGATAGGAGACGAAGATGAGGCCGAGGAGGTAGAAGTCGCTGAAGCTGGCCGGCGGCGTTTGGCCGAAGACAGTGCGTAGAATCACGGTTACGGCGACGGTGATCAATAGCCCGAAACCAAAAAGCCTCGTCCCACCAGACCACTTACCCATAGACATTGATACTAGCGGACTCCGAATTCTACGGATAGGGCTCTTTAGGGCTGCCCTGTACGGCCAATCACTGATTAACTTGTGTGACGGCCGGCGCAGAAACCGGCCCCCATCGCAGCCAACCGCCTTGGTTGACCCCGGAACCTTAGTTACACCGTTTCAATAATACGGTCTCGAATTTCGAGACAGCCGCTCCGTGACCGTCGCGGCTCTGATCGGAGCCGCGCGCGTTAATCGGCGCCGCGCGCCTTAAGGGAGCGGTTTCCCGATACGTTGGCGAACTTCTGAAACGGCGTACTTAGGTTAACGCCTCGAAGATGGCCGTTTCCGGGAGGCTGGCTACCGGGAAGACATACTAGATGAACGCCATTGTCTTGACGCCGGAGATATCGAAGCGCTTGCGGCAGCGGAGGTTCTTGCAGGCCACTTTGTCGTCCAGAAGGACCATGTAGCTTTGGGCCTTTTGGAACTTGGCGCGGTCGCGTTCGTCGGCGCCGCCCGGGAGGCGGTCCTTCTTCGTGCGGACGGCCCAGTGCAGTTCGTAGGTCTCGGCGGAGTGGCAGTACGGGCAGTTGAGGGTTGCCGGCTTGGTGGTCTGCGATTCGGTGTAGTAGGCGCGCTCGTCCATGGCTTTATCTTCGCAGCTTTATCTGGGCAGCTCTATTTTGGGGCCATATTCTTCTGGGTTTAGCGAGCCCCAATTGGAACCCACGGCTGGCCGTCCGGCTTCCCCTTGTAATCGGCGCGCGGGCGGATCAGGCGGTTGTTCCGGTACTGTTCCAGGGCGTGGGCCGTCCAGCCAGCCATGCGGCTCACCGCGAAAATCGGCGTGTAAAGGTCCACCGGGATGCCCAGCGAGTAGTAAGCCGAAGCCGAATAGAAGTCGACGTTCGGAAGCAGGCCTTTAGACTCTTTGACGGTGGTTTCCATCGCCAGGGAAAGCCGGTAGAGTTTTTCCTGGCCGGTGCGCTTGCCCAATTCCTTGGAAAGCACCCGCAGGTGCGTGGCGCGCGGATCTTCCGTGCGATAGACCCTGTGACCGAAACCGGGAATCTTCACCTTGCGGGCCAGTGTGTTCTGCACCGCCTGGACAGCCGATTCCTGGTCGCCCAGGCTGAGCAGCCACTTGATTACGTCCTGGTTGGCGCCTCCGTGAAGCGGTCCCTTCAGCGCCCCGATGCCGGCGGTGATCGCCGAGTAGATGTCCGACAGTGTGGCGGCCACCACCCGGGCGGCGAACGTCGAGGCATTCAGTTCGTGATCGGCGTGCAACGTCAAGGCGACATCGAAGGCGTGTTCCATCACATCGTCGGGCCGGTTGCCGGTGAGCGTATAGAGAAAATTCGCCGCCAAGCCAAGGTCTGGATCGCCCGCAATCACCGGTTTGCCGGTGCGCAGGCGATCGAAAGTGGTGACGATATCGGCGGTCTTGGCCATCAGGCGGACGGCTTTGCGGTGGTTGGCTTCCGTCGACATGTCCTGCGCTTCGGAATCGTACAGCGAGAGCATGGAGACTGCGGTGCGAAGCACGTCCATGGTGTTGCCGTTTGCCGCATCGCCCAGGAATTCCTGGACCGGCGCCGGGAGGCCGCGGTTGGCCACCAGGTCTTTCTTAAGCTGGTCAAGCTCGGCCTGCTGGGGCAGCCGCCCGTTCCAGAGCAGGAAAACCACTTCCTCGAAGCCGGCGTGGTCCGCCAGGGTGTGAATGTTGTAGCCGCGGTAGCTGAGGATTCCCAGGTATCCGTCGATATAACAAATCTCCGACTCGCCGGCAATGACGCCTTCCAGACCTGCTGCCATCGTTCCCATCGTGCTCGCCGCCTTTGAGATAAGATTCTAACAGAACCTGGAAAGGTTAAAAAGCCCAAAAGGGCCAGAAAGGCCATAGCCAAAAAGGTCGGGGGCCATCCGGGCATACGGCGAACGGGGAAAAGCCGACGGTGGAATTCTGACGCTCCACCCAGAGCCGTTCCTGTTGATTCTTGCCAAAATCCACCGTCAGAATGACGCCGGAACCGCAGGAGCGGCTTCCCGACACGCGAAAATTCGAGGTGTCGTTGCGGCCGCTGGCAGGGCCCCAGTCGGCCATGAATTGGTCGACCGCGTAATCACGGCACGGTTTTGCGTCCGTGCAGCCGAACAAGGCATACGCGGCCTTATAGTCGTGCGATGACAGCCGGTTGAAGAACTGGCGAACCAGGCCCTCCTCGCGATAATTGTGAAACATGAAGGCGAGAACGCCACCGACGCCATCGGCCGCCACCAGCGCTACCACGGAGAACAACAGGATCCTGATGATCTTTTCGCGCCGCGCATCACCGGCGCCGTATTGATCCAAATAACCGGCCATGTCGTCTCTGGTACGATCTCCTGGTCTAGTGCGATCTCCTGAGCTACTGCGATCCCCTGGTCTGGTTATGTCTCACTTGGCCTTGCCCGCCGCGGCGGCCGGATTCTCTTTGTCGTAGGCGGCGATGGCCTCGGCGGTAATTTCCAGAGCTTCCTTGAAGTACACCGCGTACGGCGCGTCGACCACGATATCGAGGCCCTTCGCTTCGGCAAGTTTCTTGACCACGGCGCTCATCTTGACGGAGCTCCTTTGCAGAATCTCGTTGCGCTCACGGTCCACATCGGCCTGCAGGTCGTCCTGTTTGCGCTGCACGTCGCGCTGCTTCCGCTGCGCCTGCTGGTTCATATCGGTCTGAGCTTGCTCGGTGAGTTTTCCGGCGTTACTCTGGAGATTCGAAGCCAGGGCGCTGATCTCTTTGTTGAGCTGTTCAATCTCCGCCACCCGCGGCTTGTACTTAGCACTCATGGCGTCTGAAGCGGCTTTAATTTCGGCCGATTCCAGAACGGCACGCTGCAAATTGATAACTGCCACCTTGGTCTGGGCCGGTGCGGCCTGGCTGATTGCTAAAAGGGCGCAGCAGGCCAGCAACGGCCTAAGCCCCGTCCGGAAAGACATGGAGCAACTCCTGATTGAATGTATGATCACTTAGACTAACCTAGACCTATCCAGGCCCCGAGCCCTATTCAGGCCCCGGGCCCTGTCCAAACCCCGAGCCCTATCCAAACCCCGAGCCTATTCCAAGACCCCGAGAATCTCGTCTTCGCGCAGGATCAGGTACTCGTCGCCATCCACCTTGATATCGGCGCCCGTGTACTTGCCGAACAGAATTCGGTCGCCGGGCTTCACGTCGAGCGCCACGCGCTCGCCGGATTCCAACAGCTTGCCATTGCCCACGGCCTTGACCTCAGCCTGTTGCGGTTTCTCCTTTGCGGTGTCGGGAATGATGATCCCACCCTGCTTCTGTTCACCTTCATCCAGCCGTTTTACCAGCACGCGATCATGTAGAGGTCGAAAATCCATGTCTTCAATTATACAGAAACGTGGGTTTATTATTGAAAAATCTCAGTTAACAACTGGCCGGCGGAACCGCCGTTTGTTCCAGCGTCCGTCACAGTGGGCAGAACGTGCGGCGGGTTATCTGCGGCAAGCCGGGGGAGACTCTGGAACCGGCCGCCGCCGTCCACAGTGCCCACCGGTGCAACGTTTGCCCCGTGAATGTAACTACCATTCGTGAAGACCGCGCGCCGGCACGCAACCGCTCCAGGCCGGCGTGGTGCTCGGATTGGGCATCGCATAAAGGTAATCGCAGCGGAACTGGCCCAGTAGCATTGGTCCAGCACCCAGCCCCGAAGCGCCATTGTCTGAATGAATCCGGCTTTTTCAGCCCGGACTTTGAGGAGGCATGCGGTGGCCGGTGCCCCCAACGTCAGGTGTTTCATGGGGACCGATTTTTGTCACGCTAAATCCGTCAGACCGCGACACAAAATTCCATTTTCATTTGTAAACTATGTATATACCCTGGGTTCGACCCGGGTGTCTACGAGGTTTACAGGAGCTTGGCATCTGGTTCGTAAATGATTGATTATATTATAAATAATATTAGGGCAGCAAACTGCATCAGACGGTTTGAGCATCGGCGGAGGAGACGATCCACAATGGAACCGAACACCAGCCAGAAAAAAGAACGTCGGAGCAATTTTCGTTTTGGAATCCAGCGGGAATTACGCTACAAAATGTTGGAAGATGGCGCCACCATCGCCTCGGGTACGGGGCATACGATCGATTTGGGAAGTGGCGGCGTGGCCTTCGCCACCGGATACCCGTTGAAGCCGGGTGCGTTTGTGGAGATTTCGATCAGTTGGCCAGCCATGTTGGACCAAACCTGTCCCATGCGCCTGATCGTCTTCGGACGTGTGCTGCGCAGTTCCCCGAAGAAGACTGTCTGCTCGCTCGACAAGTACGAGTTCCGAACACAAGCCCGAACATTCCAGCCCGCGGCGGTATCCCGCAGCGATGGCATGCTGGAGCGCTGGGCCGAGGGGATTCGCAAGGAATCGCTCAAGAGCAGCGAGGCCGGCGCCTAGGGCTAGACGAACAAGCAGAGGCGATTGGCATTCCGCTGGAGGTCGTGCTGCGCAGCCTCACGAAGAACGTCCCGAGCTTTATCGAGTACTTCGGCGAAGAACAAGGCATCGGATTTGCTGGATAAAACTGGACGCTAACCGCAAACGCCGTGATTCGCGCAAAGTATGGCGCGATGTCGGGCGTGGCCTCTGACCCGACTCTCACCCTTGCCTTGGTAGTGTGAGGAGCGCACTGACTCCTTGGAAAACCCGGACGGCAGTCTCCAACGCTACCGTCGCTTCACCTTCGTCCGGTTCGCACGGGGCATCCAAGTAGCGGAACAGCACCGCATAGTCGGTGAGATCGGCAGCCTCCTTGAACACAGGGACAAGAGACGAATCCAACGCAACGCACTGGTCGCCCAATTCGTTCAGGTCGTGTGTCTTGCGGAATGGAACGTCGTGAAATACAAGGAAAGCCTTGGCCGTCTTCTCAGCTGCCTGCTGACTGCGGAAGACCGATCGGGAAGGCTCCGGCGATGCCAGCAGGCGTGCAGGCGTTCAGGTCCTTCTGTGCCTGTGCAAGCCAGCGGCCAGCCTCATCGCGACGCGACTGTTCTGGCGTCATAGAGAACTTTTCCTTCGCGCACAATCGTCGCCGGCAAGGATGCCCTCGCCCCCGCTCACCCCGCCGCCAGCACCTGTCCCTCCGTGCACAGGTACGCCCCCGCCCGCACATTCTTGAACTCCTGCACTGCGCCGCTGGGCCACTCGATGACCAGGCGGGTGGCGGTCTCACGCTTGCCCAATCCGAAGGTTAGGGTAAGTTCGGATTGCGACAGGTAGCTGGAACCGGATTTGACCCGGCGGAATTGCGCGCCCTCCGGAACGAAGACACGCGCCACCGCGCCGATAGCGTCGCGATTCGATTTCGTGCCTGTCAGCCGCAGCCGCAGCCCTCGGTGCCCGGACAATTGCTCGTTACGATAGAGGTAGGCCGCGCCCTGGTTGGTGGTGATCAGGAGATCGAGCGAACCATCGCGGTCGAAATCGCCGTATGCCAGGCCCCGGGCCACCTTGGGTGCACCGAAACCGGCGCCCGCCCGCGCGGCGACGTCGCGAAACGTGCCCTTGCCGTCATTGAGGAACAGGTGCGGCGGCTGCGCGTATCCCACGTTGCCGTGAATGCGGCGGACGGTCTCATCGATGTGTCCGTTCACGGCGACCAGGTCCAGGCGCCCATCCAGGTCGATATCCAGAAACGCGCAGCCGAATCCCAGGCTGGAACGGGACGCCTGCCCGATGCCGGCGGCCTGTGCCGTGTCTTTGTACGCGCCATCGCGGCCCGGCCGGTAGAGGGCCGTCATTTCGTTATCGAAGTTGGTGATGGCGATGCCCTCGGCGCCGGAGTTGTCGAAATCGGCGGCGTCCACGCCCATGCCGGCGCGGGCCTTGCCGTCATCGCTGAAGGCCACGCCCGCCCGTACGGCAACGTCTTCGAAGGTGCCGTTGCGCAGGTTGCGGTAGAGTTTGTTGGGCTGCGTGTCATTGGCGATCAGGAGGTCGGGCCAGCCATCGCGGTCGTAATCCAGCAGGGCCACACCTAGCGACTTCGATGTGCTGTCGAAGATGCCGCTCTTGGCGGTAACGTCTTCAAAAATCCCGTTGCCGCGATTGCGAAAGAGCCAGCAGGTTTCGCCGTGATACGCCTCGGGCGTGCAGTACGACTTGCGCTTGCCATCCACGCTGCAAAAAACGTCGTGCGCCGGGGACCACTTGACATAGTTGCATACCAGCAGGTCCAGGAGACCGTCGCGGTCGAAATCGAACCAGATGGCGGAGGTGCTGAAGGCGCTGCGGCCTCCTATGCCGGCCTTATCGGTGACATCGAAAAATCGGCCGCGGCCGTTGTTCCGGAAAAGGCGGTTCTGCCCGACCGCCGTAACCAGGAGGTCGGGAAAACCATCGTTATTATAGTCGCCGATGGCCACGCCCATGCCGTACATTTCCACCGCGAGGCCGGCGCGCTCGGTGACGTCGGTGAAGGTGCCGTTTCGGTTGTTGCGGTAGAGCCGCATGGTAGTGCGGTCGCGGCTTTGATCAGGCAAGGCGTGACCCGGCCAGCCCATGCCGTTGACCAGCAGAATGTCGAGCCAGCCATCGGCATCGTAGTCGAAAAAAGCGCAGCCGGGGCCCATGGTCTCGGGCAGGTACCTGGCGCCGAACGCGCCGCTGTTGTGGTGGAACTGGATGCCGGCGGCCGCTGTGACGTCGGTCAGGCGGAAGTCCAGGCCGGGCGCAGCGGCGGCAAGCGCCTGCGGCGCGGCACTACCGGGAAAAGCACCGCCCACAAAAGCACTACCCGGAATAGCCCCGCCCAGGAACGTGCGCCGCGTCACGCGATGCTCACCAGACCCTGGCGAATGGCATAGACCACCAGTTCGGCGGTGTTGTGGATGCCCAGGGCCTGCATGATATTGGCGCGGTGCACGGCCACGGTGTTGGCGCTTAGAGAGAGCACGGCCGCGATCTCTTTGTTGGATTTGCCGTGGACGATCAACTGCAAGACTTCGAGCTCGCGTGTGGTCAATTGGGGCGGCTGCTGACCGGACGGTTGGTCGAGCGACCCCAGGCGCGGATCGAGCACCTGCTTGCCGGCCGCCACCTGCTTCACCGCGGCCACCATTTCCAGATCCATGGCGTTCTTGAGCAGGTAGCCGCGCACGCCGGCCTCCAGGCAGGTGCGAACGTAGGAAGCCTCGGCGTGCATGCTGAGGATCAGGATGGCGGTTTCGGGGGCATTTCGCAGGATGTGACGCGACGCCACCGCGCCATTCATGCTGGGCAGCGCGAAATCCATGACCACCACTGCCGGCCGGAGTTCGGCGGCAAGCTGCACGGCCTGGTGACCATCCTCGGCTTCTCCGACCACGGTAATTCCGGGGTCGTCCTCCAGCATGCGGCGGAAGCCGCGCCGCACCAGGCTGTGGTCGTCTACCAGCAGAACCGAGATTTGTCGTTCAGACATGGGTCTCCTGAGCCGTAGCGGGCACGGTCAACCGAACCAGCGCGCCGCCGGAACTGCCATTCTCCAGGTCCAGCCGGCCGTTCACCAGATCGGCCCGTTCGCGCATGGAAACCAGGCCCATTCCGAAGCCGTGCGAGCTTCCGAAGCCGATCCCATGATCCTCTACTTCGAGCACCACGGATTCCGGCAGGTACCGCAGGCGCACCGCCGCCTGCTTGGACTGCGAGTGCTTGGCAATGTTGTTCAGCGCCTCCTGCATGACGCGATAGAGGTGAATGGCGACAGCGCGGTCGATCTCGCGGGCGGCGCCGGACTTTTGGTAGCCGACGGCAATGCCCGTCTGCCTCTGGAAGCCCGGCAGGTATTGATCCAGCGCGCCTTCGAAGCCGATTTCGTCCAGGATCACCGGATGCAGCGCGTGCGAGAGGGCGCGCACCTTGTCGAGCGTGGACTGCACGATCTCCTGCACCTCGCGCAGGTCGGCGCGTACGGAGTCCGGATCCTGGCTCAGGCGCCGGCTGATGCGTTGCAGCATGGTTCCGACGGCGGTGAGGATCTGGCCGAAATCGTCGTGCAGGTCGCGCGAGATGGAACGGAAAGTATTTTCCTGCATGGCGATGAGTTGCTGGGCCAGCTCGCTGCGCCGCGCCGAAAGCACCGCCACTTCCTGAAACAAGCGGCGGTTGTAGTGTACCAGGTAAAGGCTGGTGAGGAGGATCAACACCAGCATGGCGGCCACAAACAGGTAGACGTTGCGCTCCACACCGGCATATACGCCGCGGATGCGGGCGCCGGCCTGCTGTTCGGTTTCGTTGTTCTGCACCAGCAGCCGCGCCACAGCGGTTCCGATGGCTTCCTGGCGCGCCTGCAGCGAGAGGCGGATCAAAGTGCGGGCTTCGGCCTCCTGCCCGCTCTGGGCGAGCGCGAAGATGCGGTCGAGCGCGTCCCAGAATTGGCCCAGCGAATCGCTCAGGTACTGGCGCTGTTCGGCATCGCGGTTGCGGGGCGACACCTGGGCTTCGCGCGCGATGGCGTCTTCCAGATCGGTGCGAATCCTGCGGAATTGAGCCTGCCACGCGGTGAGCGGATAGGGCTCGCTGCCCTCCAGCATGTCGCGCATGGCCAGGCCGAGCGAGTTGAGGTTGTTCTGGATGCGCAGCAGCAGGAGCGAATCGGCGCGATTGCGGTCGATGATGCCGGACTGGAGCCGCTCCAGGCCGCGGAGTTGTATGACTGTGTAGCCCGAATAGAGGGTCACGGCGGAGAGCGTGACGACAAGACCAGCGAGCAAACGGACTGTGGGGGACCTGGGTTGGGACATTCCGTGTCTTACGAAGGGAAGACTACCACGGTTGGCGGCGGGCTGTCACAGGGCGGGAAGACAGCGCGTTGATATGATATAGTGAAATCTCTATATATGTTTGGCGATGACAGATCAGCCGCCTAAGCCAGTGATCTGGATCGGGTCGAGCCGAAATGATTTGGGCGACTTTTCCGAGCCAGTCCAGGATCATGTGGGCTATGCATTGTTTATCGCGCGGGAAGGTGGCAAGCACAGGGACGCTAAGGCCCTGACCGGGTTCGGCGGAGCTGGGATCGTGGAGATTATCAAGGACTACCGTGGCGACACATTTCGGGCAGTTTACACTTTGCGATATGCCGGAGCGGTATTCGTCTTGCATGCCTTCCAAAAGAAATCGAAGACCGGGCGGGAGACGCCACGGCGAGACATGGAGTTGATTAGACAACGGCTGCGCGAGGCCGAACAGATCGCAAAGAAGGGCAACCCATGAGCAAGAAGGGATACGAGACCGGAAGCCGCAATGTGTTCCGGGACATCGGAATACCGAATGCGGAAGAGCACCTGGTAAAAGCGCAACTCGTGTTCAAGATTGACACCATCATGAAAAGGCGCAGCCTGAAACAGGTGGAAGCTGCTGCGCTGTTCGGCGTCCGCCAGCCCGACATATCCAAGATGCTGCGCGGCGAGTTCCGTCAATTCTCCGTTGAGCGTCTCCTGCGCTTTCTGGTAGCGCTCAATCAGGATGTGGAGATAGTTGTCAAGCCACACCGTGACCGGAACAACGCTCCGGCTCTGCGTGTGGCGTAACGTTCCAAGGCTCGGCGGGCGCCTAGTATTTTCCTACTATTGCGATTCCCAGCCCGGCGTTATACTCTGACGGCACCGTGCGCCATACTCACTTGCGCCATACTCAGAGGGTATGTCCCAGACTCGTCTCAACACCAGCCTCGTTCTGATTTCCGCACTGGCCGCCAGCGGGGTGGCCTGGATGCTGCTGGCGCAAACCGGGCGGCCGGACCAGCGGATTGGCGAGCAGGCTCAGTTGTGGCACTACCGCAATTTGGGGAAGGCATTCTACGAGAACCCTACCACGCAGCGGCAAGCGGTGGATGAGTTCGGGAAGGCTCTGGCATTGGCGCCGGACTCGCTGCGCGAACGCGTCAATTATGGGTTGGCGCTGCTGCGCGCGGGCGACGTAACCCACGGCATGGACGAGCTGCAGAAGGCACAGAAGGCCGACCCGAAGCTGCCGCACACGTGGTTCAACCTGGGAATCGCGCTGAAGAAGCAGGGCGAGTTGGACACGGCGCTGGCGCAGTTCGAAGGGATGGCAAGGCTGGTTCCGAACGAACCCGTGACGCACTACCAGATGGGCTCGATCCTCAAGGCTCGGGGCGAACAGGCAGCCGCCGTGAAAGAGTTCGAAACGGCGCGGAGCCTGGACCCGCGGCTGGCGGCGCCGCATTTTCAGCTTTACGGGCTGTACCGGCAGCTTGACCGGGCCGATGAGGCGGCGGCGGAACTTCGTACTTTTCAGGACCTGAAGAAGCAGCAGGAAGGCGCCGCCGTTCCGGAGGACATGGAATGGTGCTTTTACGCCGAAATCTACGACCCAATCAATGCGCCCGCGCCGGCGCCGCTGTCGGTTCCGGTGTATCGAAGCGAACGAATTGCCGCGGGATTCGACGCGGGTGCGGCTGGTGTGGCTGCCATCACCCTGGATGGGGGGACGCGGCCCGATGTGCTGGCGTGGTCGGCGGGCAAGGTCGGCGTGTACCGAGGTGCGGCCGGGGGCCGGGCTCGCCAAAGCGCGAGTGGGTCGGGGGCCGGGGGCCAGGCTCGCCAAAGCGCGAGTGGGCCAGGGGCCGGGGAGAGCGGGCTTGAAGGGCTTCGCGACGTCGTGTTTATCGCGCCGGGAGATTTTGATAATGATGGACTGACGGATCTTTGCGTGGTCACCACGACGGGCGTGGCTCTGTACCGCAATGTCAACGGGAAGTTTCGCAAGCATGCCGATATCGCCAGCGGTTCCTTCCGGCAGGCGGTCTGGTTGGATTTCGACCATGACTACGACTTGGATCTGGTGCTGATCGGCGACGAATCGAAATTGCTGCGCAACAACGGGCAGGCCGGGTTCAGCGATGAGACCAGGCGATTCCCATTTGTGAAGGGCCACGCGCTGTCCGCTGCCCGCTTCGACCTGGAGCCCGACACGCCCGGTTTCGATCTGGCGGTCTCCTACCAGGACCGGCCGGGGGTTTTGTATCGCGACCATTTGGGTGGTGCGTACGAAGCAGTGAACATCGACGAACTGCCGGCAGGCTCGAGCCATCTCGTAGCCCAGGATTTCAACCACGATGGCCGCACCGATCTGGCGGCTCGGCCGGACCTGCTGCTGCTTAACCGCGAGGGGAAACTCCAGAAAACCGGTGGGGTGTCCAACGGCGCGGCGGCGGTTGCCGGAGTGGCCGGCGCCGGGGCGGGCGGCGCCGAAGCTGCAGGCGCCTTCGCGACCGCCAGTTTCGCCTCCGCGGATTTCGATGGCAACGGCCGGCTGGCGCACGCACACATCGCCAAGGATGGCGCGCTCATGCTGGAGCACAATGCCACTGCCAATTACGGCAACTGGATCGAAATCGCGCTCACCGGCGTCAAGAACCTGAAATCGGCGGTGGGCGCCAAGGTCGAAGTGAAGGCGGGCACGCGCTACGAAAAGCAGGCGTACGATGGCGTGCCGCTGGTCTTCCGCCTGGGCGCGCAGAACCTGGTGGAGACGGTGCGGATCACGTGGCCGAACGGGCTGATCCAGAATGAGATGAACCAACCGCTCAACAAGCTGGCGGCCGTCAAGGAGGCCCAGCGGTTGTCGGGTTCGTGCCCGATGATCTTCACGTGGGACGGCAGCCGGTTCGTGTTCATCACCGACGTGCTGGGCGTGGCGCCGCTGGGCGCAAGTTCGGGCGACGGGCAGTTCTTCCCGGTGGACCACGACGAATATGTGTCGATTCCGGGCGAGATGCTGAAGGAGCGCGACGGCGCTTACGAGGTCCGCGTCACCGAGGAATTGCACGAGGTCTCGTACCTGGACCAGATCAAGCTGCAGGCGGTGGACCACCCGGCGGGCACGGAGATTGTCACCAACGAGAAGTTCAAGTCGCCGCCGTTTCCGGAGTTCCGGTTGTTCGGGGTGGAGCGGCGCGTATACCCGCTCGCGAAGAGCGGCGCCAGCCTGCCCGAGCAATTCCGGCGCGACGCCGCGGGTGTGGCGGAGATGCATCACCTGGATCTGGATTTCGGCACGGCCGCGGCGCAAAACCGCGCGGTGCTGATTCTGCATGGGTGGGTGGATTGGGCGGACGGCAGCACGTTCCGGGCGGCCATGCAGGAGCACAAAGATCTGACTTTCCCCTACCTGCAGGTGAAGGATGCGTCGGGGAACTGGAAGACGGTGGTCGAGGACATGGGTATTCCGTCGGGTAAGCCGAAGACCATGGCGGTGGATTTGAGCGGCAAGTTTCTTTCCAACTCGCGCGTGGTCCGCATAATGACCAACCTGTGCGTCTACTGGGACGAAATCTTTCTGGTGGAGGATGACGCGCCACCGGCGGTGCGGCTGACCACGGCGCCCATGCTTTCGGCGGACCTGCATTTTCGAGGTTTTTCGAAGCCTACCGGACTTGGGGCAACCCGGCCGCAACGCAAGCAGCCCGAGCGCTTCGAGTATCAGACTGTGAGTGAGACTTCCATGTGGAACCCGACTTCCGGAAACTATACGCGCTACGGCGCGGTGGAGAATCTGCTGCAGGCGCCGGACGACCGCATGGTGCTGATGGGTTCGGGCGACGAAATTGGGCTGCGGTTCAGCGCCCGCGAGTTGCCGCCGCTGCCCGCGGGATGGAAACGGGATTTCCTGCTGCTGGTGGACGGTTGGGCGAAGGATGCCGACGCCAATACGGCGTTCTCGCAAACCGTGCTGCCGCTGCCGTTCCACGGGATGAGCAGCTACCCGTATCCGGCGGCCCAGCATTATCCGCGGGACCAGGCGCACCAGGATTACCTGCGCGAGTACAACACGCGCCCCGCGCTGCGGCTGATCAGGCCGTTGCGGCCGCGCACCGGGGAGTAGGATGCGGCGGCTCACCCGGCAGGAGATCGGCGCGTACAGTCTGGCGCTGTTGATTGTGAATGGGGCCTACCTGGCAGCGTTCGCGCACGCCAGCATTTTCTACGAAGCCAACGTGCTGCTGCACCTCGGCCTTGGTTTGGCGCTGGCCGCGGCGGCGGTGCGATGGGCACCCCGATATCCGCGCGAGTGCGGCGCGTTTTTGGGTTGCGCCATCCCGGCGGCGTACCTGGCCATCCGCGGCAATACCTTGCAGCACCGGTGGGCGTTGTGGCTGCACGTGGCACTGGCGGTGGTGGCGGTAGCGCTGATTGCGGCGCGCGGATTTCACCAGACATCTCGCCAGCCATTTCGCAGGACGCTGGCGTTCGCCTTGGGCGTGCTGCTGGTACTTCCTGCCTCGACGGCGATCTACCACAGGCTGCTGCCCAACCCCGACGATCGCATTCGGAACCCCACCACCGCGCCACTTTCGATGGATGAAGAAGGGGCCGGCGCGCAGTCTCCGTTTGCTCCGTCTTCGGCGCAGACCAATACCGGAAAAATCATTCCATCGAATTTCTTCATGGATTCGGAATCCTGCGGCCAATGCCACAAGGATATCTACGAACAATGGAAGGGTTCGATGCACCACTTTGCCTCGTTCAACAACCAGTTCTACCGGAAATCCATCGAATACTTTCAGGACGTCACCGGCACGCGGCCCAGCAAATGGTGCGCCGGGTGCCACGACCACGCCGTCTTCTTCAACGGCCGTTTCGACCGGCCGATTCGCGAACAGATCGACACGCCGGAGGCGCAGGCCGGGTTGGGATGCATGTCGTGCCACGCCATCGTGCACGTGGGCAGCAGCATGGGCAACGCCGATTTCCGCGTGGAGTATCCGCCGCTGCACGAACTGGCTTCGAGCCACAACCCAACCATTCGTGCCATCGACTACTTCCTGACCTACCTGAACCCGAAGCCGCACAAGGCCACCTTCTTGAAACCGTTCATGGCCGAGGCGGAGTTCTGTGCGGCGTGTCACAAGGTGCATCTGGATGTGCCGGTGAACCAGTACCGCTGGTTCCGCGGCTTTAACGACTACGATAACTGGCAGGCCAGCGGCGTTTCGGGGCAGGGCGCGCGGTCGTTCTACTACCCCGCTAAATCGCAGGCATGCGCCGATTGCCACATGCCGCTGACGCCGTCCCAAGACCCGGGTAACCGCGACGGCAAGATTCACTCGCATCGTTTCCCGGCCGCCAATACGGGGGTGGCGTACGTCAACGGCGATGCGGCGCAGATGCGCGCCACGGAAGAGTTTCTGAAGTCGGGCTTCATCACGGTGGACATCTTCGCGGTGTCACCCGCCGGTTCCAGCAGCGGCCAAGCCATGCTGCGGCGAAGCGACAGCGTGCAGGCAAACTCCACTTTCGCGGTGGGTGAAGAGGCCGAACAGACCGGTACGGCCGTCATTCGCGACGTCGGAAAGTTGGCGGCCCCTTTAGATACCGCCGGCGCCAGTTTGGAGCCTGGAAGCACAGCGCGCGTGGACGTGGTGGTGCGCACTCGCAAGATCGGCCACTTCTTTCCCGGCGGCACGGTGGACGCCTTCGACACGTGGCTGGAGCTGCAGGCGAAAGACGGCGACGGCCGCACCATTTTCTGGAGCGGCAATGTGACGGACAGCGACGCGTCAGGTACAGGCAGGGGGCCGGTGGAGCCGGGTGCGCATTTCTACCGCTCGTATCAACTGGATGGCGATGGCAACCCGATCAACAAGCGGAATGCCTGGCAGGCCCGCAGCCTGCTCTACGTGCGGCTGATTCCGCCGGGCGCGGCCGACGTGGCGCATTATCTGGTGAAGGTTCCGAAGGACGCGCGCGGGCCGATTCAATTCACGGCCAAACTGAACTACCGGAAATTCTCGTGGTATTACACGCAGTTCTCGTATGGCGCACAGCCGAAACCGGGGCAGGACGCGTCGCTGCTGGGGCCGGATCATAACGGTCTTGAATACGAATTCGGCCCGCGCTTCATTCCCGCCAACGTGTCGGGAAACATCCGCGGCCGAATTCCCGATTTGCCGGTGATCACGCTGGCGGAGGCGAAGGTTGCGCTGCCGCTGGGCCAGACTGTGTGGCGGCCGGTGGTGCGCAAACAGGACCGGGAGCGCTGGAACGATTGGGGCATCGGCCTGCTGTTGCAAGGCGACCTGAAGTCTGCCGA
>DATMNI010000427.1:0-9285 GCA_035570275.1 Candidatus Acidiferrales bacterium | reverse complement strand
GGGGCCGAGGGTCGGGAGCCGGGGCCGAGGGTCGGGAGCCGGGGGCGAGGGTCGGGAGCCGGGGCCAAGGCCCCAGGGTACTTCCCATTTGCGGTTGGCCGCCGCCTCGGTCACAATCAGTGGGTGATGCGCATTGCTGTTGAAACCCAACCAATCGGCCAGATTGAGGCGGAAGCCCTGATTGTGCCGGTCTTCGAAGGCCGAAAAGAGACGAGATTCGGAGCGGGTGATCTCTTTGATTCCGGTGAAGTCTCCGGAAAACCCCTGGAACTCACGCTCCTGCACCACGTGCCGGGCGTGGCCGCCGTCCGAGTCCTGCTGACTGGGGCCGGGAAACCGGACAAGTTCGATCCCAACGAACTGCGGAAGCTGGTTGGCGCGGCTCTACGGTTCCTGAAGGGCAAATCGGTCAAAAAGATCGCTTTGGCGCTCGAAGGCGATCTGGCCGCCGCTGAGTATGCCGAAGCCGCCGCCGAGGGCGCCCTGCTGGGCGACTATGAGCCCGACCTTTACAAGACGGATGGCGACAAGAAGACCGTCGAATCCTTTACTCTGGTCACCGCCGGGGACGCGGCTGCGGTGGAGGCCGGCACCCGGCGCGGCGGCATTATTGGCGAGGCCCAGAACTTCGCGCGTGCCCTGGTGAATGAGCCGGCCAACCGGCTAACTCCGGCCAAAATGGCCGAAGCCGCTCGCAAAATGACGGTGGAGCAGGGACTGATCTGTCACGTTTTGGAGCGTGAGGACATGGAGAAACTTGGCATGGGCGCACTGCTCGGCGTGGCCATTGGCAGCGCCGAGCCGCCGAAGCTTATCGTCATCTCATACACTCCGGCCAAAGCCGAATCCAGGGCTCATCTGGGCCTGGTCGGCAAGGGCGTTACTTTTGACACCGGCGGCATCTCCATCAAACCCTCCGACGGCATGGAGAAGATGAAGTACGATATGGCCGGCGGCGCGGCCATGATCGGCGCTATGCAGGCTATAGCCCAATTGAAACCGGCGATCGCCGTGACGGCTTTCGTTCCCTGCGTCGAGAATATGCCCGGTAGCCGCGCCCAGCGGCCCGGGGACATCGTCGCCGCCATGTCGGGAAAAACCATCGAAGTGCTCAACACCGATGCCGAAGGCCGTCTGATTCTGGCCGACGCGCTTACGTATGCGCGTAAACAGGGGTGCACCCATCTGGTGGACGCGGCCACGTTGACCGGCGCCATCGTAGTAGCCCTCGGTCACCTGAACGTCGGGCTCTTTTCCAGCCACGACGGCTTGCGCGACCGCGTCCTCAGCGCCGGCAAGTCCGAGGGCGAGCGGATGTGGGCAATGCCGTTGGACGACGATTATAAGGAGGCCTTGAAGAGCGCCTTCGCCGACCTGGGGAACATCGGCGGCCGGCCTGGCGGGGCCATCACCGCGGCCATGTTTTTAAAGGAATTTGCGGAAGACACGCCCTGGGTACACCTGGACATCGCAGGCACCGCCTGGCTGGATGAGAAAACGCCGTTTCTGGCCAAAGGGCCCACCGGCCTGCCGGTTCGGACGTTGGTGCGTCTGGCCGTGGAGTGGAAGGACTAGAGTGGATGCCGGATGCCGGTGGTCGGATGCCGGTGGTCGGATGCCGGTGGACGGTTTTGTGCCGGCCACCGGCCACTGCCTGCTTCGCGCCGGTTGCGAAGCCGGCCGAACCGACTCTGTGGACCGTGGCCCGCGCGATCTACGAAGTAATTTCCGGACCGGACGGCAAATGAGCCGGAAGCCGCCGGGCGGGTGGAGACGTTTAGCAGCCTCGCGCATGTGTTCAGCACCTATGGGTCGCGGCGCGCTCCTGGGGAAAAGCCGGTTCGCCCGCGTCATCAACAGCTTCAACTGGTGAAGATCGGCGCCGCCTGGAAAATGATGACGAGTCTCTGAGACTCGGAACGCCCGGCAAACCCCTGCCCGAGAAATACCTCACGTAGACAGGCTGGGTTCCTGTGGAATGGGGATCTTGACTTCGCCCCAGCCCGATGCGGTATGGACCCGCGCTCTCACCTCGGTTGCGTCCTTGGAAGCAGGCTGATAACTGATTTCGTACCGTGTCAGCAGGTTCAGATAGGCCTGCTGCACCAGATCGGGAATCTCGGACTCGTTCTCGAAGCCATAGAACCGGCCCTTGGCTTTCTGGCAGAAATCTTCCACTTCGGGGTTGGGAAACGAAGAGATCACCTGTAGCGAGGTCCGAGAACTGATTACGTTGGCGATCAGACCGTGCCCGGCAATCCGTCTAAACTCCTCGTTGGCCACGACGATCAGGTGGCGTTTTCCGCGCGACGCAGCCTGATCCGGCCGGACGCAGCGCCAGAGGGTTTCCCACAACTCCGAGCAATCCACTCGGCCCGGCGTTTTCGCAAAGGAAGCCGCCAGTGCAGTGGAGCCGGCGCTAAATGCCGGTGGCTCGTCGATGGCATGGCCCTTTGCCTCCGGTTCGCCCGAAGGGAGAAACGGCAGGTTCACCCAGAGGTCGGAGTGCCGCTTCCAGGCGAGACATTTCATGGCGCCCTGGTTCCACGGGGCGGCGGCAGCCTCCCCCGCTCTGGGAAAAACAAAGACCACCGACATGGCTTCCATCTCCGGTTTCTCGGTGACTTTGTAGGACATCACGTTTTGACCGTTCTCCGACAAAATGAACTGAGTAGGCAGAATCTTGGGCTGACCTTGGCCGTTCTCCGGAGTGACTGCCAGGTGTACCTTGCGCTGGGCCCGCTGCAGATCGCCCGCCTGGTTTGAAATGACGCCGGCCATCTTCCACCGGGGGCCCAGGCCGGCTTGCGCGATTGCTACCTTGATCCGGCGCAGCGCCACGAACGCGGTCTTCCGCACCGTGGTGTTCGACTCCACCAGCATCCGCACCAGAATTTCTGTAAACCGCGGATCGCCGGTTTCTCCCATCACCCACGCAGCCGTAGCCCGGCTAAGGGGGGCTTCACTACGGGCCAGTTTCACAATTTCGGGGATCGCGGAGCAATCGCCCACCAGATGGAGGCCCAGGAGTGCGTTTCCAACCACGCGGTTGTTGCCGTCGGCCAGTGCGAAGCGTAGCACTACCTGGGCTTCGTGTGAAGCCACTCCCCAGAGCGCTTCAATGGCATTGGCGCGAATGCGGGGGTCGGCTTCCGAAAGCCGTCCCCGCACCCATTTGACGCTGAGGTTTCCGCGGCCGATCATCAGGACGGCCTTCGAACGGATGTAAGCGTTGGGATGCCGCATTAACCGCATCAGCGACGGCGCGATCCGGCTACCATCCGAAATCTCCGCAAGGATCTCCATCAGGCGCGGCGCCGATTCGAGTTGGACGGGCCCGTCCGGCTGTGCGGTGCTGTCCGCAAGACCCCTGGCAAGTTCGACGTCCGCCATAGGGTTGGCACGCGTGGCGGCGCGGGCCAACGCCATCGCCTCGTCCCGCGAAAGGGTGGCATCGCACAGCGCCCTCAACAGGAACCCGCTCGAAACCAGCAACAACACCAGATGCTGAAAACCTCGCGATTCATCCGCGCTTTTCATGAGAGCGATCGAATTCCGATAAAAAGCTTCGGGACCGTTGTCCAACTGATCGCGGATCAGCTTGCGGTTCTCGGCGACATCGCGTTCGAAGTTCCGCACCAATGCCTCGAGGATCGTACCGGGCTGATCTACGGGCCGGTCTGTGATGGTTTCAGATAGCAGCACACTAACTAGATCGGCCAACATTTTGGGAAACTTTAGTGGGTGGGGGTCCGCCAAACGAAATACAGGCACTCGGCTAACCGTCGGACGCCTGTGCCAGCCTTCTCCTGGATTCGGAACTACCGGGTGGTTGGCGCCGGCTGACACCGGCCGTATTCCTCTGAGGTGCTGGCGGTGCTGCTCCAGGCTGCACAAGGCCACGCCGAGGTGGGATCATCGAACTTATGGGAAAGACGCCGATCGCGGCGCCCGACACCGAGGGACGCATCTTCGGAACCGACTGGTCGATTGCCAATGTGGCCAAGCTTCTGCGCTCCAACGCGGGGCGTGGCATGTGGCGTCAAACCAGAGCGACGGGCGACAGCATGGCCAAGGTCAACCAGTATTACATCCGGACGGTTTCCGCGCGGCACCTGCCCACAAATGTGTCGTTGATCTTCATGCGGCTGGAGACTGAGAACTGCTGGTATGCTTCGCTCTGCTTCGCGGGCGCCGATGGCTACTTGCCATGGAACGCGGATGCCGCCGAGCAGTGGCTGCGGGCGCTGTTTGGACAGGACCGGCCGCGGGTGCTCGAAGATTCAGGCACATTGTCCGGGGAAACACAGAACCCGAGCGTTCGCCAATTCACGCTGGCATAGCCGCCGCCTCCGCTATCATCAATCATGCCCCGTATCCCCATGGTCTGCTTCTTCTTCGCCGCCGCGGCCCTGGCCCAGCCCCTCCCCGACACTCTCCGCGCCCGCATCGCCGATTTCCAGGGCACCGTCTCCCTCTACGCCAAGAACCTCGATTCCGGGGCCACCGCCGGCATCCGCGATACCGAACCCGTCCGCACCGCCAGCACCATCAAATTGGCCATCATGGCCGCCGCCTTCGACCTCACCGCCCGCGGTCAGGCCAAGTGGACCGAACTCCTCACCGTCACCGCCGCCGAAAAGGTTTCCGGCTCCGGCGTCATCGGCACCGAGCTTGCCGACGGCGTCCAGCTTCCCCTCCGCGACCTTGTTCACCTCATGATCGTGCTCAGCGACAACACCGCCACCAACATGATCCTGGAGCGCATCACCCCTGACGCCGTCAATGCTTACCTGGACCGCATCGGCATTCCCACCACCCGCTCGCTCCGCAAGATCCGCGGCGATGGCGCCGAGCTCAAGCCCGCCAACGGTTGGTCTGCCGCCGGAAAGTTGCCCGAGAACCAGCGCTACGGCATCGGCGTCTCCACCCCGCGCGACATGGTCACCATCGTGGAGCGCATGGAGCGCGGCAGCCTGGTCAGCCCCGAAGCGTCCCGCGAAATGCTCGTCATCCTCAAACGCTGCCAGGACAATTCCGGCATCCGCCGCAAGTTGGGCGATCTCCCGGTGGCCAACAAGACCGGCGCCCTGGACGCGCTTCGTTCCGACGTGGGCATCGTCTACACCAAGGCCGGCCGCATCGCCATGGCCATCACCGTCGACGGCATGGCCAAGACCGACTACTCGCCGAACAACCCGGGCTCGCTGCTGATCGCCGATTTGGCCAAGCTGCTCGCCGATACCCTCCGGTAAAACTTGCGGGCCGGTAAACTTGTGGCCGGTAGACTTGTGGGGCAGGTTGGCAACCGGTTGGCAACCTGCCCCACATAGCGCGCGGCTCGTCACCGCAGCCTGGCCGCTTCGGCTTCGATGGCCTCTTTCTTCACCAGTTTCAGGTCCGTACCGGCATGGTCCCTGGCGGTCAATTTCACGGCCGAGGCGGCGCTGTCAAAGCGGGAGCGGAACTCCGGTATCGCCGCCACGCCCGGCTCAATCTCCTCCCACGCGGCTATGCGATAGTCGCCGGGCGGCAGGTTCTGGAAGCGGAATCCGCCACTTTGGTCGGCAACCAGGGTCCTGGTTGTGTCCGCGGCCCCGGGCGGCAGTCCCGGTTCCCAGAGCGTGACCGCGGCCCCGGCGCACGCATCTCCCTTCTCGTTCCGTACCGTGCCGCTGACGTCCGCGGCATCCGGCGACAACACCAGGTCCAGCCTTCCTCCCGCACCCGAGGTCAGATCGAGCGGCGTCCTGGTAACGTCCAGGTTTTCAAAGTGGATCGACTGGACGTACGTTCCGCCGGGCAGATGGCTGACGCTCACCTGATAGAGATTCGGAGGCACGGCCGGAATCACGAACGTGCCATCCTTCTCGCTCGCCACAATTGGGGTGTTACTTCGGCCCTGTCCGTCCGTGGCCGCCAGGCCAATGTTCACCGTACCCGGAGGCTTGCCGCTGCCTGGGGTGCGTTCGCCAACGGTGCGTTCGCCTGCGGTGTGTTCGCCTGGCGTGCGTTCCTCCGGGACGCCGCGAAAGACCCCGGTAATCCTGGCCGGCGGGCCCAGTTCCAACACCAGGTTCTCGACGTTCCGGTCGGAGATGTTGACCACGCGGCGCGCCACCAGCGGAACGTCGGAGTACAGCTTGCCGTTGAGCATCAGCCCACCCTGCGTGGAGACCACGTAACTGCCGGGCAGCAGTTGGCTGAACTCGAAGCCCCCATCCTCGGCCATGCCCAGTTTCAGCTTGGGGTCGGTCTGGATTCCGGAAGGATCGGTCTGAACGGGCGCGATGCCCAGCGCGATCCTGGTCAGCGGTGCGCCGGTGAGCGCGCTGATGGCCCTGCCCCTAACCCGGAAGACGCGCTCCTGGCGAATGCGCACGTCTACATGGCCCAATTCTTCTCCGGCTCCGACACCCACGGCCACGGCGGTTGCAGGATCGAGCGCGCCCGGATGCCAGGTGACCACGTAACGCTCCTCGTGCCCTGGACGCCCCGGCTCGCCGGGCGGCACCCCCATCGCGGTTTCGGAATCCTCCGCGGACAGGTAATACCTGCCGGCGGCCAACCCGCCGATCTGGTATGTGCCATCCAATGCGGCCGGGGCGGCCTGCACGAATTGCAGATGCCAGTGGCCCGCAGTAAACACCTTCCGGTACGCCGTCACTCGGGCCCGGTCCATCGGATCGCCGTCGCGGTCGATAACCTTTCCTGTTATCACGCCTTGGGGAATCAGCTTGACCACGATATCGCTCTTGACCTGGCCGGCTTTGAGTCCAAAGAGTCCCCGCGGGTTTGCAGACGAAGTATTGTATACGCCGCGGACATAGCCGCTGCGGTCGACGGTGAGCGTGTAATCGCCGGGCTCGACGTTTTCGAAAGCGAAGTTGCCGGAGATTTCGGATTCGCCCGCGTAGTTTCGGACGGCGCCTCTGAGGTGCAACGCGGCCTTGGAAAGCGCCGCACCGGACTGGCTCATCACCTTTCCTTCGAGCCGCGGATTGGGCGGCGGCGTTACGTCCTGGGCCACCGCGATCCAGGCAAAGACAAGAAGTTTCCACATAGTCACTCCGTTCACTGAAGCCTGAAGTTCACCTCAACCTCCGTGACCAATTCCACTGGCTGCCCATTGAGCAGCGTGGACCGGTACAACCGCCGGTTCACTGCCTCAATGGCCGCGGGCGCCAATAGCTGGTTGCCGCTGATCACCATCGCCTCCACTACGCGACCATCCTTGCCGATTACGACCTGCAGTTTGACTGTGCCCTGGATGCCGGCAGCGCGCGCCGCTTCGGGATAAACTGCCGGCGGCGATTCCAGGAGTTTGCCGTCAGCCGCCTTGGCGTCAATCTTCAGCGGCGGCACGCCCGAGTCTCTTGCGCGCCCAGGCACCGATAGGACCGGCGGGCGCGACGCCGGGTTCCTGGCATCCTTATTGGCTTCCTTATTCACATCGGCCGGATGCGGCTGGCTTGGCTTGGGCGCAGGCGCGTCCGGAGGGCGCCGATCATGCATTATCCAGACGCCGAGCCCAATCGCCACCGTGGCGGCCACAGCACCCGCAGCCCATCCAAGAGATCTCCGCGCGGCTTGCGGACGCCGGCTGAAAACCCGCGTTTCGAGGCTGGGCGGGGCGGGCGCAACCTTCCACCTCTTCAGGATTGCCGAGAGCTCATCGTCGGTCATCGGTTCCTTCCGCGCCACTGCGCAACGGCGCCAGTATGCGGCGCAGCCTCTCCCGCGCCCGGTGCAGGCGCGACTTCACTGTGCCCACGTCGGCATCGGCGACGCGGGCGATCTCTTCCAGGGTGAAGCCCTCGTATTCGAACAGCACGATGGCCTCACGCTGCAGCGGCGGCAGCGATTGCACTGCCGCGGCGACCAGTTCCACGGCGTCTCCGGCCGCCAAATCCGGCGTGTAACCTTCCCCATCCTCATCCAACGGATCCAGCCGGTGCTCCCGGCGCCACATTCGAAAAGCCAGGTTCCGCGCCACTCCCAGCAGAAAGGCGCGCAGCGACACCCGCCTGGAATGGAACCAATCGGGATGCCGCAGCAGTTCGAGAAAGCAGTCCTGCGCAATATCCTCGGCAGCCGGGGCCGACCCCGTCATGCGGAGGGCAAAGCCGAAGACCGCGTCCTTGTGGTCGTCGAAGGCCTGCCGGAAATCGCGGTCTGTCATCTACTAGTCAATAGTGCCAGCAGCAGGTGTCCAGGATACGGCACCCCCCGGGATACGGCACCCCCTAGGATAAGCAGCTACGATACGGCCGCAGACCGGGCTACGATTCTCCCCTCGGACCTGGAGCCGTGGAAAACCGGCGCCGGCCCGCGCACAAGTTTTTGACCGCGATGGGGAAGGCGCCAGTCATTCGGAGTGTAAACTGCACTCACGGCCGCACCATGTCCCTGTGATCGCACCACGTCCTGGAGCCTCCGCGGCCCAGATCCTTGGGGTGACCGCGCTAGCCGCCCTTCAACGCTCCTGGACCTTTTTTCCGACGATTTTGCGGCTGGGGTGCGGCCGTGTTAGCATCAAATTGTTCGTGACAATCGCGGGGACGTAGTTCAGTTTGGTTAGAACGCCGGCCTGTCACGTCGGAGGTCGCGGGTTCGAACCCCGTCGTCCCCGCCATATTTTCAATCACTTAGAGCCCTTCCCGACCAGCTTTTTCGGCGTTTTTGACCCCGTGTGCAGTAGGGGTGCACTAGATGCATCGTTACGGTCCTTGCCGTTTGTCTGCGCCTCTTCCAGCTTCTTCGCAATCAGATCGACCGTTCCGCGCTTAAGATCTTCCCGCAGGTGCTGATAGCGACGCAGTTCCCGGCTCTTGTGCCCTGTCAAGAGGCTGATGATGTTGTCCGCAACCCCCGCAGAGGTGAGGGTTGAAGCCGTGAAGTGGCGGAGGTCGTGAATCCTCAGCTCCTTCACACCGACGGCCTCGGCAACGCGCCGGAACCGCTTTCCTAGATCCCAAGCATGCGGCTTCTTGAAATTGCCGCGAAACCGGGGGTTCGCCTTTGCGGGAAATACATATTCGTGGTGGCCATAGCTGGGCAGCGCCCGGAGGGCATCAATGGCGATATCCGGGAGTTGGACCCTTTTCGGTTCCCGGTTCTTTGTAATGCGTACGTAAATTGAGGGGTTCTTAGAGTCCAGGTCGATGTCGGTCCACTTCCGAGCGAGGATCTCGCCTTTCCGCATTCCTGTGGTGGGCGCAAGAATCAGGAACGCCTTTAGCTCCAGATCTCCTTTTTCCTCGCAGGCGCGAATCATCGCAACGA
>DATMNI010000426.1:0-7993 GCA_035570275.1 Candidatus Acidiferrales bacterium | reverse complement strand
TCGCCCCGCCGCAGAGGCTCCTGGCCTGATGCGGAAAGCGTGAAGAAAAGGACTGCCGAACCGAAAATGGTCAACTGGCGCTTCATCTCGATCCCTCCCAGCACGGTGAGTAAGGCAGATCGAGTGCCAACGCTTGAATCGCAAGGGGTGGCCATGGTGCGTTGGTATCGGACGTTACGCTGGTGCACCAGTCGGCGCATCAGTCATCGGTACTTTTTACTTGGCATCAGGCGCCTGTGGCGGGAAAAAATCCGTCGGCCCTGTCGATTCGGGCGTGGGCCAATCGTCTTAAGGATGAGCGCGCGCTTTGGAGCGGGCGCCAAGAAAAACCAAGGAGAGAGAACTGCTATGAAAAAGACAGTCAGCCCCATTCCGGCCGGTTATCATACGGCCACGCCTTACCTGGTCATGAAAGACGCGGCAAAGGCCATCGAGTTCTACAAACAAGCCTTCGGCGCGCAGGAACTTTTTCGCATGCCCAAGCCGGACGGCACCGTCATGCATGGTGAAATCCAGATTGGGGATTCCCGCCTCATGGTCGCCGATCAGGCTGCCATGGGGGGTGCGCATTCGCCCCAGAGTCTCAACGGGACCCCGGTCAGTATCTTTCTTTACGTCGACGACGTGGACGCTGTCTTCAATCAGGCAGTCGCCGCCGGTGCCAGGCAGACGATGCCGGTGCAGGACATGTTCTGGGGCGACCGCTACGGAAGACTTACCGACCCCTTCGGCCACCAGTGGCACGTGGCAACCCACAAGGAAGACGTGTCTCCGGAAGAGATTGGGAAGCGGCAAGCAGCGGCGATGCAGCACGCGTAAATGGCGGACTCAAGGTGGGACAGACCATCGTTCTTTGTGGCCTGTCGTCCCGGCCTAACCCGACAGGCCACAAAAAAACGATGGCCTGTCCCACTTGAATCCTAGCCCCGCAGCACCGTACAGACACTGGCACAGATCGGCCCGCCGATATTGAACGTTGCGGCCAATTTCGGGTTCTTCACCTGCACCTCAGTGGGCGCCTTCGCCTTTAACTGGAGCGCCGACCAACCGATCATCGCGATGCCCGTTGCCCCAATCGGATGGCCCTTGGCGATGAGCCCGCCCGAGGTATTGATGGCGCATTCGCCATCTGGCGCGGCCTTGCCGTCCACCCAGTACTGCGCGCCGCGGCCGGCCTCGGCCTTGCCGATCACTTCCGTGCCCAGCGCGCCCATCACACTGAAGCAGTCGTGCACCTCGGCCACGTTTACGTCGGCGGGCGATGCGCCGGCCATCTCGTACGCCACACGCATCGCCCGGTAGGCGCCCGCGGGCCGCAGCACGTCGCGCCCGGCTTTGCGGATTGGGTCCGTGGCTTGGCCCCATCCGGCAATCTGCACGCACTCGGCCTTGGGCACGCCTAGTCTGGCCAGACCTTCTTCGGTGGCCAGGATGAGGGTCGCGTAGCCATCGGTGATTTGCGAGCAGTCGTAAGTCTTGAGCGGCAGGCCTGGCACCACATAACGATTGAGCCCTTCGATCTTCAGCGCCTGGTCCAGCGTGATCTGCACTTTGTTCATCTGCGCGCAGGGGTTGAACCTGGCGTTGGCATATTCTTGCACCGGGATGGCCGCCAGGTCGCGTTCCGTGACTCCATACTCGTTCATATAGTCCCGCATCACTTCGGCGAAGATGTGGGGGAATACGAAGACCTTGCCCGGGCGTTCGTCGGGGTGCGAGAAATAGCCGAGCACTTTGCCGATGAGCTTGCCATCCATTTTGCCTTCGGCGTCGCGCATCTTTTCGTAACCCACCGCGATCCCGGTTTCGCCCATTCCGAGCTGCAGTTTCTGAATCACTGAGAGCACCGCCTGGCCGCCCGAGGCGCAGGCGTTTTCCACGGCCTCAATGGGCTTGCCTTCCAGGCCGGGCGTTCCGGCCATCAGGCCAGCCAGCAGTCCCTGCTCATTCAACGAAAAGTTGCAGGCGGCGCCGACGCTGCCCACATCCAGTGCCGAGGCCGGCGCGCTCACCTGGCGGCAGGCGCCTTGAATGGCCGCGTCCAGAATCTGGGGCACGGTCATACCCATCAGTTTTCCGAAACGCGATTGGTGAAAAGTCGCGATGTAGATTGGCTTCACGGTTGCACCCCTGCAACCATTTTCGCAGTTCCCGCCGGCTCTGTTGCGAAACTCGGTTTCCGCGCGCAAAACCACTCCCTAACAGTCGCGGCTCTGAAGCGAAGTCTCGTAGTTTCAACGAGGCCATCAGAGCCACGACCGTAAGGGAGTGATTGCCTTCCGGCTGGCGGCCTACCCTACTGATCTAAATCCGATTCGTCTTCGTCATCCTCGCAGCAGCACGGATACCCCTGACGGCAGCAGGATTCGTGATGGCTGTGTTCCTCCTTGCAGCAGGGCTCCCAGACGGTGTAAGCCAGCACTTCCAGCGTCTTCACGGGCGTCACCGGATCGTCGCTTTCGATGATCAGTTCGCAGCACCGCGCGCACTTTTCGGTCGCCCGGTACTGGATGGTCAGCGGGAGGCAGGAGCCAGGATGCAGCTTCGCCGCGAATGGATTGTGGAGAAGTCTCCAGTGGCGGCTCTTGCGTTTGAAGTGGACACTGGTCACGTGGAGGGCGCAATCGCCCACGTTGCAAATGGAAATCGTGCGATCGGCGCAGCAGCGGGCGTTGACGCCTCCGAATGTGGTCGACCCGCTGACCGCCAGCGTGCCGGAAGGCGTGTCGCCAAAAACCTGGATCGAGGCAGGGCTGGCCGGATCGTCGCTGGTTACCGTGATGGTGGCCGACTTGACGCCGAAACTGAGCGGCTCGAACCGGATGGGGACGGCCAAGGCGTCGCCAGGTCCAATCGTAATCGGGAACGACAGAACTTCGGGAACGATAAAGTCGGCGTCCGATGAAGCGATGGCGGTAACCGTCAGAGTGCACTTGCCGCTGTTGGTCAAGGTAAGCGGCCGGTCGACAAAGCAGCCCACGCAGACTTTCCCGAAGTTGCCGGTGTCGGCGACGATCAGGTTCAGTTGGGGCGCCGGGCAGGTTCCGGAGACGACCAGGGTGGTGGGGCTGGTGGGGTCATTGCTGACGATAGTAAGGATGGCCGCTGAGCCAGCGAAGGCCGCGGGTTGAAAACGGATCGGAAGATCGATGGAGTCCCCCGGGCCGACGACCAGCGGAAAGAATGCCACGCTCGGGGTAATGAAGTCTCCGGCCGATGAGGTGAGGCTGATGATCGAGAGCGGGCAAACGCCGCTATTGTTGAGGGTCAACTCCTCATCGGCGAACGAGCCGAGACAGACATTCCCGAAATCACCGCTGTTGGCGATGGCGGTGGCGAGCGCTGGGGTTCCCTGGATCCCCGTGGTGGCGACATCGACAAAACGGCGCCGTGGGATCGTTGCTGGCGATGCGAATGATCGCGTTCTCAGTTGTTCCCGGGACGGTGGGCAGATATTGGACGGTGAATTCAATATCCTCGCCGGGCGCCACGATCAACGGCGTGCCGGGTAATGGCATCACGGTGAAATCGGCGGAGCCCATGAGGCGCTGGACGCTGATGATCTGCAGGTCGGCCACGCCCACGTTGAAGATTTCGATGGTGAGGAATTCCGGCCCGCCGCAGACGGTGCCGAAATCCAGGTTGTTCTGCAAATTGACAGCAATGGCCGCACTGGGAGGTGTCGTGAACTTGAATGCGCCGCGGCCATAAGTGGCGGCCACCAGAATGCCCGCGGTTTGATTCAGGACCAGGTCGGCAACGGTCACGCGCGGGAAATGAATATCGTCGAGCACCGACCAGGTCTGGCCGGTATCCACGGAGCGCAGCACGCCGAGATCGGTGCCGATGTAAATGGTGCTCGGGACATCGGTGCCATCGAGCGCGATGGCATTGCATGGGATATCGATTTCGACCGGCGGATTGCCGACGGTGGGCGAAATGTTTGTCCAGGAAGACGCGCCGATACTGGTCCGGAAAACATGCCCGTTCGGCCCGCCGCGGTTCAGGCCGCCGAGCACGGCGTAGATTACCGTGGGATCCGTGGGGTCGAAGAGAGCGCGGGCAACGTTGCGCGGAGGCAGATTGCGGGTGATGTTGGTGAAGGTAGGAGCGGCGCCAAGTGCATTGGTCGTAACAAAGACCTGGGAGCCGACGGCGATCGCGACGTTGTTGCCGTTGGCCTGGGCGACATCCACATCGCCGGTGTTGCCGAAGGCCCTGAGGATGCGCCACGTGGCGCCGCCGTTCTGAGTCTGCCAGAGGTTCTGATTGCCGCTGACGTAGATATAGCCGGCGTTGCTGGGGTCGGTGGTAATGGGGAAGAGGCCGCAGCCCTGATCGCTGGTGGTGCCCCACGGCGTGATGTTGGTGGGGTAGAGAGTTCCATCGGTCGAGGAGGCCCAGACCTGGGTGCAGGGCGCCGGAGACCAGTAGCCGCTGGTTCCGTAAACCGTGTTGGGAGTGACGCCGTCGTACGCGATGTCGAAGCCATCGCTCTGGCCTTGGGGACTGCTCCACGTGGGCCCGCCGGCCGCGTTAGTTTGGAGCCCGTTGTCCTGGGCCGAGCCGACGACGACGCTGGCAGCGGCGTCGGGCTTGACGTCAATGTTGAAGAAGAGCGCAGTCTGGAGGCCGCCGGCGCCCTTCGAAGTCCATGCCCCGCCGCCATTGAACGAGACATCGATCCCGCCATCGTTGCCGCAGTAGACGATCGACGGGTTGGGGGTGGGTTGCGGCACAAAAGCCCATGCGTGGGTGTCGGCGTGGGTCACACTGAGTGGGGAGAAGATACCTCCTGAGTTAGTGGACTTAGCTTGACTGGTCGTGCCGAAATAAATGATGTCATTGACGCCGTCTCCGGGCGAGGCCGGGTCGACCGCCATGTGGAAACTGTACCCGCCTTGGGTGTTAGTAGGCATGCTGCTGGCGGTCTGACGGGTCCAAAACACGCCTTGATTGGTGCTGATAAAGACGCCAACCGGGTCGTTGGCGCCGCCAGTGCCCTGCAATGTCGCGTAAAGTACCTGGATACCGCCGGGGTTGGGCGGAGAAGTGGGAGGTGGAATCGCGATGATGACCTTGTTGAAGCCCTTCGGCGGCGCTCCGATGGCCGCACTGACAGCGGGCGTGGCGCCGCTGAGGATCTGGTTCCAGGTGCTGCCGCCATCGGTGGATTGGAACGCGCCCACTGTGGCCACGCCGGCGTAAAGGATGCGCGATGCCGGGGGCGATGAAGGATCGAGAACCAGCGAGCGCGCATCGCCGAAGACACCCGTGCCCGGGGTGAAGTTCTGGCCTCCATCGGTAGAAAAGAAGAGGCCGCTCGAGGTGGCGAGAAAGAGGTTCTGGCTCTGCGCGGGATCGACAATGACGACGTTGATTCCCTGGCCGGCCAGGTTGATGGCGTTTCCGTTATTGTTGGCGGGGAAGCCCGACCCCAACTGAATCCAACTGTTGCCGCCATCGGTGGATTTGAAAAGGCCCTGGGAGGAATCGGGTGCGCCAAAGATGCCGGTGTTGCCGGTGCCCAGCATGACGCGCTGGCTGGTGCCGGCGTAGATGATGTCGGTATTGTTGGGGTCGATGGCAATGCCGGCCGGTTCGCCGATACCGAGGGCCGGTTGGCGGTCGAAGAGCGGGGTCCAGTTGTTGCCGCCGTCGCGCGTGCGCCAGACGCCTCCGCCGGCGGTGCCGATATAAATGATGGAAGGGTTGTTGGGGTTAGGCGCGATGGCGGTTACGAGGCCGTTGTCTATGGAGCCGGCTTCGTTGATGGGGGACGGGCCGATGGGGACCCAGACGGTTCCTTTCAGGCTCATGACTCGCTCTTTCCTGTTTCGGTTCGAGCCGGCGGTACCGGTGGGACGGCGCCGAGGTCGGCGGGGGCGGCGATGACCGCCCCCGGTAACCGGCGCCACTGTTTGATGGCGCGTGCGTACGCTTGCGGCGTGGGAGGTTCGCTGCCGTGCCACTTGCGCGCGAGGAATTCCAGATAACCGGACCGTTCGAATCCATACCCGCGGCCGCGGGCGTGTTCGCGGTGGCGGTCGTCCTTGTCGTAGTCGCGGTCATGCTCGCGTTCTTCGGGTTGACGTTCGCCCTCTTTGTCGCGCTTGGGTTTTTCGCGATCGCGTTTGTCCATGGATCCTCCGAGTGCGGATTAGTTCGTATCTGGCGGGGCCCGTGGCGGCCGGACGGCAATCCGGCAGGACTATGCCTTTTCCCGCGGCAGGCGACAGTCACTATAGATTATGGCCGGTCAACGCGGAAAGCAAGATGATTTCGAGTCCGGAAATCACCGGGGGTACCTGTTAGGACGGTTGATTCGATTCACTGAAATGGATAACTAACTAGGTTCCCGTAACGGCCCCGCCATCCACGCTGAGCACGGCGCCGCTTACAAAGGACGCGCCGTCCGAAGCCAGCCACAGGTAGGCGTTGGCGATATCCTCCGGCTGCCCCATACGCTGGAGGGGTGTGTGCGCCACCATGCCCTGAAGAATCCTTTCGGGGATCGACGTCACCATCGCGGTGGCGATGAATCCCGGCGCTACGGCGTTGACGCGGATGTTGTACTTGCCCAACTCGCGCGCCCAAACCTTGGTCATACCGATGACGCCGGCCTTGGTAGCCACGTAATTCGTCTGTCCGAAATTGCCGTAGAGGCCCACCACGCTGGACGCGTTGAGGATGACGCCGCCGCCCGCCGGGATCATGCGCTGCGCCACCGCGCGCGTGCAGATGAACACGGCCTTGAGGTTGACCGACACCACGGAATCAAACTGTTCGTCGCTCATCATGCCGGCCAACTCGCCATCCTTGATTTTGACCAGTTGGCCGTCGCGCAGGATGCCGGCGTTGTTGACAAGCACGTGAACGACGCCCCAACGGCCGACTACTTCTTCCACTGCGGCATCGACCTCGGCGGCGCCGGTGACGTCCACTTTTTGGAAGAAGCCGCCTGGCTCGGGCTCGCCGTCCTGGACGTCCCACGAGGCCACCCGGCAGCCTTCTTGGGCGAATCGGCGCGCGGTAGCCTTGCCGATTCCGGCGGCGGCGCCGGTGACGATGACAACTTTATTCCGGAGTCCGGTTTCAATCATGCATTCATTCTCAACTTTTTGTGGGGCAGGTTGGTAGGGGTGGTTGGTAGGGGTGCCCTGGGTCCGATCCGCCTGCTGCGCCGCCAGATTCCGAAGCCCTTCGCCGGTTACGGGAATAAACCGCGAGGCATTCGAGTATGGAAATCCGAAGAGCAACCTAACGAATTCACACGAGGTGAAAACTTGTCGAAACTAATTACTCACGACCACAACGGCGACGGTATTGACCGCCGCGGCTTCCTGCAATGCATGGCCTGGGCCGGAACCGGCGTCCTCTGGACCGTCGGCAGCGGCGTCCTGACGTCACAGGCGTTCGGCCAGAATAAGAATAATGCCGCGAAGGGAGAACTCCACTTCGTCCAGATCAGCGACAGCCATATGGGCTTCAACAAGCCGGCGAACCCCGATGTAACCGGCACCCTGCAGGCCACCATCGACAAGATCAACGGACTGCCGCAGGAGCCCGAGTTCATTATTCACACAGGTGACCTGAGCCACACGTCCAAGGCCGCCGAATACGACACACTGGACCAGGTGCTGAAAGGCGCGAAACCCAAGGAGGTCTTCTTCGTTCCGGGTGAGCATGACACGTCAATCGACGACGGCAAAGCGTACCTGGAGCGCTATGGCAAGAACGCGAAAGGGCGCGGATGGTACAGCTTCAACCACAAGGACGTACATTTCGTCGGCCTATCCAACGTCGCCGCACTCGAAGGACTTGGTAAACTGGGCCCCGAACAAATCCAGTGGCTGGAAGCGGACCTCAAGGGACAGCCGGCCAGCCGCCCGGTGGTTGTGTTTGCACATATTCCGCTGTGGTCCGTATATCCGGAATGGGGCTGGGGCACCGAGGACAGCGCGCAGGCGCTCGGCTACCTCAAACGCTTCGG
>DATMNI010000425.1:0-37625 GCA_035570275.1 Candidatus Acidiferrales bacterium | reverse complement strand
CTCCGGGATTCGCTTCGAGCAACCGTACAACGGCCGCGTACGACGGATTATGGTCACAGATGGCCAGATAGCGATATTGCAGATAGTAGTTAGCTACCGAGACCGTCATGCTTTGGTCCTGCCGCCGGGAAGCCACTGTTTCAACCTCCCCATCCGGATGCAGATAGAAGAGCGTCATGTCAAGATTTCTGCGCACCGGGATGAGAAGCTCGGGCCGGTTCAGCAGCCGCGCGATGGTAACGAAGGCGTTCACCGTGACACGCGAGTAGATTCCCGCGCTGCGCTCCTCGAACTGGCCATCGGAATCGATGTAGATGCCTTCGCCCAGCCAGTCGTCGATGCGGTCGACGTACCTGGCCGCCGGAAACAATGAGTTGATGCGGGCGAGCGCCGAGCAGATCACCCAGCGATGATTCGGCGTGTGCACGCCGCCCGTCACCAGCGCCTCGCCGGCTGCCAGAAGAAACCTGCTTAAGGTGTCTTTCGTTTTCCCCAGGCGCGGATCGTTGGTCTGGCGCAGCACGGCGAGAATAGTGGCCAGGCCCTCCACGACGAAGCCGGTATCGGGCGGGGAAGCGAGATTACCGGCATCCACAGTGCCGTCGGGATGCTGCGCCGCCAAAAACGCGGCCGACGCGCTTTCCATCGGAGGAATCAGATTTTCCGACTTGTAGTACGAAGATTCGGGAGCGCAATACGCCGCGGCCAGCGCCGCAATGTTGGCCCCCCGGCCGAGTCCTCTTGCCGGGCGGGCCTGCGGATCCTGAAGCAGGCGGCCAACCGAGTCATTGCTCGCTTTCAGGAGCCGCAGAAAGAATTGCCGCCCGTCGCTTTCGGCGACTGCCTGGGCTGCGAGCGGGCTGGCGCTGGCCGAAGCCGCCAGAGCGGCGGCAGCTTTTCCGATGATTGTCCTGCGAGTGATCATGATGGGTATTTATTGCTGCATGCGTGTGCAAGCCGGTTCGGAGACAGTGTAATGCGGTTCCCCGATGGAAGTCAAACCCAGTGGTTACGAAAGGGTTACGGACACGGCCATGGAAGGCGCGCCGTCTCGAAGTCGCCGGTGGTCTTGTAGCATAACGGGTGGCAAATTTACTTGACACGGAGAGCAAAGTCAACCTAGAATTTGCTATATCCGGCTGATGCATGCGTGTGCATACCGGACCTCCAGGGTCAGGAAGGAGTCCACGTGCCGACTAAACGTCTTGAGGTTATTTTCACGCTCCTGGCGGTTGCGTTCTTCCAAGCCCGGACTTCGTCCGGGCAGGCGGTCTACGGCAGCATAGTGGGCGCCGTCTCAGATCCCAGCGGGGCGCGAGTCGCCGGCGCGAAAGTGACGATCACGGATAAGGATCGCGGTACCACGGCGAACACCACCACCAACGACGCCGGCAGTTTCCGGCAAGGATTCCTAATAGTAGGGCGCTACCGGCTGAGGGTCGAAAACCCGGGATTCAAGACCTACGTTCGCGACAATATCAGCGTGTCGGTTGACAACGAATCAATCGTGGAAGTCAAGCTGGAAGTCGGCGATACAACCCAGACCGTGGAAGTCACGGCTGATGGCTCGCTGCTGAAAACCGAGCGCAGCGATGTTGCCATCACCTGGAATCAAAAGCTGGTCGAGGATCTCCCCATC
This sequence comes from Candidatus Acidiferrales bacterium, assembly GCA_035570275.1. Taxonomy (GTDB): domain Bacteria; phylum Acidobacteriota; class Terriglobia; order Bryobacterales; family Bryobacteraceae; genus DATMNI01. The sequence goes on along the minus strand of DATMNI010000425.1, from coordinate 35,986 downwards.
ATCGGGCGGCGGTTCTCAAGCCTGGAGTTGATGTACCCCGGCGTGACGCAAACCGCGGGCAACGCGATTTCGACCGAGTCCGAGAACCCTATGGGCGCTTACCGCGTTTCGGTCAATGGGCAGATGTACTCCGCCATCGCCCATGTGCTGGATGGGACCGACAATCACGATTCGGTGCTGGCGTATCAGGTGATCAATCCGCCGCTCGATGCTGTGACCGAGGCGAAGATCACCAGCAACGCTTTCGACGCCGAGTTCGGCATGGCCGGAGTGATGGTTGTGAGTTCGCAGACCAAGTCCGGCACCAACCAGCTCCACGGCAGCTTGTTTGAATATCTCCGGAACGATCATCTGGAGGCGCGAAATCCATTCACCCAGTCGCTGCCCATCGGCGGACCGGGCGGCCGTGATATTCCGGTTACCATCTGGAACCAGTATGGAGGCTCCATCGGCGGTCCGATCAAGAAGGACAAGGTATTTCTCTTTGGCGACTATCAACGCGTCGACCGGAGAACCGGCGGGAGCGTGACGGAGTGGGTGCCTTCGGCGGCGAACCGGCTGGGCAACGTGAGCGACCTGGGATTGAACATTTACGATCCCAACAGCGGCTCCACTCCGGCGACTCGCATTCAGTATCCCAACAATGTGATTCCAGCCAGTCAATTGTCACCGCAAGGGCAAGCACTGCTGAGCCTGATTCCCTTGCCGAATCTCACTGCCGGCCCCAACCAGCCGAATTATGTTGGATCTGGCAGCGTCGCTCTCGGTGAGAATTCGTTCGATACCCGGATAGACGATTATCAAACCGACAAGCTGCGCATATTCGGCCGGTACAGCTTACAGCGCTTCAACATGAATTCGCCGGCGCTGTTCGGCCTGGCCGGAGGGTCCGGCTTCGACGCCAGCGCGTTCGCGGGAACCTCATATTCGCTGAATCACAGCATCGCGGCAGGCGCCGACTATTCACTGACCCCGGCCCTTCTCACGGATTTCCGTTTCGGATATTTCCGCTATTACGTCAACGTCAATCCGCTGGGCGGGAACACCACACCGGCGACCACCGCTGGAATTCCCGGCCTCAACACCGGGGCGGCGTTCACCGGCGGCATGCCAATGTTTACCGGCCTGCCCAACGGGTTTGGATTCGGATTCGGACTGGGCGTGAACAACTGCAACTGCCCGCTTCTGGAGAACCAGCATCAGTTCCAGTTTGTCGACAACTGGACCAGGACCATGGGACATCACACCTTCCGCTGGGGCGCCGATATACGGCACGCGAGCAACCTTCGTGTGCCGAGCGACAACCACCGGTCCGGCCAGCTCTCTTTCTCCGCCGCCACCACGCAGGGGCCGAACGGAGGCGGAAACGCGATTGCTTCCTATCTGTTGGGAGATGTCTCCAGCTTCGTGCGGTACGTCAGCAATGTGACCAACGCCCACGAGTTGCAGAACCGGTTCTTCTTCTTCGCGCAGGATTCCTGGCAGGTGACTTCGAAGCTTACCATCAACTATGGGTTGCGGTGGGAAGACTACCGGCCGCAGTATGTCAACGGCACCGGACTGGGCGGCAGAGTCGACCCGACGACGGGCGAAGTGTTGGTGGCGGGTTCACAAGGCGTCAGCCTGAACATGAACACCACCACCAAGGACCTGACGTTCGCCCCTCGCCTGGGCATCGCCTATAAGCTCACCAATAAGACCGTCATACGGAGCGGCTACGGGCGCGGCTTCGATGTCGGAATTTTCGGAGCTGTCTTCGGCCACAGCGTGACGCAGAATCTGCCGGTTCTTGCCGGGCAACAGGTGAACCCGGCGTTCAGCTTTCAAACCGTGTTCACGCTGGCGCAGGGGCCGCCAGCCGCGCCCGATCCCGCAGCGCTCCTGGCAGCGCAACCGAAAGGGCCGAGGGGAAATCCGCTGGAGCCCAACGGCTATCTGGCGGACATCACGTCGCCGTCCGTCCGGATTCCGACCGTCGATTCCTGGAATCTCACCATACAACAGGAACTCACCAAGAATACGTCGCTTGAAGTGGCCTACATCGGAAACAAAGGCACCCACGTGCAACCGGGATACAACTATGGCTACAACAGCAACGACGTCACGCTCGTCGGGTACAATCAGGGCCTTTCCACCAATCAGAGAAAACCGCTGTTTAACCTTTATGGCTGGACTCAGAGTACGCGTTACTCGGGCAACGATTCCAGTAGCCATTACGAGGCGCTCCAGGCCAAATTCGAAAAACGCTTCTCGGGAGGGATGCAGGTCCTCGGCCACTACACCTGGTCCAAGGCCCTGGATTTCGACTCCAATCAGTACATCTATAACCGGTCCATCGGATCGGGACCCAGCGCGCAAAACCGGGACCAGGCGATTTCCGTTCTGGGAATTTATGAAGTTCCGATTGGACGCGGCCGGCATTTCCTGCGCGACATGCCGAAGGGCTTGGAATACGCGATTGGCGGGTGGCAGCTCAACTTCAACCAAACCTGGACAACCGGGTTACCGTTCACACCCGGTTACGCAAACTGCGGCAGCGACGAAGACTTGAGCGGCGAGTGCCGGGCAAACGTGGTGGGACCGTGGCAAGTCAGCAATCCGGGCCAGAATGGGTGGTACGCGGTGTGCAGCGCGGCGATGACCGCCAACGGCCAGATTTGCGGCCCCTGGCAGCGCCCGGCGAAAGGCACCATCGGCAATGCGGGCCGCGACGTTCTTTATGGTCCGCATTTCTGGCAAACGGATTTCTCCGCGTTCAAAGAGATCGCCATACGCGAGCGCCTGAAGCTTCAGGTTCGCGCGGAGGGGTACAACATCCTGAATCATGTGAATCTCGGTCAGCCAAATGCCACGGTGGACGCGCCCAATACGGCCGGCAAGATTTTCGCCGGCGCCGGCACGTACATCCCGGAGATCTGGCAGATCGGCCTGAGGATTCAGTTCTAGCAGGCTTCGGGGCGGCGATGTCCGGGCATTGACACTTCAAGCACGGGGTTCCAGCGGACCAGCTTTTCCAGCCGACCAGGCTTTCTAGCCGACCAGCTTTTCGTGCCGGGTGTCGAACTTCAGTTTCCGCCCCTGCTGGTAGGAAACCGAGCACAGATGACAAGCCTGTGCCGCCCGCAAACCGTCAAGCAGGCTCGCGTTCGGTGGCTTCCGGCTCTTCACGCAATCAAGGAAGTTTTGCAGGTGCTGATCGCCGCCGGATGCCCGCACCGCGATAGCGTTGGGATTCTTGACAGGCTCCGGCGGGAACGGCGGCGGCGTGCCCCGTCCCGCCATGCCTCGGCCTCGGCCGCTTCCGTATCCGGCGGGTGGGTTCGTGTCCGCCGGCGTAAACTCAAAGCCGGCTCGCGTGATGAAGAGCCTTCCCTTTGTGCCGTAGAATTCCAATCCGTTGGAATCGACGCCGGCCGCCATCGTGGCGTCGAAGGTACACATCCAGTCACCGGGATAGTGCAGTTGGGCATTCACTGTGTCGGGCACGGTCCGGCCACTGCCGTCGTTTTGGTACTCCGGAATGAACTGCCCTCCGGTCGCGCAAGCGGCGTCCGGCAGGTCTTCCCCGATCAGCATGTGGGCCGCGTCCACCCAGTGAGTAAACAGGTCGGTGAACTGGCCGCCCCCGAAATCGAAGAACGCGCGGAAGCAGTTGTACTGATACGGGTGGTACGGACGGCTCTTTTCCACCGGCTCGATGAACCTCTTCCAATCGAGATCGGCGGGCTGTTTTTCAAGATCGGGAGGCACGGGTCTGACGAAGGAACTGACGCTGCCGTGCCACCAGGTTCTTACCATCGTGACTTTGCCCAGCTTGCCGGCCTTTACGAACTCATCGCGGGCCTGGATGAAGTGGGACATCGACCTTTGCTGCATGCCGGATTGAAAAATGCGCCGGCTGTCGTTGACCATCTTGAGCAGCGACGCGCCTTCGCCGATCTTCAATGTTATTGGCTTTTCGCAAAACACATCTTTGCCGGCATGAATGGCGTCGGTGGAGATGGGGACATGCCAATGGTCCGGCGTGGCGATGACCACGGCATCAAGATTCTTGATCTCCAGCATCTTGCGGTGATCGGAAAACGTGGCAGCGTTGGGAGCGTAACTGGATTTGGCGGCTTCCGCCTTCTTGCCGTAGACATCGCACAGGGCAACGATGTTGAATTCCTTGATGTTACTCAATGACCTCACATGGCCGCCGCCTCGCACGCCCGTGCCGATCACTCCGACCTGTACCGTTTCGTTGGCACCTAGAATGCGCGAATATGACGACGCCGTGAACGCGGCCGCGCCGGCGCTTAACATTCGCCGCCTGGAGATTTCAACCATTCCAGCGCTCCTTCTTATGCGGGGTTAAGACAGAAGTTCTGCACACGTATTCAATGCAGATTAGATTGAGTGTACACACCAATTCAACAGGCTGTCAAGAAAAAACTGAACAGTTTGCGGCAAGACTACCAGTGTTGCAATCGTGTGCAGAGAAAAGGAGGCCAAGAGCGCTGCCTCATCCGGCCGTGACACGGGAACGGGGGGGAGCGGTTGAATCGCGGACAATCAGCTCGCCGTGCACCTTCCGGCTGGTTTCGGCCTTCGACCCGTCAATCAGATTCAACAATAATTCCGTGGCCATCCGGCCCATCTGTTGCTTCGGCTGCCGGATGGTGGTGAGCGGCGGATGGGTATAAGAAGCGATCGTCAGATCGTCGAAGCCGACAATTGAGATGTCTTCGGGTACGCTCAGCCCCCCGCGGCGCACGGCCTTCAAGGCGCCCAGGGCAGTCATGTCGTTGTAGCAAAAAACGGCTGTCGGTATGTCGGTAAGGGCGAGGAGTTGCTCCATTGCGTGCATTCCTCCTTCGGCGTCCGCGTCCCCGCTGACGATGAACTCGGGCCGGAACTTCAGGCCCGATCCTTCCAGCGACCGCCGGTAACCGAGGAGCCGTTCCGTGTCGGACTGGAGGCCGAATTTGTCGCTGATATACGCGATCTTTCTGTGACCGAGTTGGATTAGAAAGCGTACGGCGGCCTGGCTCGCCTCGAGATTATCGATGGTAAGAGAGTACACGAAATCCCCCGGATGTTGGCTGTTGATGAGCACGATCGGGATTTTCATTTCCGCCAACAGCGGCATGTAAACCGACCCGACTCGGGAAGACAGTACCAGGATCCCGTCCACGCGGCGCTCTTCAATCGACTGGACCACCTTCATCTCCCGGTCCGCGTCACCCTTGGAGTTTGCCAGAACCACGGAGAACCCCCGAGCGTTCGCGGTTTCCTCAACGCTGGTCACAACCTCCGCGATGAAAGGGTCCGTGATGGTCGTAACGACGATGCCAATCGAGTGGGTGCGGCCAGTGGCGAGACTCCGCCCGACCGCACTGACGCGAAAATTGTTCTCCTTAGCTATGCGGCGGATTTTTTCCGCGGTCTGAAGGTTAACTAAAGGGCTGTTCCGCAGCGCTCTTGAAACCGTCGAATGAGACACGCTGGCGGCGCGAGCAATGTCCTTTATAGAGAGCACCTGCTTGCCCACAGGCGAGGATTATACCATGCTGCTTTTTTCAACAAAGCCGACTTCGCGGATCCATACCGAACCGGTATGGTATGAGCTAATCCGCGCTCGCAGCCTTGTGTTGCCGCGCACCGGCGAGGCTCTTCCGTCGAGCACGGTCGCCCCCAACGGTTGCCCCAAGGCATAGTTCTAATGTTACGCTCTGATTCAACACCCATGCAAGACAGAGTAGACAAAGTAGGCAAAGTCATCCTGGTCTTCGGCGGGGCCGGTGGAATTGGCGCCGAGGCCAGCGCGCGTCTTGCCGCCGGGGGCGCGCGGGTCGTCATCGCCGATCTGAACGCAGTCCAGGCCCAGGCGAAGGCCGTGGGCATTGTTGGCGGGGGCGGCGAGGCCATCGGCGTGGCGTGCGACATAACCAACCCCGAACAGTGCGGGTACGCGGCGCAGGCCGCGGTGGATCATTTCGGCCAACTCGATGGGGTGGTGAACTGTGCGGGCATTAGCCAACCACACGACTCCATCTCACTGCCGCCGGCGGACTGGGCGCGCATGGTAGATGTACAACTCAACGGCGCGTTCTTCGTTGCCCAAGCGTGTGCCAGGCGCATGTGGGCCGCGGGCGGCGCCATCGTGTTTATCACCAGCACCAATGCGGAGGCCGCCTTTCCTCGCCGGGCCGCTTATTGCTCCGCCAAGGCCGGCGTGGCCATGCTGACGAAGGTGTTGGCCATTGAGTGGGCAGATAAGCGCATACGCGTCAACGCCGTCGGCCCGGCCTATGTCGCCACCGAGATGACGGAGCGCAACATCGTGGCAGGCAATATAAACGAAGCTCAGATCAAGGCCCGTATCCCGCTAGGCCGGCTGGCGCAACCCGCCGACGTAGCCGCCGCCGTATCATTCCTGCTGAGCGAGCAAGCCGGCTTCATTACCGGCCACTCCTTGTACGTAGACGGCGGCTGGCTCGCCTACGGATATTTCTGATCGATTCAATCCGGCGTCGAATGTTGCGAAGCGACTAATGCCTTGGCGCCGCCGGCGAGTAGGAGCGCCGGGGCGCAAGCTTCGGCCTCCGGGAGGGCGCGGCAGTCGCGGCAACGGCTTTCGAAGCCGCCACCGGCCCCGGCGGGACGCCCTAAGGCACGGATGAGGCTTTATCCGAGCGGCGCGCTTTCGATGCTGCGGTGACCTTAGGTGGGCGTGTCCGTGGCGGGTTGGGCGTGCCCAGGCCAGCCCGCCCGGCAGAGGTAAACTCGATCTATGCACAAGATCGCAGTAGGGCTGTTTCTCGCGCTCCAGATCGGATTCGCGGCAGACGAGCCCGGCTTCACTTCCCTGTTCGACGGCAAGACCCTGAACGGATGGAAACTCGTCGGCGGACACGGCCCAGGCTACGTGGTAAAGGACAACAAAATCGTGTGCCCGGCTGAAGGCGGCGGCAATCTCTTTACCGAAAAGGAATTTCGCAATTTTGTTTTCCGCTTCGAGTTTGTGCTCACGGCAGGCGCCAATAATGGCATCGGAATCCGCGCGCCCTATGAGGGGGACGCCGCCTATCAAGGCATGGAGATTCAGATTCTCGATGATGGCGACAAGGTGTACAACGGCAAGATCCGGCCCGAACAATACCACGGCTCCGTTTACGATGTGATTCCGGCCCGTACCGGCTATCGGAAACCGCTCGGCGAGTGGAACGAGGAGGAAATTGCCGCCAGCGGCCGCCACAATACGTCATCTCCCGAAACGGCGACCAGGTCGCGGCAATATCCAAGCAGTGGTTTAAGTGGGCCGATACCTATGGCGTGGATATCGGCGAAGGCGAAGACGCCGTTCTCATCCTGGCGAGCACGGTAGCCATCGACTTATCCTGCCACGGCGATGCTAAGTAAGCCAGTTCAGCCTGGCTTTGCTAAGTTAGCTGCGCACCCGCCGGCGGAGCTTCGATAAGCCGCCGCCACACGCTACGCCGTGATCTCCGCCGTCCTTTGGGCCAACCCGCCGCTGGCCGCCGCCACCCGGATTTTCCCAGCCTGACCGCGCTGCGACCTCACAATCAGGAGCGCGATCAGCGTTGAGGAAACCTGCGAGGAGGATCAAGACGACCTGAACGTCGCCGGACTTGCGGACGGCCCGGGCCTTCGTGTACTGCGCCACGCCGAGCGCAACGCCCTTTCCCTCCGGCAGCATCCGGGGCGTCATTTCCGGCAAGTTGACCAACGGAGATAAGAGGAGGGTGAACGTCCCAAGAACGAGGCGGGCGAGTGGACAGAATCGCGAAGTAGGCGTGCCGGGGACGCCGCCAGCCGCGAGGCTGGCAGCTTTTTGCCTTCAGGAGCGGTAATCCACATACTTTACACGTGCCCGGTGGGTGTCGAAAACTAATCTGCGGTTCGATAACCTCTGTTGTTGTGTCTTTATCTTTACGACGCGGCATTGAAAAAGGCGGCCGGTCCCGCGTGAAAGGCTGCGAATCAGGGATATACATGCAGAGCACCGGGTTACAATAAGCGTCTGAAGTAGGCATACGACGGCGTACTTGCGCACCAACTACTGCGTGGTCGCTCGAGAAACGTAGAAGGGGTCACCATGGATAAGCTAATCGATCTGATCCGACAACTCGATACGGGCGACATCGCTCTGCCAATTATGCAGCGCGAATACGTCTGGCGACCGCTGAAAGTAGAGCGACTTCTTGACTCCCTATATCATGGATGGCCTGTGGGAAGCTTCTATTTGTGGCGTCCTAGCAAGAAACAGCCCAAGAAGGATCACCATCTCAAGAAGGAGGTCTCCGGGGACCCAGTACGGTACCTCCTAGATGGCCAGCAACGTCTCGCCAGTCTCTCCAGAGCAATTAAGGACGAAGGCAACGATACACTACTTCCGCCTCCGGGTAAGGGGCAGAGCCAGGCTATGAGTTGGCGGGCCTTTTTCGACATAGCGAATGAGAGCTTTGTTCTGAAAGGACGAAAGACGAGTGTCGAGAGGCGGATCGATGCGAACGATCCCGCGCTCCTCGCCCTTAGCGATGTCATTCAAGTGGATGATCACAAAGGGCTTCGAAGTATGGCCAACATTTCTGAGATGGTGCGTCGACTTGTCGAGGCGGGCTCCGTCCCGGACACAGACGCCGCGAAGGACGGTGTTCGGATCAAGTTGCAGCGCATAAAGTCCATGCTCGATGTCGATGTACTGTGCCACGAGATTGAAACCTCCAGGCTCGCTAACACTGATTCAGCTGAAGTCGTGGTAGCGATTGAGATCTTCAGGCGACTCAATAGTGGCGGGACGAACCTCAGCGGAGGTGATGTGGCGGCCGCTCAGCTTGCACAGGAGACGACCTCCTCGATTCTCGGGCCGATGCGAGACTTTGCTAGGGGACGGGTGTGTGTCGCTTTGGGTCTCAACTTCGTGTTCCTCACGCGCGCGCTTGCCACCATCCGCTCTGTGACGGCTCGATTTTCCAAACTACCTAAGTCCTGGGCAACGGGGACACCCCCCATTGAGGAAAGCTGGGAGAAGACTCGGAATGCCCTTGGGACTGCCATTGACCTAGTGTTACGAATGGGATGGACTACGCGACGCTGGCTGCCATCGACCAATGCGTTGCTGCCGGTTGCCTACTTCGCGCATCTGAAGGGCGGGAACATCCCGAGTCATGACGAACCAGAAGTGCTACGTTTCCTTTGTCTGGCCGCATGGGCCGGCGCTTTCAGCAAATCGTCTGAAACCGCCATTGATCATTACCTGCGACGCCTCAGCAAAGCAGGGCGAAGTGCTTCCGCTAAGGTTCTAACGGACGCGATACCCAAGTCGAGGCTCGCGAAAGTGCAGCCAGAGGACGTCTTGGCGGAATCTAAGATGGCAGGCCCCCTAATGCAAATCTATTTAGCTTACCTTGTCTCCCGAAACACTCGGAGTTGGCCAAGCGGACAACTCCTGGCGGATGCGTGCAAGATTGCGGATGGATCCGGAAGCATCGATGTCCACCACATCTTTCCACGGAAGTTTGTCGAACACATAGAATGTGACTTCGACGTGAACACAATGGGTAACTACGCCATCCTCGCTCAGCCTGATAATGCGTCACTTGCCGATGAGGACCCCAAGGTGGCATATGGAAAGTTGAGTGCCGACCAGAAGCGCTTGGCCAGTCAACAGTTTGTTCCTTTCGGAGACGAGGAAATTCTGCTGCCTGATGCATACGCGGCGTTCATTAAGCGCCGCGCTAAGGAAATGGCCAAGGCGCTCAACGAGTTCTTAGGGTTGTGATTCGCCGTGCCTCGAGCAGCGGGCGTGCAATTGCAGTTAACCGAGATAGCTAGCGCTCCCTAACGGTCACGGTTCCTCGCCAGTGCCACCTCCTCATTTGCGCGCCGTAATCTCGACCGTCCCCTGGGCCAACCCCTCGCTGGCCGCCGCCACCCGGATTCTCCCGGCCTGGCCGCGCTGCGACTTCACAATCAGCAGCGCCAGACCATTGAACGCCTTGCGATGGTCGGCGTTGAAGAGTTCCACCGTGGCGGCGTTTCCGTTATCTACCGCCCGAATCGCACCCGCGCCGGTCACATGGAACTTCACCAGGTTATCGGCCAGCGGGCAAAGGTTGCCGTCCTTATCTTCGATCCGCACCGTCACGAACGAGAGGTCGTCGCCATCGGCGGAAATCACGGTCCGGTCCGGCGTCAGCCTCACCCGCACCGGGGCGCCCGCGGTACGCACTTCATCGGACGCTACCGCCTTGCCGCCCTGGTAGGCCACGGCCTTCAGCGTGCCGGGTTGATACGGCACCTGCCACATCAGACGGTACTTGCTGGCAAACTTCTTATCCGCGCTCACGCTGGCCGCGACCGGCAATACCACTGGCTCGGAAAATCGCTTCTTCCGCCCCAGCGACTTGCCGTTAAGGAATAACTCCACCTCGTCCCCGTTCGAATAAGCCATCACTGGGATGCTCTGGGGGATGGTCTGGGCAATGTTTTGGCCCGCCTTGCCTTCCCAGTTCCAATGGGGCAGCACGTGCACCATGGGCGTCTTCGACCAGACGCTTTGGTACAGATAGTAGCGGTCCTTCGGGAAACCCGCCAGATCCACCATGCCGAAATACGAACTGCGCGCCGGCCAATCAGTCGAGTTGGCGCCCGGGATGCTGAAATAAGGCGTCGGCTCGCCAAGGTAATCGAACCCGGTCCACACGAATTCCCCCAGCACGTTCGGAAACTTGTCCTGCACTGAAAACTCCAGGTCAGGAAGCGTGGCCCACGGCGGCACGATCACGTCGTAGCTGGTAAGCTGCAGCGAGGGGTGCTTGTCGTATTTCTCGATGGGAAGATGATACACACCGCGCGAACTCACGGTGGAAGCCGTCTCCGACCCCAGGATGATCCAATCCGGATGGTCCTTCAGAATCGACTCGTACTGCAGGGGCTTGTAATTGAAGCCCGGCACATCCACCTGGTCGGCCAGTTTGTTCTTCATGGCCGCATTGGAACTATTGAAAGCCGAGGTGGTGGGCCGCGTCGGGCCCTCTTCGTGGAAGAAACTCACCAGCCGTTTGGCCACTTCCCAGCCATCGGCCCGGCCCTGCTCGGGAACCTCGTTACCGATGCTCCACATCACGATGCTCGGGTGATTGCGGTCGCGCCGCACCATGTCGCGCACATCGCGCTCCGACCATTCGTCAAAGTACTTGCTGTAGCCGTTCGGCACCTTGGGTATGCGCCACATGTCGAAGGCTTCGTCCATCACCATCAGGCCCAGCCGGTCGCAATATTCCAGCAGTTCGGGCGATGGCGGGTTGTGGCTGGTCCGGATAGCATTCACGCCGGCCGCCTTCATGATCTGCAACTGGCGCTCGGTGGCGCGGCGGTTGACGGCGGCGCCCAGCGCGCCCAGGTCGTGGTGCATGCACACACCATGCATTTTCAAGTGGCGGCCGTTCAGCAGAAAGCCCTGCGCCTTATCGAACGCGATGGTGCGGATTCCGAACGGCTCTGAGTACCGGTCCACCACCTTCTTATTGCCGTCCATCACCTCGCTGACCAGCGTGTACAGGTAGGGATGGTCCACGTCCCAGCGCTGCGGCCGGTTGACGGTCAGGTTCGTGGCCGCGGTCTGGCTGCCGCCGGCCGGGATAGTGACCGCGTTGCCGTTCTTGCTCACCGGATTGCCCGATGCGTCCAGAACCGTGGTCTGCAGAATCATCTTCGCCTCAGAGGTTCCGCGATTGCGCAGCTCCACTTTCACCGCGACCGTAGCCCGCGCATCCGTCACCTGGGGCGTAGTGATATAGGTCCCCCAATGCGCCACATGCTCGGCGCCGGTGACGGTGAGCCAGACGTTGCGGTAGATGCCCGCCCCCGGATACCAGCGCGACGAGCGATCCTCCGGCGTCAACCGCACGGCAATCACGTTCTCCTGCCCGCCGTAGTTCAGGTAGGGCGTCAGGTCGAAGGCGAAACCGATGTACCCGTACGGCCGCGCGCCCAGTTCGTGGCCGTTCACCCAGACGCGCGCGTTGGACATAGCGCCATCGAATTCGATGCTGAGGTAACGCCCCCTGGCGGTCTCAGGCAGCGTGAACCATCGGCGGTACCAGCCGGTTCCGGAGATCGGCAGCGCGCCGGTGTGCGGATTGATCTTGGGATCGAAGGGCCCTTCAATAGCCCAATCGTGCGGCAACTGGACGTCGGTCCACTGAGCGTCCTTGAACCCGGGTTGCTCGGCGCCCTCGGCCTCGCCCTTGAAAAACCGCCAGCCGTCGTTAAAACTCTGCCGGCGGTCGCCCGAAACCTTTACGGCGGTGGCGGCGGACGCGCCAAGTACAAAGGTAGAGACGACTAACAGAGAGGAGAGGCGGCAAATCATAATTGGCTCCTCTCCTAGTTTAGGATATATCCGTCGGAATTGGTTGAACTGGCGGCATTGGCGCCATCGTCTTAGCGGCAAGTCGCGGATCTGAATGAGCCTGGTGCGAAACCGACGCCATCACCCTCCCGGCGCGGCCAATGCCGGCACGAGGCTCCTTTGGGCCCGTCGCCGCCCTATTCCGATCCCTGTCATTTGGGCGGAATCTTACACGTCCGGCGCTTGACTGCTTGACTATATCGGTGGACGGCAGGCGGCGGCGCCTGGATCCGGCCGCGGGCCGCCAGGTAAAGTAATGCACTCAAGTGCAGGTCTTGCCGGTAACCGCGTTGCGCCATATGCCGCGTTAGCTGTTTGGAGTATGGCCACCCACGTGCATTGATAACGCTTCGGAGAGTGTAAACATATGAACCAACCAAGAAGGGCACATCACGTCTTACTCGCTCTTGTGCTCTATTCCTCATTGGCAATTGACGTTTACGGCCGGTCTTCGCTGCGTTCATTGACGGGACAAAGGGAAGAGACCATGTCGTTTCTGGCTTGGATAGTTCTCGGCCTGTTTGCAGGGTTTATCGGCAGCAAGATCGTGAACAGGAGGGGTGAGGGCATCCTTCTTGACATCTTGTTGGGTGTTGTCGGTGCTTTTGCCGGTGGCTGGCTGTTCCACATCTTTGGAGCCCCTGGCGTAAGCGGACTCAACCTCTACAGCCTGCTGGTCGCGGTTATCGGATCAGTGGTCTTCCTGGTTCTCTATCACGCCCTCAGATCGAGAAGAAGAGCTTGGTAGGGCGCCCGCCGCTGAATTGCCTGGCTGTTGGGCACTAAGAATAAAGGAGTGCATGTTATGGTTCTGAAGCGATTGATCGGATTGGTTTTTGCAGGCGCCCTGGTCCTCAGCACCGCGGCCGGCGAGGTTGTGGTTCGCATCGGGCCGCCCCGTGCAGTGTACGAGAGGCGGACCTTGCGGCCCAGCCGCAACCATGAGTGGGTTTACGGGTACCATCGCTGGGATGGCCACGCATACGCCTGGAGCCCGGGAAGGTGGGAAGAACCCCCACGGCGCCATGCCCACTGGGTAAGGCATCGGTGGGTTCACCACCGGGACGGCTGGGTCTTAGTGGAAGGTCATTGGAACTAGGTCCAGCCCGGACCTCGGTGAATACAGCGCCCAGTGACAAGACAGAAAGGACACGGAGACCATGCGGTCGCAGTCTACTAACTGGCTTATGACACAGCCTGGCAGGAAACGGTTTGGGAGATCCGCGGTCTGGGCGATCGCGATCTGCTCCGTGCCTGGCGCGGCTCTCCTTTTCGGCGGCTGCGGCTCCGGCAGAGCTAAGCAAAGCGCGCCCGTCGAGCAAAGTAAAGACGCCGCGCCGGCGCTACCCGAGGCATCCGGAAAGGCCCAAACGCAGGTGGAGATGGTGAATGTCAATATTCACCTGGATCCTGACCTGATTCTGCACATACACTACTTATCGGGCCAGTTTCTCCCCACAAGGAAAGGGCAGCCGCCCGCTTTCGACGACAAGCTGTCTTACATTGTGGCCATTGATTCCGCCGAAGTCGGCGTCAGCGCGGCCAGCATGAGCCATGCTCTGAACACCTATATCTTTAATGCGTCAGACTCGCCTCTTAAGAATCTGACTCTCAGCATACAGGGCAGCCAGATCAAGCAGACCGGCACGTTGAACAAAGGAGTCGGGGTTCCCTTTGAAATGGTCGGCACCATGAGCGCGACGGCCGACGGGAAAATCCGCATTCAATCCACCCAGGTTAAGGCAGCTCATGTGCCGGTCAAGGGTGTTATGAAACTGCTCGGCCTGGATATGGCGAAGATGGTCAACACCCGCAAGACCAAAGGGGTGAGCGTGGATGGGAACGATATCATACTGGATGCGTCCCTGATGTTGCCGCCTCCCATGATGCGCGGCCATATCACCGCCGTACGGCTTGAGGGCGACCAGATCATCCAAACATTTGGAAAGGCGCGAACACCGGGGGCCGGAAAGGCCGCAGGCGGCAATTACATGTTCTATCGCGGCGGTATGCTGCGGTTTGGCAAGCTATTGATGAGCGATACCGATATGCGGCTGATCGATTCCGACCCAAGCGACCCGTTCGACTTCTTTCCGGACCATTACCAGGACCAGTTAGTGGCGGGTTACTCCAAGACCACCGCAAGCGGCGGACTGCTTGTCTACATGCCCGACTATGACAAGCTTTCGAAGCCAGTTTCGCCGCGCCCGGCGAACGTCAGCAGCGCCGACCGGACGGCGCCTATCACAGGGTCGCATTAGCCTATTTGTCGTGGAGATGAATCAGGGCCTTGACTTGATAGCCGTTATCAATCAGGCCGATGTGGCCTCCGACTGCGACATAGCGATGGTGCGTTGGCGGGGGCGGCAGGCGGCGCGCCAGGTCCGGCGGTGCAGGATGCACCTGTTTGCGCATGTCCTTGTCGATAACGGCGCCCTCCCGCAGGCGGGATTCCTGATCGCCTGAGAGCCGGTCCCCGCTTCGCAGCCCTGCTGCCGGATGGTCCTGGTGCTGGTTGTACCAATCTCGCGTGACCTGTTGGTCGTGGGAGTCGAATTGGCCAGTGGCGCGGTCGCGACTGTTCCGATCGGTGTCCTGGGCAAACGCCGCCGTACCGGAAAGCGCCAGAATCGCGGCCGTTGCCGCCATCGTCAAACGATAAGTTTTCATCAGTATCTCCTTGCCTGCGGATGGTTCACTTCTGGCTCCCTGACTCAACGTTCGGGTACAAAGCGTCCAGTTTCGCCGCTAGTTCAAAGTCCTTGGCGCTGATACCACCGGCATCGTGAGTGGTAAGGTCAATGGTCAGCCGATTGTATACATTGAACCACTCCGGATGATGTCCCATGCTTTCGGCCACGATGGCAGCGCTAGTCATGAAACCGAACGCGTGGATGAAATCCACAAACTTATACTCCCGATGAAGTTTACCGTCCAACACTGTCCAACCACTCAGACCGCGCAGCGCGGAGCGAACGTCGGAATCGGAGAGTTTGGTGGCCATCACATCAATGATAGTAGCCGCCAGGACGGCTGTCTGTTCACTTGAGCACAATGAAGGAGCCCTGTCTTGCCGGCGCGCCGGAAAATCGCTCTTTGGCAGACTTCGGGGGCGGACTTCCAGGGCAAACGACTCACACAAGAGCCAATTCACATGGGCAACTTGCGTGCGGCGCAGGCACGGTTCGCTCAACTCAAGGCTGACCAGGCTGGAAAGACCTGCACTTATCGTGGACAGACTCTGCACGCGTTGTGGACTGCCAGGCCCGCTCGAAAACAGGCTCGGATGCCAGGAGCACTGAAGTTTCTGCGATGTTGGCGCGTCGCGTGCACATAGAGTCGCGTGCATACAGATAGCCGGCAGATAGACGCTCCGGGGTATTGAGAAGACCACTTATGTTGTTTTTGTCAGTCGTCGTGGTTGTGGCGCTGCGTTCTGGCGGCGGTTATTGCGGCCGTGGCCGATGGTATTGAGAAGCGGGCTGAGGTATCGCGGCAGCCGGCGATGGGCCCTGGCGATTCTGGGCAGAGTCTGGTTCCAACGCATTCGGGCCGGCGCTCTGGCGGCCGCCCAGGGAATCCGTGGCAGCCGCGCCGGCAAACTGCAATGGCGCCGTGGCGTCGTTCGCGCTCTGGCCGGCACGGCAATCGTTACGTCCATTTTGGCTGCAGGGGGAATCCGTTACATCTGTTTTGATCGAACCAACCTGCCTGACCTGCGGGCCTTCAGCCGGTTTGAGCTTCCCACCACCGGCCACGTCTACGATATCAACGGCCGGCCGCTTTTGGAGATTGCGTCGGAATACCGGCAGATCACCAGGTATGAAGACATCCCGCCCATTGTTCGCGGCGCCATCGTCGCCGCGGAGGACAAGAACTTCTTCTCACATAGCGGAGTTGACTACTCGGCATTTGCCCGCGTGGTGTGCAAACTCAGACTCCGGGATCTGCTGGGGCGCCTGACACATCTGGGACGGAGAGACGCCGTCAATAGTGCGGCGATCTTCCCGCAGGGCGGATCGACCATCACTCAACAGCTCGTGCGCGGTTACTTTCTCAAAACCATGACAGCTCAGGAAAACAGCGATCAGCTCCGGCACAGCCAAAGCCTGGCTCGCGCATTGTCGGGCGTGGTCGGCTCGCGAACGGTCAACATGCTGGTCCGGAAGCTGGAGGAGATCCGGCTATCGTTGTGGGTCGAAGCCGAGATGCAGGCGCGTTTTGGTTCGAAACGCCGCGCCAAGGAAGAAATTCTGGCCCGATACGCCAGCTTGATTTACATGGGAAACGGGCAGTACGGATTGGCGAGGGGAGCCGAATACTATTTTGGCCGGCCGCTGGCAACATTCACCGCGGATGATGCGGACAAGGCGGCGCTGCTGGCGGGCACCGCAAAATCGGCTCGTTACTACGCGCCCAATGCGAGCCAAGCCCAGAGAGTGGTCGAGCGCCGGAATCAAATACTGACGCTTATGGCGGCGCGCGGTTTCATTTCTCCGGACCAGGCCAGGCTAGCCAGCCGGCGCCCGATTGAGACGGTCGCACAGCACCAGAACCAGACGATCGGGACGTCCGCGGTGGTTGACAGTATCCTCGATGAACTTAAGGGCGGCGAGCTCAGAGGCACTGGGCTCAAAAACAGCCAGGCCGATCTCAGCGAAAAAGACCTGTTGCAGGGACACATCCAGGTTTATTCAACGGTGGACGCGCGCGTGCAGGAAATTGCGAACCAGGCGCTGGAGCGCGGGCTCTTACTGTATGAGAAGCGGCACGCCAGCGCCCGCGGCCTGGTCCAGGGCTCGGTGGTTGTGCTGAGAAACCGCGATGCCAGTATCGTTGCGGAGACGGGCGGACGACAGTCCTACAAAGACCGATTCAGCGCCTATAGTGACTTCAACCGCGCCACGAAGTCACTGCGGCAGCCTGGCTCCACCATGAAACCCATTGTCTATCTCGCGGCTTTTCGGAAAGGCACATTTAACCTCGACACTGTAGTGCCCGACGAACCCATCAGCATTTCCAATGGCGCCGGGCAGAATGCGAAAAGGATTGCAAACTACGATGGTGAGTTCAAGGGCATGATCCCCCTCCGCATGGCACTGGCGGAATCCAGAAATGCCGTGGCGATTTGGATCGCCGGGCAGATCGGTATTGCCAGCATCCTGGAGACGGCGCGCAAACTGGGGATACAGACGCCGTTGCAGCCTAACGCCGCAACGGCCTTGGGGGCGTCCGAGGTGAATTTGCTGGAGCTTGCCAATGCGTACCGCACCATCGCATCGGGCATTCTCACCCAGCCTCGCGTGATCCGGAAGATCGTCCTGGAGTCAGGCGAAGTGATAGCCGATAGCGGACACGGGTCGTCTCCGGTCAATGTCCCGAGCGAAGCCCTGGCGCTGATTCAGGAAGGTCTGCGCGGTGTTGTGCGCATGCCCGGTGGCACGGCTCATGCACTGGACTCTTTCCCGCTGGCGGTTATGGGAAAGACGGGGACGACCAGCGAGTTCAGGGACGCGTTGTTCGTGGGGTCCACTTACGGCCCTGAAGGAATCACCGTGGCCGTGCGTATCGGCTTTGACGATAACCGTTCCCTGGGAGCGAAAGAGACAGGCGGCAGGGTGGCGCTCCCGGTTTTCAGGGAAATCGTGCTGGGCGCGTATCGCGAGAAGCTGGTAGGCCCCGCGCCGAAGTTTCCGCCTGAGATGGAAGAGAGAATCGACGTTTATCTGCAGGGCGACGCCGTGGAAACAAGCGTGGTGACAAACGCTGCGGGAAGTCCGCGACCGCCTGGATTCTGAGCCCGGGAGTCGGAAGTCAGGAGTTGGAAGTCGGCAACGCCCATTTCGGCTCGAATCCCGCAATCCTTCCGGACAAGTTAACATAAGCTAAGTACATCGTTTCATAAATACAGTCGCGTATTTCGACGAAACCGCTCCCTAACGGTCGCGGCTCTGATCGGAGCCGCGCGCGTTAGCAAGCGGTATCCCGATACGTCGGCGTATTTCTGAAACGACCGACTAAGTTAGCGGTCGTCATCCACAAGCTCGTACTTACTCCCGTTCCAGGTGAACAAGTAAGTACTCACCGGTAAAGTCCTCAAGAAAGGGTCGGTCAGCATCGGGACCTCCAGGGCGATGCGGCCGTCCGGCGTGACATAAGCATTCGGAGCTTTCGGCGCCGGGCTGCAAATTCCGAGTCCCGGTCGGTTCGCCATTTTGCCATGCGGCCAGATGGGGCCAGGAATTTCGTTGAGTGACCATATTTCCGCGACACCGGTGGCACTCCGTTCGAGTATGTGCAGCCGCATACAGTGCCCGCCGGCTTCGGCGAACAGGATATGGTTGCGGGACTTGAGAGAGATGGCATCGATGTTCAGGATGGCTGCGCCCCACGTCGCGTCGGTCATTCCCGCCAGCAACCGAAGGGCCCGTACGTCGCTTACCGTGAGCCCGCTCTTTCGGGCCCACTGTTGGTCCTCCAGGTCGTGTAGAGCCTTGATTATAGAAGCCGAATCCGTCTGGGCGTAGGCGGCGCCGATGGCCGCCGGCAGCGCGATGCCGCAGATTATGCTACAGATCCGGCTCCGCATGGCAATGGCTCCTTCTCGCAGCATACCGCAGACGGGCAGGCCGGAAAGGGTGCGCCGCATACTATATTGGAATCCAGTGACTCTTCACCAGCGCAGCCACGCGCGCAGCCACGGCCACGTCAAGTGCCCGAGATGCCACGTGCCGCTTGGCCGGTCCGATACCCTTTGCTGGGCCTGCCGCCATGTCGTCAAGCCGCCGGGCATGTACATCAAGTACGTCTGGGTTTGGATGTCTCTGAAGGTGGCCGTTGCCACACTGGCGGTGGTGCTGCTGCTCAAATACAAAACCGAGGTGGAAGGGGTCATGCGGGCGGCCATTTCGTCGATGCTGAAACACTGAACTCCAAAGCGAGGTTCGGCGTATACCATACAAGATATGGCATCTGGCGCGTTTTTCCGCCGTCCGGCGGTTATGCTGGCTCTGGCTCTCTGTTCGGTGGGGGTGGTGGTGACGCTGATGGGGCGGTTGGCCGGCGGCCCCCAGGTGGCGCAGAAAAAGGTCCAGCTTTCGAGCGACGAGGGGTCCCAAGCCTACCCTTCGTTTTCACCCGACGCCAAACGGCTGGCGTACAGCGCGCGGGATGTGTCGAAGGTCAGCGCCTTCCACATCTTCGTGCGCGAATTGCCCTCCGGCGCACCGCGGCAGTTGACCACGGGTCCATCCAGCGACGTGGGCCCCGTCTGGGCGCCGGATGGCGGCACCCTGGCGTTCCTGCGGATTGCGGAGTCGGGCACGGAATGTATTGTGATCCCGGCCGATGGTGGCGCCGAGCGCAAGATCGCCGGATTCGGGCCGGCGGCCGATGCCGGTCAGCCGATGCCCGCGGTTTCCTGGACCCCCGACGGCAAGTCTCTGGCGGTGGTGCAAGCGGGCGAGAGGCCGGCCATCGTGCTGGTGGCCATCGATTCCGGCAAGCTTAAACCCATCACCGACCCGCCCGATGGTTCGCCTGGCGATTCCACGCCGGCCGTGTCGCCCTCCGGCGGCACCCTGGCGTTCGTGCGCGCTACCGGCAGCGCCGGCAATGAGGGCGGCGCCGATGTATGGCTGTGCGACCTGACCGGCGCGGGCCTGCGGCGGCTGACTTTCGACGACCGCGGGATCCGCGGGATTGCCTGGAGCCGCGACGGCCAGGACATTGTCTATTCCGGCAATCGTGTGGGTGGGTGGGAAATCTGGCGTGTGCCGGCGTTTGGCGGAAGTCCCAAGGAATATACCATCGGCGGCAAGCAGGCCTACTATCCGGCGGTGGGGCGCAACCGCCTGGCGTATACGGACAGCCCCACTGTATCGGCGATCTGGCGCGTGGCCTTGGGGTCGCCCGGGGGAACGCAAGGCGCGGCCGATGCCACGGCGGCCGATGCCAAAGCAGAAGCCCGGCCGGTGATCCGCTCTACCGGGCGCGAATCGTCGCCCGTCTATTCACCCGACGGTAAGAGGATCGCCGACATCTCCGACCAGACGGGCGCCGATGAGGTTTTCGTGTGCGACGCCGATGGCGGCAATCGCGTGCAGGTCACGAAGCTCAACGGGCCGAACATTGGCCGGCTGCGTTGGTCGCCGGACGGAAAGCTGCTGGTGTTCGATGCCGGTTCCGACCATGGACAGGAAGTCTACACGGTAGCTCCGGTGGCCGGGGCCAAGCCGAACCGGGTGCTGCTGAATGCCTCCAACGCGTCGTTTTCGAACGATGGCAAATGGATCTACTTCCAATCGCGCGGCCAGATCTGGAAGGCCACGCTGAATGGCGGCAACCCGCAGACGCTGGCACCGCAGCGCGGCGCGGCGCAACCGGTGGAATCGGCCGACGGCAAGTACGTCTACTTCCGCAGCCGCCGCAGTTTCTGGCGCGTGCCGGTGGCCGGCGGCGAAGAGGAAGAGGCCATCATTCCCGAGCACGACCTGATGTGGGCAACCACCATTCAACCCACCAAGAAAGGCGTTTACTACCTGGAATTCGAACGCAGCTCGCGCGGCATGGTGGTTTCGTTTTACGATTTCGCCACCAAGAAAAGCAGCGTGGTCTACCGCACGCGAAACTTCGATATGCGCAATGCGGCGACATTTTCGGTGTCGCCCGACGGCAAGAATATTCTGTACCCCAGGGTGGATCAGAGCCAGACGAACCTGATGCTGGTGGAGAATTTTAAGTAGCGCAGCCATTCCTGGCTGTGTTTCCTGGCGCGGATCGGTGTCTGGTATTTCCGGAACGGTAAGTGGCTGCGGTCCGCGATCACAAGGCGCTGTTCCGGTTGTCAACCCGGGGCCGATTGGCCATCGGCCGGCTGACGCTCGTGATATCTTTGCGCTTCACGATTCTCCGGATGCAACGTCCGCCGAAGGAGTTGCGCGAACCTTCGCATCCGGTCGAAAAGCAGGCTGAACAGGAAACGTAGCCCCCGCAGCACATACTTTCCGAGCCGCAGCATACCAAACCCGCTGGCAACCATGAGGCTGGCAAACAGGATCATGAAGAGACCCTGTTCGGAAGGAGAGAAGTGATCCAGGAAGTCAGCGGTTGGCCCGTCAAATTGGATCAAGCCGAGCACAACGAGTTTCTCGAATATATGCGGCAGAAGCGTGCGCGTGAGGCCCAGCAGCATAAACAACGCGCCGACCAGAAGGATGCTTCCGGCAGTCGCATAGAACGCGACCAGCATGCCTGCAAGCCCGGCCAGGATGCCCACCAGCACACCCAAACCGCCAAATCCCAGGGGGATCCCGAACAACGCGATTAGTATTCCACCCACAACGTACAGAGGGACGTTGCGCTTCGTGCCGGAACGCACCATCGTCCCCGCCAACCGGTCGGACACTACTTCGGCAGGTTCGCCGAGGTTCCGCAACACCGCGAGGATTCTGGCAACGTCGTCTTCCCCGGGCGTCTGCTGATAGGCCTCATACAGGTGCGACTCGATCTCCCTCAGGAACTCGTTCTGTTCACGGACTGGCACCAGCCGGAGCTGTGACTTCACACGCTCCAAATAATCTTTGGCGATCTTCGCTACGACTTCTGGGTAGTTGTTCATTTGTCTCACCCCTTTCGGACGGCAAGTTTCTTCCCGACAAGTTCAGGTTGCTCCGGTGCCTTCCACTTCCGATGGACCAGGGAAACCAACGAATCAAAGTCCTGGCTCAGCTCATCGAACAGCCGCCGGCCTGACGCGGTCAGCGCATAGTACTTGCGGGGAGGCCCTTGATCCGATTCCACCCATTCCGAACCCACTAAGCCGTCCCGATCCAGTCGGGCCAGAATGGGATAAATCGTGCCCTCTTTGAGCGAAATGGAGCCGCGTTCGCAGAGAACCCGGACCAACGAGTAGCCGTAATGGCGCTCGTGGTAAAGGACTCCCATGACAGCCAGTTCCAGGATGCCTTTTCGCAATTGCGTGATGCGCCGGTCTCTGCCCTCGTCCGAGTACTCCACAATGCCTAGTATACGATAATACCAGGTACCGCGTTCCAAGGATTCTGAGTTGGGTCGTCGTGCAGTCGTTTTCTCATGTCGTGCCACGCCATCGCCGCCACGCCACGTTCCATTGGGCTCTGGCCCGGCCTCGCGGAAGATACGCGCTGCGTTGTAAGGCCCAGTCTATTCCCACCGCAGTGCCGTTACTGGATCGACTCTGGCGGCGCGGCGCGGGGACGGCGGTGGCGGCTGCCGCGGGCAGGCCGGAACCTGCTCCCACCTACTTCACCGTCAAAACCCGGTTTGCCCAGCGAACGACAGTGAATCCGTCCTGTCGTTGATAAGCGTCTATTCCCACCGCAGTGCCGTTACCGGATCTACTCTGGCGGCGCGGCGCGCGGGGAGGGCACTGGCGGCCGCCGCGGCGGCGATCAACGCCACCAATACCCCGGCATACGCCAGCGGGTCGAACGGGCTCACGCCATTGAGTTGGTGCACCATGAGGCGCGACAGGCCCAGCGCGCCGGCCAATCCCACGCCCAGCCCGGCGGCCAGGGCGCGTCCGCTGGATGCCAGTACCAGGCGCACCACCTGCGCCGGCTGCGCTCCCAACGCCATCCGGATGCCGATCTCGCGGGTGCGTTGCCGCACCACGTAGGCGAACACGCCCGACATCCCGATCGACGCCATCAAGAGCGCGAGCATGCCTAAACCTCCGGCCAGCGCGGCGGCGTAAAGCGAGGGCTCCAACTGGCGGCGAAGATTCTCCGAGAGCGGCTCGGGGCGCACCTCCGCCTTGGGCTCGATCTGCTTCACCAGGGCGGTGACGCGATCGATGGCGGCCACGCCGCGGTCCCGCAGCAGGACCAACGGCATCCAACGGCCGCTCATCGGCCAGTACATTGTGGGCGCGATGGACCCTAATTGAGTGGTGTACACGTCCTTCACTACACCGACAATCTCGCGCGGCTTGTCGGAAACCAGCATCTTGCCCAGGGCGGATTCTCCCGGCCAGTATTGTCTGGCCAGGGTTTCATTGATCATCATCACGGGTCTGCCTGCGTCTTCCGGCGTGAAGTTGCGGCCGCTGACCACCGGGATTTTCAGCACGTCGA
This sequence comes from Candidatus Acidiferrales bacterium, assembly GCA_035570275.1. Lineage (GTDB taxonomy): Bacteria > Acidobacteriota > Terriglobia > Bryobacterales > Bryobacteraceae > DATMNI01. The sequence continues at coordinate 12,451 of DATMNI010000425.1, read as the reverse complement.
ACTAGGCGCCTGTGATCTCGTGAAAGAGCACGACCGTTCCTCGCTTCGCCGTCTCGCCGGGCCGTTGGACGCTGGTGGAGGTGGTGCTCCGGGCGAGGGGAGCGTCCATGCTGAGCGCGACCGGTGGCAACCCCTCGAGCAGGCGGAGTTCCGCCGAGAGTTGCGCTGCGAATGCCTTGGTTTGGGCGCCGCTATACTTGCTTGCCGGCAGATCCAGCGACATCACGGTCACGTTCTGAATCTGGAAGCCCGGGTCCTGCGCCTGGGCCCGCTGCAGTCCACGCACCAGCAACCCGGCGCCGGACAGCAGCACCACGCTGATCGCCACCTGGGCGGCCAGCAGGAAGCCACGCAAGGAGAGGCGCACGCCGGTGAGACGCATTTCGTTCTTCAGCGCGCCCACGATGTTTCCGCGGGTTCCGTGCAGGGCCGGCGCCAGCCCGAAGGCCAGGCACGCCGTCACCGCCAACGCCAGCGTGTAGGCCAGCACGCGGCCATCAGGCAGCAGGCGAAATGAGTGGTCGTCAACCAGGCGCGAGGCGATGAATCCAGGCAGGAACCAGGCAGCCAGAAACCCGATGGCGGCGGCGCTCAGCGCCAGCGCCATGCTTTCCACCAGCAATTGGCGGATGAGGCGCGCCCGGCTGCCGCCCAGTGAGAGGCGGACCGCGATCTCCTGCCGCCGGGCAGCCGCGCGGGCCAGCAAAAGGTTGCCCACGTTGGCGCAGGCCAGCAAAAGAACCAACGTCACTGCCAGAAACAGTAGCGAGACAATGGTGACCGCGGGCTTGGTCTTATCGTCGCGCGGACCCTCGAGAAGAGCCGTGCCGGTCAGAACAATCGACCATTCTCCGTGCTCGACCGGTGGCTGGAAGCCGTCCAACAACAGCCGCACTTCGGCCTGCGCTTGCGCTCGGGTGAATCCCTGCGCCAGGCGGCCGGCTAGCGGTGTGCAACAGTAGTCGGGCGAGGTAAGGAAGCGCATGACTTGCGGGTCGTGGGGCCGCAGCAGCAACTTCGCCGGAAAGGGGATCCAGACGTCGTTACGCGCCGGCGAGGTTCCGGTGAAATCGACTGGCGTGACTCCGACTACGGTGAACGGGATTTCGTCCAGGCGGATGCGCCGGCCTATAATCTCGGGATCGCCCCCGAACTGGCTTTGCCACAGCGGATGGCTGATCACCGCCACCGCCAACGGAGCGCCGGCGCGATCTTCCTCCTCCAGGAAGCCGCGACCGCGAGCCATGCCTACTCCCAGAACGCGGAAATAGTTGCCGCTCACGTAAGTAAGTTCCAGTTTCCGATCTCCCAGTTTGGCTTTCTCGCCGTTGCCCATGGCAATGACGCCGCTCAAGGCTCTGGAGTGTCCGGCCAGATATCGGTGGGCCGCCAGCGAAAAGCCGCCGGTGGCTCCTTTGCGCGGGCCATCCATCAGAACCTGATTAATATTGACTACGCTTCCCGGATCTTTCACCGGCCACGGCCTCAGGGCCACCGCGTTGAACGCCGTGAACAGGCTGGTGTTGATCCCGATGGCACAGCCGAGCGCCAGCAGCGCCACCGCCGTGAAGCCGGGCTGCCGCTGCATATTGCGGAATCCGTACGCCAGGTCCTGCCAGAAGCTTTCCAACCACGGCCAGATCCAAACGCCGCGAGCCCGCTCGCGCGCCAGCGTGAGGTTCCCCATGGCGCGGCGGCTGGCGCCTTCATCGCCGCCCGATTCCCGAGCGGCAAGGGCGCAATGAAACTCCATTTCCTCGGCGAGTTCGGCATCCAACTGGCGGCTGCGGAACCAGTAAAGCAGGCGCCGTGACAGTTTCCCCATAAGTTCCCCCATAAGTTTCCCTTCAGGCGCTTTCGAGCACTTTCTGAATGGCGGCGATCATGCGATTGAAGTCGGCGCGCTCACTGGCCAGTTGTTTACGGCCGGCCGGCGTCAGCGTGTAATAACGCGCCCGCCGGTTGTTTTCCGAAGCGCCCCACTCGGCTGCAACCCAACCGTTGAGCAGCAGCCGCTGCAGCGCCGGATAGAGCGAGCTCTCGCCCACCTGCACCACTTCGTCCGAGTGGACTTTCAGCATCTGGACAATGCTGTATCCGTGCATCTTGCCGCGGGTCAGGGCCTTGAGGATGAGCAGGTCCAGCGTGCCCGGCAGCAGTTCGAGTGGTTGGCGGTTCGTTCCCATCGTCTATCGTTGGGAGTATGACGCCAAACGCACGCGGTGTCAAGCCCCCACGTCTATCGATGGGAAGGTCTTGCAGCTTTCAGAATCGTCACAGTGGTCTTTCGTGGATGAGCGCCGCATGGGTCCCGCGGTACGCCGGGTGGAGCCGGAATCGCTTTGTACATATTTCCGGTTCGCTCCGGGTAGTCCCACGTAACGCATGGATCGGAGAGTTCCTTCATCGTCTTGCCGATTGACCAGAGTGTAATGGCGATGAGCGGGCTCGCCACCACCGAGGTAAGCAGCAATACTACCAGGCGGCTTCCGCGAAGACTATCACTCGACATGGGTCACCCGATTCCTAACGCCCTCCGCAGCGCTTGTTTCATGATGTCCTCGGGTGGCTTCGACCCGGTCCACAACTGGAAGCCGATCACGCCCTGATACACCAGCATCGAGAGGCCGTCGAGTACCGGCAAGCCGCGGCGCCGGGCTTCGGCCAGGAGACGGGTCTCGGGCGGGTTGAACACGGCGTCCGACACGAGCAGGTTTGGCGAAGCCCCGCTTAAATCGACGGGCGGCATGGCATCCACGCCGGGATAGAGACCGATGGAGGTGGCGTTCACCAGGATCTCGGCATCGCCTGGCACGCGATAGGTTCCCACCCAGGCTTCGAAACGGATGGCGGTCTTGGTTTTGGCCGCCAGTTTGGCTGCCAGTTCGGACACCATGGGTTCGCCTCGCGCGGCGGAGCGGTTGACTACCAAAAGGTCGGCGACGCCCGCCAGCGCGAGTTCCGTAACGATGGCCCGAGCCGCGCCCCCCGCGCCGAGCACGATGGCGCGCTTGCCCCGGGGGTCGACGCCGGCGTCGACCCGCACCCCGCGCAGGAAGCCCTTGCCATCCGTATTTTCGCCGATCAGGCGATCGCCGTCGCGGCGCACGGTATTGACCGCGCCGATGACCGCGGCATCCGGAGCGATCTCGTCCAGGTACTCCATCACCGCCACTTTGTGCGGGATGGTGAGGTTGATACCGCGCATCCCGAACGCACGCACGCCCAGGATAGCCTCTCGCAGTCTGGCGGGCGGGACCTCAATGGTGAGGTAGCGCCAGTGGAGTCCCAGCGCGTGGAAGGCGGCTTCCTGCATGGCGCCGGTCGGATTCTCCGCCACCGGCTGGCCCAGGCAGGCTACCAATTCCGCTTTAAAGTTTGGCGACGCTACGGTTTCGGGCATCGTCCCTCATCCTCATTGTTGCTCACCGGCCCGGCGTACCAGGCGGCGTTGTCCGCACGTCCCGATGATGAGCCAGTCACTGAGGAGGCCCGTGCTACACGGCCAACTGGCCATGGTATAGCATTTCTTTCGGAATGAACCTGGCCTTCACCGCCAGGTTTCCCAACGTGGTCGAGAAGAGCACTTCCTTGTCATCGCCATCGAGCGGCAGCAACTCCTTGGAAAAGCCAAAAAGGAAGCTGGCGCCGGTGGTGGCTACCTGCTGCTGAACCACTCCCGCCTGAACCAGTTCCTTGCCCTTCGCCTGCTTGCCCGTCACCTGCAGGCTGGAAAGGCCCTTCAGGTTTTCGAACTCCTCCTCGCGCGACCGCCGGGACGAATCGGGAGTTTCGCCCTCTCCTGTCCGCGTCTGGGACCGGCTGGGCATCATCGGAAACCCGTTGACGCTGATTACGTAGCGGCCTTCGAATCCGTCGGGCAAAGGCGCCTTTAATGCCGCCAGAATCGGCGCGGCGCTCTCCCACCGCACAGTTCCCTGATACCCGGAAGATCCGCCCCGTCCGCCTTCCGTTCCCCGTCCACCACGGCCGCGGCCACCCATTCCAATGTTTCCGATCCCGGGTATACCAATGCCGCCGCCCCCGTTGCGCCCCGAACCCGGCATGCCCCGCGAATCGCCCGCGCCCGCGGCGTAGGGCGCACTCACCTCTTTGGCCCAGGGCGACTTCGTCAGCAGCCTGTCGATTTCCTCGGTGCTCCACTCCTCCGGAGCCTTCTTATTCCAGAAATCAACAACGGCCGCGCAGAGCCGGGGTCCACCGGCAAAGCCAACGCCCGCGAGCGCCAGCACGCTGCGGCGGGTTAGAATCACGGAATCAGGATCTTCACGCATCAGTCTACCTTTTGTCGCGCGGTTTACACCGAACACGGCCCGGAGGCCCGTGCTACGCCCAGTAAGGTTCTCCGGAAAGAAGTGGACGTGGCGGCAGGGCATTCCAGTTCCACAATGTTTACAGGTGTTTAGCCATCAACCAACCGTCCTGCCCATCTTCATAGTATGCGCGGACGATTCTTATCTTCTTAAACCCGTACCTTTGGTAAAACGCGCGGGCTCTTTTGTTCGTCACTTTTACCATGAGACTCAGCCGGGTAACCCCACGCAACCGGAGGCGGCGCAAGGTGCTGTCCATCAAGGCCTTGGCGGCGCCCGTGCCTCGCGCCGAGGGATGCACGGCCACCGAAATCAGTTCGGCCTGCTTTCGGGAGACCCCACCGTACGGGCGGGCGAACAGGCACGTGAGAGCGTACCCCCAGGCTTTCCCGAAGGTTGACACATCTTGGGTTGGCATATCGTGGGTTGGCATATCGTGGGTTGGCATATCGTGGCTGCGTTCAGCCACTAGAAAAAGCTCCCCGCATTTGCGGGAGTATTCTGCAAACAGGTTGCGATCATATGCGTCGCGCCCAAAGCTGGCGCGCTCGATTTCCATGATCCGGTCGAGATCGGCCACCCGCGCCCGGCGGATCGAATATCGCTTGAGCATTCTGTTATCCTTTATTTTGCCGCACTTGGAGGCCATGCGCAGGCTGTGACAAAAATAATACGGAAGCGCAAAGCACGGGGGCTTGACAACAAATTCGGACAGCCGCATACTAAAACCATGTTGCAACTGAGTGGCAACAAGGTTCCGTTGGACGCGGTTGTTACCTGCCTGGTTGAGACCGGCCGGGTTGAGTTCAGCCTGGTTGACCTCCGCAAGGGTGAGGCGGCGGTGCTCGACCACATCGACCTGCCCTTCGATGAGGCTCGCCGGTTGATGGAACTGGGTTTTCTGCCAGGCAGCCGGATCACCGCGGGATTGAGCGCTCCAGGCGGCGATCCCAGAGTCTTCCAGGTGGATGGGTCGGAAATCGCTCTGCGGCGCGAAACTGCGAAGTTGCTAAAGGTGAAGTTGTTGAAGCCTCCGAGGGTGCCGTGAGCGAATGCAGCGATTGCGGTGGATGCGGTACGGCGGCGGTCATGGAGTTGGGGCGCGGCATCGCGCTCAAAACCGTGGTGCTGGTGGGGCCGCCGAATTCCGGCAAGACCACCCTGTTCAACCGCCTCACCGGCCTGCGCCAGAAGGTGGCTAATTTTCCCGGCGTCACGGTGGAGCAGCATACCGGCCTGGCTCCACTGCCGGATGGCCGCGCCGCGCGCATCATCGATCTGCCGGGCATCTATAGCCTGTCGCCGCGCTCGGAGGACGAGCAGGTTGCCTACAATGTACTCACCGGCGCTCAGGAGGGCACGCCCAAGCCCGAAGCCGTGCTGCTGGTTCTGGATTCCACCAACCTGGCGCGCCACCTGATGCTGGCGGCGCCCATCCTGGCTCTGGGATTGCCCACCTTGATCATCCTGAATATGGCCGACGACCTGCGCAATCGCGGCGGGAAGCTGGACCTGGCGGCGCTCTCGGCGCAGTTGGGGGCCCCCGTGGCCCTGATCAACGCGCGCGGCGGCGAAGGTCTGGAACAGGTGTTCGACTTCCTGGCCGGCGCGATGGACAAGCCGCAGTTCCGGGAACTGCCGATTCTGAACGATGTTCCCAAGTGCCGCCAGTGGGCCGGCGGCGTGGGCAGCAAGGCCGCCTATCTGCCTCCGGCGCCGCCCAAGTGGACCCGCCGGCTGGACTCCGTCTTCCTTCACCCAGTGGCGGGGCCGCTGATTTTCATCCTGGTGGTCTACCAGGTCTTCCGCGCCATCTTCGTGGTGGCCGCGCCGCTGACCGATGGCGTCAAATATCTGTTCGACCTTACCGGCAACTGGGTTGCAACTGCGTTGCCCGATACGCTGCTGCGCTCGCTGCTGATCAAGGGCGTTTGGCAAGGCGTGGGCTCGGTAGTAGTCTTCCTGCCGCAGGTGCTGATGCTTTTCCTGTTCATCGGTATTCTGGAAGACTCTGGTTACCTGGCACGGGCCGCCCTGATCGCCGACCGCACCATGGCCAAAGTCGGGTTGCAGGGCAAATCGTTTATCCCGCTGCTTTCGGCGTACGGATGCGCCGTGCCGGCTATCCTGGCCACCCGCACCATTGAAAACAAGCGCGACCGGTATGCCACTATTCTGATTGCGCCGTTCATGACTTGTTCGGCGCGGCTGCCGGTCTACACCCTGGTCATCGCGGCGTTCATTCCGGCGCGGCCGCTGCTGGGGAGTTTTCTGGACGCCCAGGTGATGGCGCTGATCGGGCTTTACGTACTGGGTTTTCTGGCCGCGGTAGTCACGGCGCGGATTTTGAAGTCCTCCGTGTTGAAGAGTGTGCGCACGCCGTTTCTGCTGGAGATGCCTTCGTACCGGTGGCCCACTTTGCAGTCTCTGGGTTTGCGGCTGCTGGACCGCGCCACTGTCTTCCTGCGCCGCGCCGGCACCGTGATTCTGCTGGTAACGGTGGTGCTATGGGTGATGGAACACCTGCCTTACTCCAACGGCAGGCCGCCGGAGATTGCGGGGAGTCTGGCCGGCACGATTGGCCGCACCATCGAACCCGTCATCAAGCCGTTGGGCTTCAATTGGAAGATCGGGATCGGCCTGTTGACATCGCTGGCGGCGCGCGAAACCATCGTGTCCACGCTAGGTGAGATTTACGGCATGGATTCGGAATCGAACAAGCTGGAATTGCAAAATGCGCTGCGCCATGACCTGACGCCCGGCGGGGCTTTCGCGCTGCTGGTGTTCTTTGCCTTCGCCATGCAGTGCATTTCCACCATCGCGGTGGTGCGCCGGGAAACGGGTGGATGGAAATGGCCCGCTCTGCAGTTCGCTTATATGGGTGTGTTAGCGTACGTTGGAGCTTTCGTCACGGCCCACCTGATTCACTGACCGAATCGGTCTTCTCCCCACACTATCTTTTTCTGGCATTTTTTTGGCATGCGTGAAACGCTGGCGCGGTGTTCTTCACCATCGGGGTAGACACTAATTTTAATGTAGCCGAGGCCAGCAGGCTCGAACCTCATGATGCCACCGACCACGCCAACGGCACCGGGCCGCCATCCAGCCAATCCCACTTCGCACGCGACCCAGAGGGCCGCGGCCACAGTTGCGCCAGCCCCGAGATCTGTGTATGCTGGCGGGACCGGGGAGCGGCGACCATCATTGGAATTCTTCTTGTTCGACGGGGAGTATGTGCGGCGTCTAACCGAGGGTGACGCCGAGACTGAGCGCCATTTCGTCGGCTACTTTTCGCCATTACTGCTGATCAAGTTGAAGCAGCGGCTGCGCTGGCACGACGATCTGGAAGACTTGCGTCAGGAAGTTTTTCTGCGCGTGCTTCGATCGCTGCGTCACGGTCAGGGCTTAGAGCGTCCGGAATGCCTGGGCGCGTATGTGCACTCCATCTGCCACTACGTGGTGCAGGAATATCTGCGCGCCAAGCGCAAGTCGGAACAGTGGGATGAACGTGTCCGGGAACCACGCGATCCGGGCGCCGGTATCGAACGCGAACTGGTAACCGAAGAGAAGAGCCGGCAGATGCGCAGCCTGATTGACGAGATGTCACCCAAAGACCGGTTCCTGATCCGCGCCATTTTCCTGGAAGAGCGCGACAAGGACGCGGTGTGCCGCGAGCAGGGCGTGGGGCGCGATTATCTTCGCGTGCTGCTGCATCGCGCCAAGAAACGGTTTCGCCAACTCCTTGAGAAACGCAGGCCGCCGCCGCCCGCCATGTAACGAATTTGTCGGATTTGTCACAACGACAGTAAGAGGCCCCATTGTGAAACACAAGGAAGCCGCAGCAACCATGGCAGCCGAGCGATACGTTCTCGGAGAATTGCATGACACCGAGTTGGAACAGTTTGAGGAGCACTTTTTCAGTTGTCCCGAGTGCGCCGAGGACGTCCGGGACCTGTCAGATCTCACCGCCGGCGCCAGGGAATTGCTTCAACAGCCACGCAACGCGGAGCCTCCCAAGCAGCGCGCGGCTGCCCCGGCCACTGGCTGGCGTTGGCCATGGCCGCGGCTCAGCCCGAGCTTCGCGTGGGGTGGAGCCATGGCGGCGGTGACGCTGGTTGCCGTGACTACCGGTTATCAGGCCGCTCACCTTAGCGGATTAGTTCGCCCGCAAGCCGTGGCATCGTTCTTGCTGAAGCCCGCAGCACGCGGCGAAGAGGCTCCGGCGGCTTCTATTCAGGTGCGGAAGAGTGGCTCCTTCTTCATTTTGGAAACCTATCTGCCGGGGTTTACTGGCGATCTGCAATGGGAACTGCGGCGGGCTGGCTCCGAGAAAGTCATCGACCAACAAACCGCACCTGCGCCAAATAAAAATATCACGTTCAAATTCCTGCTGCCATCTTCCATGGCTCCGGGGGAGTACACACTAACCGTTCGTTCGACCCTACCATCCGAAAAACCCTCGTACATCAAGTTCAAGATCACTTAAGCGGGAGATAATGCTGCCACATGTCGAGAAAAGAAGACGGACCACGGTACATTTTTCGCGGCGACGCCACGCCCTTCGGGGCTCGCATCGAAGCTGTCAATGAGAAACCGCAATACGAGCTGATTAAAGGTCCGCCGGCGGCCGCGCTGTCGGCGGTGGGTGGCTGGAGCATCGCCACGTCGTCAGGCTCCTGTTGCCACGATTCCTTCAAGTGGGGCGCTACCGTGGCCGATTGCAAAGGCGAGTGGAACGGCGGCCCGCTTTTCGTTTCCACCGGGATGGCCTCGATTGCCGATGTCTATATCAAGAACGACCCCCACGTGTTTGACGTCCGCCAGCTCAGGATCACGGTCGTCTCCGAGGACGACGATCCGTATGGGCAGCCACGCATCGCTCCCACGGAGATTGTCTTCGAGGGCATGCGGCTCGACGGGCAATCCATTACAGTCACTTATGACGACGACCTGACGAAGTTTCCGACCTTCGATGGGTTCGAGCAGGAGTATAAGACCAATCGGAGTTTCTTCGACAAGTATCAGCCCGCCCTGAAGCAATTCCCCGCTGGCGTATTTGGCGCTCCTTTACCCCGTACCGCTGGAGATTACACTCCCGTACCGTTCGTGCGTAGTGTGACGTGGAACGGAAAAACTTCTCAGGGCAATGTCTTGTCGCTGAAGGGATTCGGAAACATCCACTTCGGAGAGGTGCTGCTCGGAGAGTACTACCGGCGCGTCACCATGGTTCGGCTGGCGCTCGGGTGCGCCTTGCGGGCGTCGGTATCCTTGTTGGGTACCGACCCGAGCGGAACCTGGACCCCGTAAATATGCGACCTCTGATAGCTGCCCTGTTTCTGACCGGTGCGGGTGGCGTTCTGTTGCGCCCGAATCCCACCCCTCGACTGGAAGTTCAGTACCAGAAAGCGCAAGTTCTATTTTGGGATGGCGAATTCGACAAGGCCGCCAAGCAGGCGCATATCGCGCGGCAACCATCCGAGTGGTACTGGCGCTTCCGCCTGCTGGAGGCCGAGGCCCTGATCGAGGGAGGGGATCCCGATGCCGGCGTGGCCCTCCTGAAAGCAGAATCATCAGGCAGCCCTGAATTCGAGATCCGCCGGAGAACGCTCACCGCCCGACGGCAGATCGGGCTGTCGAAGTTTGGCTCGGCCAGCGCGCTGCTGGCCGAAGCCCGACAGTTGGCTGGCCTGCACTCGCGCCCCGATCTGGAAGCGGAGATCGATCTGGGGAAGGCGCGGCTTCTCGGAATCCAGGATTACTTCGCCGAGGCCGAGGCCGCCCTCACCGATGCCCGCCGCTCGGCTGAGGCGGTTGGCGACCGGTTTCATGTGGCATCCTCGCTGAACAACATCGGGGTGGTGCGGCAACATCAATTCCGTTGGGAGGAAGCGATTCCATTATTCGAGCAGGCCGAGCAACTTTTTCTTAGCACGGGCGCCCGGCACTGGGCCGCAGCCGCGAGCGACTCTCTGGTCACGTGCTACTCCCGGCTGGGCGATTTCGATAAGGCACTCACCTATCGAAAAGAGAGCCAGCGTCTGATGCACCCTAGCGTGGCACTCGCCAACGCGGTTGGCGAAACTGGCACGACTTACGTTCTGCTGGAGGAGCCCGCCAAAGCTATCCCCTACTTCCGCCAGGCGCGCGACATAGCACGTTCGATCCACTCCCCCGGCGTGGCCGCCCGATGGGCAGGAAATCTCAGTGAGGCTCTGGTCACGACCGGCGATTGGGATGGCGCCGACAAAGCGCTGCAGGAAGCCATCAGCCTGGGCCCGGAACCGATCTCTCTGGCATATCTGGAATTGGATGCCGCCGCCATTGCCAGGGGCCGCGGCCTCTTTTCCAAAGCCCGAGACCTGTACGGACAGGCTATGGCGAAAGCCCCTGGCAATCCAGAAGTGCTGTGGGATGCCTATGCCGGCATCGCTAACACCTGGGTCGGCAGCGGTGACGCCGAACTCGCCAACCGCAATTTCGAAGCGGCGATTCACGTCATCGAGGGACACCAGTCCGATCTCAGTCGCAGCCAGAACAAGATCACCTTCCTTTCAAGCCTGATCCGCTTCTATCAGGATTACGTTGGCGCGCTGGTTACCCAGAACCAACGAGTCAAAGCCCTGGCCGTTGCCGATGGCAGCCGGGCACGAGTGCTGTCCCAACGCTTCGACCAGCACCTGCCAGCGGCCGCGCCACGGCAGGAGGCGGAATTCAAGACCATCGCCCGCCGGTCCGGCAGTGTATGGCTGTCCTATTGGCTGGCGCCCAACGGCTCGTTCCTATGGGTGACCACGCCGAAGGAAATCCGCTTCTTCCCGCTGGAGGCTTCGTCCGCCGAAATCGCCAGCTTGGTCCAGGAGTACCGAGACTTCGTCGAGAAGATTCGCGATCCTTTTCAGGCGGACAGCGAAGCCGGGCGCAAGCTTTATAAGATTCTGATCTCCCCGGCCGCAAATATGATTCCCTCGGGAAGTTCAGTGATCGTGGTACCCGACGGGCCGCTGCACCAGCTCAGCTTCGCGACGCTGCCCGTTTACGGCGAGCCGAATCCGCACTATTGGATCGAAGATGCCGCCGTGTCCATCGCGCCGTCATTCGGCGTGTTCCGTGGGGAGCGCCAGCGGCCGGGCGCGGTGCGGAGGAGTTTGGTGATCGGCGACGCGTCGCCAGTGCCCGGCTTCCCGCGGCTTGAGTCTGCCGGCACCGAGATCGAAACCGTCAAAAAGCACCTGTCCCAATCGGGGCATATCAAAGCCGGCGTGACCACCATCACCGGCGACGCGGCGAAACCCGAGATCTGGAAGCAGGCCGACCCGGGCACATTTGACATCATCCATTTCGCCGCCCACGCCGAAGCCAACCCCCGCAGCCCGCTAGATTCCGCCATTATTCTCTCGCCGGGCAGTGGATTTCGCCTCTACGCCCGCGACATCATCGACCTGCCGCTCTACGCCGATCTGGTCACGCTGTCGGCTTGCCGCAGCTCCGGCGCGCGCACCTACGCCGGCGAGGGTTTGGTCGGGCTCACCTGGGCTTTCCTCCAGGCCGGATCGCGCAACGTGGTGGCCGGGCTGTGGGATGTCGCCGACGAATCCACGTCGCAGTTGATGGACCGGTTCTATGCGGGCATCGCCAAGGGAACCGACCCGGCCGACGCCCTGCGCGACGCCCAACTCCACTTACTACGCCACAACGACTATCCACAGCCGTTCTATTGGGGCGCGTTCCAATGCTATCGGCGGTAAGACCCAGGTGGATGGCATCGTCTGCGAAGCCGGGCTTTGGCCTTGAGCCGAAGGCCGCCCCTGGCTTAGCTTAGTCGCTCATTTCAGAAATACGCTAACGTATCGGGAAACCGCTTGCTTACTTTACACGCGCGGCTCCGATCAGAGCCGTGACCGTGAGGGAGCGGTGCTCGAAATACGTTAGTGTACTTATGAAACGGTGTACTTAGCTGGCGGGAGTTTACTAGGAGGCCTGCATTGTGCCGAAGTGATGCGGCCTGCCCTACTTGGCCGGCACGACATGCTCTTTGACGTAAGTGTCGATCCGGCTATCCCGATCCGCGCCCGACGCGCCCGCCGGCACATAATGGAAGGCCTCGGCGTATTCCACGC
>DATMNI010000424.1:0-7643 GCA_035570275.1 Candidatus Acidiferrales bacterium | reverse complement strand
GGTATCCACGCCAAGCCTTCCGCGAGATCAACTCGTATGTTCGGGATCGTCTCATGCAGCATCTGAGACGACGCAGCCAACGGCCCTACCGTCCGCCGGAAGGGGTCAGTTTCTATGAGCAAATCCAGCGATTAGGGCTGGTGAAGCTGTAGAGGTTGACAGCCGTGCAACTGCCTGTGAATGCCTGCGGCAATACGTTTTCAGGAGAGCCGGATGTCGGGAACTCCGCTTGTCCGGTTCGACGAGGGGAGAGTGGGTCGCACCGCAAGTTGTCGCCCTCTCTCCTACTCTACCGTGAAATCTTGCCTTTTTGAATCCCACGTTCCAAGCCGATTCCCCTTACGCTAAACGCAAATTGTCCAGCTTATTGCTTGACTCCGCCTAAGGCGAGGCGCACTTTTATTTCATCTGGCGGCGCGCGATTTCTTCCTCATAGACTCTGTTAACGCGCGCGACTCGATCATACAGGCCACCGAATGCGACCTGCGGATTCATGGCACGAAGCTCCTCATCCGAGAGGGCTTCCAGATGCGTTTTCCACCCAGCTTCGAATTCCACGTTGAAGATCTCGCGTTCCAGCACGCTGGTGGCTCGCAGGTTCAGTTTGCCTGGCACCATCAGCCGCCATCGATGCGTCCCGTACGGCGAAAGGCTCTCCTCCCGCGGTATCTCGCAAAGATCCAAATAACAGGGGATGCCGGCGGCTTCTAACGCGTCGCGAGCGTTCACAGCATCCGGCGCGTGGGCGGTCGCGGACTGCACGGCGTATGAGTATACTTCAGCGGCTTCTTCCAGCCAGCCGGGCTCTTCTCCGGCGCCGTGCGTTTCGCCGTCAACCTCGGCTTCGTCAACCTCGGCCTCGTCATCGTCCGCCTCCTCATCGTCCGCCTCCTCATCGAGCGGATCCCCCTGCCTGGGAATAGTCGGCTGCCCGTGCCGGGTATCCCGTGGCGGAACCGGTTTTCGACGGCCGACCTCAAGATCGAAAATCACCTGGGCCATCTCGACCAGATCCGCGCGGTCGACCGCTAAGAGCGCCTGGTCGGATAGCGAGGCGTAGTGTTGGCGTAAATACTCGGGATCGAGCTGCATTCAATCACCTCACGCGCGAGAATGACCAGTCTAACGCGATGAGACGCCGCCGGCGGTATTCAGGTACAATCGGCATCATTATGTCGTTCTCACCCGCCACCAGGCTCGGCCCATACGAGATCCTCGCTCCCCTTGGCGCCGGTGGAATGGGCGAGGTTTACAAAGCCCGGGATACGCGGCTGAATCGAAACGTGGCGGTGAAGACGCTCCCGGAGTCGTTGGCTGCCGACAAGGGCCGGCTGCGTCGATTCACCCTGGAGGCGCAATCAGCCAGTTCCCTGAACCACCCGAACATTCTGGCCATATACGATATCGGCACGCATGAGGGTACGCCGTATCTGGTTTCGGAATTGCTGGAAGGCGAAACGCTGCGCGAAAGGATGAAGGACGGCAAACTGAGCGTAGGCAAGTCGGTGGATTACGCGCGCCAGATCTCGAACGGCCTGGCAGCCGCCCATGCCAAAGACATTACCCATCGCGACATCAAGCCCGAGAACATTTTCATCACCAGGGACGGGCGGGCCAAAATCCTCGACTTTGGCCTGGCCAAGATGAAGGCCGATGTGCCTGAGGAAGATGGGAGCACCCGTACCGCGACAGTTACCGCCGCGGGCACAGTGATGGGCACCGTGGGCTACATGGCTCCGGAGCAGGTGCGGGGGCTGGTTGCAGATGCACGTGCCGACATATTCAGTTTCGGCGTGGTTCTGTATGAGATGCTGGCGGGCAGAAGGGCCTTCCAGCGCGATACCGCGGCCGAGACCATGACGGCCATTCTGAAGGAGGATCCGCCGGATCTCTTGACCCTGGACAACTCGCTGCCCCCGGCCTTGGACCGTCTGGTACGCCACTGCCTGGAAAACAGTCCGGAGGAGCGATTCCAATCCGCCCGGGATATCGCCTTTGATCTGGAATCGATCGCACAGCCATCGGACAAACCGCCCGCGGGCCGTAAGACCGATTCCCGCCAGAACAGGATAGCGTGGGCGGTGGCTGCCGTAATGGCGCTTGGCCTGGCTTCGGTTTCGTACCTCTATTTTCGACCTCTGCCGGCCAAGTCCTTCCATCGTCTGACGTTCCGGCGGGGGAAGATTCACGCCACCCGGTTTACGCCGGATGGCAACGGGGTAGTTTACAGTGCGCAGTGGGAAGACGAGCCCAGTGAGCTGTTCAGCGCCCGCCTGGATAGTCCGGGAGCCCGCGCTCTAGGCTTCCCCGGCGTGGAACTGCGCGCCATTTCCGTTTCCGGCGAACTGGCTCTGGCGCAAAATGTGCGCGTGATAGGATCAGGCTTTGCTCCCGTGGGCATGCTCGCCCGGGTGCCTCTTTCCGGGACCGCTCTGCGTCCCGTGGAGGACAACATCAGTTTCGCGGACTGGTCTTCGGACGGCAAAGAATTGGCCGTAGTACGCGAGAGCGATCAAGTCTACCAACTGGAATATCCGTTAGGCAAGATTTTGTACCGCACGTCCGGCTACATCTCGCAACCGCGCATCTCACCGGATACCAAACACGTCGCTTTCCTGGACCATGCCTTAGCCGGCGACAATCGTGGCAGCGTGGCGATGGTGGACCGGGCGGGTATCAAGAAGACTCTGACCGGCGCATACCAAGCAGCCGAAGGCTTGGCGTGGTCGGCTCAGGGAGACGAAGTCTGGTTCAGCGCAGCCAGGACGGGAGCCAGATTTGACTTGCGCGCGGTGAAGCTGGGTGGGCGCGAACGAGTCGTGTACAGTGCGCCAGCCAGCATTGTGCTTCAGGACATCTTCCGGGACGGCCGGGTCCTGGTCACAACGGTGGAACAACGATGCAAGATGATGTTTCGGGGTGCGGCGGATTTGCATGACCGCGATCTTTCCTGGCTCGATTGGTCTCTGGTCAGCAGCTTGTCGCGCGACGGAAAACTGCTCACTTTCTTTGAATCCGGGGAAGGCGCCGGAGACACCACCCTTTCATACCTTCGCGATACCAATGGCTCCGCAGCGGTATCGCTGGGCGCCGGGTCTTACCCGTTTCTTTCGCCGGACGGACAATCCGTCGTAACGTTCGATCCCTCCACTTCTGTCGTGGTAATTTACCCGGTGGGTCCGGGCCAGCCGAGGCGAATCCCTCTGACTGGATTCACGCTTTCCTCCGCGGGCTTGCTGGCAGATGGCAAAGGGTTGTGGTTTAACGGCAGCGAGCCGTCACATGGCAGCCGGTATTATCTAACCGGCCTGGAACCGTCCCGGCCGCGCGCCATTACACCCGAAGGCGTGCGATTTTCTTCTCCGGGTCTCGTGCTTGATGGCAAATACCTGGCAGGGCCGGAGGGTCCTGTTTCCCGTGGCTGGCGGTGAACCGCGCCCCCTCCCGGGAGTCAGCGATCAGGAGCGGATCGGAGGTTGGAGCGACGACGGCCGGACGCTGTTCATTTATAAACGCAATGACCTTCCAGTCAAGGTGGAGCGCGTGGACCTGAACTCCGGAAAGCGTGAGCTGGCACGAGAGATCACGCCTTCGGACCGCGCAGGCCTGAGTGGAGGAATCAACGCCCTTCGAATGACCGCCGACGGCAAAACGTACGCCTACTCCTATCTTCAGCAGTTATCCGAACTGCAGTTGGTGGAGGGGCTGAAGTAGGCGCAAACCGTTGAGTGGGTGCCAAATGCCGCGGAACGGCGGGCAATCATGTTCAGACGGACACAATGCCGTTACGAAGTCTGTCGAGCGAGGCCGCGCCGCCGGGTTGGGCAAACGGCCTGGCTAATTCTTAATCGAACTGGCTAATTCTTTATCGAGAGGATCACTCCGTCCGGGGAGGTTGCTCCATTGACTGTGGCCTTGAGTGCGTAATCGCCATCCGCCATCCCAGCGGGCACCTGTATCGCGACCTGGTAGAGCCCCGCGAAGCTGGGCGCCAGCGCCGTGCCGAACACTTGGGCAGCCGTGGTCCCAATCGTGACGGTGACGGGGCTTGCATTGTATTGCCTGCCGTCCGTGGGCACCTGAATGCCGGCGGCGACTGGTGGGGTAGTGGGGCCGAAGCCGGTGCCCCATAGAATCAGCACGTCGCCGGGCTTGGCGGCAACCGTGGTAGCCCCGGGGAAGGTGCCGTTCTTAGCCGCTAGACTCGCGTCTGCATTACGGGTGGCCACCGCCTGATTGCTGGGCCAGAGGAAGAAAGCAGGAGACTGTGCCAGTACATTGGCCGTGACGGAGACGCTGGTGCCGCCGGGAGTGGTGACAGTCACAGGCACGGGGCCAGTGCCCACATTGGGCGCCTGCACGTTGATCTGCTTCGGGCTGATGAAGTAGACGAAGGCCGGTTGGCTGCCCACGGTGACGCTGACGCCATCGAGCGAGGTTGGCAGGTTACCATTCACGATGGCTTTGTCCCAAGTGTCCGACGCGACCGTACCCGAGAGGCCTGAGCCCGTGATGGTGAGCCAGGAGCCAGGTACGACGCCGGGCTGGAAACTGGCGCCGTTTACCACACCCGCCGGATCCACGGTGGGAACGGAGAGCGGGACGGTATCGGTCAGCGTCAGGCCACCGGCCAGATTAGAGCCGTAGGCGGCTATCAACGAGCGGGGAGCCGCCGGAGTTTGACCATACACCGCTCCTGTTTGACCATACACCACAATCAGTGCGGCTACGTACCACAGTACTTTAAGAAAATTCCTTTTCACGGCCACCTCTACAGACGATTATAAGGCCTCGGCGAGGCGGCTGCCAACGATCTCGCGGCAGAGTTTACTTCTGTTGTCGTAAACGCAGTTCTTGCAACGTTTCCGCGACTTCGGGATGTTTGCCGCCATCCAGGTCGGCGGCCAGGGCGGCTTCGCGCTCTGCTTCGTCGCCCCGCGATTCGAAGCCCAGTACTTGAGCCAGTGTCCAGTGTGGTTTGAACCACGTCGGATGGGCGGCAATGGCGGCGCGGAGGCAGCGTTCGGTGCCGGTGGCGTCGTTTTGGCCGGCACGGATGGTGGAGAGGCTGTACCAGGCGTTAAACGGGTCTTCCGCGGTGCGTGTGGCTCGTTCACCGGCGGCGGCGGCCAATTGGAACGCCGGGAATCGAACGGCCACGGTGGGCGCTTTCCCGGCGGTGGCCAGCAGGGCGCGCGAGTACCAAAGGTCGCTGGTATGGCCGGCGGACTCGTAATGACGGGCGGCGGCGGTGAGATTGCCGGCGGCGAGATCAAGCTGAGCTAGCGCCAGCGCGTGATCGGCCAAGGCAATGCGGAAGGCGAAATAGAGCAGCGGGAGGGCGAACGGGAAACGGCGGACTGGTTCGGCGGGGCATTCGTTGACGGTGCCGGCGGCCAGGCCAATTGCCATCGCAATGGTGGCGAAGAAGATCACGGCAGTGGGGATGGTGAACACCGTGAACTGCTGGCTGACCGTTCCGGCGGCGAGCGCGGCGGCCAGGCCCGCGGCCAGATCGGGGTGCTGGCCGCGGATCTCCCAGGCCGCGGCAAACCCGAGCGCGCACCAGGCGGCCAGCAGAAAAAAGCCGGCGATGCCTTGCGCCACAAACGCGTCGAGGAAGATGTTGTGCGGGGATTCGTGGGCGAAATCGGGATAGGCGCGAGCCAGTGCGACGGATTCGTAGTGCGGGAAGGCGGCAGTGAACGTTTCGGGTCCGTGTCCGGCCAGCGGGCGGGCAAAGCCCATCCGCAGGCTGTCGCGCCAGAGCAGCGGGCGGGCGCCGCCCCAGGGGTCCTCGGCGAACCAACGGGTGCGGCTGCGCAGGAGTTGACCCGCGGGCGAAATGTAGAAAACGAACGCGGCCAGCAGGGCTGCCCCGGCGAAAATCGCCGCCCGCCACAACGCGCGCCGCGGCAATCGCAGACCGCGCCAGAAAAGCCAGACCCCGGCGCCTGCCGCCAAGCCGAGGTATGCGGCGCGGGTACCGGTGAGCAACATCGCAATCAGGGCTATCGCTGTGCAGGTTTTGGCAAGCCGGCCAGGCAGGGCAAGGCTTAGGAAGACGACGAAGAGCAGCCAGGTGGCGAAGTAGCTCACGTAGCCGAGAGTGGAGGGTGGGCGCACGATGGTCCAGATGCCTTCGCCGACGTGGTACCGGGCAGCGGGCAGAATCGGGTCCCATCCCAGATATTGGGCGATTCCGTATACGGCGGTAAGTGCCCCGGCGGCGCTGACGGCGCGCAGGATCATGCCGGCCCGGTGGGTCTGAGTATAGAGCGCCCAGGCAAAGATTACCACCGCGGACTGGGTCAAGGCACCGTATTGCCGCCAGCGCGTGCCGTAAAAGGAGAGGGCCGGGTGCGGGCTGAGCGCGGTGGAGAGGGCCAGCGAGGCGATAGTGAGCATCACCAGTCCCATGAGTTTGGAACGCCGTACGGGAAACAGCGCCACCGCCGAGGCGAGTAGCAGCACCACTGCTTTCGGCGTAACGTCGAAGTAAAATAACCAACCAGGCGTTACAATTAACGCTATGAGGGCGACGGCCGCAGCCTGGATCATCAACATGTCAGGCTACACTATTTCAGGAATTCGGTGATGGCCGACTCGTTCGACGCATTTCGTTACATCGGTTACATGCGGTCCCGCTGGCCCTGGATCGCCGGCAGTTGCGGCGTGGCGGGCGTCCTGGCACTGGCCATCAGCCTGACCATGCCGCCGCAGTATACGGCCACGGCCCTCATCGCGATCGAACCGCCGGCAGGCAGCGACTTGCGTACCGCCATGACGGTAAGCCCGATTTATCTGGAATCGCTCAAGACCTACGAGCAATTCGCGACCAGCGACAGCCTTTTTCAAAACGCCATGGCCCACTTCGGACTGCGCAAGGTGTTGGGGACGGGCCCGATTGAAGGCATCAAGAAGCGCGTGCTGAAAGTCGACACCGCGCGCAACACCCGCATCCTGGAGATTTCCGTCACCATGCCCGATGCCGGGGCGTCCCAAAAGTTGGCGAGGTCTCTAGCCGAATCCACGGTGGAGATGAATCGCTCCATGGTTACCGAGAGTGATCGGGACCTGCTGCAAGGCATGAAGAAACAGGAGGGCGAAATCCATGCCCGGCTGCAGCAGACCGAAGCCGCCAAGGAAAACCTGTTTTCCCGGGAGCCGGTGGACGATCTGCAATCGGCGTTATCCCAATCGGCGGATTTGCGTTACAGCATCCAGCAGCAGATGCAAACTGTCGAGCTCGAACTGGCCGATGCCGCCGAGCGGGCCAAACACGCGTCGGCTGGCGAACTGGCCGAAATCGGCAAGGCGGAAAGCAGCGCGCGCGCCCGACTGCAGGAGCAGCAGAAGCAAGTCCAGGAGTTGGACCGTCGCAACGCGCAGCGCGAGCGCGAACTCGCTCTGCGGTGGGCGCATCGCGATCATGTGGAAACGGAGCGCCAATTGGTTCAGGACGAACTCACGGCGCTTCAGACCCGCCTGGGGGAACTCCACGGCGATGCGGGATTCCGGGGGGAGCGCCTGCGGCTCATCGACCCCGGCATTGTGCCCGAGCGGCCTTCGTCGCCCAACATCCCGCTCAACGTGCTGGCCGCGCTATTTCTGGGGCTGGTGCTGCCCGTGGTTTACCTGAC
>DATMNI010000423.1:0-6836 GCA_035570275.1 Candidatus Acidiferrales bacterium | reverse complement strand
CCTGCCCCACAAGCAAAGCGCCCGCGTGGCGCGGGTCCATACCGGAGAGGAACTTGGCCGGGTCTCTGTCGGCGAAATTATTCAGCAAAGCCATTTTTGGACTCTCGTATTATCAATAACTTGCAGCGAGTTCCTTAGGAGTGCCGGATCGGGAGGCTTTTCCGATGATTTCATGCAGACAGTTCCTGGCAGCGGGATGCTGCGCGTCGCCCGGCTGGAAGGGATGGATCTGGAAAACCCGGATCTGGAAAATCTGGCGGAGGAGGCGGTTCACTTCTGCGCCGGCCGCTCCGTGATCCACTTCGGCACCAGCGCTTCCATACTCTGGGGACGCGGCTTGCCGAGCGCAATGGCTGAGCGCTCCAGCCAGGATCCGCCTCGAGACACAAAGCTATCCGGTCGCCGATAAGCCGGATCGGCCATAGCTTCCTCCAGAGTCACAAAGCTGTAGCCGCGCTTGCGCATCCGCGCCATCGAATCCCGCAGCGAAACCGAGTTCATCTCACTGCAATGGATCAACAGGATCTGCGGCAACTCGTAGCCGTAGATGTCGCGCGATGCCTTCTCTGCCGCCTCGAAGCCGATATCCACCTGCTCCAGGTACGCCTGCCGGATCTTCTCCGCCAACTCCGCGTTTCCCGCGCGCAGACTACGCGCATACGCGCCGGCGAACATATAGTCCTTATAGTCAACCGTAATCGGCGCCACGCGGTACTTGTGCTGCTCCAGGAAATCCATGATCGCCTGGTGGACCTCCGCCGTGGAGCCGGAATCGAGGTAGGGATAGCGAAACCACACCAGTTTGCGGCCGCGCGCCTCAATCAGCGGGCGCATGATCACCTCACCGCGGACGATCTCGTCGCCAAACTGCCAGGCTGGGATTTTGTTGGCGCTCTGGTGAGAGTACGTGTGGTTGCCCAGGTCAAAGCCTGCATCCAGCCACTTCTCCAGCACCGCGGCCCGTTCCTCGCGCTGCCCTGGAACGTTGAGTTGGCGCTCGTTAATGAAGATGGTAGCTGGAATCTTCTCCGCCTGGACGGAAGCGAGCAGCGCCGCCGAAATTCTCTGGAAATTCGCCAGGTCCTTCATCTCGTTGACCACCGGTCCGTCGTCGATGGTGATCGCCACGCGGCGGCCCTGGGCCATGCCGGGAACGTAGACGGCCAGGGCGGCGGAGCAGGCGACTAACCAGCCGATCCAACGCCGCCTAGAAGTTCGGAAACACGGTTGTTGCATTGGAGACTCCTGTTGCGGCTTAACCGACATCCGCTTGCGCACTATCCGCCTGCACACCCGGGCAGTGGTGGCGCTTCGCGGTCCACCTGGCGCCGAGGTATTCGCCCATGCCCAGGGTGTCCGACATCGTGTCGCCGATCGGTTTCCCGTCAAAACGGTAAGACAGCGCGGCGCCCTGCACCTCACCTACGTTGCTGGAGATCTGCACGTCTTCGCCCGTGATCGAGCCCGTGAAATCCCTCGAAACGAAATCGCCTTGGTGCGTTCCCAGAGCGGCGGCATCCTTCGCTGCGCGAACTTCGGGGGCTGTCCGAACTTCGGGCAATTCCACGGAGCCGGCCACAACCGTGAATGTGCCGCGGCAGTTGATCTGCCGAACTCCGATCGGCTGATAAATTTCGGCGCCGATTGGAAGCTTCCCGGCGGTCATCGTCGCGGCGGCCGAAGCGACTCTGGGCCCGCCAGGAAACGCGGGCACTGCCGCCAGCAATCCGCCTCGCCGAAACAACTCGCGGCGGACGAACACATTTTTCATGGAACTCAGCATCGCAACGCCTCCACGGTCAGAAACCAGGCTCAGAAACGCCAGAACGAGTTTCGCGGTAGATGTTGAAATCATACCGCCGAATGCACGCTACCGCATATGAGGAGACAGGCGTGGAAGAGATGATACAGCGACTCCGAGAAAGCAGCCATGCCGCCAGAGCGAGGGTTCGCCTGGTCGTGGCGAGCTAACGGCTTCGGAACGGCAGTACACGAGGCTGTGTAATTCTCAACGGTGTGCGGGAGCCAGTTCTCCGTTAGATAATGGCAATGGAGGACGTCGACATGACCCTTGCATCCGGCCTGGATCTTCCCCAATCGGCCTTGGCCGAGATCTGCCGGCGGTACGAGATCAAGGAGCTCATGCTCTTCGGGTCGGCCGTTCGAGGCGAGATGCGTCCAGACAGCGATATCGATCTGCTGGTGGAGTTTCTGCCGGAATCGAAGATTGACCTCCTCGATCACATCGCTGCGGAAGGCGAGTTCTCGCAACTCCTCGGGAGGAAAGTGGATCTTGTTTCGAAGCGCGGGCTTCGCCAGCGGCTTCGTAGAGTCATCCTCGCCGAAGCGCGCAGTATCTATGCAGCGTGATCTCGTTTATCTGGAAGACGTCATTCTCGCGGCAGACACCATCACGGAGTTCATTCAGGGCCGCGATCTGGAGTTTCTCGTCAGTAGCACCCTCTTGCAGAGCGCCCTGGCGTTTCAGTTGACCATAATCGGAGAGGCGGTCTCACGCTTATCCGAGGACGTTCGGGCACGCCATCCGTTGATACCGTGGGTCCAGATCAAGGGGCTTCGAAACGTCATTGTGCATCAATACCGGGGAATCGATTGGCCGGAAGTCTGGGGCGTGGCGACAAACCGGGTTCCTCTGCTCCGGGCTCAGATTGCCGAGGTGGTCGCCGCCGAATTCCCCGACGCCACACTGGAATCGTAGTGTCCAATGCGATACGGCCAGCGGCACAAGATCGAACCTGGGGGCGGCTGCAAGGGGTGACACCGGCGCTCGGGGCGCGGCAGTGCGGAAGGCCGACGACAAGTCCCACCCACGCCGAACGCCGCCGGCTGCCCGGCGCCAGGATTGCGTTGAGATGACGATTTGGTAACCGGCCCGGATCGGACGTCTTCGGTGGCGCAGGTATACGTTATTGTATAAACTGCGCGACGGAGGTGTTTGCCACCATGATTCGAATCTCTACTCTGGCGATTTGGGTTGGGCTTTTCGCTAACCAGACTGGCGCACAACAGGCAGGCGCACAAACGGCGGAGGCCGGCCGGCGGCCTTATCAGGCCCGCTGTGTGGCCTGCCATGGCGAGGATGGATCCGGTGGCGGACACGGCCCCAACATTATTGACGTCCGGCGGCCCCGCGCCACGTCGAAAAGCGAAGTGCGCGATCTGATCCTGAAGGGCATTCCCGACGGAGGCATGCCGGCCTTCCAGATTCCCGCCGAGGAAGCCGACGCCATCGCGGTTTTCGTGATGACGTTGAAAGCGCCTGCGGCCGGCGCCGCGTCGACCGAGGCCGCGCCCGGCGACCCCGTAGCGGGCGAGCGCTTCTTCGCGGGCAAGGGCAACTGCGGGGCTTGCCACACGGTACGGGGACGTGGCAGCGTGCTGGGCCCCGATCTTTCGACAATCGGCCGCGACCGCAGGCCGGCGCAGATCGAACAGAAACTGCGCGATCCCGAAGCGGCGCCGGCTGCTCAGGCGGGTCGCGGCGGCCGTGGGGGACGTGGCGGTGCGCCTCCGTACCGCGCCGTGACCGTGCGCCTGCGCGACGGCCGGACCATTCGCGGCATCGCCAAGAACGAAAGCGCCTTCGACCTGCAATTGCTGGGCATGGATGGCAAGCTCTACCTGCTCTCGAAGCAGCAGGTGGCCGAGGTGGTGCGCGAGAAAACTCTCATGCCGAAGGTTGAGGCAAGCGCGGACGAAATGCGCAATCTGGTAGCCTACCTCAGCCGGCTCAACCCTGATCCGAATGCCAAGGCGATGCTGGCTACCGGCGAAATGGGGCTCGGCGTACCCTTCGCCGACGTGGCCAACCCCAAGCCTGGCACCTGGCCAACCTACGACGGCAACCAGAGCGGCAACCGCTTCAGCCCGCTCAAGCAGATCGACACTGGCAACGTCGAACACCTGGCGCCGAAATGGATGTTCACCATTCCCGGCGCCCCGCGCGCGCTGGAAGTCACTCCCGTGGTTGTTGACTCTGTGATGTACGTCACCTCGGTGAATGAAGCCTACGCGCTCGACGCCGGCAGCGGCCGCGAGATCTGGCATTACAGCCGGCCCCGTTCGCAGGGCCTGGCGGGCGACGCTGCCAGCGGCATCAACCGCGGCGTGGCGGTGCTCGGCGACCGCGTGTTCATGGTCAGCGATAACGCCCACCTCTTCGCGCTGCATCGCTTCACCGGCCAACTCATCTGGGACGTCGAGATGGCGGATTCCCATCAGAATTACGGGTCCACCAGCGCGCCCCTGGTGGTCAACGATCTGGTGGTCGCCGGTGTCTCGGGTGGAGACGAAGGGGTGCGCGGGTTCCTGGATGCCTACAAGGCCTCGACCGGCGAGCGCGTCTGGCGGTTCTGGACCATTCCGGCGCCGGGTGAGCCGGGAGCGGAGAGTTGGAGCGGGCGCGCGCTGGAGCACGGGTGCGGCACAACCTGGCTCACTGGCACTTACGACCCGGAAACCAAGCTGCTTTACTGGCCCACCGGCAATCCCTGCCCCGACTACAACGGCGACGAACGCAAGGGGGACAATTTGTACACATCGTCGGTGCTGGCGCTGGACCCCGCTGTGGGAAAGCTGAAGTGGTATTACCAATTCACGCCCCACGACCTGCACGACTGGGACGCCACCGAAACGCCGGTGCTGGTGGATGCGCAGTTCCACGGCCAGCCGCGCAAGCTCATGCTCCAGGGCAACCGCAACGGGTTCTTTTACGTGCTGGACCGCGTGACCGGTAAGGTTCTGCTGGCCGAACCCTTTGTCAAAAAGATAACCTGGGCCAGCGGCATCGGCCCCGATGGCCGTCCCAAGTTGCTGCCGGGGAATGAGCCTACGGTGGAAGGTCAGTTGGTATGTCCGGCTGTGGCAGGGGCAGCCAACTGGGCGTCCACGGCCTTTAACCCGGCCACAGGGTTGTACTATATGTTCGCGGAGGAGTCCTGCAACGTCTACACCAAGAACGATCAATGGTGGGAAGCGGGTAAGTCGTTTTATGGCGGCGGCACACGCCGGCCCCCGGGCGACAACGTGTCGGGGAAGTTTCTCAAAGCTATCGATATCCAGACGGGCAAGACGGCTTGGGAGATACCGGACATAGGCGGAGGGATTCTGGCCAGTGGCCTCATGGCCACAGCCGGCGGCCTTGTCTTCTATGGAGACGGCAACGGCGCCTTCATCGCGGCCGATGCGAAAAACGGAAAGCTGCTGTGGCACTTTAACACCGGCCAGAGTTGGAAGGCGGGTCCAATGACTTACACCGTGGATGGCAAGCAGTACATTGGCATGGCCGCCGGATCGACCATTCTCGCGTTCAGTCTGCGGTAAAGGAAGGAATCCCGAAGTGCAGAACAAAACTGACCATTCATTTCAGACTCTGGCATTTCAGACTCTGGCATTTCAGACTCCGGCATTTCAGACTCCGGCATTTCAGACTCTCGTCCGCATCTGCTGCCGGTCCAGGCTGGCGGCCGCCGGCTGCATGCTGGCATGGTTCGGCGGCCAGGCCGCTGCGCAGGGAGCCAAAGCTGGTCCCCCGCGCCAGTTCGAGTTAAAGGCGGAGTCGCCCAAGTTCTGGGAGCTCTTCACGGAAGGTTCCCAGTTGGAAAAGATCGCCACCGGCTTCGGATTTACCGAAGGTCCGGTTTGGGATCCACATGGCTTTCTCTACGTCAGCGATGAGGAGAAAAACAAGCTCTCGCGCGTGTACCTGGATGGCCGCGTGGAGACGGTGCTGGAGATCGGCGATCCGGATGGAAGCACGCTGGATGCCCAGGGCCACCTGATCACAACTGCCAGCGTGCTGCGGGCGATTATTCAGGTGGATCCCAACGGCCAGTACAAAGTGCTGGCCGACAAGTACCAGGGCAAGAAGTTCAACAGCCCTAACGACATCATCGTGGGTCCGGACGGAGCGCTCTATTTCACCGATCCGACCCTCGATTTGCCCAAAGGCGAAAAGCAGGAACTGGATTTCCAGGGAGTCTTCCGGTTGGGGGCGGATGGATCGGTTCGCCTGTTGACCAAAGATCTTACGGCGCCCAACGGTCTGGCATTCTCGTCGGATGGCAAGCGCCTCTACGTGGACGACACCAGGCAACACGAGATTCGCGTTTACGACGTCGGCCCCAACATGGAGTTGCAGAACGGAAGGATATTCGGCAAAGAAGAAGGCCGCGGCGGCGTCCCGGACGGCCTGCGTGTCGACGTGAAAGGCAATGTTTATTGCACGGGTCCGGGAGGCGTCTGGGTCTGGGATGCCGAAGGCAACCACCTGGGCACCGTCATGATGCCGGAATCGACTGCCAATTTCAATTGGGGAGACGCGGACTACACCACGATTTATTTTTCCTCGCGGACCTCGATTTACCGTTTGAAAACCAAAGCCCGCGGTTTTGTTGCCGGCGTAAAGAGCCCGGTGGCGAAATAGGCCGGCCTGCCCGATCGCCAGACCGGCCTGTGCGTCGACAAGGCGGACCTGGGCGACTAAGGCCAGCTCGTCAAGCAGGGAATCAAGCCTTCCCGCCGCGGATTGGCAAAGCTGCCCACGAGAATTTCGTGGCTTGACTTTCGTGGCCTTTGTGGCTCGACCGCTTGTCGTGGCTCGACCGCTTGCATCCGGAACGCCGATGTGATACAACCCACAACTCGGAGGCCCACGATGTCCTTGACCGTGTACCGTTGTCTTACGTTCAGCGCCCCGGTACTGGCGCTGGCAATTCTGTCTTCCTGTTCGTCCGAGCCGGCCGGACCGGCGAAGGGAACCCCGGCGTTCTACTGGCAGGCTGCCGGGGAAACTTACAAGGCCGGAGACTACCTGA
>DATMNI010000422.1:0-29472 GCA_035570275.1 Candidatus Acidiferrales bacterium | reverse complement strand
GGCCACAGAGATGTTGCGGAATGGCGTGCCCTTGGATCAGGCCGGCCTCGTCCTCCGTCACCGCAGCATCGACATGACCGCCTACTACGCCAAGGCGGATGTCGCGCTCCTCAAACAGATCGCTCAGCCATGGCCGGAGGTGAAGGGATGATTGTGGCTGTCGAATCCTACCTGGCCGTGCGGCGTGCCGCCGGGTTCACTCTCAGCAACACGGAATATCTCCTGCGAAGCTTTGCAGGCTTCGCGGCCGGTCAAAAACAGACGCATATCCGCACAGCAACAGCCATCGATTGGGCCAGCCAAGCGAAATCGGTTGCGCAACGGCACACGCGTCACCAGACCATCTGCCGCTTCGCTCAGTACCTTCGCGTGGAAGACTCCCGGCACGAACTGCCACCGCCGAACCACTTCGGCTACCGGAAGAGCCGCCGTGTCCCACACATTTATTCACGCGCCGAGATCGATGGGCTTGTCCTCGCCGCCACGAGGCTTCCATCGTCCGACTCGTTGCTGCCCAAGACGTATGCGGCGCTGATCAGCCTGTTAGCGGCGACCGGGTTACGGATTTCGGAAGCGTTACATCTGCTGGTCTCCGACATCACCCCCAACGGGTTGCTAATCCGCAGAACGAAGTTTCAGAAAACCCGATTGGTGCCGTTGCACGACACTGCCGTAGCGGGGCTGGCCCACTACTTGATGCATCGTCAAGAAGCGCAACGCGGTGGCGACCACGTCTTCGTTTCGGATGATGGGCAACCGCTCGTGTACTGGAGAGTTCACAGCGTGTTCCGGACGTTGCTGAAATCGGCGGGGATCCAGCCTTCAGGCGGCCGATGGCCACGGATTCATGAGCTTCGCCACACGTTGGCAGTCCGCGCACTGGAGTCGTCTCCCACGGGCCGTCAACGAATCGGGCAGCACATGTTGGCTCTGGCTACCTACTTGGGTCACGTCAACATCAACGCCACCTACTGGTACCTGGAAACCACACCCGAACTTCTGCGCGACATCGCCGTCGTTACCGAGAACTTTGTTCAGGGAGGACGGCCATGACTTCCCTCGCACCGCACATCGAGGCTTTCCTCCGCGAGCATCTTGTCCGCCAACGGGGCGCTAGCCAACACACGTGCGATTCCTATGCCTACAGCTTTCAGTCCTTGTTCGAGTTCGCCTCCCAGAAACTCAAAGTGGCGCCGTCGGCGCTGATGCTGGAGCAGTTGGACGCGGCGCTGATCAGCTCATTCCTGGAGCATCTGGAGACTGCACGGGGCAATTCAGCGGAGACGCGAAACATCCGCTTGGCTGCCATTCGGTCGTTCTTCCGGTTTCTGCAGCACCGTGAGCCAGCCGCAGTCGGGCAGGTGCGCCGTGTTCTGGCTATCCCCTTCAAGAAAACCGACACTCGTCTGGTGCCTCATCTGGTCCAGGAAGAAATGCAGGCCCTGCTCGACGCTCCCGATCCATCCACGCGGCAGGGGGTTCGAGACCGGGCCATGCTGCATCTTGCGGTGTGCGCTGGACTCCGAGTCTCGGAGTTGACAGGGTTGCGCACCGACGATGTCGCACCCCAGTCGGTGAGCATCCGCGTTCGTGGCAAGGGCCGTCGCGAACGTGCGTTGCCTCTTTGGAAAACAACGGCTGCGGCCCTCCGTGCCTGGTTGGCCATTCGCGGTTCGGTCGCATCGCCCGAGCTCTTTGTGAACGCTCGCGGTGAACCCTTCAGCCGGTGGGGAGTCGCGTACGTTCTGCGGTGTCACACCAAAACGGCAGATCGAAAATGTTCGACGCTGCATGGCAAACAAGTCTCGCCCCACGTACTTCGACACTATCTACCCTTCCGGACTATGTCGAGTAGTCGAAGAGCTTTGACGAGATTGGGCCGGAATTCAAGGCCCGACGCGCAAAACCCCTGGCGATCACCCGACATAGTCGGATGCCGGCTACAGACTGTTCAGGAACGCGAGGAGTCGGTCGCCCGGTTTGTACCGGCCGGGTTTTGCGTTCGGCGGGGATGTCCTCGCCAGCGCTTTTTCCTTCATGGCGAGTGTTGCCTCGAGATAAATCTGTGTGGTCTCAACACGTTCGTGGCCGAGCCACAGCGCGATCACCGAGCGGTCAACCCCGTTTTCGAGAAGGTCCATGGCCATCGTGTGCCTCAGGCGGTGAACGGTGACCCGCTTTTGCTTCAAAGAGGGGCAGGCAACGGAAGCCACCGCGCGATGCTTGTTCAGCAAGTACTGTATACCGTGGACGCTGAGGCGTTCCCCTTGAGCGTTTGGGAACAGCACGTGTCCGTCACCTCGTTGGCGCTCGCGCAACCAGGCTTTCAACACGGCGACTATCGATCTGGCGATGGGTGTACAGCGTTCCTTGCGCCCTTTGCCGATTACTCGCACGTGGGCGCCGGCGCCGAAGATGAGGTCTTCGCGTTTTAGCCCGGTCATCTCGGATAGGCGTAGCCCCGTCTGCACGGCCAACAATATAAAGGCGTGATCACGTCGGCCAGACCACGTGCTCTGGTCGGGTGCCGCGAGTAAGCCGTCGACTTCGGCACGCGTAAGGAAGGGGACCAAGGTCCGAGTAAAGCGCTTGCTGGGAATAGCGAGCACTCGTTGAATCTGTGCGGAATGAGCCGGCACCTCATAAGCTGCGAAACGAAAGAACGAGCGAATCGCGGTCAAACGCAGGTTGCGGCTGCGGGTGCTGACACCCTTCCCCTTCTCCAAATGTTCCAAGAACGCCATGATCAATGGGGCGTTGATCTCCTGGAAGGTCAGCCGCGACGGTGCCTTATGCAATCGCTGTTCGGTGAACTTAAAGAACTGACGGAAGGTGTCGCGATACGAACTGATGGTATGAGGGCTCGCCTGGCGCTGCTGCATGAGGCGCTGAGTAAAGAAACTCTCCAAGAGTGCAGGCAGGCTGGTGGGGGTACTCATGCGCGATCCTCCCAGCGCTGTTGCAGCCGTTGCATCGCCTCCCGCATTAGCTCGGGAGAGGCCTCCAAATACCATTGTGTGTCGGCGACGTGCACATGCCCGAGGTAGGCAGACAACAGGGGCAGTCGCCTCTCGGGATCCTGACCGGAACGGTACCACTGCACGAGGGTGTTTGTCGCGAACCGGTGGCGCATATCATGGAGACGAGGGCCCCGACTGGCGGATGGGCCCCGCAACCCGATCTGCCGGGACAACGCATAGAATGTTCGATGGATGTCGCCGCTATCCAAGCGATTGCCCCTGCTGGAGACGAATAGATAGGTGGAGACCGCTCGCCCTTTCCAATGGCGCTGACGGTGGGCGATGTAGTCTGCTAGCACCGTGCAGGTTGAGGCATGCAAAGGCACGAGGCGGGTTTTCCCGAACTTGGCACCGCGGATCGTCAGTACCTTCGCCTTCAAATCGACATCCTGAAGTTCGAGGTTGCGTGCCTCGCCCAGGCGAAGGCCGGAGACGCTCAGCAGGCCGAACAGACAATGATAGACCCACGGCCGCAACTGGCCGCGCTCCCAGCGACAGGGCATCTTTAGAGCTGCGTGTAATAAACTGCGGACCTCTTCATCGGAGTACAGGTAGGGTCGTGCGCGCTTCGGTTGGAAGGGCAGCAAGCCTTGCGGCGGAATCTGCGTACGCGGATCAGTGGCGCTACGATAACGTGCGAATCCGCGTACGAAGCTGAGCCGTTGAGCCCAGCACGCCGGCAGAGCGTTCACAGGTTGTTGAGCCCAGGCAAGCGCGAGCGCCCGAGTGATGTACGAAGCCTTGTGTCCCTCCAGGAACGTAACAAAATCGATCAATCCTTTGCCCGCCTCTCGCAGCTTGAATCCCAAGCCGCGTCGCAGTTCCAGGTACTCCCGAACAGCATTCCGAAGTGTGTTCATCGCACACCTCCCGGCCACGGCAAGGCGAGTGTTCGCAGCGCCTCGAGATCCACTTTCGTGTAGATCGCGGTGGTCTGGGGATTGTGGTGACCCAGGACTTCGCCAATCTCATCGAGGGAGGCTCCCTGCCGCAACATCTGGGTCGCTAATCCATGCCGAAACTGATGGGCCCCGTGAGTGGGAGCATCAATGCCAGCACGCTGGAGCCGATGGTGAACGACCGATCCAACGCCACTGGCCCCTCGAAAACCGCGGATGGGGGCTTTGACGCGCAGAAATACGCGCCGACTGGCGCTCTTTGGCCGTCCACGCCGCAGATACGTGGCGATCGCTTCGCCAACTTCCGCAGGCAAAGGCAACTCGCTACGCTGGCCGCTCTTGCCGCGGACACTCAACTGTCCCGCGTTCCAGTCAATGTTATCGAGCTCGAGAGACGCCACTTCGCCGGAACGCAAGCCCAGGCGTGCGAGCAAGAGCAAGATGGCGTAATCGCGACACCCCGCCGGGGTGCGCCGATCGATGCTGGCCAACAACTGACGGACCTGGTCCGCCGGAATCGCCCGGGGTATCGATGACATCGACCAGTTGGCTACGGTGGGCACTGCGGCGGCCAAATCCAACTTTGTTTTGCCGCGATAGCGCGCATACTGCAGGAAGGAGCGCAACGCACTGGTCAGGAGTTTGGCTCGCTTCCGATGCAAATGCGACGCCTGCCGCTGTACAAACCGCGTGACGTCACTGGCGCAAAGGTTCGACAGAGTGACGGTTCCGTCGCCGAAGTGGTCCTTGAGAAACAAGCAGACGAACGGCACGTAGTTGACGATCGTTGCTTTTGCCAGGCCGCGCACGTCACGCAGGTAAAGCTCGTACGCCTCCGTGCACCGTTCCACCGGGGTGAATCGGCGGGCTGCGACCTTCTCGGCGGGTATCGCGCCCTCGCCGCGCAGAAAGGTGAGCAGGTGGCTAAGGGCGGCGGCATCGCCTTGGGATGGGCGCGCCCGCCGTGCACGATATCGCAAATACCGAGGTGGATGTTCAGATGTGATGCCGCGCAGCGCGACTCCCCGGTGTTTCAGCCATCGGCTAAAACACGTGCCGATAAGAACCTGCCGGTGAATCGAATCCGGGGCATACCCCTGTTCGCTCAAAGACCCTGCAAACCGCTTGATATACGCTGCAAGCGGGCCTTCCGGTGCTCGTAACAGGACCACTTGGCCGTCAATGGTAAACTTCACAGTAAACTCCTTTCCCCTAAAGGGGCTGAGGAGTTCATACTATGTCGCTGCAGGCGAGCTCGTTCGCCCCAAAATACAGGGCCAGCACGCCGCGACAAGACATAGTCCGGAAGGGTAGATAGTGGCGGAGAGTGTGCGGATGAACGGCCTTGGTAATGCCGGCCCGCCTGGCGGCCTCACGGCAGACGTGCCAAACGGCTTTCGACGTAATCGGCTAGTCAGCCCGTCGTGTCTGCAGGCTGGGAAACATCCAGCCGTTCCTTCGCTTCACCGAACGGTAGTAGGTCCGAAGCTGTTCGAGCAGCTTCGGGGTGAGCGGTACGTCCCGGTCCTTGCGGCCCTTGCCTTGGCGGATGCGCACCACCATGCGCTCCTTGTCGATGTCCTCCGGCCGGAGGTGGCACAACTCGGCGCGACGCATACCCGTGCCGTACAGCGTCATGAGGATGGTGCGGTGGCGGAGATTGGCAGCGGCTTCGATGAGGCGCGCGGTCTCCTCGGGGCTGAGGACGATTGGCAGTCGCTCCGGTATTTTGGGCAGTGGCAGATCGTCCCGCTGGAAGGGGCGTTTGAGAACCTTCAGATACAGAAATCGAAGGGCGCACATCTGCACCATCACGGTATGAGGCGCCAGCTTCTTCTCCTCGAATAGATGGAGTTGGTACTGACGGACCTGCGGAATGCCGAGCTGGTCGGGCGAGCGGTGGAAGTATTCGGCGAAACTCCGGATCGCACTGACGTACGAATCCACAGTAGCCGGCGAGTAATTACGGCGCTTGAGTTCCTCAAGCACCCTTTTTCGTAGTTGGGTCACAGGGACCTCCTTGCGACCCACACCTTACCGCGGAGCGCGGGCGGCTGCATGCCATGCGTACGCGTAGCGTCCGCCGCGCCAGCGGCTTAGTTCAAACGGCCTTCTGGGAGATCACTCCTGCGAAGTACGCCGTTACGGAATCACGCGGAATCCCGCTAGCCCTCTGTAACGCCGCGGCCGTTACGAAAGGGCAACCCGCTCGCTTCGGTCAATGAGATCCTGCACCTGCCCACCAAGCGCTTCGTTAGGGCACGATGGCTCTTCGGAATCCGCGAACCATCGCGGCCCCACCCCGGCACACGGTCGGCGAACTCACCGTTCGCGAGCCCCCATGCAGCCCTCGGGCATCGACCGCGCCCGCACGTACAACCTTCCTCCCGCGTCATACGCCATCTCGGAACCGCCACAGACGCTCGGTCCCCCGGCGAGTAATACTGACGGAGCTTTTTTCGCGCCCTTCCGAGGTTCCGGCCGAACGCCGTAGTAGCGCCTCGTCACCGCAGTGATGTATTCGCGCGTCTCCATATACGGCGGCACCCCCCGATACTTCGCGACCGCGCCAGGTCCCGCACTATAAGCCGCCAGAGCCAATCGAAGATCTCCCCGGTAAAGCCACTGCAGGTACTTCAGATACCGCACCCCAGCCGTCACATTTTCCTCAACGTTTCGTGCGTCTCGCACACCCAGCGCCCGAGCCGTGCCCGGCATCAATTGCGTTACGCCAACGGCGCGTCATTCGTCTCACGTTGCGCTCCATTGAATTGCGCATTGGCGGGAAACGCGCGGTACATTTCAAAAGCTTCTCGGGAAGGCCTGGAACCTGCATAAACGGACGTGCCAGACGCTGGGGTCGCCCTGAATCTCGTCCCATCCTTCGATGCCAGGAAGTGGCATCGAGGATCATAGCGCCCCGGGTGATTGCGGATAACGGCGAACGAACGCATATCCACCACCCGCTGCGGGCGGACACCGCGTATTTCTTCCAGCTTCTTGATGATCTCGGCACCGCGCTGGTCGTTGACCTCGCAGACGGATTTGAATTCCGCGTTTCCACCTTTGCGAAGTTCGCGGCCAACGTCGATCCCCGCCCGCTCCGATCAACGCGAGCACGACTTTGCTGTTTGGCGATTGCGCCCGGCCGGACTGCGCCGAGAATACAGCGGGCGCCCGGCGAGCCCTACGAACTCTCGTCGGCTGACCGATTCCATCTTGCCTTCTTCGATTCAGAATGTGATGCGCAGCGAGCCCTGCATGGCTCGCGGTTGACCGTTAGTGGAAGTGAGCTGCCCAAACTGACCGTTGAGCTGGCTGGTCGCCCCGGGCGCGGCGAATGTGGCGCTTGTATTGACGCCCTGAAAACTGGCGTGATTGAAAGCGTTGTACATTTCCCAGCGAAGCTGCAGGGCGGCCCGATCCTTGAAGCGGAAGTTCTTGAAGAAAGAAAGATCCCAGTTGTTGATGCCCGGGCCGCGGAAAACATCCTTGGGGGCGTTGCCGATGGTGCCTACTGCTGGAGCCAGGAAGACGCCTGTGTTGAAGTACTGGTTGATCGAGCGCTGCCCCTTGTCGAGAACGGCATTGCCGGTCACGACCACCCGGGAACCGTCGCCGCCGCCGGTTATGTCGGCCCCATTGAGCAAGCTATAGCCGATCCCCGTTGGGGCTCCGTCGATGAACGAAGCCACGGCCGCTACCTGCCAGTTGTCCAGCGCCAATCGCGTCACCACCGAATTCAACAGACGGCTGGCTTTGGGGACGTCATACAAGAGGTTGAGGGAGACGATGTGGGTGCGGTCGAGACCGGCCTTGCCATAGTTCCAGACCCTCCGATCCAGGTACGAAGCTACTACGCTGCCATCACTGTCCACGTAGTCCATGAACTTCGACCACGTCCATACCGCACCGAACTGAAGCCCTTTCGAGAACCGGCGGTTGGCCTGCACCTGCATGGAGTGGTAGCTCGAATTGCTGTAGGCCTCGAACAGGTTGATGGTGGCGTATCCAGGATAGGGCCGGACGAAATTGTCCGCCAAGGCAGTTTTTGTGGTCGCGTCGATATTGGTGAAATGCGCACCGTAGGGCACGGTGTTCAGGTTGACCGACTGCAGCAGATGCCGGCCTAGCGCGCCCACATAGGCAACATCCAGAACCGTGCGAAAGCCAATATCGCGCTGCACGCCAAAGCTGAAGTTATAGGTCGCCTGATTCATGTTCTGGGGCGAAAGACCGCAGATGGTGCTGGGTGCGATCACTCCCTGGGTGTTGAACAGGGTGCCGAGCGATCCGTAGTATTGTACCGGGTTGTACTGGAAAGGCGGATTCACCTGCACCGCATAGGTGCCGGAGGAGCCGATGTTGGTTCCGGGGACAATCGGGCTATAGAAGAAGCCCACACCGCCCCGGATCGCGGTCTTTCCATCGCCGAACACATCGTATGCGAAGCCTAACCGTGGCGCCAGCGTGGGGCTGAGGTTCTCTACGAAGCCCTTCGGCACTCCGGGCGCTCCTTCGACCAGCATTCCATTGGTCAGGTTGCCGGAATTGGGCACGATCAGCCCGATCTGCACTGCCGGAAAGTAACGGCCGGTCAAGGGATTCAGGGCCGAGCGCACACCCTGGGGATTCAGTGCCGGTTGGAACAGCAGCGGCGCCTGCGAGAGGTTGTAACTGGATGGATCGAAGGAAGAGGCTTGCAGGTTCGGCGTCCACAGCGGAGTGTAGGCGCCGAAGCGCAGACCATAGTCCAGCGTCAGCTTCCGGCTCACGCGCCAACTATCTTGCAGATACCACTCGAAGAGCGTGGAGCGCATATCCGGACCCGGCCGGCTGTTGGATTCCGTATAAGTGCGGAAGTAACCCAGCAGCGCCGTGGAGTACGCGTAATTGGTGTCGAATGGATTGTTGACATCGCGGCTGAAATCGAAGGAACCGTTGTTAGTGCCACGGAATCCTTTGAACATGCGGTCACGCTCAAGGAAGATGCCGGCCTTGATCTGGTGACTGCCCCAAATCTTGCTCACGCTCTCCGTCCAGGTAAAGAGAGTGGTAGCGCCTCTCTTTGGCCAGCGAATATCAAAGGACACGCTGGCCGGGTTCGCAATCGTGCCTCCACCAAAACTCATCGAGGGGACGATGTTGTATTGGTTGAACTGGGGGTAGAACTGTCCCAGAGCCAGTCCGATCTTCTGCCGGTCGATGATGTCGGCATTGTTGTTATATGGCCCGGCCGGCTCCTGGAAGTGATAATAGCCGAAGCTTCCTTCGAGTACCAGCGTGGGAGAGATTGTATAAGTGGCGTGCAACTGCCCGGCGTTGGAGTCGTACTTGTCAAAGCCCTTGACGAGGCCCCAGGCGGGTCCGGAGGCCGCTACGGCATAGCCTTGATCGAATCGGCGAAAAACGCTCTCGCGGTAGTACAGACGGAGCTTGTCGGTGGGGTTGTAATCGCCGCGGTACGTGTCGAAGCGCCGCGTTCCCGGGATGCTCTCCAGGAAGTTGTAGTTATAGTTCCCCTTGGTAATGCTCCGGTCCGTGATATTCGGGGAGGGAAAGATTTGCAATAGCTTCTGACCGTTGGGGTCGATCCGGTTCTGCGGGACCACATTACCGGGGAACACCGCCTTGCTCAACGGGTCGGTGATGGGCACCAGTTTGCCGCTCACATCCAATGTCTGCGAGAAATCGCCCCGGCGCTCCAGCGCGGTCGGCACGGTCACCTGTTGCAGGGACCCGGGGGCGGTAAGGTTGGCAAACTCCTGGGCGACGAAGAAAAAGAGCTTGTCCTTCCAGCGCGTGAATTTGCCCGGAATTGCGAAGGGGCCGCCGATGGTGTATCCGGCGACATTGTAGCGATAGAGTGGGCGTTTGACTCCGTTGCGGTTGGCGAAGAACTCGTTCGCGTTGAGATCCTCGTTGCGTACGTAGTCGTAAAGCGTTCCATGAAATGCCGAAGTCCCCGATTTTGTGACGGCGTTGATGATGGCGCCGGCGCTGCGTCCGTACTCAGCCTGATAATTGGTAAGCAGCACCTTGACCTCAGCCACGGCATCCATGCTGACCGGGGTAAAGGACGCGTTCGTGCTCGATGGATCGTTGCCTACCATGCCATCCACGGTTTGCGTGGTCAGTCCGCCGCGGACACCGTTGACGGCGTTGGGCGCGGTCGTCTGCTGAAGTACCGTGGGGTCGTTGACGGGTACCACGCCCGGGAGCGTCTTCATCAATCCCATGTAATCCCGGCCCCGGGCCATCAGCATGTTCATCTGCTGATCATTGAGCATGGCCGAGCGTTCGTTGCTCGTGGTCTGCACCGGAGTCGCCTGGCCGGAGACGGTGACGGATTCGGAAAGAGCACCCACTTCGAGCTGAATGGTGCCGGCGTTGACGCGTTCGGCTGCGGTCACCTGGACGCCTGTTCTCTCATACCGCTTGAAGCCCTGCACCTCCACAATCACCGAATACGCCGCAGGTTGGACGGATGGAAAGACGAAGTCACCGGAAACGGACGATGTCGCGGATTGCCGCAACCCGATTCCGGAGTTGACCAGAGTCACCGGAGCGCGGGGCACGGCTGCGCCGCTCGCATCCACCACCGTGCCGCTGACGACGCCGGTAATCGTCTGCGCCCATACCGGGGGCCGGGTGAGGCCAGCCATCACCGTGGCTGCCAGCACAGATGCTGCAATCAGGCCCGTTCGACGTTGCTTCATGGGTCGTCTCCTTTACATTTCGACTTGGTTCGCCTTCGCATTCCATTTCACGCGGCGTCCATTTTTGAGCGACAGATTGCCGAGTTGCGTGACGATCACCGCCTGAAAGGCGAGTCGCATCGGCGCGGTCGGCGTCTTCCTGGTTCTGACGCATTCGAGGAAGTTCTGCACGTGAAGGTCGGTCGCCCAGCCAAAGCCCTTCTCCGATTTTTTCGCTATGGCCGCGACATCTTCGGCTCCCTGGTTGTATACCTTGCACTCTTCGCGCCCGATATCCATGCGCGCCTTGTCGCCATCCAGATGGTTCATCTGATCGTTGCGGAGTTGGTAGCGCATCGCGGCGTAATTGATCGAGAACACGCCGATGAAGTCCTCCGGGTATTCCGCGGTCACGACAACCGACTCCGGCGTGTTGTACCCCGCGCGGTGCGGCTTCCCGGCGGCGGCCGTGACGGCCAGCGGATAGCTGGCGTTCATGAGGAGGTGAATCCCATCAAAGACGTGGGCGCCCTGGTCGGTCACAATCCCGCCTGCGTACTCGGCGATGTTCCTCCAATTTCGAAAGATGAAGGGATCCGGCGGGATTCGCTGCTTCACCGGACCTTGCCATTGTACCCAGTCGAGCGGGCCATCCAGCTTGGCGTTCCTCGCGCCGCCGCTGCCCACGTAGTTATTCAGCCACCAGGATCGCACCATGCGGACATTGCCCAGCGTCCCGTTGGCAACCAGTTTTGCGCCATCGATATAGAGGTCATAGCTGCGCCGCTGCATGCCCACCTGAACGATCTGTTTGGTGCGCTTCTCCGCTTCTACCAGTTGAACGCCTTCTTCTGGCGTGTGGCATAGCGGTTTCTCTACATAGACGTCCTTGCCGGCCGCCAGCGCATCCAGCACCATCTGCGCGTGCCAATGTTCGGGGGTGGCGATCAGTACCGCGTGGATGTCTTTGTCTGCCAGCAGTTCCTTGTAGTTGCGATAAATCTTGGGGCGCGTGCCTGGCGCCTTGGACGCGATTGACACCGCGTTTTCCAGATTGACCTCATAGACGTCGCAGATGGCAGCAACCCGCAGCGCCGGGTCCTTTTGGAAGACCGTCATCACAAAGGTGCCGCGGCTTCCGCTGCCAATCAGCCCGAGGTTAATCTGGTCTGAAGTCGCCGCTTGGGCTGCGAGTACGGTTCCGCCGGCAAGCAAGAACTTTCTTCTATTCATGACTCTCCTAAACCCAACTTCTGTTCCTGCGGCCTGCGGTCATAACTTGGCATGCACGAGGTGGCCGCGGATTCTCCCGAGGTCACGCCTCATGGCGAGGTAGACCTCTTCCCGGATGATGGTGACCGTCTTCTTGTCCTGGCCCGCGCCGCCCAGCGAGCAAGTGCCTTTCTCCTCGCTCGATATATCGTGATCCACCCTGTTCCCCAGACGAGGAGTGGGGGGAGATTATCACAGTAATAATACAGTGTCAATAACGATGCAGTAAACGTGCGCGGACTTTGAGAATGACGCCCTTTTTGAAAAAGAGACTGTGGCGACGTTGCACACGATCAGGGCCGGGCTTAACGATTCCGCGTCTCTCGAATCCGAATGCGATTGCCCCGGTGAGTCGAACGCTGAATTACGCGAAGGATCTCACCGTGGACCTGGACCCCTACACGGTTGCCGTGGTCGAGATCCGGGGGGAATAGTATCGCGGGCGTAACCGCGCCGATAGGTGTGAACGGCTGCAATGCCGGACTTGGGAACGCCAGGTAACTCCTTCGGACCTAGAGTGAAGCGAGCGAGCCGTCCTCGTGAAACGCGGGCGGGAAGGGACGCGTGCCCTGGAACGGATATCGCTTTAGCGCGGCCTCACTAATATCAACGCCGAGACCGGGCCGCGTGGGAAGCGGATAGCGGCCATCCACCATACGCATGGCAGGGAAGCCCATCAGATCCTCCCACACCTTGCCCTTTTCGCCCGCATCCACAAAGCCGCAGATCTCCTGCGCCAGGAAATTCGGGCCGGCCGCATCCACGTGCAGGCTGGCGATGCCGCCAATCGGGCCCTCGCACGCATGCGGAGCCATACGGATGCCGGATGCCTCGGCGGCGGCCGACACCTTCCATAGCGCGGTCACACCGCCAATGTGCGCAATATCGGGCTGAAGAATGTCCACCACGCCCAAGTCGATGATCTCCGCGCAGCCATACGACGCGATCAGTCGCTCGCCTGTCGCGATGGGCGTAGTGGAAAATTTGACCGCGCGGGCCATGGCGCGCACATTCTCCGGCGGACAGATTTCTTCGGCGAAAAGCAGATGTAGCGGCTCGATCTCGCGCAGGATGATGGCCGCCACGGTGGGACTGGGGCGTGCGTGAAAGTCCACGGCAAAATCAAGGTCGGGCCCGAGGCCTTCCCGAAGCATCTCCATATGCCGGACTGCCCGCTTGATCTTGGCGTCCGTCTCCACCCACTCGAGCAGGTCGGGGAGTTGGAATTTGAGAGCCGTGACTCCAGCCTGTCTGGTTTGGTCGCGCAACTCGCGCGCCTCAGAAAGAGACCAGGCCGCTGCGTGATAATAGCCCCGCACGCCGCGCGCATCCACGGGGCCGCCGAGCATCTCATATACGGGCAGGTTCATGACCTTGCCGCGGATATCCCACAGCGCCTGGTCGATGCCGGAGATGGCCGACCCGAGCACCGGACCTCCGCGATAGAAGCTCCCGATGTACATGAGTTGCCAGAGGTGCTCCACTTGCATCGGGTCGCTGCCGACAATGTAATCCTTCAGGTCCATCACGCAGGCCATGGCCGCCGAAGCCTTGCCTTCGAGCGTGGCTTCGCCCCAGCCGACGACCCCCTGGTTGGTTTCGAGCTTCACGAACACATAGGGCCGGTCCGCCTGCGCGATGCGCTCATCGAGCGTGACGCCGAACACGCGCATGTTGGTGATGCGAAGATTCGAACCGACGTTCTTGAAAACGTCCGAACCCGGCGGCATTGCCTTCGAGTGCTGCACTTGCATGGCACAGCCGCAGTCCGTCAGCCGCCGGGGGTTCGCACCCATCGCGCCTGCAGCGGCGAACAATCCCAAAACGTCTCTGCGCTTCATATCCGCTCCTCGCTGTACGCGTCGAGAGCCTTCCGGTTCACCTCGAAGCCCAGGCCCGGCCGATTCATCAAGACAGCGAAACCGTTTTCAGCCGCTTCTTTATTTCCTGAGGTGAGTTCGGCGCGCATGGCTGCGTCGCGGTCGGCGGCGGGCACCGGCACATCCACGGCGTACGAGTTGGCGAGGGCGGCAGCCAGGTGTACGCCGGCCATGGCGCCAATCGGTCCGCCCTCGTGGTAGGGAGCGACGGCCACGTAGTGTGTTTCCGCGAGCGCCGCGATCCGCTTGATCTTGGTCAGGCTGTTCAGTCCCAGGCCAGGCCGCAGCACATTCACCGTGCCGTGGCGCAACAGGTCTTGAAACGCGGAAATGTCGTGAATGTTGCGCCCGAGTCCGATGGGCATCACACTCTCGTCGGTGATCTTGGCCAGGCCATCCGTAGTAAGGACGCCCGTCGGTTCGTCGAACCAAATGAGATGAACTTTCTCGAGAGCCTTGGCGACGGTGGCCGCATCTCCGGGTGTCATGGCAGCGGCGCCGTCGAGTACCCACTCGGCGCCGGCTCCGCCCATACTCTGCATTCTGGCCACCCGAGCCCTCACGCGATCGACATATTCCTGCAACGGGATCATCGCGTCGCGCTGGAGCGCCGGCATGGTGAAGGCGCGGAAGCCTTGCCGTTTGGCGCGTTCGAGCGGCGCCGGCGCCGACGCCTCGTCGGTGGATTCCAGCCGGGCCAGCAGCCGCGCCTTGAAGCGCGTCGGGCCGCCAAGGAACTGGTAAATGGGGACCTTCCTGGATTTCGACAGCAGGTCCAGCATGGCGTTACCCACCGCAGCCTCCATGGCGGGTATGCCGGCCAGGTGCGCGCGAACGAACTCCGATTCCGTGGCTCGCCTCCCCAGGATGGCCGCGCGCGCTTCGACGATCTCCGCGGCGGGGACAGGTCCGCCTTCGCCATAACCGGTCTCGCCGCCGCGCGATTCAAGCTCGACCACCGTATACTTCCGGCCCGAGACCGGCTCCTTCAGACGCCACGCCTGGAACTGCGCGATCTCGAGCGGATGACCGGCGCTCTGGGGCGGCGCGAAGGCCAGGGGAGGTATCGCCAATCTGCGTTTAATATTCATTTGATGTAGGGATCCTGGTTCTCCGAACAGCAGGGTTTCTGAACCGGCTTGCGCACCATGATCTCGGTTCGCGTGTTGTGCTGGTCGTACAGTTGGAGAAGCCAGCGTCCGTCGCGCGCGATCGCAGGCTCGCGCCGCGGCGTATAGCCCCTGGCGACAACCGTCTTATACAGGCCCTGAACATCCAGCGTCCCGACGCAGACGTGATGCCACACTCCGAGTTGTTGGGGACTCGGCGTGTCGCGAGAAATCATGTATTCGATCCAGTTGTCGCCTTCCGGTGTCATCATCGAAATCCAGTCGATGCGGTCGTCCTGCGGACCGCCCTTCCACTGAAAACGAAATCCCAGAATGTCCTTGTAAAACTTGTCCTGCGCGTCCGGGTTCTTCACGTGGACGCCGACATGCAGCATGTGGTCGGAGATGCGCCGCGTCGAGAGCCCTTCGCCGAAGTGCTTGCCGTGCACCGAGCCCTTCACATACTCGACAAACTCAATCTGGTGGCCCTCGGGATCCTTCACCACGAAGCTGTAGTTCCCGTCCTCATCTTTCCCGCCCTTCGCCGGTACGGTCACTCCCTTTGCGGCCAGGTAGTCGCGGAGCCTGCGCGCATCCTTGGTCTCGAAGCCGATCTGAATCAGTTTGTCGTCGGATTCGTTCGCAAGCGTCGGCGCCACCTCGATGTACTGACGGTCGTTCACCTTGAACACGGCAATTTCGGCCGCATTGCCGGGCCTCCGGTGCCGGAAAACCTCGTCAAAGCCCGGCACACCCGAATAGAATTTGCGCGCCTCGTCGAGGCTGCCGGTCTTAACCACGAAGTTGGCGATGCCGACGATCGGCGGCCGCTCGGCACCGAAGGCAGCCGCAAGCGACAGAAGCAACAGGAACCGCTTCAAGCGAAGAACTCCATGAGGACACACGCCGGATTGACGCCGATGAGCGTCTCCGCGCGTCCTTCGTAATCGTAGGTCAGTTTGCGAACGTCGAGGCCAGGGGCTGGCCTTCGCCGGCCCGCTCCGGGGCGCTCATGGAGGTGGACATCGTGCCCGTTCCCCAACTCAACCGGTTCAGTTGCGCTGGCGATTGCGATCCGACCCGTAGAATGCGGCTGCGGAGCGAACGCGGGAAAATCCATCCAGATTTTGCGCCTCATTCGCTTGCGCTCCTGGTGCTTGAGATTGGCAGGCTCTATTCTATACCAGCCACACGGTGTCTGCTTACCCGCAGGGATTGCCCCGCGAAGTATGTGAGTAATGCAACCGGCTCTTCGGCAATAGCCCAAAAGGGCTATTGCCGTTCCCGACAACAAATTAACATACTAAGGCACTTTTTCGGCGGATCGTTTCCAGCAGCCTGTTGCTCCGCGCCGGGTGCGGCTGGATCTCGGGAGGGAAGGGGTTGCCATGTCGAAATTCTACGAGTTCTTACGTGTCTGCCTCCTGGTATTGGTCGTAGCTTGCCTGGGGCATGCACAGGTCGAGCGCGCGTCCATCCTGGGAAACGCGGCCGACCATTCGGGCGCCGCGGTGCCGAACGTGGTCGTCACGGTCACCAACGCTGCAACCAATACCAGCGTCCGCGTGATGACCGATGCGGCCGGCGCGTTCGCCGTCTTGAACCTGATCCCCGGCAGCTACACAGTCTCGACCGCGCTGGCCGGCTTCAATCCCGTCACGTACCGCGTCGAGTTGCAGGTCGGCCAGCAGGCGCGCCTCGATCTTCCCATGCAAGTGGGCGAACTCAAGCAAACCGTCGAAGTGGCAGCCTCGGCCACTATGCTTCAGACCGAAAACGCCGCGGTAGGGCAGGTGATCAACAACACCGCGGTCTCGTCGTTGCCGCTGAACGGCCGGAACTTTGTGCAACTGGCCATCCTAGCTCCGGGTGTCACCGGCTTGGACTACGCGCAGTCGGCCACCATTAACTCCGGCACGCGGCCCGACGAATTGCGGCCGGGCGGAACGGCTCTCCAAGCCAACGGCGCCTCGAACTATTCCAACCAGGTGCTTCTGGACGGTATCGACAACACCGAGATGATTTCCCACACCTTCGTGGTGCGGCCGGCCGTGGAAGGTGTGCAGGAATTCAAGGTGCTCACCAATAATGCGGGCGCCGAGTATGGCCGCGCCGGCGGAGCCGTGGTCCTGATGACCTCGAAATCCGGCAATAACCGGTTGGCCGGGTCCCTGTTCGAATTCCTGCGGAACGATGCGCTGGACGCGCGCAACTTCTTTGCCCGCGCCGACGGCCCCAAGCCGCCGTACATCCTCAACCAGTTCGGCGCGAGCCTCGGCGGCCCCGTGAAGCTGCCCCACTACAACGGCAAGAACCGCACCTTCTTCTTCGCCGATTACGAAGGATACCGCGAAGTGTTCGGCTCGCCGATTGTCTCCACCGTGCCCACTGCAGCCGAGCGCGCGGGGAATTTCCAGGGGATCGCAGCCAATGGCATCCACGATCCCTTGAGCACCGTGCCTAATCCGTCGGGCGGCGCGAATATCCGCCTGCGCTTCCCGAACGACACCGTTCCAGCCAACCGGTTCGACAGCATCGGCTCCGCCCTAGCCAGTCTCTACCCGGTTCCCCAGACCGCAGCGCACGTGAACAACT
The DNA here is from genome assembly GCA_035570275.1 of Candidatus Acidiferrales bacterium. GTDB lineage: Bacteria > Acidobacteriota > Terriglobia > Bryobacterales > Bryobacteraceae > DATMNI01. The sequence continues at coordinate 11,999 of DATMNI010000422.1, read as the reverse complement.
ACACCAGCACTCCCATCAAGCGCAGCAACGTGCATCGCGGCGATGCGCGCGTGGACCACCAGGCATCCCCTACCAACAGCCTGTTCTTCCGCTATTCGGTGGATTGGGACCAGATCGTGATGCCGAACACCTTCAACGACGCCATCGGCGGCAATGAGAACAGCTTCGCGGGGCCGGAATCAGCCCATAGCCACAACCTCGTGGCATCATGGACGCGGACCTTTTCGCCCGCCACGGTCGGCGACTTTCGCTATGGCTACACGCAGTACAACATGGCGCTGCTCACTTCTTCGCTGACCAACCCCGTATGGAATACGATTCCCGGCCGCGACACGACCACGCCGTACGAACCCAACGCGCCGATCATCGGGATGAGCGGGTACGCCGGCCTGGGCACGGCCCGCTCCGAGCCCCTGATCCGCGACGAGCACATGCACGAGGCGATCGCCAACATCAGTTCCCTCAGAGGCAATCACAGCCTGCGGTTCGGGACCGACCTGCATTTCCGCGGTGTGAGCGAAACCGCCAGCCCGCCCGGCGAGAGCCTCTTCGGGCGCTGGAATTTCGATCCGAGCTACACCAACAACCCGGCGGCGCCCGCGGGAACCGGCGACGCCATCGCCAGCATGATCCTCGGCTACCCGCTGGCGCTGCGCCGTGACGTGTTTCTGCCGGGAACCGCCAATCTGACCACTAACGAACTGGACTTCTACGTCAAGGACGACTGGCGCGTCAGCAGAACTCTCACCTTGAATCTCGGGCTGCACTACGAAATTAACACTCCCTTGACCGAAGCGCACAACTACTGGGCCAGTTTCAATCCCGCCACCGGCCAGCAACTCATCGCCGGGCAAAACGGCGTCGGCGCCACGGCTAACGTCAACCGCGATTACAAAGCCATCGGACCGCGTCTCGCGCTCGCCTGGCAAGCCTCCGCGAAAACCGTGATCCGCGCGGGATACGGCCTGTTCTACGACCCGCAAGGCAACGCCGGCACCAACATTCGCCAGGAACGCCAGCCTCCGTTCGATTTCGTGCTCAACGTCGCCAAGTCGGGCAACGATGTACCAAGCCTGTTCGTCAGCCAGGGCTTTCCGATCGTCAGCACTCCACCCGCCCTGACCAAGGGACCGGCGCTTTATGCGCTCAAGGGCATCACCCCGGACTACCGCAACGCGCAGGTGCAGCAGTTCAACGTCAGCGCGCAACGGCAGCTCAGCAACGATCTGGTCTTGACCATCGGTTTCGTGGGTTCGGCCGGCGCTCATCTTTCCTGGGCGCGCAACATCAACCTACCGCCACCTGGTCCCGGCGCGATCGATCCGCGGCGGCCCTATGCCGCGACTCTGCCGGCGGTAACCTCGATCACCTGGATCGAGAGTTCGGGCAACTCGTTCTTCTCGTCGATGCAGGTCAATCTCGAAAAGCGCCTCAGCCGCGGCCTGTACCTGCTGAGCAACTGGACCTGGTCGCACGGATTGGACAATGCGCTCAGCGATGGCGGCGTTCCCGGCCCCGTGCCGCAGGATCCTGCAAACCGCCGTGCCGACTGGGCGACTTCGAATAGCGACATACGCCATCGGGTGAACGTCGCCGCTACTTACCAACTGCCGTTCGGCCCGAACCGCGCTTACGCCACCGGCAGGAGTGTGAGTTCCAAACTGCTGCGGGATTGGCAGATCGGCGAGGTGCTCGTGGTCCAGTCCGGGCTGCCGTTCACCGTGACCGTACCGGGATCTCCGTCCAACACCGGCGCCGGCAGCCGTGCGAACCCCGCCGGTGGAGTCGACCCGATTCCGGCACAGCAGTCGATCGCGCAGTGGTTCAATCCCGCGGCCTTCGCCATCCCGCCGGTTTATACGTGGGGCACGCTGGCGCGCGACAGTCTGAACGGACCGAGGCTGGTCAATCTTGACACGCTGGTGAGCCGGAAATTTGTCTTCAGCGAACACCGCAACATCGAGTTTCGCTGGGAGCTATTCAATATGGCGAATCACCCGCAATTCGGATTGCCGGCCTCGACTATTGGCGTAGGCGGCGTCGCCACCATCACCTCTACGCAGCGGGCCAACCGCCAGATGCAGTTCGCGTTGCGGCTGGGATTTTGAGGTGTTGCTGCCGCAGAGTACTACAAGCGTGGCCATCACGGGTTGGGGTACTACAGTTATGATGCAAGCTCGAGGTGCATGCTGGCTCAATTGAATCCTCAACTCGAAACGTCGGCGGTCTTCGTCACCGCTTTCAGATCACGTGATTTTAGATGCGATCCCAGCGAAAAATGCCGGCCGAGGACTTCGGTGAAGGTGTGCTTTCGTAGCTCTAGCAGAGCCTCTGCCAGATAATCCACGACGAAGCGGTAATGATTGGTGAAGAAATCCACCTTCATTTTTGGCAACTCCCAGCCGGGGGATGTAGAAGTGGATTCGGTCGAGGAAAGCCATGTCCTCCCGGATCACGTCGGGCATTGGCATAAACAGGTGCGACGACCGCACCATCACTTCGACCGGGTGGTTGGTGTTCCCGAACATGGCGATAGAAGCCATGCCGGACAGAGAATCCTTTCCACGGGCGAATGTCCCAGACTCGCACTATGTCTTGAGCGTCGTCACGACTTCCTTGGGCATCTTTGGAGGTCGGCCACTTCATCGAAGCCGATGGCATCCCAGATTCCGACCAATCCCATCTTGCCGCTGGCCATGTTGAAAAACAGATTGGAGCGGTCCCACCAGCATTGTCACCCAACACTGAAAGAATCTGAGAAACTCGCCGGGAAATAGCGTGACGAGATCGACTGAAAAGCTTGTGAACCATTACAAGATCGACGGCGAGTCGACGGGCGAGATCCTCGGGAATTTCCAGATGAACCTGCATGACGGCCTCACCGATATTATCCGCCAGTCATCTTGGATGTTTTCAGCCGCTACGTGGGTCGGCTGGATGGTGGCGCCGGCTTGGGACGTCATCGAAGATCCCCGATCGGCATGAGTCCTCATTGCGGCCTTTTGGTAAGGGGCCACGGCACGTCCACGCTAACTGGGCGTACCTGTCAGAACGTGTACTTCAGGGCCAACTGCACCTGCCGCATTTGGACCGCGGTTCCCGTGATTACGCCGAAGCCTTGGTGCGCATTCGTCGAGGGCTGGCCGGGGAAGGCCGCTCCGGAGAGAATATTCCCACTCGGATTGGACCACGAGGGATGGTTCAGCACGTTGAACGCCTCCAGGCGGAACTTGAGCAGGTGTCCTTCCTTGAAGGGCATGCGGAATTCTTTGTGCGCGGCGAAATCGAAGGCGAAAATGCCGGGCCCGACGAGCGTATTGCGTCCCACGTTTCCAAAAGCTCCGGCGGGAGCCTCGACAAAGGCGCCGGGGTCGTACCAGCGGGACGGTGTCGGATTGCTCACGTAAGCGTTGGTGCCGGTGGCGTTCGGACGGTCGTAGCCGACGCCGGTGGCCGAGCGGTCCACGCCTCCGATGCTGATCACCTGGGGAAGGCCGGTTTGGGCCGTCCAGACTCCGCCAAGCTGCCAGCCGCCCACCACGGTATCTAAGAAGGGGTTGGTGACATTGAGCCCCTTGCCTTTGCCAACCGGCAGGTCATACAGCACGGAAGAAACAAAGCGGTGCTTAACGTTGAACGCGGAAAGTCCCCGCTCGCACGACAGGCAACCGCTGTTCTGCGGATAAAGAGTATCGAAGCCCTGGACTCGAATACCGCTGGTATTGTCCATCGATTTGGCGAAAGTGTAGGAACTGATCACGCTCAGGCCGGTACTGAAGCGCTTGGTGACCTTCAGGCTACCGGCGTTGTAGTTCCCGTTGGCTCCGTCACTGACCAACTGGACGACGCCGAATTGCTGCGAGGTGGGGTTGCCGGAGGCGTCGCGCTGCGCGAAGGGGGTCCGCGACGCCAGGGACGTAGTCCCGGGAATGGGCTGGTTGGCATCCAGGAAGCCATAGAGGTGGCGGCTTAGAGAACCCAGGTAGCCAGCTTCCACCACCCAATTGTTGCTCAGTTGCCGCTGCACGTTCATCAGGTACTCCATCGTGTAGGACGTGCGGTGGGAGTATGCATCCACAAAGGCGAAAGGAGAAGTAATCTGCGCCTTGGCTCCTCCGCCGATTGCGGCGAGTGCGGTGTTCCAGAAGATATTGGGCGTTCCCGCATTCGCGTTGACCACGCGAATGCGGCCGGCGATGTTCCGCGCCATGTCGAATAGCGCGTTGCCGATGTCCTGGTTAAAGAATACGCCCGCGCCCATGCGGACCACCCACTTCGACGCGGGCGAATAAGCGATGCCGATGCGCGGTGCGAAGTCCTTGTACTCCGTCTTCATTAGGCTGCTGTTGAGCGTGCCGTTGCTGCAGACCGTCTTGATCTGCGGCCATTGGATTTTGATGCCCGAGTAGGGATCGCTGCAATTGCCCTGGCGCATGAACTGCGGATATAGACTGGGGTCCACCGGCCCGCTGGCCGCGATGAAGGGAATGTTCACGGTGAACAGGTCCCCGAGGGTGTCATGGAAGGGGGGCGTCAGTTCGTAGCGCAGACCCAGCGCCAGCGTGAGCTTGGGAGTGACCTTCCATGTGTCGTCCACATAGGCGTGAAACACGTTGCGTTGGAAAGTGGCGTTGGCCACGGCAACCGCCGCTTCGGATTGATACATGGTACCCAGCAGGAAGTCGGCGAAGGTATCGCCACCGGTGAGGGTGGGGCTCAACGTCGAGTTCCCCTGAAAGGTGAACTGTCCGCGCGCGAACTGGTTTCCCACCTGATCATAATTCTGCCGCGTGAATTCCCCGCCGAAGCGGAAGGCATGTTTGCCCCTGACCCACGAAAGGTTGTTCACAAACTGCATGGTGTTGTTGTTGTTTGCGTACGGGCCTTCTGTGCTGTCTCCGATGGAGCTGTAGCCGATCAGCGTGACATTCGGGATGCCCCAGGTAACGGGCGCGCCGCCCGGAAAGTTCGGAATGCCGATCTGGCTCACGACGTCGGTATTGAAGGCAAGGTAGGTGCCAATGGAGTTGAAGAAACGGTTGTATCCGAAACGCGCCTCGTTGACCAGGTTCGGCGTAATCACCCGCGTGTTGGAGCCCATGTACTGTTCGTAGTTCGTAATGATCTTGGTGCCGTCGAGCGTGAGCCCCTGGTTGGCCTGGTTCTCGTCGCCCCAGCTATACCGCCCGGCCCATTGCGATTTGGCGGACTCGACGAAATCCATGCGCAGCACGAATCCGTCCCGGTTGTTGGGAGCGGCCGTGGAGTGGGTGTAGTTGCTGGTCAACCCGGCGCCGGGAACGTTGGCGGGCGCATAGTATTGCAGCAGCTTCTGGGAGATCGGGTCGATGCGGCTGGTCGGAATGATGTTGCCCGCAAACGGAGTCTTGTTGGTCGGATCGTAGATTGTGGTGTTCAAGCCGCCGAAGTTGCCGGTGAACATGGCCGCAGTAGGCACGGAAAAAACGCTCTGGAAGTTCTGTCGCCGCCGAAACGCCTCGTAGTTGGCCATGAAGAACAGCTTGTTGCGCCCGTTGAACAGCTTGGGTATGCGGACCGGGCCATCCATCTCAAAACCGAAATCGTTCCACTTGAAGGGATTTTTTGCCTGGTGATTGGTGGTGAAGGAATAGGGCGCGGCGTCCAGCACGTTATTGCGCAGAAATTCGAACAGCGCACCGTGATATTGATTGCCGCCCGACTTGGTCAGCACGTTGATCTGCGTGGCCTCGTGGCCGAACTCGGCAGGATAGATTCCCGTCTGCACCTTGAATTCCTGTAGAGCGTCTATGGATGGCAGTACCACATATGTGTTGAAATTCGGATCGGTGTTCGAAACGCCATCCAGCGTGAAGTAGTTGAACATGATGCGCTGTCCGCCGGCCGAGATCGACTGATTGGCGCGGTCCCCCCCCTGGCGCGAACCCGCCTGGCCCGACGAAGGCGACAACGTGTTGGTATTCGGCGAGAGGGCCACCAGGTTCAGGTATCCGCGCCCGTTAAGCGGCAGCTCCGTAATCCCCTTGTTCTCGATCACCGTGCCCACGGTGGCGTTCTCGGCTTGTAGTTGATCGGCAAGCCCCTCCACCTCCACCGTCTCGTTCACCTGGCCGACTTGCATGGTGAAATCCAGGCGCACGGTCTGCTGTACCTGCACTTCGACATTGTTGCTGATCACATTCTTGAAACCCGGATGCTCCACTTTGACTCTGTAAAGTCCCGGCGGCACCGACGGCAGGCTGTAGTCGCCCGCATCCGTGCTGATAGCTGTGCGGACTGCGCCGGTCGTGATGCTGGTTAGCGTGATCGCCGCGGCAGGCAATGAGGCGCCGGTCGCGTCGCTCAAATGGCCGGTGATCTCACCCAGCGTCTGGCCGTAGGAGGCAACTGTGCAAGAAACCCAGAGTGCGCACAGCAGTGTGCGAAAAGTCGAGCTTGGACTAAAGCGCTTCATTATGTGGTCCCCTCTATCGAATGACCAGTGTGTGGCTTGCCACTTGGTGATCCGTTTGTAATAGTATAACCCCAGGTATTCCCCGGATGCTGCTTTAGGTGATGATTTTTACGCAAAATCCCGGGAGTGCTTCTATCCGCGCATGTGCGCTTTCAGAAATCTTCCCGTGTGCGACGTTTTGCACGCGGCGACGGCTTCCGGCGTGCCGGTGACCACCACTCGACTGCGTATTCCGGGGCAAGGCGAACAGCATTCCGGGGTGAAGCCGAACAGGATTCCGGGCTGATTCCGAACAGCATTCCGGGCGCAAGGCGAACAGGCCTGCTGGAGCAGCTTCTTCGTCGCCGGCCCGCTCAGCGTTTCGTGAACCTCATCCATGCCCGCCAACAAGGCGATGTCCTCCCGCGTATACCACATCCGATGTGCAGCCTTCCCGGCGATGAGTCGCCACCCGGCGCATCGCCCGGCTTACATGGCTTGATCAAGACGACGTCGAATTTGGGCGTGGCTGGTGACAAGACGGGTTGAGCTTGCAACCAGGCACTGGATAGCGCGGCAAATTAAGAGCGTAGCCTTCATGCAATTTCCTCGTGCTCATCAATGGCCGTTTCGACCGGGATCAGCTCGTCGGCTGTCACAAGTACCCATCGCATAGCGGCGTCCTTGTTGATAAAGATCGCCGTAGCCATAACGCAGAAAGCGGCGCGAGCCGTTCGAAAGGCTGAAAACGGGATCGATCCTGTCGCCGGTCTGAATGCACTTCCGCCGAGACGGGAACATTGTTCGTGTCCTCGTAGTAGGCCGTGGGAGCGCGTGGAGCAGCCGGCCGGGGCGCTTGCTGGCACAAGCCTGAGCAGGCCAGGGCACAAACCAACCCGGTTTGTGCAAGTAAGGCTCGAAGTTTCATGGTCTCCTCCAGATAGGGCAGTCTATGGCTTCGCCCGGCTACATGTCAATGACAATCGACGAACCTGACAATCGACGAACCAAGCAGGGAGGAGATCGCCGACGCCGCCCTGCTACCGTTTCTCGAATTCGTAGATGTTGATGCTGATCGGCGGAATTGTCAGCGCCTTGGGCGTTTCAGTCAACGGCGTTTCCAGGATCCGGACTTCGTTTCTGCCCAGGCCGGTCGCGGCATTCAGACTGTCGCCAGTCATGCGCCACATCCTGCCTTTTCCGGCGAGTGCTATGCCCCTGAAGTTGAGTTCGAGTTCCTGTGCGGATTCGGTCGCGTTGACGATGGCCACGGTCAGGGACTTCCCATCGCTCGTCAATCCGGCGGTTACATCCACCGGATAAGTTGGACTGCCGGCGTTCACTTTCGGCTGATCGGCCCCCACCGGATACAGAGGCGGAGGCACGGGCGAGTTGCCGTCGGCCTCTACCGGCACGGAGCCGAAGTGGTCCCGATAGAGTTTGAAAAGAAGCCCGGTCGTGTTGAGCGCCGATTCCGTATCGTTGTATTCAATCGAGGCCGTCCCCATGGTGTGGCCGGCCATCTTGATGAGGTCCGAGTGCCGGAACATCTCCTGGAGCACCATGGCGTTCGCCAGGCTCCCTTTCAGGTTGTTCCCGGCGCCGGTATAAGCCCATTCGTCAATCGTCATGGGGGTTCGCCGTGTCTTGAGGGCCGGAATGCGTTGAAGATACTCTTCGTAGGCCTCGACTTTGTTGCGCACCCGGTTCGCCGGACGGCGGACCCATTCGACCAGCGGTTCGTCAACCTTGACCATGTAGTTGACCCGGCTGAAGGCGCCCGGTTTGACGCCGGATGCATGATCGAACCTCTGCCCGGCATAGGAGTAGAAATGCTCCGACATGACGTCGATGAATTCGAAGCAGCGGGTAAACAATCCGAAGTCCCAATCGCCCGGAGAACCGTAATCCGGTATGAGCTTGCCCACGATCGGAAGCGCGAGGCCGTAGATGGTCATCTCATCGGGAGTGGCTCCGGTCGCAAGGAGCGTGATCGACGGGTCCACCTTGCGCATGGCCTCGGCGAACAGGTTGTGCTTGAAGACGAACTGGCTGAGCGGCATGACGCCAAACTGCCACGCCCCGTACATCTCATTGCCGATTCCCCACCATTTGATGCTATAGGGCACCGGGTGGCCGTTTGCGGCACGCTGCCGGCCCATGGGCGTGGTGGCGGCGCCGTTGGCGTACTCGACCAACTGCGCCGCCGACCAGGCGTCTCCAAAACCGGCATTCACGCTGATGAACGGGTCCACGCCCAGGAGTTCCATCAGGGTCATGAACTCATCGGTGCCGACGTCGTTCGGCTGAAACCCATTGCGGACGGGATCCAGGCGCGGCGGCCGCTTGTCCGGATCGCCGATGGCGTCGCGCCATTCATGCGCGGAAAGGTAATTGCCTTCTGGAAACCGCCACATTCCCGAGCGCTGCTGTTTCAGTAGGCCGACGGTATCCGGACGGAAGCCGCGTATGTTGTCGGCTGGCATGAGCGAGACGGCCCCAATATGGAATGAACCCTGGCCTATCCCGGAGATCTCGATCCGTCCGTCCTTGGCATCGCCCCCAGCGGTGAACTTGAGGGGAAACTTCGAATAGGAGGCGGCCAGGCGCCTAATGGGAAGCACCTGCCGTCCGCCGGCTCCGTCGCCCCACACCAGACTCACCGTGACCTTGGAGCCGGACATGCCGGCAAGGACGATGCGCCCCGTGTAGGTCTTCCCCTGGCGCAGCGCCAGGCCGGCCTGTTGGATGCCTCTCGGCGCGTCTCCCGCCAACCGGATCAGAGGGGTGTGAATGCCGACGTACGGATTCTGGCGGTCCATCACCACGGACTCCTCCGGACCGATGGGCCGCCACGAGGCAGCGGCCCTGCCGCCGCGCCCGGGACGTTGTCCGGACGGCTTGGAGTTGATGTCGTTGTAGAATTTCCGATCGTCGAGCATCTCGGCCCACAGGCTGCGGTTGACGAGATCGCCGATGTGCTCGATGAATTGACCGTAGATGTACGGCGAGATGGGCGGGGCCGTCTTGGCGGCATCGATGCTGACGATGATTGTCTTCACCGGCGTATTGGGGGTCTGCGCCCTGGGTGCGGTAATCGATGCAACTCACGCCAGAAATACTACGAACCGACTTCTCGGCATTGCTACCTCCTGTCAGACTCGACCGGAATTCGCCCTCTTGCCGCCGCCATGCCACTGGGCGCTACCTTGCCGGCCATGGCGTCAAAACGCCCGACCACCTACTCACCGAAACAGCATTGGCGCAAAATCGGCCAGCGAATTACGCCAGACCCTCCACTCATGCGCACCGGGGTAGCTCTTGAAGGTGAGCGCGATTCCATGGGTCCGCAGATCTTCCACGGCCTTGGTCTGGAACGGCATTCTCGGATCGTCGGCGCCGCAGGAGAAGTAGAGGATCTTGAGTTTCTTGTTGGTTGCCGCGGAGTCCTTCAGGAACCCGGGAGAAATTTTGTCGATGTCGTATGGCGCGTACCCTCCCACGCCGCCGAACATTCCGGAACTGAACTCTCCGACCGAGGCGAACCCGTCCAGTCGCTTCAAGCCGACGTTGATGGCGATGCCGCCGCCCATGGAGAGGCCGGCGATGGCGCGGTTTTCGCGGCCCGGGAGCGCGCGATAGCGGGTCTCGACGAAGGGTATTATGCCCTTCACAATCTCTTCTTCGGCCTGGTCGTACTTCTGACCGCCGGGCACGCCGCCCGCCGCGGGCGCGGCCCGTACACCGCCGGCCTCGCGTGCCGCGATATCGTTCCAGATGGCGTTCGGCATGACCACGATCATCGGCTTGGTCTTTCCTTGGGCGATGAGATTGTCCATGACCACATTGGTGACGCCCATGCTGGTCCAGCCCTCTTCGTCGCCGCCGCCGCCGTGGAACAGGTAAAGCACCGGGTACCTGGCCGTACTTTTCTCGTAGCCGGGCGGAGTGTAGACCACCATCCGGCGCTCCGTCTTCAAAGCCGGCGAGGGATACCACACCGCCTCGACGGTTCCGTGCGGAATTCTGCTGGTCCGATACAACGCCGAGGCGGGACCAGGCACCAGCACCGCGCTCATGTAGTTCGTGGTGTCTCGAATGACGTGGACGTTGCCCGGATCGAGCATCTTGACCCCGTTCACGGAAAACGTGTAGGCCCAAATCTCAGGGCTGAGCGCCTGCGCGGTGACGCTCCAGACCCCGGACGAGTCTTTCGTCAACTGTACGCCGCGCCCGCCCGGCCAATCGCCGTTGACGATCACCTCGGTGGCTTTGGGAGCCAGCAGCCGGAACGTGACCTTGTTGTCGGGCAGGATCTCCGGCGACACCACGTGCGGCCTCTGGGCGCCACGGCCGGGGACTGCCTGCGCCCGGCGGCAGGCGCGGGTTGCTGCGGTTGCGAAAATGCGATGCCCGCGGAAAGAAGCAGCAGCGCGCTACCCATCCCGGTCCGATTGGATGTCTTCATGGCAATACCCCCTCTATCCGCCTGCCGGCCGTACGTGCTGGTCCCGCCGATGGCGAACCCGCGCTCTTCGGACCTCATTACCGGAAACGGACCAGAGAAGAGGATTCTATCTCTCCGCCCTCCAAGAAACAAGGCTGGCCAGCAAGATCCGCCGGCGCAACCCGACAGGCCCGCCGTCTAAAACGGCAGTGAAGCCGCCAGGGTCAGCGTCTTCCCGGCGGCGCGGTCTTCCAAGATGATCTTGCCGTTTTCCAGCCGGACGTCGTCGACGCGGCTCATGCCTTCCGGGCTGCGCACATAAAACATGAGGAACCTGGAGCCGATCTTGGATTTCGCCGGCAGCCAGCGGTAGACAGACGTATCGAACATCCGGTTGAGTTCGACCATCTCGCGGCGCGGCAGGTCGAACGGCTGGGTAGCGAACTCCAGGCCGCGGCCAGACCAGCCGGTGGTGTTGTAACTCATGAAGTTCTGCACCCACGGATATTCCTCGCGGTGGAACACGTACCCCAGCAAATAGCGTTTGGCGGTGTTGAGCACCGTGACATAGGCGAGGGGCCGCGACGGCTCCATCAGCGTGGTCGTGTGGCCCATCAGGCTCGTGTTGGCCGGCGCTGCCCGCAGGTCCATCGCCTTTCCATCCGCGCCCGGAGCCATGGGCCAGGCGAAGTCCTGCGCCTGCTGGAACGGCATGCGCGGTCCACCCGATCTACCGGGGTAGCTGCGGGTCCGCGCGCGCGTCCCGGACATGTCCACCACCGTCTTCTCGGCTTCGAGAAACGGCGGAAACAGAAACGGGTGTTCGCCCCAGTTAGCCGTGCGGTCGAAGGCTGCCTGGCTCTCGAGCTCGCTTTCCACGTAGATGACGCTCTCGCCATCCACCATCCGCAGTACCCGCGTGAACGATTCCTGAAGCAAGGGCAGGTTCACGGAGAACCTGGTGGTTGCCGTGGCGCCCTGCTTTTCGGAGGCCACAAGCTTCCAGGGTTGGAGGTAAGCCTCCCCGTGCATGGCCAACCCGGCGGCGCGCTCTTCGGCGCTGGGCGAACCAAAGCCGTCCACGCACACAAAATGCCCCACCATGGGTCCCTGAAGCTT
>DATMNI010000421.1:0-15657 GCA_035570275.1 Candidatus Acidiferrales bacterium | reverse complement strand
CGAGGCTACCGCTACCGTCTCACCGATAAGGGCATCCAAGCAGCCCTCATGTTTATCCTGTTCCACAAGCGTGTCTGCGGGCCACTGGCCAACTCGCTATTTCATCACCGGCCTGACGAAGCCCTCAAGCCCGCCAGCAAGGTCGAAACGGCTTACTACAAGGCTGATCGTGCAATTCAGCAGGTTATCGATCTGCTCGCTGCGTGAGAATTCTGAGAGATGAATTCTCAGATTTGGCTATGCTAGAAACTAAGTCGCCAAGGAGCGGGACAAGCGTCGGCTGAGCGCAGTTTAGGTAGGATTATGCAGGGGCCAACAGGCCACCAACAACGATGGCCTGTTCCACCTGGCGGCGCTATTGCACTTCGAAGTTGGCCGACCGTTTGGCTTCGTTTCCAGTGGAATTCATCGCCTTGATGCCGACCGTGTAGGAGCCCGGCTTGAGCGTATTCACCGGCAGTTTGAGCCCGGCGGCGATCACGGGATTGCCGGTCTTGACGTAGCTCTGAATATTAACCATTCCCGAATCGGCTTCCTGCTTGCCGCTGGTGCGCTCGGTAATCACCATCTGAACGCCAACCTGGGGCGGTTTCTCTTCGGTCATCGCCGGCTCATACACTTCGAAATAGATGGTCGGCGATTCGCTGGTCTTAAACTGATACGCGCCCGTGGGTGTGAACTGGAAGGGGCCGGCTACCAGCGGCGCGCGGCCCTCAAGCAGCGCCGAATCCATGTTGGTATCCAGGTCGGAGACCTTGTGGATCTCGCGGGCCAGCGCCAGATCGCTGATGGCGAATTTCTTGCCGTCATTGGGATCGATGGACAGCGGCGCTTCCAGTTTGCCGAAGCCCTCACCGGCGGTGAACGCTACTTTGAGCGTGTACTGGCCCGATGCCACGTCAAATTGGTTTTCGTAGTGCAGCGGCTTCTCGGCAAACTGCTCCACCTGCTTTTTGTCGTCGAGATCGAACTTCACGGTATCGCTGAACCGCGCGGCCACGTCGCCGTTGGGCCGGTAGGCGATCCCCAGGACGTCCATGGCCGCGTGGAACTTGCCTTTCACCTTCTCGAACTTGAGGGAAGCGGACGGAATCTCAATGGCCACATCGACCCGCGCCGTACCGGGCGACGTGTAGAAGTACGGGGCCTGCATGGAGGCCGCAATCGATCCGGGCGCCGTCCCAACCACGCGCGTCTCCAGTTGCTTTTCGACCGGCTTCCCGGCCAGCACATCCACCGATTTCACATTGCAGTAACCGGTGCGCGCCCGCACGTTATTGCCATGATCCACCTTCACCTTCAGGGTGTGGCAGGTGCCTTCCGCGGATTCGGGAGGCGTGTAGCCCAGAACGTAATACTGGTTCTGCTCCTTACCGATTTTCTCCAACCCGCCCAGCAGGTCGTTGGTGTTGACGATGACGAAGCCGCCGGTGCCCTCGGCCAGCATGTAGAGCACCTGCTGGTTGTCCAGCGCGCTCGGCGGAAACGCCGGCACGATGGTGCGCGGCAGGTTGAACCCGTTCCGGCCCATCGGGTTTTGCATGGGGTTGTTGATGTTGCCGCCGCCGCCGTTGTTGTTGCCGTTTCCCCGGTTGCCGGGATTGTTGGACGATGGAGTACCCCTCGTACCTCCAGGCGTGGGAGCGGTCGGAGCGGTAGGGCGTCCCGAACTCGGATTCGCCGGCACCCCGCCACCAGTGCCACCGCCGGCCCGGCCGCCACCGGCAGCGCCGCCGCCCGTTCCACCGGTCCCGCCAGTTCCAGTTCCGCCGGCGCCGCCTCCGCCGCGAACCTGCTCCTCGTACTCCATGGATGTGGACACGTCGGCGGCTGTGGACACAAACGACGCCAGCATGGCCGTTGGGGCCAGACGCGAACTGCCAATCGGATCGAATCGGAGGAACCCGAACGTGGGCCGCAGCGCCCGTCCCCCGGATGGAACCCGCAATGCAGCCCGGGGCTGGCTGGCAAAAGGCATGGTGGTCAACCCGCGGACATCAATCGGGTAGACCGCGACGTTCGACCGGTTACACATATCGATGGCGGCCGTGACTTCGGACCGGATCTCATCGCTCAACCGAAAGCCGCCGGTCAACATGATGAGGCTCTTGCGGCCCGGAATGTCCGCCAGATTCTTGGCCAACTCACGCAATGCCATCACTACACTGCGGGCGCCATAGGCATTCATGCCCCCACCCAGGCGCGGCGATCCCGGGTCTCCATTGGGCGAGACGGAAGATGTCTTGATGCCGCTCACCACCTGTTTCAGCCTCTCGGCATCGGCCGTAAAGTTCTGCGTGATTTGCAGGGCGCCGCCGAAGTTGACGATCGCCACCAGACGGTTGGGGCCGGTGTTGGCGTCGATGAATTGCCCCGCCGCCTTGCGGGCTTGCGCCTGCTCGCCGAAGTCCATGGTGGAGTTGTCGAAGAACAGTACCAGGTAGCGTTTCTGGTTATTGGCGGGAGAATCCGGGTCGGCGCTGAAGGAGAAGGTCTTGATTGGCTGTTCTTTGTTGTCTTCCCAGACCTTGAAGCTCTTGGCGTCCAGATTGGCCACGTATTGGCCCTTTTTGTCGGTCACCACCGTATCTACCAGGACCAACCGGGTCTCGGTCTTAATCAGCGGAATGGTGTTCGGCTGAGCGGGCGGAGTGGCGTCTTGAGGCGGACCCTGAGCCTGCGCGGCGGCGCCGGCGAAAACAAACAGCGCAGTGAACGGCAAAAATGCACGAAGCGTCATGTTACACCTCCATCGAACGAAGAGGCGGATTAACAATCCGCCGCAGGTTAACAACCTGCCCCACAAGGGCCGAACTAATACGGAATCTCCACAGCGCCGTTTTGCGCCGCCATCATCTGTCCTTCGGAATCTCTCACCACCAGCCGGATGGCGTATCTGCCGGGCTTGGCATCCAAAGTAGTGCGAATAGTAAGCCCCGCTGCCAACTTTTCCAATGTCTCATCCTTGAGCCGCATTTCGATCTGTTTGGTGACTCCACCCTGATAGTTTCCATTGCGGTCGAACAGCCCCGCGACCACGGTGAGGTCGTTGCGATTGCGGTCGGCCTCCTTGCGGAAATGCAGCCGCTGCATGTCCACGCGAATCACCAGCGACACCTTGGCCTGCTGATCGTTGACCTTGAAAAACTGGCTGTGCAGATCGACCGGGATATCGCGCATTTCTTCACGGGAGAAAAGCGCCTCTTCGATTTCGCGCCGGGCCGTCTCTTTGGCATCTGCCAGGTGGGTGGGGGCATAATAGCCGCGGCGCGCGTTCACACCCAGGGCGGTCAAAGTCTGGGAATTCGGATTCTTCAACGAAACCTTCAGCGCATGGAAGCTGCCATCCATTTTCAGGTTCTGCGGCGAGAAGCCGAGCACGTAAATGTACTCCGGGGCCGCGGCCGTTCGCTTGAATCCTTCATCCAGATCGTTGCTGTTCTGGAAAAAAGTGCCGCCGGTTCCGGACGCCAACTCGGCCAGCACATCGGCCTGGGCGCTGGCGGACTGGCGCTCGATCGACATCATCAGGTTGGCCGAAATCGGGTTGTTCGGCCCTTGCCTGGAGATATCCGGCATGGCGGTGTACAGGCCGCGGGCGTCCAGGGAGCTGATAATCACGTTGGCGCGGATGGCGCGGTCCATGATATCGGCCTTTTCAGTGACGTGATCCAGATTCGTCAGAAATCCGGGCGATACCAGGATGATGGTTCGTTGTCCGGGCATGCCCGCGAGGCGACGAACCGCGTCCTTGATCACCGCCAGAGCCAGGCGGGTCTCGTGGTCTCCAAGGTTCAGTTCCCGTTGGGCGGCGGATTGCGCCATTTGCTGCGCGGTAGACATTTGCGTGGGATCCAGATTCATGCAAGTCAGCGCGTCCAAAGTAGCGGCCTGCAGAACCATGGGGTCATGCTTGTTCTGGATCAGGTCCGCCATATAAAACGTCATCTGCGGGCATTGCGTCATTCCCGATCCGGTGACCGGCCGGGGCCGCAGCAGGAAAAGGGTGCGATGCAACTTGTCCTTGTCGTCGGTGAATTCCACCTCGGTCTGGCCGGAGGTGGTGAAGATGGCTGCGCGGTCGCCCGGCAACATCCCGGCCATGTGGCGATCGGCCGAGTCTCGCACATGGGCCAGGTCGCCGAACTGGAGGTGCACATCGTCAAACAGGTAGGCGAAGAACCGTTCGGGCTGGTCGGCCCAGGCGGCGTTCGGGCCGGCCGGCTTGGCTCCCGTGTCTGGGTTCTTGGATGGGTGTGCCGGCTGCTCCACGCTAAACCTGGTGATCACCTGCGGCTTACTCTTGTCAAATAGTTGGAAGTCCGATTGTTTGAGGCTGCCAACGGCGTGGCCCTGCTTGTCCCGGATGACCACTGGCACCATCACCAGGTTCACTTTGGCCTGGAAGACGGCCGGTTCTTCGTGAGTGGACATCTCGGAGGCGGGCTTGGCGCCGGGCTGTTGGGCCGGCGCCGGCTGTTGGGCAGGCACTGGCTGTTGGGCAGGCACTTGGGGCGGTTGGGCTGGGGGCTCCTGCGCGACGCCAGGCGCCGCCATCATGAGCGCGCAGAATAACGCTGCCCGACCGATCTGAACTACCAGGCCTGCCGGCCGCCCGCAGTCCCGGCTTGCCTTGGCCGGCTTGGCCCGAACGGTGCACTGCGGCTGCTCGAACGGAAGCATTTGAATTGATTCGCCCCGTTCATGATAGGACAAACCGCAGCGCTCCACAATGCTCGCAGGGCAAGGGCGACGAGATGGCACACTTGTGAAGGACCATCGAGCCAAGTGAGGACGAGCCCGGGCCGGGGGCTTTTGTGACGGAATCCTGGCGGCGTTTTTCCGAAGATGCGTCGCAAGATTCTCATGCCGGAAGTCCATGCGGTTGTGGGGCGGGACACGAGTCCAGTCCGACATCAGGTGTAGGGCGGCGGCGCGATTCCGGGTTTGAGGATCTGGAAATACTTGAAACGATGCCGAACAAAACGTGGGTTGGGCGGACTCACTGCCCCTTGGGGACGTCACGGCCTCATACCCCGCTTCCTAACGGGTCGCGGCTCTGAATGATCGAAGAAATGACGTCTCGAAACACCATCGCATGGCGCAGGAGTCAGAAGGCAGGAGTCAGAAGGCAGAAGACAGTAAGGTGCGCCCGGCCGCTGGGACTACGTAAACGCGCCTGGCAAGAGCTTACCGGCAAGCGACTATGCGGCGGCGGATCGCTGAGCCCCAGTACAATCGTCACCCCGGATCTACGCGGCACGCCTTATGGTTAGACGGCTCCGGTCAGGCGGTTCCGGCTTCTGGGGCTACCCATCGAAACAGAAAGAAGTGGTGCCCACAAAGAGCGCACCGGTAGGGCCAAAAAATAGTGTGGATGGCCCTCTCCAGAGCGTTACGAACGCCTACGCTTCTAAATTCGACTGACCGGCAATGGGGACAGCGGGGAGAGAGCACACCTTACAATAGCGCCTTTCACCCGGATTTCCTAGGTTTTCCTGGGTTTGCCGGAATCGCCGGGCAACGACGGCCACGGATTTACATCGGTGCGATCCGCGCCACTTACTGCCCTGGCTACGGCGACCTGTTCGGGTGTCCTAACGTCAGGCTCAGACACTCGAACATTCTGCTTGGCGCGGGAAACCTGGCGCTTGTGCCGCTTCGCTAGTCTCTTGTCCATTACTCCCCTCCTGCAGTTCATCGGGACACCTGGTTGTGGCCCGTAGTCTCAACTTCTCATCAGCATCTTACCGCCGAATCTTATCGCCAGCCGCTATCGCCGGCCAGCTACGCTCGGTTGGTCACTCTTAAAGCCGGCCTACCGTGCTGAAGGGCACAAATAGAAGACCTGCCCGCGGTCGCGCTAGCGGCAGGCTAGCGGCAGGCAGGCGGGCGAAGTATGCCTACCTCGCCATTTCGGTCTTTTCGTTCAACTCGCTGGATTCGATAATGTATTGGCACTCTACCCCTCGGGAAGGCCGAAGGCCGTTAATTCGCATAAACCGCGAGTTCTCTGGCGAGTCCGGGCTATCTACCAGCATCAGCAATTCCCCCGTCGCGAACCTCTCGCGACCGCGGGATGCTACCAGCTTTGCCTCGAACGTTTGTGTCACCCTGCGTTTCGTGTTCATCGGTACACTCCTCGAATCGATGCTTCCGAGCCAACACCCAAACTAAGACAACCTGAGGTTACTGCGACAACCTGAGCATTACTGCGACAATCTGACGTCACTTCGACAATTCAAAGTCACATCTCAGCTAGAGCGGCCCTGCCGCTTTCGACCGCCGCCGCCTGGTCTTGACGACGAATCGCCCTCATCATGGACTTCATGTGCGGTATCGCACGGGCCGCCCGTTGGTAGACCGGCACGAATGCAGGCACCTTGCTGGCGGCATCGGGTCTGTACCCTTGGTACTGCGGACGTGACATCTGGTGCATCTCATAGAGGCACTCGCCGCCCCACTCTACCTGATCGTCCCATTTGACCGTGTCCGGGCTCTGCAGCGACCGCAGAATGCCGGTCAGGAATAGTTTGGTGCTGTCATATAGCATAAGTTACGTTCATTTTCCTTTCGGCTGTGCTCTCCGTGCCGGTAAAGCGGCGGAGCAAATCCGTGGCGGGTGGAAGATGGATCAAAGATTTATTTATATTGTAGCATACGCGGCTCCGTGCTAGACTCAGTGTGCGATTTGATGATCCCGCCGATTCAAGGCCGACCCGTCTAGCAGTTGTTGCTAAATCCGTCCCCCTTCCCAATTAGCCCGCAGTCAAATCAGAAAGAAGGACTTTCACAGTGAAGAATATCTTTGTAGGAAACCTCAGTTTTGGAGCCACGGAAGATTCCGTTCGTTCCCTGTTTGAAACTCACGGCGCCGTTGAACGCGTCAACATCGTGACGGATCGCGATTCCGGTCAGCCCAGGGGCTTTGGGTTCGTCGAAATGAGCAATGATGGAGAGGGTGAGAAAGCCATCGCCGCTCTAAATGGGACGGATCTCGATGGGAGAGCCCTAAACGTGAATGAAGCCAAGCCAAAAACCGAACGGTCGAACGGCGCCGGCGGCGGTGGCAAGAAACGCTGGTAACCGGCAACACTCTTAAAGGATTTCCAGGGCCGCGACTAGGGTGGCCAGGGCCGCTCTAGTTGCGGATGCCGGCTGCGCCCGGGTGCCGGTGGCCAGTGAAAGGCGGAGCGCGCGTCTTGCCGGTTGTGGGCCGCCATTATCTTCCGGATACTCCGTCCCCCTATCCGCTGCAGTCACCGCCAACCTGGAAGCCGTATTGGATGGGCCGAAATCCGGCTGGCCCTTCGCGAGGTTGTAGCTCAGAAGACCAATCTTAGTAGAGGAACAGCTAAGAAATCCAGACTACCCTGTCTGGTTGCAACTTTGACTTACTGCCCCGGTAACTGTGTGCTCACTCACTACTCGGGGTTATGTTAGTTATTGTCCGACTGGTTAGTTCTGGTCAATTCGACTGGCGGATCCGCTGTCAAAGCCAGCGGATATTGCAGACGGGGTTAAGCCTTCGGACCGCCGCGCTAAAGGTTCGGTAAAAACTGGCCGAGGGCCATTGTGCAGCGTCATCCGAATGGACAAGCACCGAAACCCTTTGTCCGGCAAACACGAAATCCACCTTCGGTTCTATGTTGAGCGCCGGATCACTGTGCCAGGATCTTTCGAAGTCACCCTTATCGATTGGCTTGCTGAGTTCGGCCACGAATCTCTGCATCATATCCTCCGGCTGGGGCGCCCTGAGCCCGTTTCAGATCCAATCTAATAGTAACAAAAACGAACTCTTAAAGAGCGGATAATGCTATACTCGGGTCGGCAGAAGGGCATCTCCTGTGTGTTCCGTTACAGCACTTACTCCGTGGCCACGGCCCGGATTCTCATCAAAGAAGCCCTGGCAGCCAGCCGCTCTTTGGCGGCTTTGGAGGTTACATTACGAGCCAGTCGATCACCTTTATCGACGCCGCCGGGAGCCGGGCACAGTATACCGTGTCCGAGAGAGACCACCGCAATGAGTATCACTGGTCCACCGATTATGGCGATCACGGTTTGGCGCCCTCGTTCGCGCAGGCTCAGGATCAGGCACGGACGGTTCTGAAAGCCAGTATGGCGGCAAGCCGCAAATCCGACAGGGCTTAAATCCGGCAGCGCTTAAATCCGACAACCCTTAGATCCGACAGACCCTAAACTAAAAGAGTCGCTCCACTGGCAGCCGGTTCATTTCTTCCGATGCCGTTCGTAGGCCTTCCAGATCTCCGCAGCGGAGTCATTGTAACGATCCCTGCTACCGCAGTTTTCCTCACCAAAGGCATTAACGAATACCTGGTACAGGATACCTTGCAGCATTTCCAGATTCTCAGCTTCTCCGATACGCAGCAGGAGGAGGTCTACCTCCCGATCGTAGTCGCCGGTATTATGCTTGCCATCCAGATCCATGACATTGTGACGAAAAAGGATGTCGCTCACCGCGCGGTAGAAAGTGCCGTATTCCTTCTGCAGCCGCCGATGCTGCTGGCGATCTTCTGTTTCTGTCGGCATGGGCCTACTGTACCAGATTGGCCCAGGCTTAGGGTTGCTGCCGCGCCGGGCTCGGCGCCACCCGGAAGAACCTTTCCGCACTACTTTCTGCGCGACCTTCCCGCGCTACCTTCAACGCTGCCAGGCCCGCTTCGCATCACACCAGACTGCCCCTTGCCACGTGCGGTAAAATCGTAGGTATCGCAAATTCCCGTACGCCAACGCTTTTGCGACCGTACCCAATGAACACAGCCACCAGTACCCGCGCCCAGGAGTTCCGTGAACAATTGTCCCGCCGTGTGATGGTGGCCGATGGCGCCATGGGAACCATGCTCTACTCGCGCGGCGTCTTCATCAACCGCTGCTTCGACGAGCTGAACCTGTCCTCGCCCGATCTGGTACGCCAGGTCCACCAGGATTATGTAAAGGCCGGCGCCGAGATTCTGGAAACCAACACCTTCGGAGCCAATCGCCCGCGTCTGGCCGCGTTCGGTCTCGCCGAAAAGCTCCAGGCCATCAATCTTGCCGGCGTGCGCCTGGCCCGGCAGGCCGCGGCTGACAAACCGGGAGTCTACGTCGCCGGCGCTGTGGGCCCTCTGGGTGTCCGCATCGAACCACTCGGCCCCACATCCTTTGCCGAGGCCCGCGCGGCGTTCCGCGAGCAGATCGATGCACTGCTCGAAGCCGGCATCGACCTGCTGATCTTCGAAACCTTCGGCAACCTCGACGAACTGCGCGAGGCCGTGGCCGCCGGGCGCGACGCTGCCGGTGACGAACTGGCGATCATCGCGCAGGTGACGATCGACG
The DNA here is from genome assembly GCA_035570275.1 of Candidatus Acidiferrales bacterium. Taxonomy (GTDB): domain Bacteria; phylum Acidobacteriota; class Terriglobia; order Bryobacterales; family Bryobacteraceae; genus DATMNI01. The sequence continues at coordinate 6,321 of DATMNI010000421.1, read as the reverse complement.
ATTTCGGCCACCTCCCGGGCGGCACCGACACCGAGACCTTTACCCGCGAAATGGATTCCTGGCCGGTGGACGTGATCGGCCTCAACTGCTCGGTCGGCCCCAAGGCTACGCTCGAAACTATCGAGCGCATGATGCAGTTTTCCACCAAGCCCATGAGCGCCATGCCCAACGCCGGGCTGCCCATGCGCGTGGAAGGCCGCAACATTTATCTGTGCTCGCCCGAGTACATGGCCCAGTATGCGCGCCGCCTGCTCTGGGCCGGCGTCAAAGTGGTGGGCGGCTGCTGCGGCACCACGCCCGATCATATCAAGCTCATCCGGTCCGAAACGCGCTCGCTGCAGCCGCTGCAGAAGAAACTCGCCACCACCGTCGAGGAACCACAGGTCAAGCCCCACGCCCTGACGCCGGTTGGGATGGCGGCGAAATCCAAAGTGGGCGCCAAGCTGGCCCAGGGCAAGTTCGTCTCCTTCGTGGAAATTCTGCCTCCCCGCGGCATAGACGCTTCGCGCGAAATTGCCGGCGCCAGGCTTTGCCGGCAGCACGGTATCGATGCCATCAACGTTCCGGATGGTCCCCGCGCCAGCGCCCGCATGAGCGCGCAGGTCACCTGCCAGATCATCCAGCAGGAGGCCGGCATAGAGGCCGTCAACCATTTCTGCTGCCGCGACCGTAACATTCTGGGCATTCAGTCGGAGTTGCTCGGAGCCCACGCCGTCGGCGTGCGCAACCTCATCTGCATCACCGGCGACCCGCCTCGCATGGGGTCCTATCCCGACGCTACCGCGGTGTTCGATGTGGATGCCATCGGCCTGGTCAACATCGTCAACAACCTCAACCACGGGTTGGATATCGGCGGCAACCCCATGGGCACGCAAACCGCCCTGTTGATTGGCGTGGGAGCCAACCCGGGAGCGCCCAACATGGACGAAGAAATTCGCCGGTTCGAGTGGAAAGTGGAAGCCGGCGCCGAATACGTGGTCACGCAGCCGGTCTTCGATCTGGACCTGCTGGAGGCCTTCCTGAAGCGCATCGAGCACGTCAAAATTCCCGTAATCTGCGGCATCTGGCCCCTCACCAGCTTCCGCAATGCCGAGTTCATGGTCAACGAATTGCGCGTGCCCGTTCCCGAGGAATTTATGGAGCGGATGCGCGCCGTGGACAATGCCGAGAAGGCCCGCGAAGAGGGCGTCGCCATCGGTCGCGAAATGGTGGCGCGTGTCTGCGGGATGGTTCAGGGTGTGCAACTGAGCGCACCATTCGGCCGCTACCAGATGGCGCTGGACGTGGCGGCGGCCATCCCGGCACACCCGTCACCGCAATTGTCACCGAACCTGTCACTGAACCAGTCACTGAACCTGTCACTTAACGAGTCAATTAACCAGGCGAGGCCCGTTGAACCGGGGTAAGATCGAATCTGAATGGCCACCGACCTGGTTGTGATCGACATCGAAGCGCCCCAGCCGGAAATCCTGGAGCGGGCCGCCGCCACCGTGCGCCGCGGCAAGGTGGTGGCCATCCCCACCGATGCCCTCTATACCCTGGTAGCCGATCCGTTCAACCTGCGCGCCGTCACCGGCGTTTTCAATGCCAAGGGACGCGAGTCGCACCGCTCGCTCCCCATCCTGATTCGGGACACTCTGATGGCCGAAGAACTGGCCAGTGAATTGAATAACCGATTTTTCATGCTGGCACACCGCTTCTGGCCCGGCCCGCTGACCATCATCGTTCCAGCCTCCCCCCGCGTGCCGCTCAAGGTTACGGGCAACACCGGACGCCTGGCTCTGCGCCACGCGCGCTCCAACGTGGCCAACAAACTCATCGCTCTTCTCAATCAGCCGCTCATCTCCACCAGCGCCAACATTTCAGGCAGCCCCACCTGCCATAGCGGTATCGATGTCTTCGGCATGATGGATGGCCGCGTCGATCTGGTGCTGGATGGCGGCATGTGTACCGGCCAGGGCGCCACCACCGTGGACGTCACCGACCCCGTGTGGCGCGTCATCAAAGCGGGCGCGATCGAAGAGAGCGAGATCTCCGATTGCCTGCAGTCTACGTGAAATACCTGCTCATCTTGGTCGGCGGCGGCGCCGGCTCGCTGGCCCGTTATCTTGCCGGCACAGCCATCATGACGCGTCTGGTCCCGCGTTTTCCGCTGGGCACCATGGTCGTCAATGTCACCGGCTGCTTCCTGATTGGCCTGATCATGACGTTGCTTACCGAACGTTTCCAGTTGCACGAGAATTGGCGTCTGGCCCTGGTGGTGGGCTTCCTCGGCGGCTACACGACGTTTTCCAGCTTCGAATGGGAAACGTACTCGGCGGTGCGCGAAGGCGCGTTCTGGATCGGCCTGGCCAACGTGCTGGGCAGCGTGTTGTTCGGCTACTTCGCGGTCTGGTTAGGAGCGCTGGCGGCACGGCGATAACAATACGAGCGCCCGGAGTGCTTCTCCGCGGTACCCGGAAACCGAATCGTCCTCAGTCCAGGACACAGTTTTCTGCGCGCACGAATCTCCCGCCCGTCGGCCGTACGCTGCATTTCGCCGGGCGTTTCCCAGGGATTGGAATGTACCTGCTTGCCGGTCTGGCGGTAGACTATGGAGAAAGGTTCAGGACATTTGCGGTTGAGCGAATTGGTGCTTATGCTCGAAAGCCATGGATTTCGGCTCCTCAAAGAGAAGGGATCTGTCCGGTATTATCGGAGGCAGGACATGACAGACTGATCCGCGTCGACTACCATGGACCCAAAGAAGTGCCAACCGGCACATGCCATGCAATCCTGAAGGCGGCCGGAATCAAGCCAGGAGTGAACGATGATTGACTTGCGCTATTCGCTCGTGATCGAGGCCACCGCCGAGCCTGATTTTTTCTCTTTCTACTCTCCCGATCTGGAAGGCTTCAGTGGAGTAGGACATTCTGTCGAAGACTGTCTCTATCAGGCCAAGTGGGGCATGAACGAACACGTGCGCCTGCTGGAAGAACAGGAAATGCCCGTCCCACTTCCCAGCGGACGGCCCCGCATAATAATCGAGGATGCCCCGGCACTCAGACAAGCTGGCTGAGTTGGCGTGGCAGCGCTGCCCAGGGTCCGTTGAGATACAGACCTAATCCGTAACAGATCACGATATTGCTTTCCGCTTCGACGCACTTCATGTTGGATGGGCCGGTCTGGTAAAGACCGACTCGCCGGAGGCGTCGGGCGCCGACCAGTAGGCGTTTTGGAAGTGGCTGCGGCTCCGTTCACGCACGCACGTGGTAAGATCTGCTGGAAGCGGTGATCCGGTCGACTCCTTTCCGCCAGAACAGGCGCTCGCGCCTGGCAATCTCGAGCAAGCGCACGCCGAGCAGCCGCATGTCCGTTCGCCCTGCAGCGCAAGCCCGAACGGACGGCGGATGCTGGAAAGGGGGGATGGTATATACGGCATCATCGCCGAGGTGCCCAGCCCACGGTAAAATGTTGCCATGACGCTGCGCCCTGGCAATAGATTCAACAGATCGCTCGGACTCTCCACGTAATGCGCAGACGCCGTCGCGGCCGTACCGGGTGTGATACCAACAATGGGCGCGCTGGCAGTGCGGCGGTAACGATACCAACAGCCGCAGCCAAACCCACGGGGCACAATCCGTCTCTTCTGGGGGCCGTCCGACTTCCCTTTGTGCGATACATACGGCGTATGTATACTGGGGTGGGTGGCGGACGAACTGGTTTTCGATTGGGACGAAGCGAACGTGGCGCACGTCGCCCGCCACAACGTCATGCCCGAGGAAGTCGAGCAGGTCTTTGCCAACGATCCGATGGATCTTTGCGTCGAGGTCGTGGATGGCGAGGAGTGCTACACCGGAGTGGGCCATACGAATCGCTTTCGTGTGCTCGTTCGAGTCTGGACGATGCGGGGTGACGCAACCCCGCCCGATAACGGCCTTCGATGCGACTGAGTTGCTGGCAAAGCGTTACCTGGCGGAAAGAGGATTCTGATTATGGCGGACAAAGACGAACGGATAGTGGTGCCGAAGTTCAAGACGGAAGCGGAAGAAGCCCAGTGGTGGTACGACAACCGTGACAAGGTCGAGCACGCCTTGATCGGCGCGATGGATAACGGGACCATCCGGCGGGGGACCGCACAACGGTTGACGAGCGAGGCGCGCGCTTCGAGAAACGTCACCATTCGGATGGCGGAAGCGGACCTTGACCTTGCGCGCAGTCAGGCGGAAGAAAAGGGACTGCCGTACCAGACCTACATCAAGTCCGTGCTGCATGAAGCGCTCGTGAAACGAGAGCGGCGCAGGGCGAGTTAGGGCTGATAACTCACGCTTCCAGGCTGGACTTGGCTCCCGCCACGCGTGGCGGCCTTACCGGCCCGCAGCGTGGCCGAGCGTAACCGATGATGTGAAGCTGCGCGCCGGCAGCAGCGTCAGGGTAACGGTGTGGCGTCTCGTTTGTCCATTGCAGCCTACGCGTCCGATTTGGCTTGTCGCGACGTTGCACAATTGACCCTTTGTGTAACGTCGCGCTTGCGGTGGCCGTGCAGCCACCGGAAATTCCGAATGCGGTAAATGGGGAATGTATCTACGGCATCATCGCCGAGGCGCCCAGCCCACGGTAAATGTTGCCATGACGCTGCGTCCGGGCAATAAATTCAACAGATCAGTCGGGCTCTCCACGAAATGCGCGGACGCCGTCGCGGCGGTACCGGGCGTGATACCAACAATGTTGTGGCTGTTGGCGAGATTATTGACCGCCAGACCGATTTTGCTCCCGCGAAGCCAGGACCTGCTCTTGACTGTGTAATTCGCGAACACATTCACCACATTGAACGGATCGATCTTAATGGCCTGATCGACCGGGTAAGGGAGCGTGAGCCCGTTGATCAGGTAGTTGAGCGAGCCGTTGTCGTTGTACAGCGAGCCGACTCGCTTGTCGACCAGACCGACGCTCCAGTCCTGGTGATGCCACAGCAGGCTGACGGTCTCGACGTTCTTGGGAGTGTTAGCCACCCATAGGCCGCCGTTGGGATAGCTGGAGCCCGTCTGATATTTTGCCGAACCCATGGTGCCGTTGGCGTACAGCGATAATCCATATCCGAGTACGAAGCTGGCTTCGGCTTCAACACCTTTGGTATTGCTGGGCCCGGTCGGGATAAAGACGGGTTCGTTGGAAGTTGGATCGATGTAACTATCGAAGCCGTTCTGGTAGTGGATATAGTAGGCGTCGGCATCCAGCGTCCAGCGGCGGTGCTTCATCACGGAGCCGATCTGATAGGTCTTAGCCAACGTCGGCTTTTGCGGAACCAGAACCTGTGCGTTCGGAACGTCGAAGACGTTGCTCGGCGGAATAATGCTGCCCTCGGCCCACTGCGCATAAACCGACCAACTGCTCTGCAGGTAGTAACGGGCGGAGACATTCGGCAACCAGTTGTTGTAATCGATCGAGTGCGTGACAAACTGGCCGCCGCCGACGCAGATCGGTGCGCCAGTGACCGGCTGGGTGGACGCTACCCCGCCGAGACAGCCCACGGTCTTCCCATTGTCCTGATACTGATTGAGCGTCATGGCGTAATTCGCGTCCTTAATGCCAACCGTGACCACCAGTCTGGGCGCGGCGTGCCATTCGAATTCGGCAAACGGCTGCGTGGACTGAGTAATGAAGTGCTCGTGGAAGTTGCCGAACGGCGTGTCCTGCTGAGTTACGATGTTGGACGGAATCTGATAACGGTCCGTGTATGCCCAGTCGTACCAGATGCCGGTTCGGAACACGCCCCACTTTGACTCTTTACTCAAGATCGCCGTGTCCCCCGCATGCCGATACCCGTTGAGCTTGTCGACACCGCTGGGTTTGCTGGCGGTCAGGTTGACCGTGGTTCCATTCTGGTAAAACTGTTTGTTCCAGTAGCGCGTGGTATACAGTTTGGTGTTGAACTTCCACCCGTTGCCCAGATCGGCGTTGTAGGCGGCGTATTCGAAATCGGTCTGTACGTGATAGGTGTTGTAGCCGTAATAGTATGGATCGGGCGTGCCGTTCGCAAGTAATGGAGTGCCGTCCAGCAGGTAGTTATCGCCGAACTGCGCCACTTGCGCGCGGGTGGGGTTGGTGGTGTTCGGAGTGTTCGTCCAAATGTCAACCAGCCCGCCGTACAACGTCAGCGAGCTGCGGTCGGAGACCCGGTATTGGTACTTGCCGTATCCGGCCACTCGCTTCTGACGGTTGTAGGTTTGATATCCGTCGGACAGCAGTTGCTGGATGTTCATCAGGAAGCTGTTGCGGCTGCCGGGTCCAAAAAGGCCGCTCTCGGCGTCCAACTGGAGCACGCGCGTATTAAACGAGCCG
>DATMNI010000420.1:0-32506 GCA_035570275.1 Candidatus Acidiferrales bacterium | reverse complement strand
TCCGGGTGGCGAGCACCCAACCTGCCACAGGGTTCAGGCTCATACCAACATCCATAACGAACAAATTCTCGTTGTACATTATGTCTTCGCAATGGGCGCCCGCTCCCGGCACCAGGCTCCGCACCTTCAGCACCCGGTACTTCGCATCGAGTAATGCATTGAACACGAAGTGTTGGTCGGTTCCCGGCTGAGCAGGGTGGGTTTCCGCGTAGCGCTGGACGACGTTCAGTTCATTCTCGTCGTACCAATCGTGAAGACAACAGTCCGCCATAATTCCGGACACGTCCTTATTGCCCAAGACCACTACGCCATCGTGGGGTATGCCGAGCGCCTCTCCGATGTCGTCGTATGCCCGCTCCGGAATATGGCGGACGATGTCGGTACCCAATTTGTCGGTGGCGGCCCGCAATCGGCGGTACCGCTCCACATCTGCGTGAGTCGGGGAAAAGTGAGTTGTCATAAGGATTCCATTGGGGCCAAAAACACGTTGCCGCCGCCCGTTCCCTTACGTTGGCCGCCGGTTCCGGCGCGTGAAGTGGCGCGGCTCTCGCCGATTCGGCTTCGCGGTCTCGTAAACGATATATTCGGCCGCCCCGGTGTCGAGACACGCCCGCACCATCGAGAGCGATAGCGAGCCCGGACCTTGCATCGCCTTCGGTCTTGGGCTTCTGTCCATCCGGCGTACGGCAGCCTTCATGGCATCTCTCGAGCCCATAGGGAGGGCGGCGCCAGTGGTAATCCAGTACTCACCGAGGGGGATCGTCCGGGTGGCGAGGGCGTAGCCTTGCTCGGCACTCCGGCTAAAAGCAACATCCATGACGAACAAATCCTCATTGTTCAGAGTGTCTCTGCAATCGATACCGGCGCCTGGCACCAGGGACTGTACCTGCAGCACCCGGTAGCGGGCGTGCAGATAGGCATCCAACATGTAATGTTCCTCCGTTCCGGGCTGGGCGGGGTGTGTCTCCGCGTAGCGCTGGACAACATTCTTTCCATCCTCGTACCAGTCGTAAAGGCAACATTCCGACAACACGCCCGTCATGTCCTCGCTTTGGAATACCAGAACACCGTCCTTGAGGAAACCGAGCGCCTCCCCGATTTCGTGATAAGCCTGCTTTGGAACCGCCTTGAGAAGCTTGCTGTTCATTCTCATGCCGGCGACCCGCAATCTCAGGTACCGGTCCACATCTTCTTGTGTCGGGTAAAATCGAGTTTCCATGAGTCTTCCATTGTGCCCGAAAGACCTTGGCGGCTCAAGGGCTTCATTTCCGCTTATTTCGCCTGTTTCTGCAAACTTTATCCCGCACACTGCGTAACACTATATATAGCCATGAGCCGAATCCTGTTTGACATCCGGTTTGCGCTGCGGAACTTGCGCCGCAGCCCGCTCTTCACGTTGGTGGCGGTGGTCTCGCTGGCCCTCGGGATTGGCGCCAACACCGCCATCTTCACCTTGATGGACCAGTTGATGCTGCGCCTGCTCCCCGTCACCCGCCCGGAACAACTCGTCATGATCTGGCCCAACGGCCCGCACATGGGCAACAACAACGGAACGCGCAAGACCTCCTACCCCATGTACCAGGACTTTCAGCAGAAGGCCCAGGCCTTCTCGGACGTCTTCTGTCAGTACGGGACGCCCCTTTCCATTGGGTTCGGCGGCCAGACCGAGCGCGTCGACGCCGAACTGGTGTCGGGCAACTATTATCAGGCGTTGGGCGTGAAGCCGGCGCTCGGCCGCGTCTTCTCCTCCGTGGAGGACGACCAGGTCTACAAGGGCCATCCGGTGGTGGTGCTCAGCTATTCGTATTGGGTCACACGATTCGCCTCCGATCCGAAGGTGGTCGGCCAGAAAATCCAGGTAAACAATTACCCGATGGTGATCGTCGGCGTTTCGGCCCCGGGTTTCACCGGCCTGGACCCCTCGCAATCGCCGCAGATCCGCGTGCCCGTCCAAATGAAGCCGCTGATGACGCCGGGTTCGGACGCCATGGGCGACCGGCGCAGCCAGTGGGTGCAGACTTTCGCCCGGATGAAACCGGGGTTTACGGTGGATTCGGCCAAAGCCTCGCTGCAGGTTCTGTTCTCACAAGTCCTCAACGAGGAGATCAACCAGAAGGAGTTGAAGGATACTTCGAAGTATTATCGCGATCGCTTCCTGGCCCGGAAGATCAACGTGGAGGCGGCGGGCAACGGCTTCTCGGAACTGCGCCAGAGCTACTCCACGGCGCTGATCGTATTGATGTGCATGGTGGGGCTGGTCCTGCTGATCGCCTGCTTCAACGTGGCCAACCTGCTGATCGCCCGCGCCATTGCCCGCCAGAAGGAAGTGGCGGTGCGGCTGGCGATTGGCGCGTCGCGGTGGCAACTGTTGCGCCAACTGTTGATTGAGAGCTTGCTGCTTTCGGTAACGGGCGGTGTGGCGGGGCTGTTCCTGGCGGTGGCGATCATCCGCGCGTTGCTGACGTTCATCCCGCAGAATAGCGCCCCGCTGATGCTGAAGGCCGACCCGGACGCCCGCGTGCTGGCTTTCAACGCGGCCCTGGCGGTCTTGACCGGGCTGTTATTCGGCCTGGCGCCGGCCGTGCAGGCGCTGCGCGTCGACTTGTGGAACACCTTGAAAGACGTGGTGGGCGCGGTGACGGGCGGCGGCGGATCGGTCAAACTCCGCAAAGCCCTGGTGATCGCGCAGGTCGCGTTTTCGTTTCTGCTGCTGGCCGGGGCCGGCCTGTTCGTGAAGACGCTGGCCAATTTGAAACAGACCAACGCCGGCTTCCGCGATATCGGAAACCTGGTCACGTTTCAGGTGGACCCGGCGTTGAACGGCTACTCCGGACCGCGCTTGCGGACGTTCTACCAGCAGGCCTTGCTGGGTGTGCGGAGCCTGCCGGGGGTAACCTCGGCGACCACCGCCGGGGTTTCGATCTTAAGCGGCAGTGAATGGGATTCCAGCATGTCGGTGGAGGGGCACCAGAACAAGGACGGCGAAGATATGCAGGCCTTCATGAACGTGGTCTCGCCAGGCTATTGGCAGGCCATGGGCGAACCCTTGCTGGAGGGCCGCGATTTCGACGAAAGAGACACGGGAACGACGTTTAAAGTGGCCATCGTGAACCAGAAGTTCGCCACCCATTTCTTTGGCGGCAAAAGCGCGCTGGGCCGGCACATCGGTTTTGGCGGCGGGCCCAAGACGAAACTGGAAATCGAGATTGTCGGCGTGGCCCGGGACGCCCTCTACGAAGGCCCTCGCGAGGGCGTGCACCGTCAGGTTTTCGTGGCCGATCTGCAGAACAGCTATCCGGGGGGCAACACATTTTACGTACGCACGTCGGTGGACTCCTCAACCATGTTTGCCGCGATGCGCCGCAAGATCGCCGAGATCGACCCGGCCATGCCGATTTACCAGATGAAGACGCTGCAACGGCAACTGGACGAAACCCTCAGCACGGAGCGGCTGATTGCGATGCTCTCCGCCGCATTCGGCGTGCTGGCCACGGTGCTGGCGGCCATCGGGCTCTACGGCGTGATGGCATTCGTGGTGGCCCGGCGGACCAAGGAGATCGGTCTGCGCATGGCCCTGGGAGCACCGCAAGGCGCGGTAGTCTGGATGGTGATGCGCGAGACCGCCATACTGGTCGGCGTCGGCCTCGCGCTCGGCGTTCCGGCGGCTTGGGCGCTGAGCCGCTACGTGGCCACCCAGTTATTCGGCGTCCAAACGACCGACGTCTGGACCGCCGCCGCCGCCCTCGGGATTATGGCGCTGGTAGCCGCCGGCGCCGGTTTCCTGCCCGCCCGGCGGGCCAGCGGGATTGATCCGATCCAGGCGCTGCACTACGAATAGGCGCGCTCCATAAGGGTAAACTGGATCGACGGCCACTCTTAGTGCGGGCCGAGGAAAACAATGGAGCATTCCCCGGTACGCTTTGGCCAACTCTCGATTCAGGGTTTTCGGCGTCTGCACGACGTTCGACTCTCGTTGCGCCCGCTTTCGGTAATGATCGGCGCGAATGGAACGGGAAAGACATCCGTGCTGGATGTACTCTCTTTGCTGGCATGTTCCGCGCAGGCTAAACTGAGTTCATCGATTTCTGACCTGTCGGGGCTGGCAAACATACTTACATACGACAGAGCTGAGGAACTTGGACTGGGAATCACGATGGAGGTTCCAGGTCGCGAGCCCCTCGAATACTCGTTGCGGCTTCGTCCGGAAGGAATCGCCCACGCGGTCCGCGAAGAGGTGCTCACCCAGAAAAAGAGGCCTCACCCAACACCGTTCCTTCATATCAATTCGCACGAACGGGACGTTAAGTACTACGACCCAGAGAAGAAAAAGCTCCTGCGCCCGACGTGGGAGCACAACCCCCTGGAGACTTCGTTGGCGCAGGTTCCAAAAATGTTCCAGGAACCAGAGGATTTCCGGCGGCGGCTCGCCTCCTCAACCTTTTATCACGTCTTGAATGTCGATCCCCGGTCGCCTGTCCGCCTGCCGCAGTCGATGAGGCCCGCGGAGTTGCCCGGTAGAGACGGTGAGGATCTGGTTGCGTGTCTTTTCTATCTTCGCGAGACAGAACGAAACCGATTTGAGGCAATTGAAGACTCTCTTCGTGCGGCGTTTCCGCGATTTGAGCGGCTGGATTTTCCGCCGGTAGCGGCAGGAACGCTCGCGCTTGCATGGCGCGAGCGTGGTTTTTCAAAGCCGCTCTACATGCACCAATTGTCAGAGGGAACACTGCGGTTCCTGTGGCTGACAACGTTGCTACAGAGCCCGGGACTTACAGCTCTCACTCTCCTCGACGAACCGGAGGTGAGTCTGCATCCCGAATTGCTGAGTTTGATGGCAGACCAGTTGAGAGAGGCTTCGCACCGGACTCAAATCATTGTGGCCACCCATTCGGATACCCTGATCCGTTTCCTCGAACCCTCGGAAGTGGTCATCCTCGATTCAACCGAAGATGGCATGACCAGTCTGACAAGAGCGGACGAACTCGGTCTGGGTGACTGGCTGAAAGACTATTCATTGGATGAGCTTTGGCGCAACGGGCGCCTCGGGGCGCGGGCTTGAAGATCTCCATCATGGTTGAGGGGAGGACTGAGCGAGCTTTTCTGCCGTACTTACGGGGATTCCTGGGGTTGAAGCTCAACAAACGAATGCCTAACATCGATCCCTTCCCCTACGATGGAAGAATCCCAAAGGAAGACAAGCTTCGGAGGGCGGTCGAAGGACTCCTGAGAAACGGAAAGCCTCCGTCGGATGCCGTGATTGCATTGACGGACGTGTACACGGGGACGAGCGATTTCATCGACGCCGCCGACGCAAGACGGAAGATGCGAGAGTGGGTTGGGAAGAACCCCAAGTTCCATCCCCACGCTGCACAGCATGATTTCGAGGCCTGGTTGCTTCCGTTTTGGAGCGAAATTCAAGCGTTGGCCGGCAACAAGAAAGCCGCACCGACCGGCCCGCCGGAATCCGTGAACCACACCCGGCCACCGTCTTACCACATTCGTGAAATCTTCAGAATCGGAACCTGTCCGCGTGACTACTCAAAGACACGAGACGTTGCCCGAATTCTACGCGGTAAAGACCTTACCGTAGCGGCGAACAAATGCCCGGAGCTGAAAGCATTCCTGAACACTATCCTCACCTTGAGCGGCGCCGAACCGCTGTAGGCTCAACCTTCCGGGCCACGGGACGCAAACTCGGGGGCTTGATCCGTCTTAAGCCCGCATCCCGGCCCTCGTGGCCGCGGTGCCGGTTTCCTCCCCGCCCGACTGGACAAGCAAACAGTAAATCCGGCATCTGTTGCTTGCAGCCCAAACTGCTTGAAACCCGAAAAAAATCGCAAATTCGGCCAAACTTTCTGCCCCGCCGGGCGTATATAGCTACTATAAGGAGCAACGTGCATGAAGTTTGTGGCGGTTGGGGTGTTGCTGTTGTTGCTGATCGCGCCATCGTTCGGCCGGTGGCGGTGGGACGCGCGGTATGACCGTTCGGAACTGCGGCGGGAACTGACGGCCGCCCGGCGCGAAGCCTACCAGGCGCGCGCGCAAGCCGCTCGGGAAATCCGCACCGATCGGATGGCGATCTCCCGCGAAATGCGGCAGGGCCGCGAGGAAATGCGGCAAGCCCGCGAGGAAATGCGGCGCGCCGCTCGGGATTTCCACCGGTCATTGCACGACTCCCTGCACGACAGCTTCCACGACTGGAGATAGACCGGCGTTAGAACACAGGCCAGGAGGCTTGTGCCACTTCCTGATAGAATGTCTGTCAAGGATGAAATTCTGGGCCGTATTGGCGCTCTGTGCTGGCCGCCTGAGCGCGCAGGCTGTAAATACTCAGGCCGTAGACAACACCTTCTTCGAAAAAGAGATTCGTCCCATCCTCGTTAACCAGTGCTTCGGTTGTCATTCCTCCAAACTGCGGACTCCCATGGGCGGCTTGGTGCTCGACACCAAGCCCGGGATGCGGGCGGGCGGTGATGGTGGGCCCATTCTCGTTCCGGGCAGTCCCGATGCCAGCCGCCTGATTGAGGCGCTGGAATATAAAGACTCCGAACTCCGCATGCCGCCCACCGGGAAGCTTTCGGCGCGCGAAATCGACGCCTTCCGGAAATGGATTGCCGGGGGCGCGCCCGACCCGCGTGAAGATAAGGCCTCCGCGGCGCCGGTCGCCAAGCGCGGGATGGATATCGAAACCGGCCGCAAGTGGTGGTCCTTCCAGCCGGTGCGTGAGGTGACCGCGCCCCAAGTGCCGGCTTCCAAAATGGCCGCGTCCCAAGTGCCCGCCTCCACGATAAAAGACGCGGCTTGGGCGCGCAAGAAAATCGATTCCTTCGTGCTGGCCAAACTGCAAGAGAGCCACCTGCAGCCTTCACCCGCGGCCGATGCGGCTACGCTGATCCAGCGCGCCTACCTGGACCTCACGGGTTTGCGGCCCACCTACGGCGAAGTCGCGGCTTTCGAGAAGGACCGGTCGCCCGACGCCTATGAGCGCCTGGTGGACCGGCTGCTGGGCTCGGCCCAGTATGGTCCGCGATGGGGCCGGTACTGGCTGGATGTGGCGCGGTTCGCCGAGGACAACCCCACTTCCGAAGCCACCAATCCGCCGTACCCGTTTGCCTGGCGGTATCGCGATTGGGTAATCGAGGCCGTCAGCCGCGACGTGCCCTACGACCGGTTCGTGAAACTGCAACTGGCCGCCGACCAGATGCCGGGCACTTCGCGCGACGATCTGCGGGCACTGGGATACCTGGGCGCTGGGCCGGTCTACCACAAGGACGCGCGGCTCTCCAAGGACGTGATCGAGACGCTGTTCACCGACGATTGGGATGAGCGCGTGGACGCCGTCTCGCGCGGTATTCTGGGGCTGACCGTGGCCTGCGCCCGGTGCCACGATCACAAGTTCGATCCTATCCCGACCAAGGATTATTACGGACTGGCGGGCGTTTTTGCCTCCACCGTGCAGGCGCCGCGCCCGCTTGCGGCAACCGATCCGAAGACCGAATTGCAGTTCATGGCGGCGGCCCAGCGCATGTTTTTCCTGAACTATGCTTCGAACCTGATGAAGGGCGAGCCGGGGACGAAGCCGGAGGAGAGCCGCCAGAAGTCCGAGAAGTTCAAGGCCGAGGACGAGCGCATTCTGGCAGAGATGGCGCCGCTGAAGGAAAGGCGTCCCGAGATGTACAGCTACCTGGCGCGCATGGTGCCGCCACCGACTCCGCCGCGACCGGCGACGCCACCACAGCCGACGCCGCCACCGACGCCACCGCCACCGACGACGCCACCGGCAGTTCAACCGCCGCCACCGCCGAATGCCACGCGGCCTGCACCACCGGCCGCCAACGGACGCGGGCGTCAGCGCGGAGCCTCCACCGAGCCCTTCACTAATTCCGTCTTCGATGCCGGCATGTGGATCGATGGGTCGGACCCCGACCTGACCACGCTCGATATGCGGCCCGGCGTAGCGCGCGACCTGCACATCCTGCCGCATGGCAACGTCGCGGCGCCGGGAGAGGTCGCCCCACGCCATTTCCTGTCGGTGCTTTCGAAAGCCGATTCCCGGTTCCAGCAAGGCTCCGGGCGTCTGGAACTGGCCGAGCGGCTTTTCACCGATGGCGCACCCCTGGCCGCGCGCGTGATCGTCAATCGCGTCTGGGCCTGGCACTTCGGCAAGCCCCTGGTAGCCACCACCAGCGATTTCGGCACCCAGGGCGCCCAGCCCACGCATCCCGAATTGTTGGACGACCTGGCGGCGCGATTTATCGCCAACGGCTGGTCGCTCAAATGGCTGCACCGCGAGATCATGCTTTCGGCGGCATATCGCCAGGCCAGCCATCCGCGCGAAGACGGTCTCAAGGCCGATGCCACCAACCACCTGATCTGGCGGATGAATCCGCGGCGGCTGGATGCCGAGGCCTTCCGCGATACCATTCTCGAAGCAGCGGGAACGCTGGACGCGGCCATCGGCGGGCCTTCCATCGACCTGGACGGCGCCGACAACGTCCGGCGCACCGTGTACGGCCGCGTCAGCCGGTCGAACCTCAACACGCTGCTCAAGCTCTACGATTTTCCCGATGCTTCGCAGCACAGCCCGTCACGGGAACTCACCACCACGCCGCTGCAGCAGTTGTTCGTGATGAACAGCGCCTTCATGCAGACACAGGCCGCGGCGTTGGCCAGGGATGTCGGCAAGGATGCGGGCAAGGACGTGACCCAGGGCGTGGCGGGCGAAGCCGATGCGGAGTCGAAAATCCGAGCCCTGTACCGGCGCGTGCTGGCGCGCGACCCGAGCGCCAGGGAACTCGACCTGGCTTTGACCTATTTGAATTCCAGCACGCTGGAACAGTACGCCCAGGCGCTGCTTTCTTCCAATGAGGTGATCTTTTGGCCATGAACCGAAACTTCTCGCGGCGTGAAATGATCGGCTCGCTCTGCGGCGGGTTGGGATCGCTGGGTTTGCTGGGCATGCTGGCCGATGAGCAGGCGCGCGCCGCCGGGCCGGTCCACAGTATAGGGCCAAATTTCCAGCCCACGGCGAAGCACAACATTTTTCTGTTCATGGTGGGCGGCCCGTCGCAACTGGACATGTTCGACCCTAAGCCCGCGCTCGCGAAGCACGCCGGAGAGAGGCCGCCCAACGCCGACGGATTCCGCACCGAACGGGTCACCGGCGGGCTGCTGCCTTCGCCGTTCAGTTTCAAGAAGTACGGACAATCCGGGATCGAAGTCAGCGAACTGCTGCCCAATCTGGCGGCGTCGATCGACGACCTCTGCGTGATCCGCTCGATGTACACGTTCAACCCGACCCACACGCCGGCGCGGAACCTTTTCCACTCGGGTAATATCGCGGCCACGCGGCCTTCCATGGGCGCCTGGATTTCGTACGGCTTGGGAAGCGAAAACCAGAATCTGCCCGGTTATGTAGTATTGAGTCCGGGTCAGGGCGGCGGCGGATTGTGGCGCGCCGGTTTTCTGCCCTCCGAGCATCAGGGCACGCAGTTCGACAATTCCGTGGCCGAGCCGGACAAGATGATCCGGTATCTGCAGAACAAGCAACTCGCCCAGCCGGCGCAGCGCAAGCAGCTCGACCTGGTGCAGGCCTTGAACCGCGAGCACGAAAAGGCTTTCGGCGAAGACGAGTTTCTGGATGGCCGCATCCAGGCCATGGAGACGGCGTACCGCATGCAGTTCGAAGCCATGGACGTGTTCGACCTGCGCAAGGAGCCGGAGCACGTGCGCGAGGAATACGGGCAGACGCCTTTCGCCAACGGCTGTTTGCTGGCGCGGCGGCTGGTGGAGCGCGGGGTGCGCACCGTTCACGTCTTCTACGGCCCCGGCCAGCCTTGGGACGACCACGCCAAGATTCAATCCAACCTCACCAAGCGCTGTCCCGATATGGACAAGGCGTCAGCCGCGCTGATCCGCGACCTGAAGCAGCGCGGGCTGCTCAACGAAACGGCGGTGGTCTGGGGCGGCGAATTCGGCCGCACGCCGGTTTCGGAAAGCGGCGACGGCCGTGACCACAATCCCTACGGCTTCACCATGTTCATGGCCGGCGGCGGCGTCAAGGGCGGCACGGTATACGGCGCCACCGACGAGTTCGGTTTCCAGGCCGTGGAGAAGCCGGTCTCCATTCACGACCTGCATGCCACCCTGCTGCATCAGTTGGGCATCGACCACGAAAAGCTGACGTACCGTTATGCGGGCCGCGATTTCCGGCTGACGGATGTCTACGGCAACGTGGTGAAAGAGATTCTGGCGTAGGGCATCTGGGAGCCTGAGCTCACGGAACATGCCGGCCCTTGGGCGCCTGGCCAGGGAGAAGAGAAGTCTTGATCAACTCACCCTCGCCGCAAACTGTCATACCGGCGAATCGCTTGTACCATTGACCCTCCGGTACCTCGGGTTCGCTGTCGAGCCACTTCGCCAGTAGTTCTAACTGAGATGCAGGAATCTTCCGGCTCCCGACGCGGTCGAGCAGATGCTGAAACAGAGCGGGTGGAACGTTTTGGCGGCGGACTCTCGGCACACCTTGATCCGTAGCGGGAGTTTACTAAGAACGATTCCCGGCCCTAAATCCCATAGAAGCCCCGAGTGAGACGCTCTTTGATGTGCGCCGCCTCGACCGGATTCGAAGCTGCCGCAAGCCGCTTAGCCAGATGGCCCAGTTCTTCGGGACTAAGGCGGTTACCTTTGCCTTCCAGGACTGCAAGTTCCGCGGTCTCAAGAGCGACCTCTTCCCCGGATGGCTTGCGCGATACGACCCGGCTCCCGGTGAGCGCCTGCCGCACGAACCAGTGATACACGGTCAGTGCGCTCTTGATCACTTCAGTTCGCTTTGAGCCTGTCAACGCGGCCATCTGGTCAACAAGCGCAAGTTCGGTCGTTGTCAGGACGGGCTGGATTCTCACCATACTCGGATATCCTCAAATTCAGTGCCTATTTTACTCCTCTTTGCCCAGGTTGTCGAGCCGAAGCTCATTGCTGTCCATTGCAGCAGCTCTTCCGAACAGACCGCTTTCGGATCGTTTCGAAACGGATCTTTGAATCGGCGCGGTGGCTTCGGGGCCAGAGGAGTCGGTGGAACTGAAACCATTGAACGCCGGTTTCGGAAAGCGGCGGCGGGCGCGACCACAATCCCACGGCTTCACCATGTTCATGGGCGGCGGCGTCAAGGGCGGCACGGTGTACGGCGCCACCGACGAGTGCGGTTTCCCGGCGGCGGAGAAGCCGGTTTCCATTCACGACCTGCATGCCACCCTGCTGCACCAGTTGGGCATCGACCACGAAAAGCTGACCTGCCGATAATGCAGGGCGGGATTTCCGCTTGACCGGCGTGTACGGAAACGTGGTGAAAGAGGTTCTGGCGTAGGACACGTGGAACCCTCCAACTCGCTGTGCATTTGTGACCAACTTCCTGCCTCCAACTCAGAATTAGTCAGGTCTGAGCGGACATCATGATTGGCTGGTTATCTCGACTACTCGCCCGGTATCATCGCCAGAACCAGCCAGCGCGGCCAGACTTAGCTAACTTAAGTTAGCACCGTTTTCCCGAAACCGTTGAATTACCCACGTCAACATAATGGCACGCGGTATACTCTAAGTTCTCTAGAGACAAGGAGCATGTGCTGTGGTCAGAAGGATCTTAGTCGCAGGATTAGGTGGATTTGGCGGCTTGGTGTTGTGGTATGTCCTGTGTTCTCACCTCGGCTGGGGCGACAAAGCAATACAACCTGAGATGAGGGGCCTGATTCTGTGCGTCGGGGTTTGCGGCTTCCTCGCCATGACCCTGGGAGAAGAGTTCCGGATCATTCCGACACAGGAGCAAGTAGACAAAGAGTTGAAGCCATTCAGCATCTTCTCTACAGACGATCAAGACCCCGAATCCGGGCCAAAGCCAAAGGCGCCCGCGCTCTCTTGTTCTGAACCAGAATCTGCCGCGATACCTGAGGCCATGGCCGAAGAGATAAAACGGCGCACCGCGCAGATTCTGGCCACGGGCCCGGGACCGGAATTGGTCATCGTGGCCGGCGAGCCGGGCGGCGTTCTTACCTTCAAACATGCGCCGAACAAAGGTCCGGCGATACTGCTGTTCTCGACGCCCTATGCCGCACGCGATTATATACGCGCGGTCGGCGCCAAGGCTGCGGTCCGCCAAATGAAAACAGCGGGACTGCCTGGCGCGGCGCGGAACTGGATCTCTCGCGGTATGAACGGTTTCGTCCTGAACCGATGTCCGCGCTGCTCGCCCTGCCTCCTGGGCGATTTACGGGATCTCTCCACCAGCCACAGCTATTTCCAGGTCTGGGCGGTCGATCAGGCAATCCGTTCGTGCAAAGGTGAGATTCAAGTTCGAAAGATACTGGCACACTACGAGACCGGATCCTTGGCGCAGGCTCGGGCAAATCTCGAGCTGATCCGGGATCACATCGACTGCGGCATTCCCTACGTCTACCAGTTGATCGCGTATATCGCCGGGACCCAGCAGGATACAGCAGCCAAATCGGCCGCCTGCGAGCGTCTCAAGGAATTCGGACCGCAATTCGAATGGTCTCCCGCGTACGATCGGCATGACAGTGAGGGGCGCCGCGCCGGGATTCTGGCAAGCGCCACGGCCGGATTGCTCGGCAGTTTTGGGATGCTTCCAAGTTACATTCTCGAGAATCAACCGGCAGGATGACGCTACCGCTGCAACACTTTGGCGAAGGCGTTGTTAGCCCGGCTGTCACCCAAGGCTTGCAGGCGAGTTAGCTCTACTTGGATTTCGGGCATGACCAGGCCGGACACGCGTTTGGACCCTTGTGAGCGGCCAAAACCCACGGGGATGCCAATCCCGCTTTCTTTTCGTCGATGCGCGCCTGTGATAAAACGTCTACATGCGAGTAGAGGACGAATACCTGGATGTTCTTCAGAACATCGAGTTCGCCATCGTCAACGAGTTTCGCAACGATGGATCGATCCTGGATCTGGAGGCGGCCGACGCGGTCTCGGCGCTGATTAGAGTTTATGAGGCCGAAGCGGAATCGCGCGGCGCTCCGAACAGACCGCTTTCGGATCGCGCGAGGCGGATCTTTGAATCGGTGCGTCGAATGTGCGAGTGGCGGCTCGGGCGCGGTACCCTACCGGGTCCGGGGCCTGACGGGCCCGGGGAACTGAAACCATTGAACGCGGCCGAACTGGTGCTTTGCCTGAAACGCATCCGTAAGTCGATCGACCGATGGAACAAGGTCGGGGGCCGTCAGGGATACCTGCGCTTTGTGGCCGATTACGTCAAATAGCGCCACCACCCCGGTCCCGATGTTCCACCCCACGCCTGCGCTTGCGACGCCGGACGCAGGCGGCTGCCTCCCCTTGTCAAACTAGGAGAGCTTGCGGTATACTCCTAGACAAGCTAGGAGGAAACTAATCCGTGGGAAAAACCGCAGACCTGCGCGAACGGTCCGCGGCCTCGTTCAACGGGAAGTGTGCAGTTTCCTCGCGGAGCCCTGCCGCGATCACTTCGGGCTTCCCCCAGGTGTCATGAACTCCAAGTGTGTAGGACCATCCCGAGCCTGCAATGCTTGGCTTTACCTGAACGACTTCACAACCGAACGTTTCGACGTTGGCGATGGTACGTTCATCTCTCTCGCTCAAATTACCGTTACGAAAGCGACGGGTGCGTTCTGTTTCAAACCGGCGAGTCGGCTCAGCCACTGTTGAAGAATCCTCATCCATAAGATTATCTGACAACTCAGCTTGCCGCTTACAGCGTGGAGGAAACTGGTTGCTCCTCCACGCCCACCAACGACCACGGCTTCGGCGTGGATCCCTTCAGTCAAGTGCTACTGGGTCACGCTTGCCAGGCACCGAAGCGAGTTCGAGCCAGCATTCGAGCCAGCAGAAGGTACTGACGGGGTGTTTGTCGATTTTCAACAGCGCTCTCCGAGCATGGTCAACCGGCCGTCAGTCCTTCCCCGCTATCTGGGACCGGCCTTGCGAATCCAGTACCTCCCGCACCTTGTGAGCCAGGTCGGTTGGCCCAAAAGGTTTCTGCAGGAACGGTGTTCCCGCCTCGATGCCTTCCTTCAGTACGATATCTTGCGTGTGGCCGGACATGAATAACACTTTGATATCGGGCCTCACCGTCAGAATGCGCTCGGCAAGTTCACGTCCCCCGAGTTCCGGCATCACGACGTCGCTCAGCAGCAGGTCGATCTTTCCCTGGTGCGCCTGGCACACGGCCAATCCCTCGCGCCCGTCCCGGGCTTCCAGGACGACATATCCGCGGCCTTCGAGGATAGTGCTGGCGAGTTTCCGCACCTGGTCCTCATCCTCCACCAGCAGCACCACTTCGGCGGAGCCCTTCGGTGCTTCGGCCAGACCGCCGGCAGGGCGCTTACCACGGTCTGGCACCAACGCTATCGCCGGCAGAAGGATCTTGAATCTGGTACCCTGCCCAGGTTCGGAGTGACACAAAATCGCGCCGCCGCTCTGCTCCACAATGCCCAAAACCGTGGCCAGGCCCAGGCCCGTTCCCTTGCCGGTCTCCTTGGTGGTGAAGAATGGTTCGAATACGTGGGTCTGTGTCTCGGGGTCCATTCCGATGCCGGTATCGCGAACAATCAGTTCGACGTATTGGCCGGCTCCGAGATTGTGCAGGCCGGCCTCCGCCTCGCCAATCGTCACATTTGCCGTCTGGATGGTCAGCGTGCCGCCCGCCGGCATGGCGTCCCGGGCGTTCAGGCAAAGGTTCATCAGCGCCCGCCCAATTTCACCCGAATCGGCTCTCACGCGCCATAGATCGGCGGCGGGGCGAACCATCACCTTGATCTGGTCACCCACTACACGGCGCAGCATTCTCTCGAAGTCGGCAACCACGCCATTCACGTCGAAGACCTTGGGTTGCAGAAGTTTCCGCCGGCTAAAGGCGAGCAATTGGTCGGTGAGCGCGGCCGCCCTTTGCCCGGCGCTTTCGATTTCGTGCACATACCCGATCGCCTGGTGACTAGCACCCAGACTATCCGCCACCAGATGGCTATAGCCGATAATGGCTGTCAGCAGGTTGTTGAAGTCGTGCGCAATTCCACCGGCCAGCCTGCCGACGGCCTCCATCTTCTGGGCCTGGCGAAGGGCCTCCTGGCTCCTCTGGAGAGCTTTTTCGGCCTCCTTGCGCACCGTGACATCGTCGATCGCGACCAGAATCTGATCGAGACCGTCCAGCCGGCGTCCGTTGATGATCAAATCTCTGGTCCCGATGGACGGGAACTCCCGCGCAACCTCGAAGTGGTCAAATGACTCGGCGGCTGTCAAAACGCGATCCAGACGCTGTCGAAGGCCGGGGATGTCCCAACTGCCCCGGCCAAGCGAGTAAAGAAACTGGCCTTCGGCATCTCCGGGCGGAATCAGAAACGTCTTGGAAAACGATTCGTTGACGCTCTTGATCCGCAGTTCGTTATCCAGCACCAGAAGTGGTATCCGAACCGTTCCGACTATCAAATTTGCAAAATTGCGTGACTCGGTGAGCGCTCGATTCTTCGACTCCACTTCCTGGTTGACCGTGATGAGTTCCTCGTTGGTGGATTGCAGTTCTTCCTTCGCCGTCTCCAGTTCTTCGTTGAGACTCTGCAGCTCTTCGTTGGCGGAAAGCGCCTCCGCGGTGGCACTCTGGCTCGCCTCGTCTGAAATCTGGTGTTCCTCAATAACAGACAGCAGCCGTCGACGCGCATCTAAGACCTCTTGCCGCAGCTTCGCGATGTGACGGTCCCGGCCGGCGATCGCCGCCTCGTGCGCCCGCGGCTCCCGGGATTCTCCGACCTGTGGCTCCTCCGCCCTTTGTGCGGGCTCGAGAAGAACCAATAATGCCCGTTTTTGGTGGCCGAATAGCGGCGTTACCTCGATATTCACTTCGTGGATGCTGCCACTCAGTTCGTACGGTACCCGCGCCCGGCGCGCCGCTTCTCCACTATCTGCCGCCTCATGCGCCAGCTTCTCAATTTCCAGGAAGAGTCCGGTATCCGGGATGAGTTTCAATAGGTGGAAGGTCACCTTTCCCGCCGGCAACCTGAAAAACGGAGCGGCATCGCCGCGAATCTCCAGCACCTCCAGTCCTTCGTCCACCAATACGGCGGCCGGGCTGTATTTCGACAGGCTGTACTTGGACAGGAGGATACCGTCGACCGCCTTTCCCACGTCTGCGCCGTCCCAGAGCCCGGAAATCGGTGCTTGCGCCACTATCTTGCCGGAAACGGCGCCTCGACGAGACATGGCGGCCAGAGCGTGGAATTGGTGCGGTCTGTTGGCTATCTCCCGCTTCGCGTAGATTCTGTGATCGCGGTCGATGATGGAGAACATGTCGTCAAAATTCGCCGTCTCGGCCTGCCCCAGTATCAGGAATCCGGTTGGGTTGAGAGCGTAATGGAACATCGGGATAATGTTCTTTTGAACGGCGCCAAGGTAAATCAGCACATTGCGGCAACTGATCAAGTCCAACCTCGCAAACGGAGGGTCGTCGATTAGATTATGCTTGCTGAATACACACAGCTCCCGCAGGGCTTTGCCGACCTGGTAGCCGCCCTCGACTTTTGTAAAGTGCCGATTCAGGCGTTCCGGGCTGACATCGGCGGCGATGTTCTCCAGGTATTTGCCGCTCCGTGCCTTCTCGATGGCAGCTTCGCCGATATCGGAAGCGAAAATCTGAACGGGGTAAGCCGCGCCGGTTTCCTTCAGGTACTCCTGCAACGCTATGCCAATCGAGTAAGCCTCCTCTCCGGTGGCGCATCCTGGCACCCAGACCCGAATCACCGTGCCTGCGGGCCGATTCCGAACGATTGCGGGGAAGGCCAGCCTGGTCAGCCCGTCGAACGATCCGGGATCGCGAAAAAAGCTGGTCACACTGATCAGCAGGTCTCCCCGCAGCAAGCTGCGCTCGCCGGGATCCTGCTTGAGTTGCGCGGCGTACGCTTCGATGCTGGCGATGTTCCGCAAAGCCAGGCGGCGCATAATCCGGCGTCGTACGGTGGTTTCCCGGTAAAGTGAAAAGTCGATGCCGGTGGTTTCGTGCATCACCGTAAGAATTTCGTTGAGCCCGTCGTTTCCTTCCTTCGGCGGAGTCTCCGGTTCCGCGGTTTGCGCCACGGCGAAGTGGGGATGATGCGCAAGCCTCGCCAGTTCCTGGGCGATGCGCGCCGGGGGCAGGACGAAATCGACACAAGCGGCCGCCTCCGCCATCCGCGGCATGCTGGCGAATTCCGCGGTCGCCGGCTCCTGCGCGAAGGTGACGCCGCCGGCCTCTTTGACCGCCTGCAGGCCGAGCGAACCATCGGAACCGGCGCCGGAAAGAATGACGCCAATCGCCCTCCTCCGGCAGTCCTGAGCCAACGATCGCAAGAAATGATCGATGGGCATGTGCGGCCCTGGCGTTTGACCACGGGGGCTTAGCTTCAGCACCCTTTCGGCAATGGTCAACTCCGTGTTGGGCGGTATCGCATACACGTGGTTGGGTTCCGCCCGCACGCCATCGCCCGCCTCCGTGACTGGCATGGTGGTGGCGCGCGCGAGGATCTGGCTAAGGCTGCTCTGGTGGGTCGGATCGAGGTGTTGGACGAGTACGAAAGCAAAGCCCGTGTCGGCAGGCAGATTACCCAGCAGAAGCCGGAATGCCTCCAGCCCGCCGGCGGAAGCACCAATGCCGACCACCGAAACGCCGGATGCCGATGTCCGCTCGCGATCGCCCGCCGGTTCGGCGCCCAATCCGATACTCTGGGGTCCCGGGCTTTCGTTCATGGTGTACTTTGTGCTTATTATAACCGCACTAATACACGGCACGGCGGCACCCTGTGGGGCAGGTTGTTAACCTGCGGCGGATTGTTAATCCGCCTGCGCGATGCGGCAGCGAGCGCCAGCCCCGTGTTGGCGAACCAGCCCGCGTTTCGCGGCCACCCCGTGTTTCGCGGCCACCCCCGAACCACCAAGCTACTACTGCCGAACCTACAGCCAGTTATGTGCCCTCAGGTGCTTTTCCGTTCGAGTGTGTCGCTCGTCTTAAGGCGGTTCCCGCGACAAAGCCGACCGCGGCCGCGGCCACCAGGGAGCCGGTCAGATGCCTCAGACCGAACTTCCGCACGCCGGTGAACACATCGCCCAAGTCATGTTTTTCGACATAGGATGCCGTAGCATCCAGTCGATCCGCCGTGCCGGTAGCCAGATGGTCGATTGCCTGGGAACTCTTGCGTCCGGTTGTGCGAACCCCGGAGGCAACCGCATGGAGCGCGCCCCCTGTCCCATCGCGCGCCACATCCAGTCTCTTGCCGGCGGACCGGCCCAACGCCTCCATTGAGTCCTTGGCGTCTTTGCCAAGCTCCGACGCCGTTTCCGTGATTGTCTTTAAACTAGTCAAGATGTGCCTCCAAAGTCTGGAATGGTTGGCCCGTGCATGCTCCAACAGGAAAAGCAGGGCACGTTTGCCTCCACCACGGATCGGGAGGCGGACCAGCGGAGTCACGGGGTTATTACGTACCAAGAGCGCGAAAGCTGCATGATCGGAGGCAGTGTCTGCACTTCCTGTGTGCGTCTTCCGGCGCCTCAGCTCTGTGTCGGTCGGTAAGAGTACGTTGGCCCCATGCGTGCATAAGTCGACCCTCTGACTCCACCGGAAAATATGACACTGACCCCGCTCGATGAGTTAGGGTCAGACCCTCGGCCCCGGGCCGCCGTGGTGGTCGCCCATCCCGACGACGAGACGCTCTGGTGCGGCGGCTACATACTGACTCATCCGGAGTTTCAGTGGCGTATAGTAAGCTTATGCCGTGCCGCGGATCCGGATCGCGCGCCTAAGTTCCGCCGGGTCTTGCAACGATTGGGGGCGCAGGGTGAGATGGCCGATCTCGATGATGGACCGGACCAGGCTCCGCTGCCGGTCCAGCAGATTCAAGACACCACCGCCCGGCTGCTGGCTGGGTCCAGCTACAATCTGATCTTGACCCACGGCCCGAAGGGCGAGTACACCCGGCATCGCCGGCATGACGAGTGTTGCCGGACGGTCGTTGCGCTTTGGCGATCGTGCCGTATCGACACCCGGCGATTGTGGTTGTTTGCATACGAAGACGGGGGCCGGACATACCTGCCGCGGGTTTCGCAGGATGCCGATAGGAGGGACTTGTTGACAGAGGCCGTCTGGCTCGAAAAGCGCCGGTTGATTACCGATATTTACGAGTTTGGGCCCGACAGTTGGGAAGCCCGGACCACTCCGCGGGAAGAAGGATTCTGGTGCCTCGACTCCCCGGAAGCGGCGGTAAAACTCGCGGCGCGCTGGGAGCAAGAATCGTGAAAGTGCTCGTGTTGACGGAATACCCGCCATCGGCGGCCGGCCTGGCGACGCAGGGCAAACTGTTTTGCAAGGGGCTCAGCGAGATCGGCGTGGATGTTCACCCGGTACATTTCGAATCGCCCCAGGAGAAGGAATGGTATTACCGCTGGTTCCGGCCGGACGTGGTGGTTGGAATAGGGTTCTGGGGCCATGTTCCGCACCTGGTCCTGCACCCGCACCAGTTTGGGATGACAGCCGTGCCGTGGCTGGTGGCCGATGGTTATATCGCGGCTCACCAGGAGGTGCTGAACGCTCTGCCGCTGATCCTGGTCACCTCCAATTGGGTGAAGGAGACATACATCCGTGATGGTCTCAAGGGAGACAATATCGAGGTGCTGCCGGTAGGGTGCGACACGGACTGCTTCACGCCGCGCAGTCGCGATGACTTGAAGGTCCGATTGATCCGCGAGGCTTTGGGAGTGTCCGACGACCAGATCATGATCCTGACCGTCGGCGGCGACGGGGCGTCCAAGGGCGCCCAAGAGGTCATGCAGGCGCTGGCCCTGGTTGATGCTGAGGCGCCTGATGCCGAGGCGCATGATGCCGAGGCGCATGACTTGGGCGGCTCCGACTGGAGATATGTCTGCAAAGTTTGGCCTCAGCCCCGCACCGTCCAACAGAACCGGATCGATCTCGAACTGGCGGCCCAACTTGGCATCGAAAAAAAGGTCATCTACTCCACCAACGTGGTCTCGCACAACAATTTCATGCCTTACTTATTGGCCGCCTGCGATATCTATGCGGCGCCGTCCCGGCTGGAGGGTTTCGGAATGATCCAGGTGGAGGCTAACGCCTGTGGGAAGCCCGTGATCGCCATCCGCGCGATGGCATTTCTCGACACCATGGTCCATGGTGAAACCGCATTCCTGGCGGACGTAGCCGAGGAGAGAAAAATCACCGAGGCGTTATTCGGGGAAGGCCACGGGATCGACAATAGTCATCGCATCGTGTTTCCAAACCCGCGGACAGCGGAGTTCCGGGCCAGCGTGCCCGACATCGCCAGGCACCTCCGGACACTCATGCGGGACTGCTGTCTGCGGCGGAGAATGGGGGAAGCGGGCCGTAAAAACGTGGTCGGGTTATTCGATTATCGCCAGGTAGCCAGACGCTTTGTGAAGATCGTGTCCGCCCGGTTGGGAATTCATTAGAGAGTTTGGGGATCTGGACTAAGACGGAGTAAGACAGAGTAAGCCGGTGTAAGACGGCAAGATACGAAACGCGGTGCGCGGCCTGCGCGCTGAAACGTTAGCCGTCGTCGACGCGAGTCCCGTACGCCATTGAGGTGGCCATGCTTATCGAAGAGAAGGTTATCGAAGAGAAGTCGCTTGCCTCCATTGATCGGGCAGCCGTGGATCGGGCCGCCATTGATCGGGCCAAAGACGCGGCCCTCCGCGTCCTGCTCCATAACGCGCGCGGGCCCTTTCAAGGACTGCCCCGGACCGCCGGGTGGGGATACCCGGAACCTTACACACGGGACCTCATGATTTCAGCCCTGGGCTTTCTGGCCACCGGCAACGAGGACCTGGCGGACGCGCTGCGGCGCACCCTGGTGGCGCTGGCAACCAATCAGACGCCGCGCGGCCACATCCCATCGCTCGCGCACGATCCTGACGACCGTGGCGCCAGCGATACCACGCCGCTGTTCCTCTTTGGCCTGGCGTTGTACCGGAAATCGGCCAACCAGCCGGAGTTCCTGGAAGAGGCAGCGCGGAAAGCCCTGCAGTGGATGTGGTACCAGAGCCCCGACGACACGGTGATGGTATCCCAGTTGCCGACCAGCGACTGGCGTGACGAGCAATGGGTGCTGGGTTTTGGGCTGTATGTGAACACCCTGGTTTACGCCTATCTTCGGCTTTATGGCGAGCACGGGCCGGCCAATCAACTACGGGAGCTGATGAACCTTCTGGAGATCCTTGGAGAGGCCAAGAACCCCCATGAGCACGAGGGTCTGGTGGTGCCGGCCAAGCCCTATTACGCTCTCTACTCTTACAAACTTTTTCACAGCGACCGCTTCGACCTGCTGGGCAACAGCCTGGCCATCCTGACTGGGATTGCTTCGCCCGATCGGGCGCGAAACATGGTGGCGTGGATTGAGGCCGAGTGCGAGCCCATGCGTGCCCGCGGCGAGCTGGCCGTGGATTTGCCGCCCAATTTCTTTCCGTATATCCTGCCCCATCAGGCCGATTGGCGCCCGCGATACAAGAGCTATAACCGGCCCGGCGAGTATCACAACGGGGGCGTCTGGCCGTTTGTTTGCGGTTTCTATGTGGCGGCCTGCGTAGCGGCGGGGCGCATGGAGTTGGCGCGGCGGAAGCTGTTGGCGCTGACCGAACTGGTCAAGCCGTGGCACGAAAACGAGGCGGAGTGGGGTTTCAACGAATGGATCAAAGCGCAGACCGGTCAGCCCAGCGGGCGCGATTGGCAGACCTGGTCGGCCGCCATGTACCTCTACGCTGCCCAGTGCGTGGAGCGGCAAGCCACCCCGTTCTTCGACGAGATCCGCGCCGGCGGTCTGAGCGCACCGGAGTAGCCGGGCCGCTGGCGGTCCCGATTACTCAAGCGCTCTGGCTTCAAAGTCGCACACCGCGTCATCCGCCACGCGGTAACGCACCTCGATCGGCTGGCAGCAGACCTCGCAGTCTTCCACATAGATCTGGCCTTTCACCGAGGTGTCCAACACCATCGATATCCGCTCCCAGCAATATGGGCACGCGAAAAAGTACTCCATTGCGCCCCCCCATAATACAGGAGCGTTTGTGGGGCAGATTGTTAATCTGCGGCGGATTGGCAATCCGCCTGCCTCGGAGCATGTACTGGCGCCGCCCGATTGGCAATCCGCCTGCCGGGAGTTGGCGCGCCGCCGAACTTCCACCAGCGACTTTCGAGAGTGCGGCGGATTGGCAATCCGCCTGCCTCAGAGCATGTACCGGCGTCGCCCGACAGGTTCTCCGCCCGCGCCAGGGCTCCGTGGTTTCCCCGCG
Source organism: Candidatus Acidiferrales bacterium (assembly GCA_035570275.1). Taxonomy (GTDB): domain Bacteria; phylum Acidobacteriota; class Terriglobia; order Bryobacterales; family Bryobacteraceae; genus DATMNI01. The sequence continues at coordinate 10,189 of DATMNI010000420.1, read as the reverse complement.
GGCCGCCGGTTGCGATCGCGACGCCGTTTTGCCTTGCTCGGGTCGGCATGCCTATATTAGAATTCTTGAAAGGATACGAAATGGACCCAAAACAATTTTCAGAATTGCATGCGAAGTGTTGGGAAACACTGAAGCACTATGTTCACGAGGCCGATAGGATGTGCGAGTTGTTCGGCCAATGCCTCCCCGCACCGGCATCCATTCAGATGCGATCGGACATAGTGGAACAACGCGTTCGCGAAAACAATGCTTACGCCAGTTACGTCGACATTCGCCGGCAACTGTTAGAAGCGGTTCGGATCGGCTACGATCAGTCAAACTGAACCACACTTGCCGCTGATTGTACCTTCTGATCGTACCTTTTTGCCGTTGATTGTACCTTTCTGCCCGTTGATTACACTTTTCTTGAGACGGAAGGCGGCCTGCAGGCACTGTATAGCGTAGTGTAGCCACCCCGCCTGGCGGGAAGAATCCGGCAAACCGGAAGGGTCGTGCCGGTCGCTCACTCATAACCTGATTGTTTTCCATACGGCCCTTGCCGAAACCGGCACGACCCTTCCGGCTTTTCCAGCCTGGTTTTTCCCGCCTCTACGGCACCAGCATGACGGAGGCCTGCCAGAAGGCGGCCTTGTTCGCGGTCGGGTCCAGAACGGTTACCTGGCAATCGTACTTGCCGGGCTGCAGCTTGCTGAGGCCCAGGCTGAAACGCAGCGGCACGGCTTTCGATTTGGGGTCCATGCCTTCGGTCACCGGCAGCGGCGGCGTTTCGAAAGCTTTGGTCTGGCCGCGATAAAAGCTCACGAACGCCACTAATGGCTGGGTGCTGGCGGCGCCGCGCTCGTAGGCTTGTAAGTAGACGTACATGTCCCGGCCTTTGCTGAAGACGCGAGTCACGCTGGGAATCAACTCCTGCCCGTCCTGGATCAGCGGGTTCACCGAGGCCGTCTTGTCTTTGGCGGTGTAAAGCGCATCTCTACGGTCCAGGCGCTGGCCGCTGAGGACCACCGAACTGATGGGAATGCGCTTCTGCTCTTTGTTCAGGTTCGGCACCACGAACTTATTCAGGAATGTCCCGATACGGCCGGTTTCGTCGTCGCGGGCCAGAAACTTCAAGGTGTAGGTTCCGGGCAATAGGGTGAATCCGGTGTCGTACTGGATAGGCTGTTTGGCTAACCGCTCGGCGGTTTGGCCGCTAAGCTTGATATCCACCTTGTCGCGCACATTGGCGACGGTGACGTTGTATTCATCCTTGACTTCGCCGATGAAATCGATGAGGGTGTGCTCGGCGCCGCGGCGGCGGGCCAGCGCCAGCTCGCTGCCGGGAATCTTGGCTACCACGGGCACGAAGTATTCGGCGGAGTTCAACTGGAAAAAGTTTACCTCCATGGCGATGGTCAGCTCGGTGATGGGGTCGCCCAGCATCAACGCGTCCTGCAGTTGGCGTTCCTTATCCACCGAGGTAAATTTGTTGAACGTCTTGCCGGCATAGTAACCCTGGCGATAAGTCAACTTAGCCGATGGATCGCCATTGTAAGTGATCTTGATGCGGCGGAAGCGGCCGTCCAGCGCGGCATTGGCCGAGTAATAGCCAAGTATGTAGTAATTGGAAATGGACTGCTCGGCCTGCAGAATTCCCCTGCCCAGATCGTTGTTGTCCAGCAGCGCTTTTCCGCCGGTATCGGCCGCCAGGCCGTAGAGGGTGTCCTGCGACTTTTGGAAGTTGTTGTTGTTGGCCAGGGCTCCACTCCCGGAGTACATGCCAACTCCGCCGGGCGAGCCTCTGGTGGCATCGCCCAATGGCGCCTGGGCCACCAGTCCGCGCGCGTCCACGGGGAAGAACGCCACGTTGGAGCGGATGGCGGCGTTAATAGTGGCCTGGAACTGAGCCTGGTTGTCCGCGCCGTTGAGCCGCAGACCGCTGGCGAAATAGACCAGCACTTTCTTCTCATTGAGCTGGCCCAGCATTTTGACGGCGGTCTGCAGGGCGGCCAACTGGCGGTCGGTGTTGAAGAGGTTGAATTCGCTGTCATCCTCGCCGAAAGCCGAGCCCACGTCGGCCGCGCTATCGTCGGCATCGGTGGGGTCGAAGCCCTGGCCCTCGCCGATGAACAGTTTGACGATCTTTCTCTCCAGTTCGTCGCGGTTGTCGGTAAAGTCCTGCAGGACCTTGACGCTGTCGGAAAACGATACCAGCGCCATCAGGTCGGCGGGCGACATCTGGGTGCGGATAAACTTGATGGCGGCGGACTGGGCGCGCAACTGGTCGGGCACCGGCATGGCGGACATGTCGAAGTAGAGGACGATCAGGCGGCGGTCCTTGTAGCGGATGTCTCCGGGCCGCTCGGGAGTGATCTGCGTCATGGTGACCGGTGGGACCTTGTCTTTTTCGGGTGCGCCCGGCGCTGCGTCGGCCACTACCGCGGGCGCCGGCGATACGGTCGCGGGCGTTACTGGAGCAGGCGACGTGTTTTCCACCAGCTTTTGGTATTCGCAGAAGCTGATGGTCTGCGCCACATTGTCCTCGGTGACGGTGAAATCCTTGGCGGTGAGGCCCTCCACGGGGTTGCCGTTTTTATCGGTGACGGTAACAGTCTCAATCACCAGTTGCTGCGTGACGGAGAACTTGACCGTGCCGTTATTGGCGGCATTGCCGGCGGCCGCATTGCCGGTGGACGGCGGCGGATTCTGTGCAGGCTGCTGCGCTCCCGCAGCCAGCAGAAATGTGAGGAGAGTGGCCGCCACCCTCTGGGTCGCGATTGCAGAAGTGATTCGTCGCATGTTTTTAGAACCTCCACCGCACGGTGGCCTGCAGGTTGCGCATCCCGTTGGCGGTGCTAGGCAGGCCGAAATTGCCGCTGCCCACCACGGTGTTCCAGTTGGGGAAAGTGACGTGGTTGAGCACGTTGGTGGAATCGAAGCGCACGTCGAAATTGCTAAAGGAGCGGCCCATGGACGCGTTCATCACGAACTGGCCGGGGCCCACAATGGAATACCTGCCGGCATCGCCCCATTGGCCCGGGGCCGGCGTTGTGTAAGCGGCCGGGTTCAGGAACAGGCCCGCGGGCGCAGCGTAAAGCGGCGCGCCAGTGACGTCGGGCCGGCTGGTTCCGCTGACCCCGGTGCCCCTCACCACGCTCGGTAGAATCGGGCTCAGCGGCATTCCGCTGCCCACGCTGATGTTCGTGATGAAGGTCCAGCCTTTCCAGGCCGCGCCCTTCCAGCCGCGCAGCAATGTGCCCCCGGCGACGCCGATCCCGGTGGTAAACTGCGCCTGCAGGTTCACCAGGTGGCGCTGGTCGAAACTGGAAGGCCCGCGCTCGGCGCTGAGATCTTGCCAGTTCTGCGCGATCACGCTGGTGGCCTGCGCCCGGCCACCCAACGCCGCATCATCGAAGGCTTTGGCGTATGTGTACTGCAGGGAGGCGGTTAAGCCGTTGTGGAGGCGGCGGCGCAGTTGCAACTGGCCGGCCTCGCGCGTGGAGTTGCCGTTCGAGGTCATGTACGCATAGCCCGAAGGGCAGGTGGGGCAGGGATTGGCGGCGCCGATGGGGTACGTGTTGGGCAGGAAGACCTGCACCGCGCGCGTTCCCTTGATGCCCAGGTAAGTCGCAGTCACTACCATCGATTCCAGCAGGTCGCGCTGCACCGACAACTGCCAGTTCTGCGCGTAACCGGCCAGGAAGTTCGGGTCTATGGCGAACGTATTGGGCGTGGAACCGGGCGCGGCGTTGAACCCGTTGGCCAGCGTCAGCGGATTGCCCGGGCCGTTGGCCACGCTGAGGCTCTTGGACAGTGGCGATTGTTGCGCCATCTGACTGGCAATCGACTGGTAAACCGAAGTGTTGTAGTAGACGCCGTACCCGGCCCGAACCACCAGCGACGATCCAAAGAATGGATGCCAGGCGATGGCAATGCGCGGTTCAAAGCCGTGTTTATCGGGGTGGACCAGGGAGTCCGGATAGTGCTGGCTGGTAAGCGGGCCGGCCGGATTGCTGCCCAGTACCGGAGCTACCGCCGCCCAGCCCGGAGCGACATCCAGGTTTACCAGGCGGCCGTACTTTTCGGTGATGGGCGAGCCGTATTCCCAGCGCATGCCGGCGTTAATGGTCAGCGAAGGGCCGATGCGCCAATCGTCGGTGAAGTAAGCGTCCCACATCGCTGATCGGAAGTACTTGTCGGCGTTCCCGAAGGCAATGGAACTGGCGTCCGGGATACCCAGCAGAAAGCTGGTAAAGTCCTGCCCGGGGCCGCCGGTAAAAGAGAACGTTCCGCGCGGGTTCTGCTGCGAAAGCGCGTTGAACTGCTGCCGGCGGTAGTCCATTCCCATGGTGATGTTGTGCGGCCGGCGAATCCACATGAGAGTTGGGGAGAATCCGAGGGTCTGGTTGCGGTTGACGGCCTGCTGCCCGTCGGAGAGCGATTGGATGCCGCTGGCGAAAGAGAGCGTGGGCGGCCCCCAGTTTCCCGGTTCCTGGTTATTGCCGGTGATACCGGCGCTGCCCGACACGTTGACGCGGTTGGCGAAGTAGGGGACGCTGCGCACGGCGAACCGGCTGTACTGCACATTGATATTCAGGTTGACCCGCTGGCTGAAGATATGCCGGTAACTGGCGTTGGAGTTGATGCCCGCGATGCCGGTGGTATCCAGGAAACCGAGGATGCTCGGACTGTCGGCGCGGCTGTTCCGGTAAGCGAACAGGCCGTTGACGAAATTCTTGTTGTTGAGGGTTTTGTTGGCGCGCGCCTGCAGGTCGTCCTGATGGAGGATGTCGACAAGGGGGATCTGGTAGTTGTAACGGGAGGACGCGAAATTCGGCAGCGGGTACAGGTTCAACAGCGCCGTGGCCTGCGGACTGATGCGGTTTTGCGGGATCAGGTTGCCGGGGAACGGCGCACCGTTCAATGGGTCGACGATCTGCACCGGCTGGCCGAGCGGGTTCAGTACGTGGGACAGATCGCCGCTGCGTTCCGCGGCATCGGGCATGATGCCGGGCACCGTGCTGGCGGTGCTGTTGCGCGTCATTTGGTAATTGATAAAGAACTGGCCGTTGCCATGGATCAGATGCGGAATCAGGAGCGGGCCGCCCAGCGAGGCGCCAGAGCGCAGTTTGTCATAGGCCGGCTTGGCGGTATCCTGGCCGGTGATGGAAAACGTGCGGGCGTCCAGGTTGGAATTGTCCATGATGAAGCTGGCGTCGCCACGAAACATCGAACCCGAGCCTTTGCGCGCGTTGCCGATGGCGCGCCGCTCCACGCCGTTGCTGACACTGCCATTGACCACGAAGGCCTCGGATGCGGTCTGGTTGGCATTTGGGGCAGCGGTTGGGGCAGCGGCGTCGCCCGGTGGGGGCGCGGCGTCGCCCGGTGGAGGCGCGGCGTCGCCCGGCGCATTCGGAGCCGCGTTCGATGCCGCATTGACATCGGTACGCTGAAATCCGGCCTGGGGGTTGACCTGTGCGGTGGCCGTAGCCTTGCCATTCGCCGCGGCCTTGCTATTCTTAGGCGGCTTCTTGCCGGGTTTGGCTGGCGGCAGCGTGGCCGAGGGCAGGGTGGCGGCAAGCGAAGGCATAGCCTGTCCCCCAGCGGCCCCGGGTGTCGCAGATGCCGTCGCGGGTCCCGTGGAAGCCGCGGTTGGCGACGGCGCGCTGGGCGGTGGCGGCGGCGCCGATGCCTTGATTTCGTCGAACGGCAGCAGCTTCAACTCCCAAATCGGATTGGGCGCGCCGGGCGCCACGGCTACGTCCTCTTTTTGGGGGGCGAAGCAGAGCATCTCCACTTGAACGGTCCAGACGCCATCCGCCAGGTTGGGGAACGAATAATCGCCCTGCGGATCGGTGATGGCGACCAACTTCTTGTCGCCCTGGACCGCCGTAATGGTGGCGCCGGGTACGGGCAGGCCGCTAAATTTGACCTGGCCGTGGTGCTCGGCAGCGGCCACGCTCAGGAGGACTGAACCGGCCAGAATGCAGTAACGCAAATAGGTAAGAATGCGACTCCTCCGTAGCACAGCCATTCCTGGCTGTGTTGGTGTCAGTTCTCGGTAGGGGCCTTTTCCGCCCCGTCAACGATCAGCATCTGAACCGTGCTCTTCTTCGGTTCCAACTTCAGCCCGAGTTGCTCCTGGATGACATTGAAGATGAGCTGCGTCGGGTCCGCCTGGATTTGCTTCATCTGGTCCTCATTGCCCAGGTACGCCGCCACATCGATGGTGATATCGTAACGGCCCTTGAGGCCGGTCTCGTCTACCACCGGGCGGCCCAGCGGCGATTGCGACAGCATGTCCACGGCTTGCGCCATGGTGATTCTCTGGGCTATGCCGGTGAACTTGCCCCGCCCGCCCGGCTGCATGGTCATTTCGCCCTGGGTTTCCGACTCCTTGAACTTGGGGCCGCCTTTTCCCACCACCAGCGCATAGACCGGGAGCACCTTCTCCTCGCGATGGAAGGCAAGCTTGAACCGGTCGGTCAACAGGGTCTGCAGCATGAGCCGGAGTTGGTCTTCGCCCACCTCGGTGGCTGCCTTGCCGACCACGTCGTAGCGTTCGGTCTCCAGCCAGCCCGGTCCTGTAACCTGGTAATTCTTGACGTTGTAGGCCCACTGGATCGCGGATTTCAGACTGACGTTCCGCATGGTCAGGCTGCCGGGCGTATGGTCCACTTTCTCCCGCCGGCTGCCTTCGCCGCCAGCGCGGCCGATTTGGCTCACTTTGACGGACGCCACGTCGAAAGCCTGCCCCTGTTCCGCATGGCCCGCCGCGGGCTGACCGTATCCCTGAGCGGACACTAGCAGGACGAGCCCGGCGACTGAGATGGTACGCATTTTCGTAGTGATCTCCTTAGCTCTTAGACGCCGGTTGGGCTGCGTAGTTAATTCTCGGTGGGGATTTTCTCCACGCGGTCAACCACGATCAGCTCTACCGCGCCCTTTTTGGCATCCAGTTTGAGCCCGAGCTGCGACTGTACGGCGGTGAAGAGCGAGACGCCGTTGGCTTCGGGGTTGCTGGCCGACGGGACGTGAGCTTCACCCCCTCCGGTCCCTCCCCCTCCGGTCCCTCCCCCTCCGGGTGGTGGTGGCGGCATTCCCGGCATGCCCATGCGTTGGCCTTCGTCGGGGGTATAATCCAGGTCGAAATCGTAGTTGCCTTTGAGCCCGGTCTGGTCCACCACCGGGCGGTCCAGTTGCCGTGCCAGCATGTTGACCAGCCCGTCCATGTTCATCATTTTGGCGGACAGGTGGCCGCGGCCGTTCATCAGCATCATGGGTCCGCGGCCGGGGCCGGGCGCGAATTGAGGCGTGCCGTCCTTGCCCATTCGGACCGCCGGCAGGTCTCCCGACCGGCCGCCCCCTCCGCCTGCCATGGGTGGGCCGCCGTTGGCGGAAGGGCCGCCCGGTCCGGGGCCACCACCGGGCGGCGGCGCGTTGGGGTCAACCTCGGATTCCTTCATCTTTGGCCCGTTCTTGCCCACTACCAGGGCGTACATCGGCAGTTCCTTGGTCTCGCGGTGGATGGTCACTTTGAAGCGTTCCGCCAGGAGTGCCTGCAACATCTCGGGGACCTTGGATCTCGGTGTGTCCGCGGGCAGCTTGGCCACCACGTCGAACCGAGTCGAAGCCATCCAGTCCGGACCCGAAATCTGATAGTCCTTCACTCCATAGGCCTGCCGGATCAGGTCTTTGATGCTGACATTGTTGTAGTCCAGCCGTCCCGGGTCGCCGCCCATCCGGACCATCAACCGGCCGTCCACCGGAGGCGCGGCCGGCTTGATGGAGGCCACTTCGAAGGACAGCGGGGTAGCTGCGGATTGACCGAAAGCCGCGCCGGCCGTAACCACGACCATGCCAACGGCCAGGCCAGCGGCGCCAATTGCTCGATTCATCTGGTTGATCTCCTTTATGCGCTCGCAGCACGGCCCGTGCAGACAGCTACGTAATACTATGACGATATTCCGCCGAAAGTGTTTGGACTGATTTCGGGTGTGGTTTGGTGTGCACGGGAGTGACTCGCGTTCAGTGACTGGTGTTCAGTAACGATAACGTTGGTGCGGCCGGTTTTGTGACAACGCACGCTAGGATATTAAGCGCGGAACGGTCGATCGGATTGCCAGAAGGCTCGAAGAGGCACGGAGGAACAGCGAGGACCACAACAGTGCATCTAGTGGCGCGCCTACTGCACACGCAGTCAAAAAACAGCGAAAAACGTATCAGATGAACTCTAAGGGATGGTAAGGAATGGCGGAGACGACGGGTTCGAACCCGCGACCTCCGGCGTGACAGGAAGAGGGCCCAATGACGGGCCGTCGCGGCGCGCCCCGCCTTTCAATGTCTTACTCGCCGCCTCGCACCGCCGGTTTCAGGCTGCTACAGTAGGTGCTGCAGTTTGAAATGGCCACGAAGCGTGCAGCGAAACTCGTTGACGCAATGCATCGCCGCGAGTTCATTCGATTTCTCGCGGCGATTCGAGTCTTCAAAGATCCTAGGCTATGTGCTGGATGTTGGCCCACAATTCTTTCTGCTCGCATTGGTCAGCGACCGCATCTGGTTCGACGGCTTCGAATGCTTTCGCATCAACGATGTCAAAGACCTGAATCCTGACCCGTATGCCACTTTTACCGAGGCCGCGCTGAAAAAACGGGGCGAACGCCGGCTGAAGAAGCCACGTGTTAATGTGGCGAACATCGAGGGCCTGCTTCTATCGGCTGGCAAGGCGTTCCCGTTGGTGACGATACATCGCGAACAGGTCGATCCAGACGTGTGTTGGATCGGGCGAGTTCAAGGCGTGAACCGCGGACGCGTTTCGCTTCTGGAAATAGGCCCGGACGCTGTTTGGGAAGACACGCCTGAAGAGTATCGAATCAGAGAGATCACCCCGTAAACTTCGGTGGCGATTACGAGAGCGCCCTACACCTCGTGGGTGGTGAACCCACGGTCGCCTCAGTCTCACGCGCTTAAAGTCCGAGACGCCACGGGGTGCGGTGTACGAGCAAGGCACGCTCACCGAAGCGGCAGATATTCGATCTTCCCCACCACTCGTCTTGAGATGTTGCCCTGGCGATCATTTCAAGGTCATCCACCATCTGGCCGATCATAATGCGCAATTGATGCGAGTAGATGATGCCGGAGAAATCCTTGCCCTCGCTCAACCATCTTGCTCCCTCGTGGAGGAGGTCCTCGTCTTGCGAGACGAGGACGCGACCGAGTTCCGTCGCCCGCTCCAATAATACATCGTCAGCCAATTCCGCTGAACCATCCTCTTGGGCGGTCAGCACATCGATCGAACGCAAGCGCAAAGCGGTAGTGACGGCACGTCGCACGTGCACTTCCATGTATAGCGATATGCTCAACGAGATCGCTTCAGATCAAGCAACTTGCGGCGGAATTCCGCGTCGGAAAGTTGCACGGCAAGCTTGTCAGATTCTTCCAATCCGCACCTGATCTGCTCATCGACCTGATCCTGATTCTCATAATAATAGGTCAGCGCGCCGTGGATTTGAGCCAACGACAGATTAGGGTGTTGAAAGTGGATTTCTTCCGGACTCGATCCGTTAGCGATCTTGTCCAGCACAACCTCGATTACCTTCACTTTCGTCCCGGCAATCCAGGCCATGCCTCGATCGTCGAACTCGATTTGTGTCGCGAAGGTGGTGGTCACGCGTCGTCGCCTGGCTTTAGTATACGCCAAGCACACTGCCCAACAATCGTTATGTACGTCGCCTTTCGCGGTGGAGAGAAAACACGTGGCGAGTCAATGGCTTGGAAGGAAAACTGTAGCAGGTACTGTAGCACCAGCGAAAACGGAGCGAAAATCATTGAACCGAAAGGTTTGGAAATGAGGGAAAGGAATGGCGGGGACGACGGGGTTCGAACCCGCGACCTCCGACGTGACAGGCCGGAGGTCGACCGGTGGCCCGGGTACGACGAGCTTCACGAATTAAGAACGGCCACCGAGCCGATTTGACGAAATATCGCGCACGGCTCACAACAGAGCGAGGTTACTGAGATGACCACAATCGAATACACGATCGAGATCGCAATATCCCTGGAGCAGGACTCCGAACTCAACCTGATCGAACTGGCTAGAAGGGTGTATCAGCGGCGCGGCGCCGCGACACTGCCAAATCGTAAGCGGAAGCCCATTCGATCTGACGAATTCATTGACGGTCCCGAGACAGCTCTTATCGAATTGGCGGAA
>DATMNI010000419.1:0-27333 GCA_035570275.1 Candidatus Acidiferrales bacterium | reverse complement strand
GGAGGGCCTGGAAATGATCGGCTCGCTACGAAACCAACAGCCCAAGCTCAAGATCGTCGCCATGTCCGGAGCCTTCGGACCCAGTGCCCTCAGAGCCGCCGACATTCTCGGCGCCCAGGCCGTCTTGAGGAAGCCGCTGACCGCCGAGCTGGTGCGGCGGCGCGTTCACGACCTATTGGTTGAGCCTCCGGCGCGATATTAAGTTCCTATGAGCGCGGCTCGGCGGCTCTGCGTGAATGCGGCTTAGATCGCGATCTCTCCCGTGCTATCGCCGACGCTGTCGATACTCACGCCGAGCCTGTGCATTACCGTCAACAAGGCGTTCGCCTGAGGAGTGCCTTCCGGACACGTGCAATGCAGGTTGCCTTTAACCTGGCCGCCGGCGTGGCCTGCTAAGAACAACGGCACGCGCCGGTGGTTATGAGTGTTCGAGTCACCCATCGGGCTGCCGTACAGGACCAGCGAATGATCCAACAGGCTGCCGTCGCCATCGGGAGTGTTCTTCAGTCTCTCCAGGAAGTACGGAACTAATCCGACATGATAACGGTTCAGTTTGGCAAACTCCGCGATTTGGGATGGGGTTTCGTTATGATGCGACAGCGAGTGGAATGGAGTTTTCACGCCGCTCCCGGGAAAAATCCGGTTGCTGACATCGTGGCTCATCTTGAAGGAAGACACGCGCGTGACTTCGGCGGCGAAGGCCAAAACCTGCAAATCGAACATCAGCTTGACGTGCTCTTCCCACGAATCGGGCACGCCAATGGGAGCGGCAAACAACTCTCTCTTCTCCGCGCTGGCGTTATGCTTCTCGATTGCCTGGATACGCCGCTCAATGCCGCGAACATCGTCGAGATACTGGTTGATCCGGCTGACGTCGCTCGCCCCCAGCTTGTTTTTCAGACGGGCCGCATCCGGTACGATGGGGTCCAAAATGCTGCCATCGCTCTGCCTTCGGGCCGCCCGATCGGCCGCCGTCCCGCCATTTCCAAACAGATTCTCAAACACGATACGCGGGTTGATCGCCGGCGGCAGCGGAGTGGTTGGCGACGCCCAACTGATCGCGTCCGAGTAAATACAGCTATAGGTGAACCCACACGAGTTGGTGGGGGCAACGTATTCGATACCAAGCTGGATCGATGGCAAAGGCGTAGCCGTTCCCACTCCGCCGGGAACCTCGAGCCCAAGCCGCTGGGCATAGAGCTGATCGATGGAGACGCCGTTATGAACGTCCGGGCCGCCGGTCTGTTTCGGATGCGTAGCAGTGAGGAACACCGCGCTCGAACGGAAATGATCGGCGCCGACTTCGGTAGGCTCAAAAGCCTCCGCCTGGCGGGCATCCGTGCCGCTGATAATCGTGATGTAGTCCCGAAACGGCGCCAGCGGTTCCAGGGAATAGGAAAAATCGAAATTGCTCCCATCCCGCGCGGGGCTCCAGTATTGCCTGCTGGAGGCTTCCACCGCGGAGCCGGCCGCGCCGTGCACCATTTCAATGCACGCCAGGCGGCTTCGCGGAGATGCAGCCGACTGGCGCAAAGGGGTTTGCGCGGGAAGCATCGAATCCAAAAAGGGCAGCGCCAGCCTTACACCCATCCCGGTCACACCCATCCCGCGAAGAACCGTCCGGCGCGAGATGTGTTTTCTGGCGATAAACATTAATGCGCCGCCGTATGGATGGCGATCTCGACCGTGTCGCTTACCCGCAGCATCAAGGTACTGGGGTTCTTCATTCCCCACTTCACGTAGGGTACTTTGAACGTACCGGTGGCTGTGTACTGGCCGCCGGCGGCTTCCACCTGCAAGGGCAAAACGATCTCATGCTGGGCGCCATGAATGCTGAACATGCCGTGAAGTGAAACTTCGGATTTGCCTTCGAGCGCCACTTGGCCGGCCACGCGGTCCGGGCGGAAAACGATTTCCGGATAGGTGGCAGACTGCAGAATGCTGTTGTGCATCCGTTTGTCGCGCGCGTCACTGCCGCTCTCGCCCGAGGCGGCGTCCACCACCAATTCACCCGAAGCCTTGCCGCCGGCGGGGTCGAAGCGCAGGTCTCCGCGTTTCAAGTGGAAGGTTCCATGTACCGTGTGCAGGAGGCTGGGCAGGGTGAACTCCACGGTGGTTTGCGCCGGATCCACCTGCAGTGCCGTTTCCTGCGCCGGACCAGATGTTGACTGCCCAGGAATGGTGCCGGCCGCGAGCAGTACCGCGCCTGCCCAAAACGGAATCAGCGGTCGCATTAGCCGCAAGCGCATTAGTCTCATCATATCGTCAATATGTGCCAGCCAAGGGCCAGGCTATTTGTTAAAAAGTCCTTCGGGGAGATTTCTCCGAGATGCATGGCGAGCATGCGGCCGAACAGCGCCGGGTGGCTGGCCAGCGCGCGTAAGGCGCGCCTTCGCAAACGGCTCCGGCTATCCAGCAACAGCATCAGATCGGCCATGAATTCCGGCCGCCGGCCGATGCGCCGGTGGGCCGTCTGATAGCGCGCCAGGTCGCCCGCTTCCAGCGCTTCGGCCAGTGCCACGGATTGCTGGAACAACAGGCAGAGGCCTTCGCCGGTGATGGCGTCCACCGAGCCCGAAGCATCGCCCAGCAGCGCCACGTTACCGCGGTAAACCGACTGCAGGCGGCGGGAGGCGGATACACAGCCGCGCTCCGCAGGGGTAGCTCGATCCGCAGGGGTGGCGCGATCCAAAAGACCGGCGCGATTCGGCGGCCCCGCCAGGCGGCGGACCACATCCGGGAACTGGGGCAGCGCGTCATCCAGGCGCATATGCGGATTGCGGCCAATCAGCACAACGCAAATTTCCCGCGGGCCGATGGGCGTGATATAAAGCTGGCAGCCGTCGCCCCAGTGGACCTCCATGAAGTCGCTCCATCGCTCCACGGCGTAATGGCGGCGGAAACCGAAGCGGCGGCTTTCGCGCACGCAGGCATCCAGGCCGGCCCATCGGCGTACTGGCGATTGGCCGCCATCGGCGCCGACAATCCAACGGGCGCGCACCAGCCGGTCGCCGGCAAACACGCCCTCCTTGCCGATGCCCGTAATGTGCGCTCCCCAAAGCAGGCGGACCCCGGCTTCGGCGGCGCGGTCGACCATCATCTGGTGCAGCGTGGTGCGCCGTAGCCCCAACCCGAAGCCACTGGGAAACCCCGCCTCCACGGTGGCGCCGCCTTCGCAGAAGCGGATGCCGCCGAATCGCCGGCCCTCAACCGTCTCCAACCGCAGGCCGAGCGAGCGGGCGGCCTCCACGCCATCGGGCATGATGCCTTCGCCGCAGGCCTTGTCGATGGGCGGAACTGCGGCGTCAGCCACTGTGACATCGAAGCCGCGGCGGCGCGCCGCTATGGCGGCGGCCAGGCCGGCCGGACCGCCGCCGATCACAAAAATGTCGGTGGAGCGTGGAAGCAGCATTAGTTAGTCCGAACTTGGGGGCTTAGACGTTCACCGCGCGCCGCGCCAAACCCAGGGCCTCGCTCCAGAACGAACCCGACGTGTGCATGAGGTCGACTACCGCAACCATGGCCGCAACAAACTGGTCCAATTGCGTTTCGGTGACCACCAGCGGAGGAGCGGCCTTGAGTACCAGGAAATTGTTGCCGCAGATCTGCGTGAGAATCCCGTGGTCGCGGAAAAGCCGCATCACCACCACCTGTCCGAACATGCCGGGGTGAATCCGCCGGAAGGCCTCGAAAGCCACCCGCAGGCGGAGTTGGCGCGGGGCCGTGAAGACGACTCCGGAAAGCATCCCGGCGCCGCGCACCTCCTGCACCATCTCATAGGGGGCCAGCGCCTCGGATAGCCGCTGCCGCAGTCCCTCTCCCAACCGGGCGGCGCGATCGCCCAGGGATTCCTGTTCCAGAACGTCGAGAGTCGCCAGGCCGGCGCGCATGGCCAAGGCGTTTTCGCCAAAAGTGGAGGCGTGGACGATGGCGCGCTTCAACGAGCTGAAGACCGAGTTGTTGACGGCCTCCGTCATCAGCACGGCCCCGACGGGAATCAGGCCGCCCGACAGCGCTTTGGCGAGCACAACCATGTCTGGCTCCACTCCAAAGCGGTGTGCCGCCAGAAACCTGCCCGTGCGGTAGAGACCGGTCTGGACTTCGTCGAACACCAGTAACGTTCCATGACGGCGGCACAACCGCTGGGCCGCCTGCAAATAGCCGGCATCCGGAACTTTGATGCCGCCTTCGGCCTGCACCGGTTCCACGATGAAGGCCGCGAACTTTTTCGTGGCGAGCTGTTTTTCCAGCGCTTCGATGCTTCCAAAGGGCACGGCCTGCGTGCCTGGCAGCATCGGTCCGAAGCCTTCCGTCCAGAACGTGTCGCTCATCAATGAGAGCGCGCCGCACGTGAGCCCGTGGAATGCGTTTTCCGCGTACAGCAACCCGGTGCGGCCGGTGTGCGCGCGCGAAAACTTGATGGCGGCTTCCACGCCTTCGCTGCCGGAACTGGTGAAGACCACGCGCTGCAACGGGCCGCCCGCAAGGTCGCACAGCCGCTCGGCCAATTGGCCGGCCAATTCCGGCACGTGGCTTTGCAGCATGGCCGGGCCGCCGCGGTCCAGTTCCTCATGAAGCGCCGCCACGATGGCCGGATGATTATGGCCGGTATTGTGCACGCAATAACCCGACAGGAAGTCGAGAATCGGGCGCCCACCCGAGGTGAACAATTCACAGCCGGAACAGCGCTCGTAACGCTCGTTCATCTGCAGCAGATTGAGCAGCCTTACCCACTGCGGGTTAATGTGTTCGGCGTACAGGCGATCGGGCGACAGCACCATGGTCGGAGCGGACATATGTACTGGGAGGATAGCAATTCACCAGCCGTTACCGCCGGGTGTGTAAAGGTGCGCGCAAGTTGTTGATATCTGTGCGGGAGCCGGACGTCCCCCGAGCCCCAGGAGGCGATCCAGGAGGCCCCCTCGGAGGCGAAATGCCGCCGTGCCACAGGCATTCCTGCCGGTGTCTTGAGTTTGTACATTTCTGGGAGAAGGTGGGACAGACCATCGTCGTTCGTGGTCTGTCAGGCCTCGCCAGACACTCGCCGGTGTAGTTGTGAACCCGGGCCTGGATGGGGCGGCGGTTCGCCGCTTCACTACCGCGTGGATTCGCGCGGCACCAGCGTAGGTTCGATAACCACGGTCTTCACCGGCCGGCGCCGCTTCGATCCGATGGCCTTCAACAGGATCTCGGCGGCCTGCCGGCCAATGTTGGCGCTGCCCTGGTCGATGGTCGATAGCGGCACGCGCAGCAGGTCCGAATAGTGGACGTTGCCCACGCCGATCACCTTGATCTCTTCCGGGATACGAATCCCCGACTCCAGAATTGCCTTCAGGGCGCCGGCCGCGGTGGGGTCGTTATACCCGAAGACAGCGTCGGGCCGTGGATT
The DNA here is from genome assembly GCA_035570275.1 of Candidatus Acidiferrales bacterium. Classification (GTDB taxonomy): domain Bacteria; phylum Acidobacteriota; class Terriglobia; order Bryobacterales; family Bryobacteraceae; genus DATMNI01. The sequence goes on along the minus strand of DATMNI010000419.1, from coordinate 21,944 downwards.
GCGTTGCAGCAGGATGCGGGCGGCTTCGTAACCCGAGGCATCGTCAGTGGCGTGAACCACGTACGATTCCGGCACCGCGATGCCGGCCGCGGCCAGCGCTTCCCGGTAACCGGTCAAGCGGCCGAGGCCGGTGGTGAGCGGAGGGCCGGCGATGTGAGCGATCGTGCGGCAGCCGCGTTCGATGAGGTGCCCGGTGGCCATGCGGCCGATGGCCACATCGTCGGCGCCGACATAGGATGCGTTGGCCGATCCGAACTGCCGGTCGATCAGCACCAGCGGAACGCCGCGCGCCTCGATGCGCTCGAATACATCAAGAGAAGACGGCGGCTGCGCCGATGCCAGAATCAGCCCATCCACCTGGCGCGCCAGCAGGTGATCCACCTCGCTGGATTCGACGTCGCAATCCTCCTCGGAATTGCAGATGACCACGTCGTAACCTAGCGGCCGGATAGCGCCCGAAACGCCTTTGGCGATCTCCGCGAAAAACGAGTGCATCAGGTCGGGCACGATGAGCCCGATGATGAACGTGCGGCGCGCGGCCAGGCTGCGAGCCACCCAGTTGGGCTGGTAGTTCATCTCCTTGATCTTGGCCAGCACGCGGCTGCGGGTTTCAGCGCCCACATCGGCACAGCCGCGGACCACCTTGGAGACGGTCATGACGGACACGTTGAGTTCGCGCGCGATGTCCTTCAGTCGAACTGCGGCAGAAGTGGCGTTGGACATGTCTTGAGTGCGTCAGGCGTCGCGGCATCGCTTCTGAGATGCCAGATGGTTAGTGTAACAAGTTATGGAATTCGGGTGGGTAAGCCGCACAGCCTTTGTGGGGCAGGTTGGTAACCTGCTGCGGATTGTTAATCCGCCCGCCCGATGCGGCAGCGAGCCGGCCCGCGTTCACTGCCTTGCCCGCGCGATGCGGCAGCGAGCCAGCCCGCGTTCACTTCCTTGCCCCGTTCCGGCCTTGCCCCGTTCCGGCGGAGTCAGCCTGCGAGCACTGCCGTCACCGTGATTTTGGTCTTGTATAGCTTGGAGACCGGGCATCCGGTTTCCGCGCCCTTTACGGCGGTGTCAAAGGCCTCCTGGGTAGCGCCGGGAACGTGCGCCTTCAGGTCCAGATGGCTTTCCGTGATGGCGAACCCGTCGGCCAGTTTCTCCAACGAAATGGTGCAGGTGGTTTCCAGGCTTTCGGCCGTCAGACCGGCGCCGGCGAGCTGCGCCGAAAGCGCCATGGTGAAGCAACCCGCATGGGCGGCTGCCAGCAATTCCTCGGGATTCGTGCCCTTGCCGTCTTCAAAACGGGTGTGGAACGAGTAGGCCGTGCCCGAAAGCACACCGCTGGCCGTGGAAATATTCCCGGCTCCGGACTTCAAATCGCCGCGCCATTGCGCACTGGCTGTACGTTTCATATCAAACTCCTCCTCTTCGTGGTTGATCCAAAGAATCGAGCGTACCACGCCGCCCGCGACCGTTATGCTGGGTATCGGGTATTTCTCACCGATGGCGGGCCGCGATATCGAAGCGCAAATCGAACAACTCAGCCGGCTGCGCGCGGGAGCGGCTGCCGAAGCCGTGGCGCCGGTACGGAAAGCGCTCACGGACCGCGTCAACCTGGTAGTGGCCAAAGCCGCCACCATCGCCGGTGAACTGCTGCTTCGCGAATTGCAGCCCGACCTGGTCCGCGCGTTTGAGCGGCTCCTCGAAGACCCGGTGAAGCGCGACCCGCAGTGCTGGGGCAAGAACGCCATCGCAAAGGCGCTCAAGGAACTGGAACACCGGGAATCGGCCATGTTTTTGCGCGGCGCCAGGCACGTCCAGATGGAACCGGTCTGGGGCGGCCAGGAGGATACCGCCAGTACGCTTCGCGGAATCTGCCTGCTGGCGCTGGTAGCCTGCACCGATCTGAAGCGTCAGGAGATTCTGCGCCACCTGGTGAACGCCCTCACCGAAGCCGCGGCGCCCGTGCGCGTGGATGCGGCGCGGGCACTGGCGCAAATGGGTGGCGATGAATGCGCCCTGCTGCTGCGCCTGAAGGCGCGCATGGGCGACAGCGAGCCGAGCGTCACAGGGCAGGCGTTGGAGGGCCTGCTGGCGCTGGAACGCAAGGAGGCGCTGCCGTTCGTCGCCGGGTTCCTGAACCCAAAGGGCGGTGAGATTGCCGAAGAGGCCGCGCTGGCGTTGGGAGCGTCGCGAATGGTGGCCGCGGTCGCTCTGCTTCGCGATGTCTGGGGCCGCTCGCGCCACGCCGAATTCCGCGCGGCGCTGCTGCGGGCGCTCTGCATCTCCCGTGACGAACAGGCGCTGGCCTTCCTGGAAGACCTGGTCAAGAACGGCGGCGAGCCGGATGCAGCCGATGCCCGCCGGGCGCTGGCGCTGCTTCGCGATTCCAGCGCAAGAAGCGGGTAGAACCAATCGGCCGTTTGGGGCAACCTAATGCTTGGAGACAAAACAATGCCAGTTGCAACGTTGGATGAGGCCTTCTGCTGGGAGGCGATTCAGAAGCGGGACCGCAGCCAGGACGGCCTGTGGTTTGTGGGCGTAGTCACCACCGGTGTGTACTGCCGGCCTTCCTGCACCTCGCGCCACGCCCTGCGCAAGAACGTGCGGTTTTACCGGACCAGCCAGGAGGCGCAACGCGCGGGGCTGCGGCCCTGCCTGCGCTGCCGTCCGTTGGATGCGTCGCGCGTCGCCGCCAGCGCGGACAAGATGTGGGAACTCTGCCGCTACATCGACAGCCACATCGACAGCGACGGCGACAGCGACAGCTCCAGCCGGATGGACCTGGAGGCGCTGGCCGCGCGCGCCGGCTTGAGCCGCTTCCACCTGCAGCGGACGTTCAAGGCGGTGGTGGGCGTGACGCCGAAACAGTACGCCGACGCCCGTCGCATGGCGAAGCTGAAAAGCGGGCTGAAACGCGCCAAGGACGTGACGGAGGCCGTCTACGATGCCGGGTTCGGTTCGTCGAGCCGGGTTTACGAACGCGCCGATACGCGCCTGGGCATGACGCCCAACCAATACCGTCGCGGCGGTGAAGGGGTCGAGATCACCTACGCCGCCGAGGAGACGGCGCTCGGGCTGATGATGATCGGGGCCACGGACCGGGGCATCTGCTTCCTGCAGTTTGGGGAATCCCCGGACGAACTGGCGGCCGCGCTAAGGAAGGAGTATCCGAAGGCGCAGGTGGCAGCGATGACTCAGGCGCTGGGGAAGGTGATTGGCGAGCCGGGTTCCCAGTTCCGCCTCTGGATGGAGGCTCTGCGGAACCATCTGGCCGGGCGGGTGGGGAGTGCCGCCCACACAATTCCTCTGGATATTCGGGCCACGGCGTTTCAGATGCAGGTGTGGAACTACCTGCAGACCATCCCGGCCGGCCAGGTGCAGTCGTACAGCGAAGTGGCCAGCGGGATCGGGCGGCCCGCGGCCGTGCGGGCAGTGGCGCGCGCCTGCGCATCGAATACGGTGGCCATCGTGATCCCGTGCCACCGCGTGATCCGGGGCACCGGCGAACTGGGCGGCTACCGTTGGGGCCTGGCGCGCAAACGCGCGCTGATCGACCTGGAACGCCGGGTTGGTTGATGGCAGATTAGCGGACGTGAGTAGTGAAGGCCGGTGCATCGGACCCAACCGTTGAGCCGGCCGTTGTTTTGTGAGCCAACCACGCCCGCCTGCTGCAGGCGGCGATTCTATCCATCGGGGCGTATCGTTGATCTACGGCTTCGCACCGTTGGCATCCAGGGACAGGCGATTTCTATAGATGCCAGGAATTGATACATCGATCTTGGACTTGTATATCTTTTCATCCCTGGTGTGGACCTCGGTCTGGTACACACCAGCGGTCAGGACCAGAGCATACTCCCCGAGATCGTTGGTGACGGTACACGTCCTCGGTGCTCCAGCCGCTCCGATCGCGCAGACTTCAGCCGATTCTAACGGAGAACCGCCGCTGAGCAGAGTGCCGCTAAGCGTCGACTCGTGATCGACGCCGCCCTCCGTAATTTCGGAAAAGGGGAGCCAAAAAGATAGTTTCTCCTTAGCGGAAGATGTGACCCGCACTGGGTAGTACTTCACGCGGAGGAAGCCGGTGAGGCCGGCCTCGATCGAGTACAAACCTTCGGGGATATCGGAGAAGCAGGCGGTTCCGTTCTTGTCCGACCGCGCCAGATAAGCTTTACCTGTGAGAAGATTCGTTGCGTTCAGTGAGGCGGATGGTAGCGGTAACCGCGCGTAATCCATTACAGTCACACACAAGACCGATGCGAGCGCGGGAGAACCCGTCAGGAAGATCAGTGCGAGTATCCGCGCGAGTGTATTAGATTTCAGTTGAAAGCAATCCTTTTTTATCTCTTTCGAGATTCCTCCAGAACCCTTAGCCGTATCGCCATTGGGAAGGTTGTACTTCTGTCCGCTGGCGTCAGGGCCAGCGATACCTTCCCATTGCAGAAACTCATGGATTATCACCAACTGCTGGAAATCAGTCAGGCTCATTCCTGCCGCGAATCCTCCAATCGGCTTCCCGTTAACTTGCCCAGTAAAAAAGGCTCCGCCCGAAACGAGGTAAATCAGTCCTTGTGGGCCGGTAGTAAAACCTGGGACGTTTGGGCTGCCCCCAGATGGTAGCGCCGCCGGATCGATTTGCCGGATCAGTCCCCCGTTTTCGATGGTGTCGAGTTGACTCGAGAGCAGCTTCCGGTTGGCTGCCGTATTCGCAGCAGGAGCGAGAAACAGTCCCGCACAATCGGGGTTGAAGAGTCGGTCGCCAGCTCCTCTCTCCGCGGTCATGATAGCCGATGCTGCGCCATCCCCACGGCCACCGCCGCCACCGTCGTCCGCGCCACCGCCGCCTCCGTCATCATCGTCATCATCGCAGCCTTCCTCACAATCGTACTCATTGCGACCATGTCGATCCATGAAGTTTACTGGATCACCGTGAACGTAGAGGTACCGATTCCAACTGGCGGGACTTGCAGGGTAACTTGGCGAAGTTGCCGTCGCTCGATAAGGGTCCGGTGCCAAGAACCTTCCCATCCCCGCCCCATAATATCGCTGATCCGCGTAATCCCCGCCGAATCCCGCGTGTACGTCCCAAACTTCACCCGTCCCTCCGCCGTCTCCGTCCCCACTTCCCCGCCATAGGGGTAGTAGTTCATCCGCTCCCCGTTCCCGTTCACCCGCACCGACCCTAACCGGTCCGTCATCACGGATCCATGCCCTTGCAACTGGATCGCCCGCCCGTCGAAGTACAAATTCGGCTTCCCCCCTTGCAACTGCACCATGGTGTATGTCACCGGGGGGGATCCCAATGCGAAGGTCTGCCCCCATAACACTTGATATCTCCCGATCAACTCCCCGCCTACCCCGTAGTAATACAAGTACGTCCCGTCGAACACCCGCTGGTTCTTCGGGTTGTACGTCGCCCCGTTTGACACCATCCGGTTGGCCACATCGTACCCGTAAGTCATCCCGTCCGGCGTCTGTGTCACATTCCCGTTGGCGTCATACCCATACCCCGCCGTCGTGATCCGGTTCGTCGCCGGGTCCACCGTCACGCTCAGGGTGGGCGCCGTCGTCCCCTGCACCCGCGTCTGCTGCGTCAGGTTCCCAAAGCCATCGTAACCGAAGCTCAGCCCCCACGCATCGTTCGTCAGCGCCTGCGTCAACCGGTTCAACTGATCGTAAGTATACGTCACCTGCTCCCCACTCAGGTTGTCCGTCACTGACGCCACGCGCCCGTTGTTGTTGGCCGTCCCATAGTTGTACGATAGGTCCAGCCCCTGCGGGCCCCCGCCCCCCGCCGTCAGCCGCGTTAGTTGCCCATTCGTGTTATATTGCCGCGTCTCCCCGATCCCGGTCATCAGCATCCGCCCCGCCCCGTTGTAGCTCACCCCGTTCACCAGCGTGGTTGTCGTCTGCCCCTGAATGCCGCTGTACATACCCACCGCCCGCCCTAACGCGTCCCGGTTATAGGTGAAATTCTGCTCCGGCACAGGGTCGCCGGACGAGTACGGCGTCGAAAAATTCGACAGCCTCCCTTCCGCGTCATACTGGAATGTTCCCTCCATCACCGCCGGCGTGTTTCCAAGCGAGGTGTTATTCACCGTCATCCGTTTAATGGTCACCTGGCCCCACGCCGTATACGCATATTCCTCTACAAAGGTGAACGGGCATTGTCCAGTTGAGTTAGCGGGGCTGGACCAGGTCGTGCCCGTCAACCGCCCATAGCCATTGCGCTGGGTCACCGATTCTAACACCGTAGCCGTGTCGTATTGGTAAGTCACCGTCTGGCACACGTCCGCCGGCTGGCCCGCCCCTCCCGGAGAGACATCGGTCTCCATCACGCGCCCGTATGTCTCATAGATGTATCGCGTCTGTTGCCCCTTGGCATCGGTTTTGCTTTGCACCGTGCCGTCCAGGTTGTAAACATAGGTCACCGTCCCGCTCTCCGGCGTCTGCACCGCCGTCACGCGTTGCGTGAACGAATCGTAAGTGAAGGTCCGCGTTTGCGTGCCCTGCTGCCGAGGCATGGTCACCTGCGTCATATGGCTCAGCCCGTCGTAACTGTATGCCGTTTGTGCTGAAATGAATTGTGCGAACCCTCGGGCGCTTGATCCTCCTGGGCCTGGTGCTGTACCTCGGCGCATGGGGGTACCGCATCTACACCCGCAAGTATTACGTCTGGCTGCCCGGATATTTCAGTTGGATGTGGGCCTCGGAGCCGCCCGCCACCGCGCCGGTGCACATCTTCTTCGTCTTCGTGGACCACTTCGAACCCGGCGAGAACTACGCGCTCACCGAGCGCTGGCTTGCCGACTACCCGAAGGTGGCCGGGCGCCACCGCGATGCCGGCGGCCGTCCCTGGCAGCACACCTGGTTCTACCCCGGGGAGCAGCCCCTTGACCGCAATATGGTCGCGCTCCGCAAACTGGCGGCGGCCGGTTACGGCGAGATCGAACTGCATCTGCACCACGGCAACGACACCCAGGAAACCGCGCGTCTGAAGTTCGTGCGGGCCATCGCCTGGTTCCGCAAGTTCGATTTTCTGAAGACTGCCGATGGCGGCACGCACTTCGCATTCATCCACGGCAACTGGAGTCTCGATAACAGCCGCGGCAAGGAATTCTGCGGCGCGGACCGGGAACTGGCCATGCTGCGCGATTTGGGATGTTTCGCCGACTTCACGTTTCCCAGCCTGTGGCAGGTCTCGCAGCCGCCATTCGTCAACAACATCTATGAGGCCACCGATGACGACCGGCCGAAGTCTTACGACCAGGGCGTACCCTTGCGCGCCGGTCTAACTCCCGTGGGCGACCTGCTCATCTTTCAGGGGCCGCTGGTGGTGGCGCCGGTGCTGAACCCGGTGAAGCTGTTCTGGGTGGTGGAAGATGGCGAAATCCACGCCGCCGTGCCCGTCACGCCGAATCGCGTGGATTACTGGATGCGGTCCAATATCCACGTCACCGGCCGGCCGGACTGGCGGTTCATCAAGGTGCACACTCACGGGGCGCAGTCGCCCGAGGACGCGGCTGAGACGTTGGGGCCCCATTTCGACGCGGCGCTATCCTACATGGAGAAAGCCTACAACGATGGCTCGCATTACGTTCTCCACTACGTCACCGCGCGCGAAGCCTTCAACCTGGCGCGCGCGGCCGTGGACGGCAAGCGCGGGGACCCGCGCCAGTATTACAACTACCTGGTCGGGCCGTATGTGGCGAATGGCATCAGATAGCTCCGGGTAAACTATGTCATCGCAACTCCCCGAAAGCGCGCGGCGTGTTCAAGCGGCCCTGGACCGCTCCGGTCTCGCCTTCCGCGTGGTCCAGATGCCTGCCAGCACGCGCACGGCGAAGGAGGCCGCGGCCGCCATCGGGTGCACCGTCGCCCAGATCGCCAAGTCCATTCTGTTCCGCGGCGCCGTTACTGGAAATCCGATCCTGGTGGTGGCCAGCGGAGTGAACCGCGTGAGCGAGCAGGCCGTGGCCGCCTTGGCCGGCGAGCCTTTGGAAAAAGCATCGCCCGATTTCGTCCGCCAGGCGACAGGTTACGCCATCGGCGGCGTGCCACCGGTCGGCTTCCCGGCGCCAATCGCCACCTGGATCGACCAGGACCTGCTCCAGTTCGAAGAGGTCTGGGCCGCGGCGGGGACGGGGTTCACGGTGTTCAGTCTTGACCCGCGCCGCCTTGCGGAGATCTCGGGCGGCGCCGTCGCGAGCGTTTGTACACGTTCTTGAGAACTTACGGGCCGTGCATGCACTGTAGGGTGTGGCAACCGTTGCAGCCCGGCTGGAAGCAATCGGGCAAACCGGAAGGGTCGTGCCGGAAAGTTACATAAGCCGGGTTGAAACCAGGTAAGTTACGGGTCGGCCACCGGCACGATCGTTCCGGTTTCCGTACCTGCCACCCACCTGACCACCCCCCGCGACCCCCCGCGCGCGTGGCATGACGCCCGTGCCGCGCTCTACACTAAACCTATGGCTCCGCATCCGCCCAGGCGCACACCCGAGGAATTAAGCTGGCGGGAACGTTGGTCGGCGCTGCGTTACGTCCGGCCTCTCTTGCGCATGGTATGGGAGACCAGCCCTCCGCTGGTGCTGGCATCTATGTTCTTCCGTCTGATCGGCGCCCTCATGCCGCTCGCCATGCTGTGGGTTTCCAAGTTGATTCTGGACGCCGTGGTGGCTTGGATTTCGCGGCACAACGGCAGCGTGGCGGCGATTTGGAAGCTGGTAGCGCTGGAACTCGGGCTGGCCGTCTTGAGCGATCTCCGGGGGCGCGCCAACAGTCTGTGCGATAGCCTGCTGGGCGACCGCTTCACCAACCGCATCAGCGTGCGCTTGATGAAGCACGCCACCGCGCTCGACCTGGCGTCTTTCGAGGACCCCGTTTTCTACGACAAACTGGAACGCGCCCGCCGCCAGACCACCAGCCGCATGGCGCTGCTGGCCGCCCTGATGATTCTGGGCCAGGACACGCTCAGCCTGGTTTCGCTTTCGGCTGGTTTGCTGGTCTTTTCGCCGTGGCTGATGGTATTGCTGGTGGCCGCTGTGATTCCCTCGTTCCTCGGCGAAACGCATTTCAGCCGGCTGGCCTACTCCATCCTTTTCGGCCGAACTCCGCAGCGCCGCCAGTTGGACTATTTGCGTCTGTTGGGTGCCAGCGCGATGTCTGCCAAGGAGGTCAAGATATTCGGTCTCGGCGAGTATCTCACCAAGCTGTACCAATCGGTGTCCGAAGCCATCGACGCCGAGAACAAGGCGCTCGCCATGCGCCGGGCCCTGGCCGGCTGGGCGCTGAACCTGGTTTCCACGGGCGGATACTACGGCGCCTATGCCGTGGTGCTGATGAGAACTCTGGCGGGCGCCATTTCGCTGGGCACCTTCACGTTTCTCACCGGAGCGTTTTCGCGGTCGCGCTCCTTCATCGAAAAGATTCTCTCCAGCTTCAACGACATCACCGAACAGGCCATGTTTCTGAAGGACCTGTTCGATTTCTTCGAGATCCAGCCGACCATTCGCACGCTCCCGGGATCCATTCCGGCGCCGCGGCCCATCCGCCAGGGGTTCGAGTTCCGCAACGTCGCGTTTCAGTACGCCGGCTCCCCGCGGTTCGTGGTGCGCAACATTAATTTCCGCTTGGATGCCGGCGAAAAGGTGGCGCTCATCGGCCAAAACGGCGCCGGCAAAACCACCCTGGTCAAGCTGCTGGCGCGGCTTTACGATCCCACCGAAGGCCAAATCCTGTTGGATGGCGTGGACCTGCGCGAGTACGACGTGGACGATCTGCGCCACGAGATCGGCGTCATCTTCCAGGACTACATGCGCTATGACGCGCTGGCGCGCGAGAACATCGGCTTCGGCAAAATCGAAGCCTTGAACCACCCGGATCTGATCGCGCTGGCGGCGGAAAAGAGTCTGGCCAAATCCGTGATCGACCGGTTAGCCAACGGCTACGACCAGATGCTGGGGAAGCGCTTCGACAGCGGCGTGGATCTTTCCGGCGGCGAGTGGCAGAAGTTCGCCCTGGCCCGGGCGTACATGCGGGACGCCCAGTTGTTGATCCTGGATGAGCCGACCGCCACGCTGGATGCGCGCGCCGAATACGAAGTCTTCCAACGTTTCGCGGAGCTTACCCGCGGGCGCACGGCGGTGCTGATCTCGCACCGCTTCTCCACCGTGCGGATGGCCGACCGCATTCTGGTGCTGGCCGATGGCGGCATCCTGGAACAAGGCACTCACCGCGAGTTATTGGCGGTGGGCGGCCACTACGCGGAGTTGTTCGAGCTGCAGGCGGCGGGCTACCGGTAGGGAGTTATCTTGAAACAGCATGACGGATCACCTAACTTTGGTATACGCCAGTTTACATAGCGCTTACGCTGAAGATTGACTATCTACCGCACCTATCTAGCGCTACCCGTACCTCTGGCACTATCCACGCGCGCTTTGTTAGGGCAGACTATCAATAGGTTGATGGTGGCAGGAAAAATCCAGCAGGCGAGGGAAGAAGCTAATGTCGCAATATTACGCATTCTGGCTAATGGCGTTCGGGATCAGTTTCGTGTCGATGATCGAGAAAGTTCGCGTCCGCAATCAGTCCAACCGGCTGTTGTGCTCGGTGAACCTCATGACCCGGGAGGAAACGGACCGGCTGCTTTCGATCTGGGAAGCCTGCGAAGACTCGACATCTTAGTAGCCGCGCCAGTGGCCGCGACCCTCTGGGTCGCGGGTTGATTTTTCAGTCACGTACGCTCCCAAGGCGCGAAATCACCCGTGCATTGATGCCGCGACTCCCCCCGCCTCAGGCGCGCGGCTTCTTGGCGGCTGCGGCGAGCCGTTTGGGCGCGATCAGCCGGTAACTGGTGACCGCCAACTCGGCGGCTTCGTCCCAATCGACGTTACCTAGATCCAGGCGAAGCGCCACCCAGCCTCTCGAAGCCAGATAGGCGGGCAGGTAGAATCTTCCCGGATCGCGAGCGGCCAGAGCGTTGTTGTCGCCGGGCAGGACTTTGCAAGTGACCGCGACCATCCCATCGCCGTGATGATCGTTCAGGAAATAGGCGAAGATCTTCTTGCCCACATGGAAACTGGCATGGCTCCCGTGGCATTCGCGCGTGGTTTCTGGCAGCGCCAGGCAAATCTTCGTCAGCCGCGCCAGTTGCCGCGAGTATCCGCGCCCCTCAGTGGCTGCGACCCTCTGGGTCGCGCTTTGGCTCGCGGGTTGATTTTTCATTAACGTTCGCTCCCAGGGCGCGAAATCATGGATGCATTGATTCCGCCAAACCCCCCATGGAAAGTTTACCTGCATGGCCGGCCGGAAAGCCACACCCGGCATCGAACACGTATGCCCCAGTTTCTTTTCACCGCACACCCGCCGAGGTGCGGAGAAAGAGGACAGGCAGCAGAGACACAGGTGGGATATCGCCATGCGCCCCTGTGTCCGGCGGGTAACCTCCATCAATCCGCAGACAATTCGCAGCGTCGGCATACCAGTATCTCGGCTCCCTTGCGCTCTATCCGCGTCTCGGCGGTGAAGAGCCTTCCGGTCTGAGGCATACGCCGCGCGGTATAGTTAGGGTTTGTACTCGCTCTCGACCGCGAATCCAACTGGCCGTTGGCCCGCGGTGCTGGCTGTCGTTCTTGTTTTGATCGGCTCCGCCCGCATCGCCTCCACTTATAGCGTCTTCAGCCACACCATGGATGAGCCCGACCACCTCGGCGCGGGCATGCAATACCTCAGCACCGGCCTGTACACGTATGAGGCCGCGCACACTCCACTGGCCAGAGTGTTCGCCGCCGCCGGCCCGTGGGTGGCGGGCGAGCGCTTTCACAACGGGCCCATACCCTACACTGAGTCGTTCCGCATTTTGGGAAGCGGGCAGCACTACCAGCGCATCCTGACGCTGGGCCGTCTCGGCATCCTGCCGTTTTTTTGGGTGGCTTCGCTGGTGGTCTTTCTGTGGGGGAGGCGATGCGCGGGGCCACTAGCGGCCGTGATCGCCACCCTGCTGTTCACTACGCTTCCGCCGGTCCTGGCCCACGCCGGGTTGATCACCACGGATATGGCACTCACCGCCATGGTGGCGGCGGCCGCCTATGCCGGCCTGTTGTGGTCCGAAAAGCCAAGCTGGGGGCGCACCGTGGTGCTTGGCCTCACCGTGGCTCTGGCGTTGGCGGCGAAGCTGTCGGCCATCCCGTACCTCGCCGCCGCGTGGTTCCTGATGTACGCCGGGCATCTCTATCGTGCGCGGCCCGGTCCCGGCATCGCGGCCTGCCTGGTGGTATTTGGGAGGGAAATCCGCCGCCGCTGGCTTTCGGCCGCGGCAGCGCTCGGCGTCGCGTCGCTCACCATCTGGGCCGTCTACAGCTTCCACTTTGGTCCCGTCGAATACCTGCATACCAGGCTGCCGGCGCCGGAATTCTTCGATGGGCTGGCCGAGGTCTGGAAGCACAATCAAGACGGCCACGCCTCCTATCTGCTGGGGCAACGCAGACACACCGGCGTCTGGTACTTCTTTCCGGTGACACTGGCCGTCAAGACGCCGCTGGCCATGCTGCTGATGCTGCTTTGGGCGCCGTGGCTGGTGCGCGTGCGCGGCCGCGCCGGCGTCGCCACGGCCGTCGCGTTCTCCGCGGGCATTCTGCTGTTCGCCATGACCAGCCGCATCAACATCGGGGTGCGGCACGTCTTGCCGGTCTACGTGGGCTTCGCCATCGTCTGCGGGGCGGCGGTTGCGGGTGTGTTGCAGCAGCCGTCCGATCAGGAGCCGTCCGACCACCAGTCGTCCGACAAAGTTAAGCCGCGCCGTTGGCAGCCGGTGCAGTTCACCATGCTCGCGCTGCTGATGTGGCACGTGGCTTCGGGCGCGTGGCAGCACCCCGACTACCTGCCCTACACCAATGAGATCGCCGGCAACCATCCCGAAGATTTCGTGGGCGATTCCGATCTCGACTGGGGACAGGATATGAAGCGCCTGGGCGAATACTTCGCCCGGATCGGAGTCTCCGAGGTCACCTTCCGCCCGTACAACATTACCTATGTCACCATGGGCGGCCCCCCACTGCCGCGCATGCTGCCGGGCGAGTGGGACCATCCCTCGCCCGGCTGGAACGCCGTCAGCCTAAGCGAATGGAAGGTCTTCAATCACCCCGGATGGATCGACGGCCGGCAACCGCAGGTGCGCATCGGCCGCACCACATGGCTTTGGTATTTCCCCCGATGACTGATAACTCATGATGAATCTCACTCAGGACGTACGCTATGCCGCCAGGGTGTTCGCCCAGACGCCCGCATTCGCGGCCGTGGCGGTGCTCACGCTCGCCATCGGGATCGGCGCCAATACCGCCATCTTCAGTGTGGCCAACGCGCTGCTGCTGCGCCCCCTGCCCTATCCGCAGCCAGACCGGCTGGTGCTGCTCTCGGGGGAAAAGAAAGCGAACGGCGAAAGGCGGGGACCGCTGACCTACCCCAGGTTCACCCTGGTACAGGATCGCAGCCGTACGTTCACCGGCGTGGCTGCGTTCTGCGCCGAAGTCTTCAACCTGACCGGCCGCGGCGACCCGGAACAGATTCGCGCGGCGCGGGTCTCGTGGGACTTCTTCAACATCCTGGGCGTTCCGCCGCTGCTGGGGCGCGGGTTCCGCGCCGAGGAAGACAAGCCGGGCGGCGCCCCGGTGGTGATCGTCAGCTACCCATTTTGGCGGCGCCGGTTTGCCGCCGATCCGTCGGTTGTCGGCCAGTCCCTCACACTCGATTCGAAAGACTACACCATCATCGGCGTTCTTCCCGCGGATTTCCGCTTTGCCCTCCTCGGGCAAAATACGGATATCTTCGCGCCGCGCGTATTCGAGTTGAACCTGATCACTCCGGAGCAGGCCCGCGGCGGCAGCGGGTTCCTGAATTACCTCGCCCGTCTCCGGCCCGGCACTGGGATTTTGGGCGCGCAGTCTGAAATGGACGCGCTGGCGGCGCAGTACCGCCAGGAGTATCCCAAGCTTCCCGATGCCGACCCCAGCTTGACCGTACGAGTGGGCAATCTGCGCGATGAGATGGTGGCCGGCGTCCGTCTCGCCGTCCTGATTCTGTTCGGCGCCGTATCGCTGGTGCTGCTGATTGCCTGCGCCAATGTCGCCAGCCTGCTGCTCTCGCGCGCGCTCGGACGCCGCCGGGAGATCGCGGTGCGCACGGCCGTCGGCGCCAGCCGTGGGGCTCTCATCCGCCAACTTCTGACCGAAAGCCTCATGCTGGCCATGCTGGGCGGAGTCTTGGGCGCGGTGCTGAGCGCCTGGGGTACGCGGGCGCTGGCCCGCATAGCGGAGAGCAGCCTGCCGCGGGCGTCGGAAATTCGGGTCGATGGTTACGTGCTGGCCTTCACGGCTGTGGTCTCGGTGTTCGCCGGCGTCGTCTTTGGCCTGGTTCCCGCGTGGCAGATCTCGCGGGCCGATCTGAACTCGGTGCTGCGCTCGGAAGGCCGGACCGCTACCGCGGGCCACCGGCGCAACCGGCTGCGCAACCTGCTGGTGGTCTCGCAGGTGGCGCTCTCCATGGTGCTGGTGATCGGCGCCGGGCTGCTGATGCGCAATTTCGTGCAGTTGCGCGGCGCCCATCCGGGCTTCGATCCGCACCACGTGCTATCCATGAATGTCGCGCTGCCGCCTGCGCGCTACGCCAAGGGCGCGCAGATGGCGGCATTCTGCGACGAACTGGTGCGGCAGGTGCGCGCCGTGCCCGGTGTGCTGTCGGCCGCGGCCTCATCGGCGCTTCCCGCCACCACCACCCGGCTGTCTCCGGCCCTGCCCGAGGGCCAGCCGCAGTTGCCCTTGTCGCAAAGGCCCCTGTTCAACATCCAGATGTCCGGACCCGGCTACGCGGCCACCCTGCATATCCCAGTGCTTGCCGGGCGCGAGTTCACGGAACGCGATGACGCCGGCCGGCCGCTGGTCGCGATGGTGAACCAGACCACGGCGCGGCGCTACTGGCCCAACGAAAACCCCATTGGCAAGCACGTGCTGCTGGGCCGCATCCCAATGCCCCTCGAAGTGGTCGGGGTGTTGGGCGATATCCGCAACGTGGGCGTGGCTTCCGATGTGGCGGCGGAGATTTTCGTGCCGTTCGCCCAGAGGCCCTGGGCCAACATCAACCTGATCGTGCGCACCGCCGGCGATCCGCACGCCTACGTTTCGGCGGTGCTGGCGCGCCTGCTGGCGCTGGACCGCGATCAGCCGGTAACCGCGATCCGGACCCTCGACGAATTGCTGGAATCGGGCGCCGCCCAGCCGCGCTTCACCGCCTTCCTGCTGGGAACCTTGTCCGTCGCCGCGCTGCTGCTGGCGGTGGTCGGCATCTATGGAGTGATTGCCTACTCGGTAGCCGAGCGCACGCAGGAGATAGGGATTCGCATCGCGCTAGGCGCGGAGCCCGCCGACATCATGCGCCTGGTGCTGCGCCACGGCTTGCTGTTGGCGCTGAGTGGAATTGCCATCGGCCTGGCGGCGTCGCTGGCTCTGACGCGGCTGCTCGGCAGTCTGCTCTATCGCGTGAGCGTCACCGACCCGGTAACATTTACGATTGGCGCCGTGTTGTTCGCGGCGGTGGCAATGCTGGCCAGTTACCTGCCCGCGCGCCGTGCCACGCGCGTGGACCCGATGATCGCGCTGCGCAACCGGTAGAGATTTGTGGGGCAGGTTGTTAACCTGCGGCGGATTGCTAATCCGCCCCGCGCGATGCGGCAGCGAGCCGTGTTGTGTCCCGCCGCCATCACCACACAAACGGAATCAGCGCCTTCACTTCGTGCATGTAGCGTTGGTACTCCGGGCCGAACTGTTCCCGCATGAAGCCTTCCTCGATCAGCGATTTCTTGCGCCAGGCGACAATCATCAACGGCAGCGCCACGAAACAACTTAGCGCGCCCGAGACCAGCGCCGTGCCGAACCCCGCCACGATTAATCCGGTATAGATCGGGTGCCGCACCATGGAGTAGGGACCGCTGCGCACCAGGCTATGACCCTGCTTGACGCCGGCGATCGCGCTCCAGTTGCTTCCCAGGTAGAAGCGGGCCCACATCGCGAACCCAATACCCACGATGGCGATCGCCAGCCCGGCCCACTGGAACGGCGGGGTCTCGGGAATCACACGCCACGCCAGTGGACCGAACCGGAGGGACTTTCGGAAGAGCAGGCTGAAGGCCACCACCAGCAGGCATAGCTCGCCGAGCCGCGCGCCTCGCGAAGCGGATCTCTCGGTCCGCTTGGTACGGAACGCCCCGATAACCCAGACGATCAACAACAACGTCCACGCGGCGCCTACGTACCAGTTCGGATCGGACGGCATCTTCTTAAGTAGTACGCATTATCTTCGCACACGGCATGGGGCAGACTTGTGGGGCGCCGCCCTGTTTCTCGTGATACTGTGACTGCATGGATGCTGCTTTGTTCTCAACCAACCGGTGGCGCGGGATTCTGGCCGCGCTGGCGATTTCGGGCTCCTTGCTGGCGGCGGACAGGAAACCGGGCGTGGACAGGAACCCGGCCGGCGAAGACCCGGCCGTCAACTACAACATCGCGCTCTGGGAGGCGGGTAAGGTTCCGCTGGCGAATGGCAGCGGGCCGCTGGACCAGCCGTTCCTCACCGTCTTTCTGCCGCCCGAAGGCAGACGAAACGGAGGCTCGGTGGTGATTGCGCCGGGCGGTTCCAACATCATGCTCATGTACGGCGGCGAAGGCATGGAGATCGCCGAGCGCTACAACGATTGGGGCGTGGCCGCGTTCGTGCTGACCTACCGGTTGTCGCCGCGGTATCGGGACGACGCCCGCACGCTGGACGGCAAGCGCGCCATCCAACTGGTGCGCTCACGCGCCAGCGAATTCCATCTGGACCCGAATCGGGTCGGCTACATCGGGTTCTCCGCCGGGTCAAACCTGGGCCGCCTGGTGGTGGCGGCGTCCGGCCCTGGCGACGCCAACGCGGCCGATGAGATGGACCGGTTGAGTTCGCGGCCCGATTACCTGGCACTGGTGTACGGCCCCGGCCGGGCCGCGCCGGGCGAGTCGCTCAAGACTTTTCCGCCCACGTTCCTGTTGGCGGCAGCTTTAGACACGGGGACGTCGCTAGGGTCGGCGCAGTTGTTTATGGATCTGACGCGCGCCGGCGCCACCGCCGAAATCCACGTCTATCAGAAGGGCCGGCACGGGTTCGGAAGCGGCTTTGCCAGCCCGAACTTCTCCGACTGGATGCCGCGTCTGGAGCACTTCCTCAAGCAGGGCGGATTCCTTCCGGAGGGCAAGTAACTTGCGGTTCACCGTAAGACGGCGGGCACTGGCCTCCGCGGCCATTCTGGTGTTGGTGCGGAGCCTGACGCCGGCCGCGCCGGCCGCGCCCCCGGTGGTGAACGACGGCCACGGAGATTACGTCTACGTGCCCGCGGGCGCGTTCCGCATGGGCGACAACTTTGGCGACGGCGAAGCCCGCGAGCGGCCCGTGCACGTGGTGGAACTGGATGCCTTCTATATCGCCAGGTACGAAATGAGCAACGGCGAGTGGAAGAAATTCCGCGACGACCCGGGCTACGACGACCCAAAGTTCTGGCCCGAGGGCCGGGTGGTGCCGAAGGACCAGATTCCCTATTGGACCGACGCGCGCAACCATGGAGGTGGCGCAGCGGGAGGTGGCGCAGCGGGAGGTGGCGCTGCGGGGGGTAGCGCACCGGGCGGCGGCACTCCCGAGACCGACGATTATCCGGTGCTCGGCGTCAATTGGGATTCGGCCGTAGCCTACTGCAATTGGCTCAGCGCCAAGACCGGCAAGAAGTACCGGCTGCCCACCGAGGCCGAATGGGAAAAGGCCGCGCGCGGCACCGACCAGCGCCGGTATCCGTGGGGCAATACCATCGACCACTCCTACGCCAACTACGTGGGCGCGAGCAGCTTCGATACGGGGCAAGTGGTCGGCTTCTACGACGGCAGCAGGCGCGGCGAACTGCAAACTCACAACAACGCGTCGCCCTACGGCGCCTTCGATATGGCCGGCAACGTGATGGAGTGGTGTCAGGACTGGTATAGCCGCAACTACTACGCAGTCTCGCCGCGCAAGAATCCCAAAGGGCCGGAAAAGGGGGGCTATCGGGTGCTGCGCGGAGGCACTTTTTTTGTGGACGCACTGGATTTGCGATCGTACGCGCGGTCGGCGGCGTGGCCTTCGCTGCAAGCGCACCGCATGATTGGGTTTCGAGCGGCGAGGGAATAGGGAAGAAGCCGTCAGCGTTCAGCTATCAGCTTTCAGCTAAACCAGCGTCGGCCGCGTGCTCCGCTTTAAGCTGAACGCTGAACGCTGACAGCTATACTTACACCATGATTCACAAATACTCCGTCTGCCTGGTCGCCTTAGCCGCCTGCGCACAGTCTGCGGCGGGCCAACAGATTCGCTATGAGGAACTGCGCACCGCCAATGGGGTGCTGGAAGGGGTGATCAGCGCCGATGGAAAGGTGCGCACCTTCAAAGGCATTCCGTACGCGGCGCCGCCGGTTGGGCCGCTGCGCTGGAAACCGCCGCAGCCCGCGCCTTCCTGGACCGGCGTGCGCAAGGCGGCCGAATACGGGCCGCGCTGCATGCAAGCGCCGATCTTTGCAGACATGGTTTTCCACGACGCCGGTCCCAGCGAAGACTGCCTGTATCTTAATTTGTGGATGCCAGCCGCGCCCGTACAGGCCAGGCTGCCGGTGATGGTCTGGATTTACGGCGGCGGGTTCGCCGCGGGCGCCACATCCGAGCCGCGGCAGGATGGCGGGAACTTGTCGAAGAAGGGCGTGCTGGTGGTGAGCATGAACTACCGGCTCGGCATATTCGGCTTCTTCTCGCATCCCGAACTGGCCAGGGAATCCGGCCACAACGCCTCGGGGAACTACGGCCTGATGGACCAGCTTGCCGCCCTCGAATGGGTCAAGAAAAACATCGCCACATTCGGCGGCGATCCGGACAACGTCACTATTTTCGGCGAATCGGCGGGCTCGTTTTCGGTGAGCGCGCTGATGGCGTCACCGCTGGCGCAAGGGCTTTTCCATCGCGCCATCGGGGAGAGCGGCGCGTTTTTCGGGTCCACCCTGGGGCTGAAGCCGCACGCCGAAACGGAAGCGGCGAATGCGAAGTTCACGGCCGAAACGCTGGGCGCGTCGTCGATTGCGGGACTGCGCGCCATGTCCGCGGCCGACCTGATGCAAGCCGTATCCAAGGACCCATCCCGCCGGTCCATGCCGCCGAACATCGATGGCTACTTCCTGCCCGAAACGGTCTCGGCGATCTTCGCGGCGGGCAAGCAGGCCCACGTTCCGCTGCTGGCCGGATGGAACCGGGACGAGGGGAGTTTCCGGGCCTTCTTTGGAAAGGACAGCCCCACGGCGGAGAACTTCCGCAAGCATGCCGAGACGCAGTTCGGCGCCGATGCGGCCAGGTTTCTGAAGCTGTACCCAGCCGGCAGCGACGCCGAAGCCAGGCGGTCGGCGCAGGATTATGCGAGCGACCAGTTCATCGCCTACGGGACATGGAAGTGGCTTGAGGCCCAGCAGGAGACTGGGAAGTCGGTCGTCTACCGGTACCGGTTCGACCAGACATTGCCGTTCCCGGCCGACGCCACCACGGCTCCGGGCACGGAGCCAACCGCGCCGCACGCCAGCGAAATAGAATTTGTTTTCGGCGCGCTTTCCTCCAGGAAGCTGCCCTGGCGGCCGGATGACCGGAAGGTTTCGGATCTCATGAGCACATACTGGACCAACTTCGCCAAGACGGGGAACCCGAACGGCTCCGGCTTGCCTCTCTGGGCGGACTACAAGCACGGGGGCGCCCCGATAATGCATTTCAGCGGCGACTCCCGCACCACTCCGGACAACCAGCGAGACCGCTACGTATTCCTCGACGAACTGGCCACCCGCAAACGATGAAGGCGATTCTTTTCGACATGGACGGAGTGGTCTACAACTCCGAGACGCCGATTCCAGGGGCGGCGGAAGCCCTGGCATGGGTGCGCGCGCAGGGCATTCCGCACCTGTTCGTCACCAATACGACTTCGCGCGGCCGCGCGGTGCTGGTGGAAAAACTGGCGCGGTTTGGGATTCCGGCCGATGAGTCGCAGACCCTGACGCCGTGCGTGGCCGCGGCTGCCTGGTTGCGGGAGCGGGGCGCGCGGGGCGTGGCGCTGTTCGTGCCGCCGAAGGCGCAGGGCGAGTTCGAAGGCATCGCGTGCCTTCCCGGGCAAGCCGAAACTGGCGCGGACTACGTGGTGATCGGCGATCTGGGTGCGCGCTGGGACTTCCGAACGCTGAACCGGGCCTTCCGCCTGCTGCACGCCAATCCCGATGCCACGCTGATCGCACTAGGCATGACACGGTTCTGGCAAAGTGAGGATGGCATCGCGCTGGACGTGGCGCCCTTTGTGGCGGCGCTGGAACATGCCTCCGGGCGGCGGGCCATGGTGTTCGGAAAGCCGGCCGCGAGCTTCTTCCAGGCGGCAGCCGAACAGTTGCACGTGGCCGCGGAGGACATTCTGATGGTGGGGGATGACATCGTCACCGATGTCGGCGGCGCCCAGCAGGCCGGCCTGCGCGGGGCTCTGGTAAAGACGGGCAAGTTCCGGCCGGGGGATCTCGCCGGCGAGGTGAAGCCGGATCTGGTGCTGGAGTCGATTGCGGACCTGCCGGAGGTTCTGCCGGAGTTCTACTTGACAAGCGACAACAGCGTTGCCGAGTAAAGCGATGCTGTAAGGTTCGATAGCCATTGTAACTGCCTTCCAATGGGATGCCTTCCATCGGCATCTGAATTTCGCAGCCGTGACCCTGGAGCCGCCGACTCTGTTTTGGGCAAATTGCCCAAAATGGTTCGCTGTGTTATTTAGAATCAGTAGTTTAGGAAATGAATTGGGCAAATTGCCCAAGAACCCTTGCGCCGGACGCTTCGGGTTCTTCGCCCAGCCTGCCCTCCCCGTCCGGAACCATGCTACGATTTCCAAACGGAAGCCGCATGCTTCAGACCCTCTTCGCCTGCCTCATCACGCTGCAGTTCGTCGTGGTGGTCTCACACGACCTGGTGGACATCCCCGGCTGGACGCACGGCAGCCAGGTGCAGTCGCTGATCGGCCGCCCCAAGCTATGGCTTGTCACCGTCATCAACGGTATCTTCCCCGGCATCGCAGCCGCATTCGCAATCTACTTCTGGAACCGGCCTAAGCCCGGTTATGTGGCCACTTACTGGGTCATCTACTGTGCCGTAACTTTGGCGTCTGCAATCGCGATGTGGTACATCCCGTACTTCCTCGGCGCCACGGAGGATCGCAAGCGCCAATACTCCGCCATGTATGCGGGCACGAAGCAAGCCCTTCCCCGGCGCGGCGACAATCCGCGGCCCAACTTACTCCATGTCTGCTTTCATGCGTTGTTTGTTCTGAACTTCGCGCTCGTTTTGTTCCTGCGCTTCGGACCATTACTTACTAAGTAAGCTTACCTACTAAGCCTGCCAGCTAAGCCGCAGCATCAGGTTCAGCAGCTCGCCGGGCGAATGACGCCGTGGTCCGGTCTCCGGTGCGACCGCCACCGCCCGGTTGAATCGGCCGCCTCGAAGGTGACCGGCAGTGAGGGCTGTGCGAGCAAGAGGCGCGTCATTCCGGCAGGCGGATTCGCAATCCGCGCACTCTCGAAAGTCGCTTGTGGAAGTTCGGCCGCGCGCCAACTCCCGGCAGGCGGATTAGCAATCCGCCGCAGGTTAGCAACCTGCCCCACATAGCTGCCACGGACGACTTTCATCCTTCCTCCTGTTCGCCCGCGCACATCGCGAACAGGCTTGTGGAAGTTCGGCCGCGCGCCAACTCCCGGCAGGCGGATTGCCAATCCGCCGCAGGTTAGCAACCTGCCCCACAGACTTTGGCCGAGTCCAGCGCCGTGCCGGGCTCCGCAAACTGTGTGCGTACAATGGCCAAGGCGATG
>DATMNI010000418.1:0-3238 GCA_035570275.1 Candidatus Acidiferrales bacterium | reverse complement strand
ATGCCCCCTGGCAAACCACTTACGGCAGAAATTGTGGCTGACTTCGAAACCTGGATTCGCGGCGGGGCGCCCATGCCTGCCGACGCGGCGCCGCGCGCCAGTGTGTCCCGGCGTTTCTGGTCGCTACTACCGCCTCAGGATGTGCCCATTCCCAGGGTCCAGCGCGCTAATCAGCCGCGCAACGCGATTGATCACTTCATCCTTGCGAAACTTGAAGAAAAAGGACTCGCGCTCTCGCCGCAGGCCGACAAGCGCACATTGATCCGCCGTATCACTTATGACCTGACCGGTCTTCCGCCCACAGTCGCCGAGATCGAGGCATTTCTTGCGGATCAGTCGCCTGACGCTTACGCCAACGTAGTCGATCGCCTGCTTGCATCGCCGCGATATGGCGAACGTTGGGGTCGCTACTGGCTGGATGTCGCGCGCTACTCGGATGCCCGCAATGTCGGCGAACGTTTCCCATTCTCCTACACGTATCGGGATTGGGTGATCCGTGCGCTAAACGAGGACATGCCGTACGACCGATTCATCACGCTTCAGCTTGCGGCTGATCTTCTGCCGCATACGAAGGAGCGCCGCGACCTCGCCGCTCTCGGCTATTTGAGTCTTGGCCGCGAGTTTCCGAAGAGCTTTGCCGAAACTGTCGACGATCGCATCGATGTGGTTGCGCGAGGCATGCTCGGGCTGACCGTGGCTTGCGCCCGCTGCCACGATCACAAATATGATCCCATTCCCACGAAGGACTATTATTCGTGGTATTCGATTCTTTCTAACATTCGCGAACCAGCGGAACTGCCGCTGCTAAATGCATCCGCGCACCGCACTGCACTCGATGACCTTTGGGAACCGCGTCTCCAACGCATTCGCAAAATCGACCTGGAATATCGCCAGAAGCGGTGCGCTGTGATGATCACATTTTTCAAGACGCAGATCGCGGACTATCTTCTTGCGGCGCGCGACTCCCACCAATTGGGTAATACGGAAATTGAGGAACTCGTCCGCGACCGCCAGTTGAACCTCCATCTGCTACGCCGCTGGCGCCAGCGCCTGGCCGATTCGCAAACACGGGCCGAACCGGTTTTCCAGCTTTGGCACATCCTGGCGGCGATCCCGAACGCGGGGTTTGCCGCAAAAGCAAAGCCAGCGATTGAAGCGCAAACAGGAGGTAACGCGCAAGTTACCGAAGCGTTCCGCAAGTCTCCTCCCGCATCTATTCGCGATGCCGCGAGCCTGTATGCGTCAGTTCTGCTGCGTCATGACAGAGCCGAGAGCTTTGCAAATTCCGACGAAGAAGCTTTGCGGCTGGCGCTGCGCGGCCCCAACGCGGCGGTCAACGTTCCTCTTAGCGAGTTCGAGTTGATCTATACCGAAGGGGACGGCAATAACACTCGTGACTTTCAGGCGCGCTATGACACCACGCGCACGCTCTACGCCTACTTAGGCGCCGCACCGCGCGCCATGGCGCTCGAAGATGTACCATCGCCGGTAATTGCTCATGTGTTTGTACGCGGGAATGCCAACAACCCCGGCGCCGAGACGCCGCCTCATTTTCTGAGTTGTCTATCGGCTGGCAATCCGGCGCCGTTCCATGAAGGAAGCGGACGGCTGGAGTTGGCGCATGCCATCGCCTCGAAGGACAATCCGCTGACGGCGCGGGTGATCGTCAATCGCGTATGGCTGCATCACTTCGGAGCGGGAATCGTGCGCAGCCCAAGTGACTTCGGCTTACGAGGCGATCCGCCTAGTCATCCCGAGTTGCTGGACTATCTGGCAATTCGCTTCATGGAATCGGGCTGGTCTCTCAAGAAACTGCACCGCGTGATTCTGTTGTCCGCGACTTACCAGCAAAGTAGCCAGGATGATCCCGAAGCGCGCCGCCAAGACTCTGAAAATCAACTCCTATGGAGAATGAACCGCCAGCGACTGGACATCGAGGCGCTGCGCGACTCGCTGCTCGCGGTTTCCGGCCAACTCGATCTAAGTGCGGGCGGACCGCCGTTTTCACTGACCGCGATGCCCGCCGTACCGCGCCGCACGGTCTATGGTTACATCGAGCGCGGACGCGTGCCCGTTTTCCTGAGTAGCTTCGATTTCGCGAGCCCCGACCAGCACGTTCCCATACGCTACAGCACCACGGTTCCGCAGCAAGCCCTGTTTCTCTTGAACAGTACATTCGTCGCGGAACAGGCAAGGCGCCTTGCCCAGCGAAGCGAAACGGACGCCAATGGGGACCCTGCGAAACGCATCCAGATGCTCTACCGGTCCGTCTTCGGCCGGACCGCGACTCCGCATGAAGTTGAACTCGGCGAGCGATTCGTCGCCGCGCCGTCGCACGAAGAGCCACCGGCCGCGCCAGCTTCTGCATGGCAGTATGGCTTTGGCGAATTCGGTGCATCAGCCGGACGCATGAAATCATTTACGCCGTTCAATTACTTCGATGAGTCCTGGCAGGGCGCGCCCACGCTGCCGGATCCCATTAGCGGGAGCGCCCGTCTGCGAGCCGCTGGCGGACAACCTGGAGAGGACCCGCAACATGCCGTCATCCGCCGATGGGTGAGCCCTGTGACGGGCAAGATTGATATCGAAGGCAGTCTAAGTCACGATCAAACCGACCTGCCCACGGGCGACGGCGTACGCGCCCGTATCGTTTCCAGCCGCCACGGCGAACTGGCATCCTGGATCGTCAATGGTAGCGGAGCGGAAGCCGCGCTTACCGGTATTACAGTGGAGAAAGGCGATGCCATCGACTTCGTAGTTGACGGCCGGGCGGATACTGAGAACGACGCCTTTACCTGGGCGCCGAAGATCCGCCTCGAAGGGGCTGAAAAGGAATGGAACGCCAGTGCCGATTTCCGCGGACCCACGGCGAAGCCCCTCTCGGTTTGGGAGCGATACGCGCAGGTGCTGCTCGAGACTAACGAATTCGCTTTTGTGGATTGAACAGTTATGAATTTTCAAGGTCGCTTCCTGACGCGCCGTGAATTGCTGCTGCGCAGTGGTATGGGCATGGGCGCCGTTGCGCTCTCGGCTCTGCTAGGCGAATGCGGATCGCTGGACGCCGCTCCCCTGGTCGCAACCGCCATGAACCCCATGTCCCCCAAGCAACCGCCCCTGCCAGCCAAGGCAAAGCGCGTGTTGCATCTCTTCATGAACGGCGGTCCTTCGCACGTTGACACGTTTGATCCTAAGCCTTCGCTCGCCCGCTACGGCGGTAAAGCCATTCCGATTACGTTGA
>DATMNI010000417.1:0-15750 GCA_035570275.1 Candidatus Acidiferrales bacterium | reverse complement strand
CACCCGATGTTATGGGTTCGAACCCAAGATCTCTCCCCCGACCCCGTAGCACTGCTCAGACAGCCGTGAAGGCGTTGACGGCCCCAGGGAGAGTTCAGTTCCACCGTACATGCAACGCTTCCTGGCCAGGAAGAAAACCGTAGAAGGAATCGCGGTGGGCGAGACCTCCTGATTTGAAAATAGCACCGGCGTCAAGGGGTTTCGGGGGCGAATGTCTGTAAGCGATTGAGTTCAGAGGGAACAAAAAGTCGATTTGGCCGTGACTGCGGTTTGGCGGCGTTCCGGCTTGCGGCGGCGGGCATCGGCATGGATTGCACCGGCGCTAATCCGCCGGCCCGACCCGGGAGCCGGCCCGCGGTTACGGCCTTGCCCGCAAGGTCCGATAGGCGATTGCCAATTTGCCGGACCCAGGGTACCCCTAACCACCTGCCCCACATACCCGCTTCATTCCCGCGCCGTGATGTGCCGTGATGTATCATGCGAGTTGGCCAGAACACCCCCCAACACTCCCGTGGATACGGGCGCAGCCCGCCGCTACCTTCCGCTGCTGCTGGTCTTGTTTGCCGCCAGCGGCTGCTCGGCGCTGATCTACGAGATCGTCTGGTACCAGTTGCTGCAACTGGTGATCGGGTCGAGCGCGGTTTCGTTGGGAGTGCTACTGGCTACCTTCATGGGCGGGCTCTGCCTGGGGAGCCTGGGGCTGCCGCGGCTTCGGCTGGCGGAGCGGCATCCGCTGCGCGTCTACGGAAAGCTGGAATTGGGAATCGCGCTTTCGGGCGTGCTGGTGCTGTTCGGAATGCCGCTGGTGGATTCGGTGTACACGGCGGCGGTGGGGCACGGTCTGCCGGCCATTCTGTTGCGCGCCCTGGTCTCCTCGCTGTGCCTGCTGCCGCCGACGTTCCTGATGGGCGCTTCGCTGCCGGCGGCGTCGCGGTGGATCCGCGCCACTCCGGCGGGCGTCTCGTGGCTGGGCCTGCTCTATGCCGGGAACACGGTGGGGGCGGTTTTCGGTTGTCTGCTAGCCGGGTTCTATCTGCTGCGCGTTTTCGACATGGCCACCGCCACCTACGTGGCGGCGTCGATCAACATCGCGGTGGCGCTGGGGAGTTTCGCCATGGCGCGCCGAACCGCAGCCAAGGTGGAGACCGGCGCCGCACCGATCGCCGCTAGACCGCTTGCTTACGCGCGCGGCTCTGAACCGGAGGGTAAACCGCTTGCTGACGCGCGCGGCTCTGAACCGGAGGCTAAACCGCTTGCTTACGCGCGCGGCTCTGAACCGGAGCCGAGCGTTTCCAAAACCTGGCCGGTCTATGTGACCATTGGCCTCTCCGGGGCCTGCGCGCTGGGGGCGGAAGTGATCTGGACGCGGCTGCTGGGCTTGATGCTGGGGGCCACGGTTTACACCTTTTCGATCATCCTGGCCGTGTTTCTGGTGGGGCTGGGAGGGGGCAGTGCCATCGGGTCGCAGATGGCGCGGAAGGCCGTGGGCGCCAAGGCCGCGCTGGGCTGGAGCCAATTGCTGCTGGCCGCGGCGGTGGCCTGGACGGCCTACATGCTGTCGCAGTCGCTGCCGTATTGGCCCATCAATCCGCTGCTGTCCACCGATCCGTGGTTCACGTTTCAGATCGACCTGGTGCGCTGCCTGTGGGCCATTTTGCCCGCGGCATTTCTGTGGGGCGCAAGTTTCCCGCTGGCGTTGGCGGCCGCCGCCTCTGCCGACCCGGACCCCGGCCGGCTGGTGGGCGGCATCTACGCGGCCAACACCGGCGGCGCCATCCTGGGCGCGCTGAGCTTCAGTTTGATCCTGATCCCGTGGCTGGGCACGGCGCATTCCGAACAGGTGCTGGTGATTCTGCCGGCTGTGGGCGGTCTGCTGGTATTAGTGCCGGCGCTGCTCCGGCCCGTGCGGGTGTGGGCCGCGGCGGCAGCGCTGGCGGCAACCGTGGGCGCGGTGCTGCTGGCGCTGGGCGTCACCGGAGTTCCGGGAATGCTGATCGCCTACGGGCGGCGCATGTCCACGTCCGCGGGCCGCTCCAAAATCCTGTTCACGGGAGAGGGGATCAACTCCTCCATTGCGATTTCGGAGTGGGACGATGGCGCGGTACAATTCCACGTCAGCGGCAAAGTGGAGGCTTCCACCGAGCCTTACGACATGCGGCTGCAGCGCATGCTGGGGCACATGCCGGCGCTGCTGCATCGCGACCCGAAGTCGGTGCTGATCGTGGGCTTCGGCGCGGGCGTCACGGCCGGTTCCTTCGTGCCGCATCCCGAAATCCGGCGCATCGTGATCTGCGAAATGGAGCCGCTGATTCCACCAACGGCCACCAAATACTTCGGTAAGCAGAATTACTACGTGGTGAACGACCCGCGCACGCAGATGATCTACGACGATGCGCGCCACTTCGTGCTGACCACGCCGGAGAGATTCGACATCATCACGTCGGACCCGATTCACCCATGGGTGAAGGGCAGCGCCACACTGTATTCGAAGGAGTATTTCGAACTGGTGAAGCAGCATCTGAATCCGGGCGGCGTGATCACCCAATGGGTACCGCTGTATGAGAGCGATCTGCCCACGGTAAAGAGCGAGATCAAGACGTTTTTCGATGTGTTCCCCAACGGCACCATCTGGGGCAACGACATCTCGGGCGGCGGCTATGACTTAGTGCTGCTGGGACAGGTGGACCCGGCGAAGATCGATATAGATACGATGCAGCAGCGGCTGGACCGTCCGGACTACGCGCGGGTGGCGCAATCGCTCCGCGAAGTCGGCTTTCCATCGGCGGTAGCGCTGCTGAGCACTTATGCCGGACAGGAGCCCGACCTGCGGCCGTGGCTGGAAGGCGCCGAGGTCAACCGCGACGGCAACTTACGGCTGCAGTACATGGCCGGACTGGCGCTGAACGTAAGCCGGGAAGGCTCGATTTACACCGAGATGCTGAACTACCGGCACTTTCCCGACAATCTGATTGTGGGCTCGGAACAGCATAGGACGGCGCTGAAGATGGCGCTGGATTTGCCGGTAGGCGGAGGGCGGTAAGAGGTTGCTGGAAAGGTATGCGACAATACCAAAGTGGCGAATAAGACACCCGAAGAAAGGCTGGATCGCATCGAGCGGGTGGTCCAAGTGATCGCCGAGGATCAGGTGTCTCTGCAGAAGTTGATCGCCGAGTTTGCTACCGAGACCGCCGCGGCTTTGACCGCGTGGCGGCCCAGTTTGAGGAAGACCACCGCCGGAAGCGTGAAACGGGTCCGCCCGTCATCCCCTAAAAGTCACATCAGATGAACTGAGACATCTCGCCGCCGACCATTCGCACGACTAAATCCCTCACTAGGGCGATCATCTCCTCAAGCGAACTGAAGTTCTTCGCCTTCATCATGGACCGAAGCATTTTTCGCGCCCACGCCGAACCGGTCGCGATGTTGCAGCCGTTCGAGCAGTTCTCCCGGAGCCCAGACTTCATCATTCAGTGGCTCTACCATGGCGGTCTCCATCTCCCGCAAGATGCGCCGGCAAGACCGAGGTTTGCCATGACGGGCTACACCGGCTGGGGAACGATCCGCAGATAAGGCCGGGGCGCCTTCCAGCCGCCGGGATACTTCGTTTTGGCCTCGGCATCCGATACCGATCCCGAGATGATTACGTCGTCACCGGCCTTCCAGTTCACCGGCGTCGACACCTGGTGCCTGGCCGTGAGCTGCATCGAATCGAGGACCCGCAGCACTTCGTCGAAGTTGCGGCCGGTGCTCATGGGGTAGCTGAGCATCAGCTTGATCTTCCTATCGGGACCGATCACGAACACGGTACGCACGGTGGCATTGGTGGCGGCGGTGCGGCCATCGGAAGTATCGCCGGCATCGGCCGGCAGCATGCCATAAAGCTTGGCAATCCTGAGTTCCGGGTCCCCGATCATCGGGTAATTCACTTTGTGTCCCTGGGTCTCTTCTATATCCACCGCCCATTTTGCATGGGAGCCTACCGGGTCCACGCTGAGCCCGATGATCCTGCAATTGCGTTTCTCGAATTCCGGTTGCAGCCCGGCCATGTAGCCGAGTTCGGTGGTACAGACGGGCGTGAAATCCTTCGGATGGGAAAACAGGATGGCCCAGCCGGCACCGATCCATTCGTGAAAGTTGATTCTGCCCTGCGAAGTTTCGGCAGTGAAATTGGGGGCTTCGTCGTTTATTCGTAGCATGGTTGTCTTCCTTTTGGTGATTTCGTCCAGTGCTCGTTGCTTAATAAAGGGAGAGGGGCCGGTCAAAGTGTGCCAAGAATTCCGCCCGCCCGGCAAACTCGTGGAGTTTTTCTATCCGGAGTTGCGGCTGGTGGCTTCGGCCCGCACGCCCCAGAGTTCAGACTTCATGATTCAGTGGTTCTACCATGGCGGTCTCCCTCCCCCCATGCGCCGGCACGACCGAGGTTTGGCATGATGGGCTACATCGGCTGGGGAGCGGTCCGCAGATAAGGCCGGGGCGCCGTCCAGCCGCCGGGATAGTTCCTTTTGGTCTCCGGGTCCGATACGGGCCCCGAGATGATTCCGTCGCCGCCGGCCTTCCAGTTCACGGGCGTCGTCACCCGGCGCCTGGCTGTGAGCGACATCGAATCCAGGACCCGCAGCAACTCGTCGAAGTTGCGGCCGGCGCGCATGGGGTAGCTGAGCATCAGCTTGATCCTCCTGTCGGGACCGATCACGAACACGGTACGCACGGTGGCATTGGTGGCGACGGCGCGGCCATCGGAAGTATCGCCCGGGCCTGCAACAGCGGCATCGGCCGGCAGCATGTCATAAAGTCTGGCAATCTTGAGGTCTTGGTCCCCGATCATCGGGTATTTCCCCGTGTGTGCCTGGGTCTCTTCTATATCCGCCGCCCATTTTGCGGGGGCGCCCACGGGGTCCACGCTGAGCCCGATGATCCTGCAATTGCGCTTCTCGAATTCCGGTTGCAGCCCGGCCATGTAGCCCAGTTCCGTGGTGCACGCGGGCGTGAAACCCCCCGGATGGGAAAACAGGATGGCCCAGCCGTTACCGATCCATTCGTGAAAGTTGATCCTGCCCTGCGAGGTTTCGGCGGTGAAATTGGGGGCTTCGTCGTTCATTCGTAACATGGTTTCCTCATTTTGGCTATCCGTTGAGTGCCCGTCGCTTATTAAAGGGAGGGGGGCCGGGCAAAGTGTGCCAAAATAATCCGACCGCTCAGGTTAGCTAAGCCGGTCATTTCAGAAATACGCTAACGTATTTTTGGGCCGTTATTCGATTTTTACCGAGGAATGCTCAGCTTGTCGAGCAACTCGCTCAAGTCTTGCCGACTGGAATCGGTGAGTGCGCCTCCACCGGGGACGCCGTGCATTTCGCCCGCGACATGCTGGCCGCCGTGGGTCGTCTGTTTACCTTGTGGTATCGGTTCCGCGGCGAGGCGGGGACGGGCGAGCTCTTGCTGTCGCGCGACGAAGTGGAGCCCGCCAACAATTTCAGTGAGAGAGTCCTGCGGTTATTTGTGCTGATCCGGAAGATTATGTGGTACAGACATGCAAACTTCAGCAGCGGCCGCTTCTCAGCTACTTATTGACGGGGGTTCACTGCCATCGGCGGCGCCAGCAGCACCCAGTCTCCGCCCTCTCCAAAATCAATGACGATAGCGGCCTGAACAGTTGCCTTTAGTTAGTTAGTTTGCCCAATTGGCCCGGCTATAGGGTATGTTGTCGAAAATTGCTTCTGGCTTCCCAGTGCGAAAAGCAGTACAATTAACATTACGAAGGATATTGGGGTAGTCAAATCTGAAGCTGCCGCTCGTGCAGTGGTTGACGGGACGCTCCAACCGGCGTGGGCCCGTACCATTCTGCTCGTCGAAGACGACGCCGAAATGCGTACGATGCTGGAAATACTGTTCGAAACCAAGGGTTACCATTTGCTGATTGCCGAGGACGGAAAGGCCGGCTGGGACTTGG
Organism: Candidatus Acidiferrales bacterium; assembly: GCA_035570275.1. GTDB lineage: Bacteria > Acidobacteriota > Terriglobia > Bryobacterales > Bryobacteraceae > DATMNI01. The sequence continues at coordinate 9,803 of DATMNI010000417.1, read as the reverse complement.
CCAGAGCCCACCCGGGCCCTATCGATTTGCTGCTTTCCGACATTGTCATGCCGCGCATGACCGGCGTGGAATTGGCTCAGCGGATCAACAAAACCCGCCCCGAAACCAAAGTCCTGCTCGTCTCTGCCTATCACCATGCCATTCTGCTGATCGATCCGAACTGGACCTTTCTGCCGAAGCCTTATGAGCCTTCGGCGCTAGTTGTCAAGATCGCGGAAATGCTGGCTGAAGTTTAGCTTTACAGCTTTCAGCCATCAGCGGTCAGCGATCAGCTAAACCCCGAGCGCGGCGCGCAGTTGATTTAGCTGAAAGCTGATAGCTGAGTGCTGATAGCTTCCTAACTAACCTTACGGGAAATTCGCGGTGGCTGTCGCCGAAGTTCCCGCGGTGTTTTTCAGCGTAACCGTCACGCTGCCTATACCAGTCTTATCGCCGGTCACCTTGAACGGTTGCGTGAAAACGAACGTGCCGCCTGACGCGAGCGATGCAGCGCTGGCATACCAGGACGTCGCGGCGGCCCCAAAGTTGGCGGCCGTGACGGTGCCCGTGGTCAGGTTGAAATTGTTCTTCGACGTGAAATCGAAGCTGGCGTCGGTCATTTCGCGCGTGGTGGAGTAACCGGTCACCGTGACTTCGAAATCGACGCCCGCGGTGGTGGGGCTCAGATTGACCGTGAGCGGCGACGTGACGGCGGGCTTCTGCGCCAGAATGGCGGTTGTCACCGCGACGGTCGAATTGGGGACCAGGGGCGCACCGGCCGCGGTGAAGACGGCGGAGAGCGTCAAATTGCCCGCCGTCGTCCCGGTCTGTAAACCGATGAAGGCAGTGTTGCCGAACACGGCATCGGTATTACCTGCCGGAATCGTAAAGTTCACGCTGCGCCCACCGCCGGAGAAATCAATCATCGGGTCGTCGGTGGCGGTCTGAGTCGCGGCCTGGAACGCCAGTGTCAGCGTGCCGGCGATATCCACGGCATAGGCCTGTGGGATTCCAACCTTGATCTGCGGCTGCAACCGCGGCGCCACGCTGCTGGATACGCCCGTGATCGCGGGCACAATGGGCCGCAGCTTGATTGAGAGAGTAAAATCAACTCCAACCGAGAGCAGGCCATCGCCCAGCGTTGCCGTGAAGGTGTACAAGTTCACCGCGGTGGGCGTTCCCGAAAGGGTGCCGTCGGCTGCCAGACTCAGGCCGGGAGGCAAACTGCCGCTGGCAGTCCACAAGTATTTCCCGCTGCCCCCGATTGCCGCCAACTTCAGCGGCGGGTAGAGTTCTCCCGGAAAACCGTCGGGCAGGCTTGGGTTGGTGGTCACTGCCAGGTCGGTCAAGACCAGCGGAAAGGCTGCCGTTCCCAGCGCGCCGAACTTGTCGCGCACCTCGAGTTGGATACTTAACGCCTTGGGCGGCCCGGCGGGGGTTCCCGTAATTTGGCCGGTGGTGGGGTTCAGGTCCAGCCCGGCGTTGCGCAGCGGATCGGAGTTCGCGGCCAGAGACCATTGGTAAGGCGTGACGCCGCCGCTGGCGGTCAGCGTCTGGTTGTAGGGCTTGCCGATGGAGGCCAGATTCAACGCCGGGGTGGTAATGAGCGGGCCCAGGTTGATGACAATCGACAGGTCCAGGGTCGCAGCCGTCCCCTGGGCGTCCTGGACCTGGGTGCTGAAGTTATAGGTCGCCGCCTTGGTGACGCCGTCGAAAGTGGCGGGTTGCTGCGGTATTCCCGCGATCGCCCCGGTGGTGCTGCTCAGTGTGAGCCCCGGCGGCAGCGCGCCGGCGGAAATCGACCAGGTGTACGGACCGATGCCTCCGGTGGCGCTCAGAGCGGCGCCGCTGTACGCCGCGCCCACAAAGCCCTGCGGCAAGGTGACGGGATTGACCGTCAACGCGGTCTTGTTAATCTGGATGCTGAAGGTCCTCAGGTCAACCGCGTTTTTCGTGTCGGCCACCCGCACGGAAAAGGCATTGTTCGACGTCGGCGTGCTCGGGGTGCCGCTGATGAGGCCGGTCGCGTCAAGCCTTAACCCGTCTGGAGGCGATCCCTGAAGGGCCACCCACGAATACGGCGGTGTTCCCAACTGTGCGGTCAGTTGCGTGGAGTATGGTTTGCCCACCACGCCGGCAGGCAGCGCCGACGGGCCGGTAATGGTCAGCGTGTTCCTGACGGTGATCTGAAATGTCTGCTGCACCAGCGCCTTGATGCCATCTTGCAGGGCGACGCTGAAGGCATAAGGCACGCTGGAGCCCTGTGTGGGCGCACCGGCGATCAGCCCGCTGGAACTCAACGTGAGGCCCGGGGGCGTAGATCCGGACCAGTTGAAAGTGTAGGGCGGAATGCCGCCGGTAGCCAGCAGTTGGAAGGAATACGGCGTGTCGATCGGGAGGCTGCCGAACGCCGGAGGCGAAATCGCTAACACCGGTTTGATGCTGAGCGAACAGACCTTCCGGCCCGGCGAGCCGACATTGTCAATCGCCGTCAGGGTGAAGTTGAAGTTGTCGATAGCCGCTTGTGGCGTGCCGTCGATTCTGGGCGGAGTCCCATCGCCGCCGTTGTGGAGAATCAGTCCCTTCGGCAGGGCAGTGTCGATGTTCCAGGTGTAAGGCGCCCGCCCGCCGCCGGCCAGGAGTTGCACGCTGTAGGGCCAGCCTACTTCACCGCTATCCAGCGGGCAATTGTTCTGCACCGTCACCTGAGAAAAGGCGCCTGCCGCCGTGAAGCTTGCCGCCGTAACCAGGAACAGGGCCGTCTGGCAAAGCCGCGGGCCTCTCACGAACGGGTACTCCTTTCCGGCGCCTGCGGCACCGGCAGCAGGCGGGGCTCGATGTGCGCCGGGCGCACAGGGGGAAGAATGAAAGTCGCCCGTGGCGCCTTGTGGGGCAGCTTGGCAAGCTGCGGCGGATTGGCAATCCGCCCGCCGGGAGTTGGCGCGCAGCCGAACTTCCACAAGGGACTTTCGAGGGTGCGGCGGATTGGCAATCCGCCGGACCCAGAGGGTACCCTTGACAATCTGCCCCACCAGGGTTCGTCCCACCAGGGTTCGTCCCACCAGGCTTCGTCCCACCAGAGGCTGAAAAGAATCTGATGACTGGATTTCATCATGGTTCTCCTGGCCTCAGTGCCCGCCAAATCGGGGGTCGCCGCCGGAACCGATGCCGATGGTGGACGGATTGGCCGGAGTGGGGGCGGGGGCGGAACTGCTGCTGGAACCCTTCTTCCCGACCGCCAGCCCGGCGGCGGCAGCCAGCGCGCCCGTGCCAATCACCACCAGAAGCGTCGGAAAGCAGCTCTGCCTTACGTTGGACCCGGAAACCACGGCATTGGCCCGGAGATTCAGTATCGAGGCGACCGCCTCCACTGCGAAAACGCCCGTGGTCTTGTTCGGCACGAATCCCTTCACCATGGCCTGACCGGAATCGTCGGTGTTTGCGAGGCGCGTGGCGCTGCCCCCGGTAAAGACTCCGCCTGCGCCAGTGGCCGGCAGCCGGAATGTCACATCGGCTCCGATCACGGGCTTGCCCTGCTCATCCTGCACCTGCACTTTCGGTTCGCCCGAGGTTTTCTTGCACAGGTTATTGATGAAAGCGTCGCCCGGCGCGATTACCAGGCGCTTGATCTCCATGGCATTCTCGGCGGCGACCGAGACCGGCGTTTCGGCCGAGAGCATGAGCGGCTTTTGAGCTTGAATTTCGATGAGGTAGCGGCCTTGCACCTGGTTGGGGCGCAGGCCGAAAGCCACCGCATCGCCTGCCGCATCGGTGGTCACGCGCAAAGACCTGGCGCCGCCCGCGAAGGTGGCCCCCGGGCCGGCGGCGTCCGGCGAAATGATGGTGAACGTTACCGTTGCGTCAGCTACCGGCCGGCCGTTTTCGTCCTGTACCCGGACCGAAGGCTCAGGCGCTTTCGAACCGATGTTCACCTTGATGCTGTTGCTGACCGTGTGGACGACCAAACGGGAACCGGCCGGCGTCTGCGCCATACCCAGCGAGGGAAGCGCCAGCAGGAAGGCCAAACAAAAACAGATTGTCTCGCCAAGGCGCAAAGGCCGCAAAGAAGACATTCGCTTGTTTTCTTGGCGTTCCTGGCGGCTTTGCGAGAGATAGCCTGCTGGCTTCCGCGATTCTCCCATGGTCTCCTCAATTCCCCGTGCCGGCGGTCAATATGTAGCTGCCGTAGGTTCGACTTTTCGTGCTCACGCGAATGATGTAGCGATCGGCCTTCATACGGCTGCGGATCTCGGTTTCGCCTTTCTCCAGGGGGTTCCAGTTGGCATCCAGCAACTCCAGAATCGAGGCGAACGGAACCTTCAGGTTCAGGCGGAGGGTTACGTCTCCATCCAGGCGGACGCGGTAGTAATGCACACAGGTAGTTTCGAGGCAGTCCGGGTCGAGGAATTCGGCGACGGGACCAGGCTGGTTCGGTTCCAGTTCGCGCAACGGAAACAGCTTGCGGCCGAGACTGAACGCACCGGCGCCATCGGAGTTTGCCGAGTCGATTTGCACCGCATAATCTCCACCCGATTCGACGAGGCGCCGGATGGCCGCTGGTTGCCCGCCAGCCGTACCCGTATTGGCAGCCTGCAAGCCATTGGCGTCCGAAAGTTTCAGCGCCGGATCGAAGTTCTGCGATGCCGCGGTCAATTCCAGCACCGCTGTCTGGTCGGGAAGAATTCGATATCGCCGGTAATACGATCCCGTGCCATCATAGCAATCCGTTTCGGAGAGCGTGCCCGAAACCGGCTGATCGGTTTGCAGGTTGATCGGCGTACACGGCACCACGGCCCGCAATTTGTATGCCATGGGTCTCGGCAACTTCACCACCACGGAATAGACGCCGCTCTGCAAACTGCGGCGGATCTCCGCGTTCTCTTCGACGAGTTCCTTCCTGACGCCGTCGCCTTTCAAGAGCATCAGGGATGCGCCGGAATCTCCGCCCGGGAAAGCGAATTGCACGGTGACCGTCCGCGTCAACCGGAAGCTGTACAAGTGCGCCAGAGACGTGTCGCCAGTAGGCACGATGTCGCTCAGCCGGCAATCGTTGGGCGAGATCCGCCCATCCTGAATCTCGTTGAGGCGCAGTTCGTCGGGCACGCAGGCCCGCCGGCAGCGGGTTTCCAGCCGGAATGACCTGCCGCCAGAACCCAGCCCGGGGACCACTGCGCTGACCATCACCAAATGCTCTCCCGGCCGCAAAAATGGCGAGGATGCTGGTTTGCCTGCGAGGTCCAGCAACGTGAACTTGACGACTCCCTTTGGTTCGATGGCCGGGCTGAACTCGCAACTCTGGTCGGTCCGCAAGTGGTAAAGGACGGCCGGGAATGACTCCCGGTTGTTAAGGATCGTGCCGGAGTTGCAGCCCCCCGCGGTGAATGCGCCCGTAGCAGCCGTATTCGGCTTGACCTCCGTCAACCGGCACAGGCTGCGGGCCGTCAGCGAATAGGAACCGGTGACCCCTTTGGGAACCTTGACCGAGATGGCATACGTTCCAGCTCCGAGTGCGCGTGTCAGCGGAGGCTTGCCCTCCACACTCTCAACTCCCGAGCCGGACAGCATCACCAGCAGTTCCACGCCCGGCAATGAGAACCCACGCCCCTGCAACGTCACCGAAACCAGCGCCCCGGCCGCCAGTTTCAAGGAGTAGGTTTGAGGGCCGTCGCCGGTCGCCGCGCGGCACGCCTCCGAAACGGCTGCCTCCACCGGCGCGTTGAGGCTCAATTCCCGCGCACCGGGGCAAAAGACCGTTTGCAGCCTGTAGGCTCCACCTCGCGGGCGGGTGGGGTGCACCACGATGGTGTAGTCCCCTTCCAGCTCGCGGGCGATTCTGGCCGGGTCCCTCTGCAATTCCTGCCGGCCCTGGCGCAAAATCAATTCCGCATCGGCGGCCTGCAATTCCACAATCAGGGTTCCGCGCTGTTTGATGGCGATGGGATGACGGCAGTCCCCCAGACTCAAGTCGCCCGCGATTTCGCCGTTCGGAGCCGCCCCGCGCTCCGCACAGCCCGGTGTGGCTTTGAAACTCGTCACAATCGTGTAAGTCCCGGTCTTGACGCCCTCGGAGGAGACATACACCGTGTGCTGGCCGGCCTGAACCTCCGCCCGCAGCCCGGCGCCGCTCTCCGTTCCCGCCAGCCGCCGGCCGCGCCCATCGTAGAGGCGGACCTGTGCCGTGAACTGCGACGACGATGCCTCTACAGTCAGCATGCCGGCTTCCGGAACGGCGATGGTGTACACGTCGACAAACGCCTTGTCCTCGGGTGCATCCTTGAAGGCGTCCGCCATACGGCAATCGCGCTCGTTGAGCGTGCCCTTCCGGCTATCGTCAGCTTTCATCGCGGCTGGCGAGCACGTAGCCGCGCTGAGTGCCGCGGCCAGAGTTTGCGCGGCCAGCCACCACCGAAAGAGGCCCGCCATGGTCACTGCTTCTGGAGCCGCCAAAGCCGAACCGTTTTGTCGCGGGAACCCGATGCCAGGAACACGCCCGATTCGTTTCCGGTCAAAACCATGCTTCCGGGTAAAGCCTCGTTTCTAGTGAAAGCGGCGCTTCTGGTGAAGGCTGGGTCTCTGGTGAAGGCCACCGCCGTCACCGGGCCTCGATGGCCCACCAGCGACGGCAGCGCCTTACCGTCCGGCAACCGCCAGAGCCGCACGCCGGCATCGTCTGTCCCGGCCGCCAGCCGGGTTCCACCGGGCGAAACCGCCACACTCCGCACTGGCTTTCCGGCCCGCAGCACTGGGAGCTGGCTGGCGCTGGTGAGGTTCCACAGACGCACGGTTTGATCCTCGGATCCGGAAGCCAGAAACGCGCCGTCGGGCGAGAAGGCCAGACTGGTTACCGGACCCTCATGGCGGCCCAGAATCTGCACCGCTCCGCCTTTTAGAACTTTGAGCCTGACGCTGCCATCGCGCCCACCGAAGGCCAGCGTGGCGCCGTCGGGCGAGAAGGCCAGACTGGTGACGGCGACGTCCGTGATGCGGAGCGCCGCTATCTCCGCCCGTCCCGGTACATCCCAGAAGCGCACGGTCTGATCGTCCGAACCGGAGGCCAGCACACCGTCGCCGGGCGAAAACGAAAGACCCGTCACCCAATCCGTATGGCCGGTCAAAACTGCAACCTGTTTGGCGTCGGCGGCATTCCAGAGCCGGATCGAAGGCTTCTCGGCGGTCGCCAGCAGGTTTCCGGAATGGGCGAAGGCAGCCACAATCGCGGCGCCCGCATCCAGGCTTCCGCCCGGCCTCCAATCCGGCGCGCGCAGAAGCTGAATTGGTCGCCGGCCGGCCGCCACGGCCAGTTCGGAGCCATCCGGCGCAAACGACAGGCTGTCGACTTCGCCCGCCTCCGCCAGCGGGCCGGCAATCGCGCTGGCACCTTCGATGGCGACCGGCGGCCGATGGATCTGCGACACGTGCCGGAACCACCACCAGGCCGGCGCCGGCAGCAGCAGCATCAGCACCAGCAGCGCTTTCACCGGCATGGGTAGGCGCAGGATGGGTAGGCGCAGAATGGATTCCCGCCAGAACCGTGCCGCTGCCAGGCGGACGCGCCGCGCCATCGGCGGGTTCGCGGCGATGGCGGCGCTGTAGCTCACACCTAGAGATTTAGCCAGGGCTTCGGCAAACTCGGTGCAGGTGTGGTAGCGGTCCTCGGCCTTCTTGGACAGGGCCTTCCTGATCACTTCCCCTGCCGCCGGATCCAAACCCGGATTCAGCAGTTCCAGAGGCTTCGGCTCCTCGAACGAGATCTTGAAGATGATGGCGGTCGGCTCCTCGGCGGAAAAGGGCAGCACGCCGGTCAGCATCTGGTAGGCGACCACGGCGATGGAAAACTGGTCCGACCGGCCATCCACCGCGCTCCCGCGCACCTGCTCCGGCGACATGTAGAACAGTGTGCCCATCACAATTCCTGCCTGCGTTCGCGTGGCTTCGAGCGAACCGCCGCGGATGGACTTGGAGATGCCGAAATCGGCGATCTTGACCTTGCCCTCCTTGGTGAGCATGATGTTCTCGGGCTTGATGTCCCGATGCACGATATGGTTCTTGTGGGCGTAGTCCAGCGCGCCGCAGGCCTCGGCAATGTAGCGGACGGTCCGTTGGGCGTCCAGTTTCGCTCCGCCTCGCAGGAGTGGGGCCATCGTCGTGCCCTCTACCAACTCCATCACGATGAAGGCCAGATCGCCATCTTCTTCAAACCCGTAGACGGTGACGATGTTGGGGTGGGTCAGTTGCCCGGCATTCCGCGCGTCGCGCAGGAGTTGCTTCTTGCGGGTTTTCCGCTCCCCGGCGTCGTCCGAATCGGACCAGCGGGTCACCTTAAGGGCGACCGAACGCTTCATGACGGGATCTATCGCATGGTAGACCCTCCCCATGCCGCCGCGCCCTATCTCGCCGATAATCTGGTATTTGCCGATGGTCTCCATGGGAGTTCGCGAGCAGTTGCGCGGACTCGCAGCAGTCGCGACAAATTCATTATACTGGCGAAACTCGTGAAAAGTACTACTGTTGCTGAAACGAAACGCAATTTTAGCAGCCTAGCGAAGGGGGTTTTTGTAAATTTAGTACTGATCATTCGGTACTGGAGATTCAGTACTAGAAAGTTAGTCCGGGGAGCAGTCGCCGCCATTCCGGCGGTTGTCTACCGGCCCGGACCAGTCGGGCAACACGCCGCGGTGGCCATCACGCGCTGGGGGCGCCCCGCGCCGATTCGCCCCGGGCTGATTCGCGTGGATTCGCGCTCAATCGCTCGAATAGCCAGCGGCGTGCCCGGTACCACTCGCGCTGAAAGGTATGCAGGGTGAGGTTCAGCGCCTGGGCGGCGTCTTCGTCGCTCAAGTCCAGAAAGAACTTCAGCTCCACCACGCTGCGCCGCTGCGGCGATTCCTTTCCCAACTCATCGAGGAGAGCATCCACCGCCAAGGTAAGTTCCACGCGCTGATAACGGCCGGCCACTGGCTCCGGGATGCCCTCCATCTCCAGAAAAACGACGCCCGGCTTATTCTTCGCATGGTCGGTCAGATAACGCCGCATCATTCTGGCGGCGACCGCGAAGAAATGGCCGCGGTCCTGCCAGTCGATGCCCTTCGCCCGAACCAACCGCAGGAACGCTTCGTTCACCAGCGCCGTCGCCTGCAGAGTATGCCCCGCCCGCTCCCCGCGGAAGTAGCGCCGGGCCATCCGCCGCAAATCCGGCAGCAGCAATTCGAATAATCTGGATTCGGCGTCGTGGTCGCCGTTCCGCCACTTGCCGAGCAGTTGGGTGATTTCGCCTGGATGATCCGCCACAATCCCCGCCTTCCGAAGTTGATCCGATTATATATCAGCCCACGTGCGGGTCAGTTGGACCAGTCGGTGGAATCGCCAGCCTCAGAAACCTAGCTCACGTGTCGTTGTTTAATTAACACTTCTTAAGGGGCGGACTTTCCGCCGAAACTATTGCTTACCCATGTGAAGTAACTCAAATGAATGAGAGGAAAACAATGAAAAGTGTTCTTCGCGGCCGTTTGGCCTCTTTTACCCTGGCGCTCGTGCTAAGCGCTGCTGGTGCGCTGGCCGACGATGGGGGCAACCAGAATGACCGGGGAAAGCAGTTTGAGGCCGATGGGCCCACGGTCAACGCCCACGATACCAACCCGATTGACGGCGCGCCCATCAACGGCGCAACCGGTGCGCTGTCCCCCATCATTAACCACTTCGGCTCCGTCATGGACACGCCGAAAGCTTACCTGATCTGGTATGGCAACTGGAAGCAGTCAAACGGTAGCGACACGCCTGCTGGACAGCAACTGGTCCGCGATTTCCTGTTCGGCCTGAGTAATTCG
>DATMNI010000416.1:0-2209 GCA_035570275.1 Candidatus Acidiferrales bacterium | reverse complement strand
GGCGAAATCCGCGGCGGAAAGGGGTTGCTGACAGCGGTCGAGTTCGTGGAAGATCGGGCGACTAAGAAGAATTTCGCAGCGGATCAGAAGATCGCGGCGCGTTATCAGGCGGAGTTGATGAAGCGGGGCGTCATCACGCGTACGCTGCGTTCGGGTGGTCCGCATCCGGCTACGGGCGACATGGTGTTCTTTGCGCCTCCGCTGGTGATTACGGAGTCGGAAGTGGATCGGCTGGTGGGCGCGGCGCGGGATGCGGCGAAGGCTGTGTTCGGGGTATAGAGGGTCGTCAGGACCCGCTTGCTGGCGCGCGCGGTTCCGTGGCTGATGAAGCTGGTCGCTGGGAAAGTGTGGAAACCGACCATCCACCGCTCCCTCTGGTCGCGGCTCATTGTGGCGGTGTTTCGAGCCACGACCGCAGGAAGTGGGTCCAAACCGGGAACATGGGTAACACTTTTATCCGAGGACATGGGTGACAGTTTATTGAAGTCGAGGTTCTGAGTTCCGTCGGCGGCATGCTGAGAAGCGATGCCGTGGAAGGAGAACCGAACCATGGACCTGCGTGTCCAACTGATTCAGGATTACCAAGCCGGGGAGAACATTCAGGCGCTGGCCGAGGTCTACCAGGTGTCGCGCAAGACGGTGTACAAGTGGCTGGAACGATACCAGGCCGAAGGTATGGCCGGGCTCGCCGATAGGAGCCGTGCGCCCCGGCATGTTCCGGGGCGGGTGAGCGACGAGGTCGTGGCGCACATCGTCGCCGCGCGCCACCGCTGGCACTGGGGGCCGCGCAAGTTGCGGATCAAACTGGCGGCGGCGCATCCCGAGATCGGGTGGCCGGCCGAGAGCACCATCGGGGAGGTGCTGAAGCGCGCCGGGCTCGCCCATCCGCGTAAGGCGCGCGTACGCACGCCGCCGTATCGAACTCCGTTCGCCTCCGTCCAAGCCGCCAATCAGACCTGGTGCGCGGACTTCAAAGGCCACTTCCGGACCGGGGACGGCACCCGCTGCGATCCGCTCACTATCACGGATGCGCACAGCCGCTACTTGCTGCGCTGCCACATTGTGCCGCAGGCCGACGGCACGCACGTCAGCGCGATTTTCGACGCCTGCTTCCGCCAGTACGGGCTGCCACTGGTAATCCACACCGACAACGGCGTGCCGTTTGCCAGCCGCGCGCCCGGTGGACTCAGCCGCGTGTCGATGGAGTGGGTCAAGCTGGGCATTGTGGCGGAGCGTTCCCGTCCCGCCTCGCCGCAGGATAACGGGCGGCATGAGCGCATGCATTCGACGCTGAAGCAGGCTACGCTGCGGCCACCGGAGCGCACCCGGCGCCGTCAGCAAGACGCCTTCGACAGGTTTCAGCAGGAGTACAACCTGGAACGTCCGCATGATTCGCTGGGGGGCCGGACGCCGGCCAGTTGCTATCAGCCTTCATCGCGGCCGATGCCGCGCCGCGTGCCGGAACTGGAGTATGGCGATGAGGTCATCGTGCGGCGCGTGTCGCAGCAGGGCAGCCTGAAGATGCGCGGAGCCCGCACCTTCATCAGCGAGATTTTCGCCTATGAATGGCTGGGATTGCGCGCCCTCGACGAGCGTTATTTCGAAGTGTTGTACGGGCCGGTGCGGCTCGGCTTTCTGGACACCCACCAGCATGCGTTTCATCGCGCCCTGCACGTGGGATTGCGGCGCAGATTGGGGCTGGAATGACCTCCGCCCGTGGAAATGCCGGCCGGTGGAAAGCCTGGAAATCCAACACCAGGATTTCCACCCTTTCCCCCGTCCTTGGAAATCGCTGCCGCGATTCCCACATTCCCACCGGCCCGACGATTCCTCTTATAATCATTCCGGAACGAAAAACCCGCGGACAAAAGTGTTACCCATGCCCTCGGATAAAACTGTTACCTATGTTCCCGGTTGGACAAGTGGTCGATCCCGGGCGGTTATCACGCAGACTCTGGCGCGCGCGGCTGGGCCGATATCGGTGTTAGTCTGCGCCGGCTTCGACGCCGGTGGCGCGGACTGGGATTGCGCTGAGTTGCATGGCTTCACGACGGCTTTCCTTGAGTTCGAGCAATTGGGAGAGCCAGTTGTTGTAGAAGCGTGCGGCGGACGGGTGCCAGCGGTTTTCGAGCGCAGCGTCGGCCAGGGCAGGGAACTGCGTGATCCATTCTTCACGCGCGTCGCCTTCGGTTCTCTCGCGGAATGCGGT
>DATMNI010000415.1:0-29755 GCA_035570275.1 Candidatus Acidiferrales bacterium | reverse complement strand
ACTGGCAGCGGTGGACGGGGGCTGGGGCTGGTGGCCGGTGAACGGTGGCTGGGGGCCGGTTGAGCGGTGGCCGGTGGCCGGTGGCCGGTGGCCGGTTGAGCGGGCTGCGCTCGCAGGGCGGCGGGAATTGGAAGAACGAAGCCAATTTTGGGAGCGGTGGATTGATTCTGCTGGGGTTCGGGGGGAAGGACCGGGGGCGGTCCGACGGCTACCGGCTCGGGGTCCGGGGGCCTGGCGGGAGCGGCCGCGGCGGGCTTGAGCTTGATTAGGGCTTCCATCTTGATAAGGGCTTCGAGGGCCTTGCGGTTCATACGGACCGTGGATTCGATGCGGCGGGTGAGGCTGTCGAAGGTGCCGGTGGCCATCTGAAAGGCTTGGCCGATGGGGCATTTCTTGTTGGGCTTCCAGGCATCGGCGATGTGGTGCTCCCAGAGTTCGGCTTCGACGCGGCGGAGGCGGCGGGTGATCCAATCGGTGGAGATGAGGATATCGACGAGGTAAGCCTGCTCGGGGGTGGTGGGAGCCCAGCGTTGGTAATAGAGATCGGAGAGGGCCTGGAGTTCTTCGGGTTTTTCGCCGCGGAGGATTTCGCGTTTGGCGTTGATGCCGGTTTTGAAAGCGTTCATGGCAGAGGCGGCCTTGCCCTCGAAGGAGCGGGGGCCGGTAGATTCTTGAGAGTTGCGCCGGTTGGCGTCGATTTGTGCTTGAGTACTCACGATTCCAGGTGTAGCATATGGGGAGGCTGGAGTCTGAAATTGAAGGCTGTAAGTGGTTGAAAGGGTAGGAAACTTTGTTTGCGATCGCTTGTGACTGAGTTGACGATCGTTTCACCATCGGGGGATTGAGATGCACTCCACGCGACTGTTTGCCCTTGGCTTCCGCTAGCGGGCCTAAGCCCGGCCAATCACGCAGATCGTTAGGCCGTTGCGCAAGTCTAAGACAATGCGCCACTTAGTTGTATAATGGGTGTCAAGTCTGCGGGGCCAACCGGTGATCTGCCGTTCCAGGCGGCGAGAGCAGACGCGATCCCTTCGCGATCCCTGCGATTGTGATGTACTCTGCGGGTGCAACTGCTACACTGTATAATGTGGCCGTGAACAATATATGTCCAAAATGTTTTGGCCCTGTTCCTCCGCTCGCACTTGCGATTTGAGCTCGGTCGTCGTGACCCGCTGAAAAGAACCAACAGGATGGGTGCCGCCTTGCTGACGCCAAGTTCCATCAAAGCTCCACTCCGCGAGTGCGGATATCGCCCCGATTTGCTCTGGACCGACTTTCAGTTTGGGGATGGCCAGACCGTACCGTTGGTGGCATTTGCCCAGTCGCCAGCGGACTCTCGTTCGGCCTCTGTAGCCGTGCTTTCAGAAACGAGCGGCCCGCGCGCGGCGGTAGAGGCATGCAGGCCCCTCGGAACACCTCTAGTCTTCGTGTGCTTTCAGGATACGCTTCAATGGTGGAAGCAAGGGGCCAGGTCTGCGGAATATCAGGAGAGCATCCCCGCAAATAACATCGGGCGGTTCTTTGAGGGCCACGTAGGGACCTTCAGGCCTGACGCGGTTTACAAGGCAAAAACCTGGGGGCGTTTCCGGCCGGAGTACCAACTCGGCTTCGTGGACCTCGGACTCCTGCCGCTCGTTGAAGAGCAGGTAGGCAAATCGCTCGGGCAACTCATCGAACGAAACGTGGCCGAACTGAGGAATTCCATCGGCTGGCGAGATGTGGCTGATGAACAGGAACACTGGCTATTACAAACGGTCTTCTGGCTCGTATCGGGGAAGATCCTCCGGGACAAGCAGGTCCAGAGGTTCGAGGACCTGAACCTCAACGATGTTGAGGAGGTCTTCCGGAGGCTTGGCAGGCACTATGGCACGGTGCCACTGGCAATCGACTCAGGGAATAAGCTTGAAGGCCTACGCGAATCGGCTCGCATTATCGACCAGTTCAGCAGCCTGGCCCTCACAACAACCGAGTCTCTCGCATACGTTTACGAGAACACGCTAATTTCGAGGAAAACTCGGTCCGCCTTCGGAACACATGGGACTCCTTCGTACCTTGTTGACTATGTCGTCGGTAACCTGACTGACTGGATAGCGGAGATTCCTGTCAACAAACGAAGCGTGTTCGAACCGGCGTGCGGGCCCTCCGCCTTTCTCGTCTCCGCGATGCGGCTGCTCACAGAGATGCTGCCGGCTGAGGAGGTGATACCGAGCCGGCGTGGACCGTATCTGCGCAGTCGGATGCACGGCACCGACGTTGAATCACGTGCGCTTGAATTCGCTCGATTGTCGCTCACACTTACGGACGTTCCGAATCCTGACGGCTGGGATTTAGAAATCCAGGATATGTTTCTTAGCGACCGCCTCGCTGTGCAGGCAAAAAAGAATACTATTCTGCTTGCCAATCCGCCGTTTGGTGACTTCACGCCTCAGGAACAACAGCGGTACCGCGACCAAGCCTCTGCCGTGCGCTTCGTCAATAAGTCCGCTGAAATGCTGTGGCGAACTCTACCCCATCTGCCCGAGGGCGGCGTATTCGGGGTCGTGCTACCGCAGAGTGTCCTGCATAGCGACAACGCCCGAGACCTTCGTGAGTTCTTGAGCAGCGAGTGCGAACTAAGGGAAATCTGCCTTTTCCCTGACAAGGTCTTTTCATTTTCGGACGCCGAGTCAGCGATTCTTGTTGGGCGGCGCAAGACGCCTGGCAGCCAGAACGAAGTTCGCTATCGCCGTATTCGGGAGCGCGAGCTCGATCGCTTTCGATCCGACTACACTGCCTCAACGACGCGAACCGTTCGGCAATCGCGATTCTCCGCTGACAGTTCATACTCCTTGCGTCTGCCCGAGTTGGAAGAGGTATGGAGCGCATGCGCGGACAATCCGAAACTTAGCAAAGTTGCTTCGGTCGGGCAGGGCCTAACTTATCGTGGAGCAGACTTGCCATCCGGCAGCACAACCTATTCCGATGACTACTTAGCCGGAGGGAATCGCGGCTTCGTGCACTTCAGTCGCGGCCTGCAACTGCACGAACTGCCGAAGAGGTTTTGGATGAACCTGGACCCGGCAGTGATTCGACGACCAATGAGTGGGACGACCGTCGGTAGTCCGCAAGTGCTTCTTAATTATGCTCCGACAAGCCGCGGCCCCTGGCGCTTAAAAGCACTAATCGACAAGGAGGGGCACCCAGTCACAAGCCGTTTCATTCCAGTACGCCCAACGACGTCCTCATACTCACTAGAAACCCTTTGGGCACTACTCAACTCGCCGATTGCGAATGCTTACGCTTACTCATACTTGGGTAAGCGCGACAACATAGTCGGCGACATCCGAAAGATACCGATCCCCAAGACGCGCTCATTTGAAGGAGTCGAGCGAGCGGCCAATGAGTACCTTGCAGCAGCTTCCTCCGAAACGGCCTCGGCGAACCTGGAGAGACTGCTACTGCGCGTCGACTCCGAGGTTCTCAAGCTATATTCCCTGCCACTCGATCTGGAGCAACGCGTGCTTGGACTATTCAGCGATTGGAAACGTGTCGGCGTACCATTCAAACAAACCAGATATCTGCCAAAGGAACTCGAGGGAAGGTTACGCTTTTTTGACTTCCTTCAGTTCGAAGAGGACTGGTCAATCACGAACCGCGAACGGGGCATGCTCATCGACAAGAACATCTCAGGGAGGCTGAACGCGGAGGAACGGACGCGTCTCGATGCATTACAGGCGTACACCGACTATCACATTGAGAGGGTGGCTCCGCGCCCTACCCACGCGCTCGATGAGCTGGAGAACCGGTTGTTTTCGGGCTCGCCGGCGAAGGGCAAGGACGCCCGTTGATAGGATTTGAGTATCCGATGTCGCCGCACGCCAGGCGGCATGGGCCCGTGGGCTACAAGGATTACAGCAGCTATCGGGATTGGTTGCGCGACGAGTTCAATTTCCGATGCGTGTACTGCCTTCATCGTGAAAAGTGGAATAGCCGCGGCGGCACGTTTCACGTGGAGCACTTCATTCCGTCCAGTATGGATCCGGATGGCGAGTGCGAATACTCGAACCTTCTCTACGCATGTGCTACTTGCAACCTAACAAAGAAAGACATGCTTGGCCTGCCGAACCCCTGCGTAGTCGCGTTCAATGATTGCCTCCGGGTCATGGCTGATGGCCGTATTGATGCCTTGAATTCTGAAGGAGAGAAGCTCAAACAGGTCCTGCGATTGGATAGTGAGAAGAATATTCGCGATCGCTACCGCTGGATGCGAGCTCTTCAGGCACTCAGTAGGAGCGACCCCAGCCTTTACCAAGAATACATGGCGTTCCCCGAGGATCTACCGGATCTCCGGACCAAGCAAGTCCCAGAAAATACGAGGCCGGACGGAGTCGTGAACTGCTATTTTGTGCTTCGAGAACGCGGCGAGTTGCCGGCGACGTACTAGATCGGTGGAGCGGCCAACTGGCCGCAGTGACCACAGCCGCGGCAGATGGCGCATGGTACGGTTGTGTCGCTTGACCGAAACGCCATCTTCGGACTGGTGCGAGAACACCACTTGCAATTTGGCGGACAAAAAACGCTTTCCCCTTCACACTGCGCCGGCCGGAAGGAGCACGCTACCAAAAATACGCCTTCACTACTTTGGGCGAAGTGGGCGCGCCGGAGATCACTTTCACGTGCAGCACCAGTTGCAGGTTTTTCTTTTGCCAGCCCGGCGGCGCATCGTGCAAGGCCTCGGCCATTAAATCCGCATTCGTCACCAGATCACCGGCGGCGTCGGTGCCGTATTGCGTAATGCCCGCTATCTCCACCAGCATGGCGTGCGTGTCGGGGTGAAACAGGCGCGACACGATGGCGTAGTCCTCGGTGGTGCGGCGGTCGCGCGGCAGGCCCGGCAGGGCCCATCCGGTGGGCTTGCCGTTGTCGGTGATTCCCACGGGGCGTTGCGCGCCGTCGATGAAATACCGCATCTGGGCGCTGATGTCGCGCCAGCGCGTGTACGAGTACCCCACCAGAATGGCCGAGCCGTTTCGCAGGTCGGCAAACGACACGTCGTTCCCTACTTTCACGCGGTAGGGATGCTTCATGCGGGTCAGCATGGCGGTCAGGCGCGAGGTGGCGAGCAGGTCGCCGCCACCCACGAACTGGTCGGTCAAAGGCACGTAGTCGTCCGGTTTCGGCGGGCCGGTGGCGTTCGGATCGCGATCGAAGTTCCAGACGGGGACGAATGCCGCACACACCAGCACGGGGGGCTTACCCTCCAGCACCGGCGCCCAGAACTGATCGAGGATGGTGGTTGGCGGACGGATCAGATACCAGACGAACGCGCCCGACGCCAGCGCCAGCACCAGGACCGCCGCGTAGTACCGGCTGAGACGGGGCGGGGGATGCGGAGGGGAATCCGGCGACGGCACGACCAGCGGGACCGGCGGAGCGTGAGGCGCAGTGTGAGACGCCGCGTGAAACTCGGGCACGTAGGTTCCCGATGGCATTTCGATGCGGACCGGATCGCCGGCGCCCTGATCCGCATAGTACAGCCCCAGGCGTTTGCGAACCTCGCCAGCTTTCACGCGGACCGTAGCGTCATCGCTTGGGTCATAGCTGGTGGGGCGGCCGAAGACCTCGATGCCGATGGTTCGCTCCTTGAGCATGTCACCATGGCCGTTGATGGTATGTTCCACGACGTATCGCAGGAACTCCTGGCTGCGCTTGCTGGTGCGGAACTCGTGGCTGGCCAGCACACGATTCAACTCTTCGCGAATGCGTTCTTGGGTTAGGGCCGCCTGATCCCCGGCGGGCGCGCGCACTCCCGGAACTGGTCCCTCAGACATGAATTCTGGTTCCGATTCTAACAGATGGGGCGGTTCGTAACGTGTAACGAACGCCTGTAACCCCAGCCCACAACCGTTGAGAACTGGACAGCGCCTACCGGCGGTGCAAACCTGGAGGCAATTTCCTTATGACCAGAGCAATCGTATTGATTCTGCTGGCGGCTCTGCCGGCGGTTCCGCCGGCGACCGCCGCACGCGGGGCTTTGATGCCGCTACCCTTGAAGATGACGCCGGGCACCGGACGGCTGGCGATCGACACGCGCTTCGGCGTCACCAACAGCGGGTGCCCCGAAACGGCGATCGCGCGCTTCAAAGCCAGAATCTCGCGGCAGACCGGGATTCCGCTGGGCGCCGCCGGGCAGGGGTTGGCGGAGCAGGGGTTGGCCGGGCAGGGGCTGGCCGTGACGTGCCAGGCACCGGCCCCCGATTGGCCGACTCTGGGCGAGAACGAATCGTACACTCTGGACGTCACCACTGGCGGCGCCCGCCTCACTGCCCCAACCGCCACCGGGGCACTGCGCGGCTTTGAGACCTTCGCCCAGTTGATGGCGCCGAGCCCGGACGGGTTTGAAGTTGCGGCGGTCCATATCGAAGATCGCCCGCGGTTCCCGTGGCGGGGCATGATGATGGACGTTGGACGGCACTGGATGCCGGTAGCGGTGGTGGAGCGCAACCTGGACGCCATGGCGGCGGTCAAGCTCAACGTCCTTCACTGGCACCTGTCGGACGACCAGGGCTTCCGCGTGGAGAGCAAGCTCTTTCCGAAGCTCCAGCAGTTCGGTTCCGATGGCAACTTCTACACGCAGGACCAGATCCGCGAGGTGGTCGCCTACGCGCGCGGCCGCGGGATCCGCGTGGTGCCCGAATTCGACATGCCTGGGCATGCCACCAGTTGGCTGGTGGGAATGCCGGAACTGGCGGCGACGCCGGGCGATTACCAGATCGAGCGGAAGTGGGGCATTTTCGCGCCGGTCCTGAACGCCGCCAGCGAGCGGACGTACGCCTTCCTGGACGGGTTCATCGGCGAGATGGCGGGACTGTTTCCCGACCGTTACTTTCACATCGGTGGCGATGAGGTGGATGACGCGCAGGCGAAGACTCTACAGCCGCGGTTCAATCAGCGGGTGCAGGCGCTGGTGAAAGGCCACGGTAAAACCATGGTGGGCTGGGACGAAGTGCTGGCGCCCGGCCTGGCGCAGGATACCGTGGTGCAATCGTGGCGCGGTCCCGAGGCTTTGGCGGAGACGGCAAAGAAAGGCTACCGCGGAATTCTTTCGTATGGCTACTACTTGAACTACCTGCTGCCCGCCGGCACGCACTACCAGGTTGACCCAGGAGACGCCGAGGGCATTCTGGGCGGCGAGGCCTGCGTGTGGGCGGAATATGTGAGCGCGGAGACGGTGGATTCGCGGATCTGGCCGCGCATGGCGGCGATCGCCGAACGGTTTTGGTCGAGTAAAGATGTCAGGGACGTGAACTCCATGTACCAGCGCATGGAAGCTACCAGCCGCTGGCTGGAGTGGACGGGCGTGCAGCACCGCGCCGATTATCTTCCCATGCTGGAACGCCTGGCGGGCGGGCAGGCGGTGGAGCCGCTGCGCGTTCTGGGCGATGCGTCGGAGGCGGCGGGCCACGACCTTCGCGCCAAAGGCGGGAAGTACACCAGTTTGACGCCGCTGAACCGCTTTGTGGATGCGGCGCGGCCGGAGAGCGAGCCGGTGCGGCATCTGGAGCAGGCGGTGGCGCGGCGGACGCCGGCGGACCTGAAGACGATCCGTGCCCGGCTCCGCGAGTGGGTGGAAAATGACGCCAACTTTGAGGCGATGGTGGATGGCGACAGCTTTCTGGGCGAGCTGACGCCGCTGTCCAGGAATCTAAAGACGGCTGGGGAGATCGGTCTGCGCGCGCTGAAATATTTGGAATCAAACACCAAGCCGCCGCGGGATTGGGTGGCGCAACAGAACCAGGCGCTGGATGGGCTCGGGCAGCCGGTGGCGGAGGTGATTCTGGCGGCGGCGCGGCCGGTCCGGATGTTGGTGAATGCGGCGGGGAAGTAGGGGGGATTCGATATTCGGGGCGGCGGATGGACTTAACGCGCAATTTGGAAAGTGGCTAAGGCCGAGTCAAACAATAAACTGGACAATTTGCGGCTAGCGTGCGGGGAAATCGCTTGGAGCCTGGGATTCAAAAAAGCAAGATTTCACGCAAAGCCGCAAAGACGCAAAGAAGACAATTCGGAGAGTCCGTTTGCGGCGCGCGTGACGCGTCGTTGATCAGGGCCACGTTGAAGTCTATTAGTAAAACCACACGCTTGTTGGCTAGCCGCAGATGCACCGGCGCAACCACCTGGGCCTCCGGCGGTGAGGGTCAGCGAAACGGCCTGGCGGTGGAGATCGACACTGGCCGGCTGCAAATGCCGCATCGCGAAACAGGGGAGCGCCTGGGTCGATTCGATGACCTGCCCTAGCTGCCAAAAGGCGATGCCACTTCCCCACTACGGTGCTACGGCGCGTCCTCGCGGGTTACCCACTGGAAGGCGTGCTGGACCAGTTCGCGGCCGTTGTTCAGCGACAGCTTTTCCTTGATGTGCGCCTGGTACGACTCGACGGTCTTCACGCTGATGTGGAGATCGTCGGCAATCTCGCGCGTGCCGCGGCCTTTGCCGATGAGCCGGAACACGGCGAGCTCGCGATCGGTCAGGGCCTCCATCGGCGATTTCCCAGACGCCGGGCTGCTGACGATTTGCCGCAGCAGCCGCTTGGCGATCCGGTCGCTCACATAAACTTCTCCGCCCCGGATGCGGCGGATGGCCTGCAACACTCGCTCCGTGGCCTCTTGCTTCATGATGTAGCCGTTGGCGCCGGCGCGCAGCGCACGTTCGGCGTAGAGCGACTCGTCGTGCATGGAAAGTACCAGCACCGGCAGGGCCTCATCCCTCATGCGGATGTCTTTGAGCACCTCAAACCCGTCCGGGCCATTGAGCGAAATATCCAGAATCACAATGTCGGGTCTACAAGCAGCAATCGCGAGTAGCGCGCCTTTGGCATCCTCGGCATGCCCGCAAACCTCCAGATCCGGCTCCTGGTTAATGAGCTGCGCCAGACCTTGACGCACGATCGGGTGATCGTCCACCAGAAGAACCGTCGCCTTCTTAGCCGCCGACACAACTTGGTATTGCGGCGTCATAACCCATCCTCCTATTCCAGATTGCTCGCTGAAAAAGTGCAGCAGACCGTAGTCCCACCGTCCGGGCCGGGTCGAACCTCCAGAGCTCCGCCGATCATCTTCGCGCGGTAGCTCATGATCAACAGCCCCATTCCCTGAGCCCCGCGTTCCTGGCGCCCCGGCGAGGTGCGAACACCCACTCCATCGTCATCGATTCTTAGAGACGACCCTTGGCTGCCGCCCGCCAGCCGGATTACGATGCGCCGCGGCTGGCCGTGTTTGATGGCGTTGTTCACCGCCTCCTGGGCGATGTGGTAGAGATGCGTGGCGATGTCGCTTTGGCGAATCAGGACCGGCTGGTCGCACTCAAAGCGGCAGGAGAGCTGAAATAAATCCTCCACCTCCAGCGCCAGCCGTTCCAGCGCGGCCATCAGCCCGCGCGCGTCGGAGAGAACCGGCAGCAGACCATGGGACAGCTCGCGCGTCCGGTTGACGGCCTGGTTGACCAAGGCGACAATCTTGGCGGCATCCTCGGCCTCGGGCAGGGACTTTTCGCGCAGCTTCTGTTCCAGCACTTTGCTCATGAAGGCGACGCCGGTAAGGTGCTGGCCCAGACCATCGTGGAGATCCTGGCCGATGCGCCGCTGTTCTCTGCCGCTGATATCGAGGATGGTACGTTCGAGGCGTTTGGCTTCGGTAACATCGATTCCGGTGAGGATCACATATTCCAAAGCGCCACGCGCGCCGGCGAGCACGGTGCTGGACCAGGCGATGGCCCGGCGCGCGCCCTGCCGTGTCGCCCAGGCGCTCTCGTAAGCAGCCGGAAGCCGGCCGGCACGCAACTGTTCGAACATCTCACGAAAGCGGGCGGTCTCTTCGGGCGCCACGAACAAGTCCCACATGTGCCCGCCGACGACCTCGCTGGAGGCGTATCCGGTGGTTCGTTCACAAGCGCGATTGAAGCGGACGATTCGCCCGTGGGGGTCGAGTACCAGCACCAGGGCGCCCACGGTGTCGAGCACTGCCGAGGCGAAGTTGCGTTCCTCCTGGAGCGCCTCTTCGGCGCGCTTGAGGTCGGTGATGTCGAACCCGACCCCGTGAATGAACCACGGGCGGCCGTCGTGACGCCGCACCATCCGGGCGTTACAGTGAAAGTAGACCACGTGTCCATCGCGGGCAATCACCCGGTAAACGGAGCGCAGCGGCCGGCCGGAAAGGAACATTTCGGCGGCTTCGGCGCTCCAGCGCAACTTGTCGTCGGGATGAATGCTCTGATACCAGCGAACCGGATCTTCCAGCCACTCCTCCCGCGAGAATCCCAACATGGTTTCGATCTGCGGGCTGACGTACGCTTCTCCAACGCCGCGATCGAGGTAGACCATGAAGACCACGGCTGGGATCTGCTCGATCAGGGTTCGATATTGGGCCTCCAGATTGGGAGCTTCGGTATCTTGGGGAGGGCCGCCGGCGGGAGAAACGGAGCCGGAAGAGTCAAGGAACACCTGCGCGAGGCCAAGCAGGACGGCTTCCGCCTGTGCCGGGTCCAGACCATCCAAAACCGATTGTGCCGCTTCGTAGCGCATGGGTTACCGGGGCAGAGCGTGGATGGTCGGGCCGCAGGTGGAGACGGCGTTCGAAGAGAGCAGCGACGCCGGCGGCTGGTTCATGAATGGCATGAATTTGTCCGGGGGTCCCGGCCTGGTGCAGCCGAGGCAGGCGCGGAAGGGATTGTGAAGTTTGATCTTGGCAACCAGGGGAGCGCGCCAAATATCTGCCCGAGCGCTGTCAACCAAAGGACGTTCATTTTGGTAACGCCAAGGCCGGTCTCCGCCGGCAAACGGCGCGGCGGACGATCCCTGAGCCTGCCCCCTCCGACCAAACATTCTATCGAATTCATGGCGGCCGCAAACGGGGGCACGCTCGCTGCCGCATCGCGCGGGCGGATTAACAATCCGCCGCAGGTTGGCAACCTGCCCCACAAAAGGGCGCGGCAAGCGAGTGATAGGATAAAGTGTGGCAATGAAACGTGGCGTTTGGGCCCTTAGCTCAGCGGTTAGAGCAGCGGACTCATAATCCGTTGGTCGAAGGTTCAAATCCTTCAGGGCCCACCAATCTTGTCGACCTGAAAGGCCCGCCCCTTTGACACCGCGGCCCCCGCCGCTGTAAACTTCTGGACAGTCTGGAGGGATCCCATGGTAGATACCAGGTTGGCAGCGCTGCTGCTTCTGTCGGGCCGATTGATCGCCGGGGATAGCGTGAACCAACCGGTGACGTTCGCCAAGGATGTGGCCGCGATTCTGCAGGCCAAGTGCGAAGAGTGCCATCGTCAGGGAACGGCGGCGCCCATGTCGCTGGCCACCTATCAGGAGACGCGGCCGTGGGCCAAAGCCATTCGCGAGCGCGTCATCACGCGCAATATGCCGCCGTGGCATATCGATAAGACGGTCGGCATCCAGCACTTCCAGAATGACCGGTCGCTGACCGACGAACAGATCGCCACTATAGTCCGCTGGGTGGATTCGGGCGCGGCGCCTGGCGACCCTAAAGATATGCCCCCGCCCAAACAGTGGCCGGCCGAAGAGACCTGGCAACTGGCCAAACAATTTGGCGAGCCCGATCTGATCATCAAGTCCGAACCTTACACCATGCCGGCGAGGGGCCAGGACGTGTGGTGGAGGCCGCTGACCGCGATTCCGCTTACCGAGCCGCGATGGGTGCGGGCCGTAGAGATCCGGCCGGCAACGGTGGCGGGCCGCCGCATCACCCACCACGCGCTGGCCCGGTTGGAGCAGGAAGAAGCCGGCGCACCGGACCTGGGCCCGGGTAACGGCGGGCTGCTGATGGAATGGGCCATCGGCAAGCAATACGACGTCTACCGTCCCAACACCGGCAAGTTGCTGCTGCCGGGGGCGGCAATTCGCTGGGAAATGCATTACCACGCGTCGGGCGAAGCGACTCGCGACCACGTGGAACTGGGCGTGTATTTATATCCCAAAGGCCGGGAGCCGAAGTACCGGACGCGCCTGACGCTTTGGGCGGCGCACAACGCGACCGCGCTCGATATTCCGCCCAACTCCATTAAGGAGACGCAGGCTTTCCACGTGCTGGCGGCGCCGGCGCGTCTGGAGAATTTTCAGGCGCACATGCATCTGCGAGGCAAGGCCATGGCGATGGAAGCCATCCTGCCCGACGGCACCACGCGCATGCTCAGCTACGTGGACCATTTCAACTTCAACTGGATGAACAATTACATCTACGCCGACGATGCCGCGCCGGTGCTGCCGAAGGGCACGATCGTCCGCATCTCGGCCTGGCACGACAACACCGTCAACAATCCGAACAATCCCGATCCCAACCAGTGGGTAGGCTGGGGCGACCGCACGGTGGACGAGATGGCGCATGCCTGGGTCAACGTCACCTACATCAGCGAGGCGGACTATCAGGCCTGGCTCGCCGGGCAGAAATCGAAGCCGGGGACCGCGGCCGGCCAGTGATTCCGAACGTCGCAGGCGCAGCCATTCTGGCATGCTGGGCTCTGGCGTTGACGAACGCCCAACCCAAACCACTGCCCATGGAACCGGTGCACGAATCCGGGCAGAGCGTAACCGGGGCTTTCGAAGGCTGGTTTCAGAATCCCGATGGCACCTACAGCATTCTGCTGGGCTATTTCAACCGGAATCTGACCGAGGAACTGGATATCCCGATCGGTCCGAACAACCGGATCGAACCGGGCGGACCGGACCGCGGCCAGCCCACGCACTTCCTGACGCGCCGGCAGTGGGGCGTCTTCACCGTCACCGTGCCAAAGGATTTCGGGGACCGGAAACTCACCTGGACACTGGTGTCCAATCATCAGACCATGGTGATTCCGGCGAGCCTCAATGCGCTGTGGGAGCTCTCGCCTTTCCACGAGGAAGGCATGGGCAATACGCCGCCCATGGTGGCCTTCGCGGAGACCGGCCCCACCGTGCAAGGTCCGCGCGCCATCAGCATGTCGATGGAGGCCACGCTGGCCAATCCGCTTCCGCTGACGCTCTGGGTTGCCGACGATGCCAAGACGCTGCCCGGTGCGAAAGTTCCGAAAACGCCGCCGGTGACCCTGCGGTGGGGCAAATTCCGCGGCCCGGGGGAGGTAAAATTCGACAATCCGCGTCCGCCCGTGGCGGAGGCCCCCTGGCAACCGGCCGCCCGATTCAGCGGCAAGGCGGCCACCACCGCCACCTTCAGCGAACCCGGCGAGTACGTGCTGCGTGTGGTAGCCAACGATTGGTCGGGCGATGGCGGAGCGGGGTTCCAGTGCTGCTGGACCAACGCGCAGGTGAAGGTGGTGGTGAAGTGAATCGGCGGCAGCGAGGCTGATGGTCATTCGGAGGGCGATCGATGTCAGGCGATCGACGTCAAGAGTCCGCTCTGGCCGGCGGCATCTGCCTTTTCGACGCAGTTCCGATTGGTTGCGCACCGTTACCTGGTGACTGTGCGGGCCTGTGTCCGGAACTCGTAATTATCGATGGTGCAGACGCACTTGCCCGGATCGTTGCGCACCACCTGGCCGAAAGCGATCAGCCGTAGCGGGCAGCTATCGTGGAGCAGCACCGGCCAACTGATGGAGAGTTCGATGGGGTTGCCGGCCGGCAACTGCCGCCCGATTGAGAAGCCTACCCCGCGGCTGCCGATATCGATAGTCTCGCCGACGCCGGATTCCACCTTGGCGCCATCCTGGAGCAGGTGGTACCGCAGTTCGCGCTGTATGGTGAAACGGTCTTTGCCACGCCGCTCGGGTTCTTGCTCCGCTTTCGCCGCTGGTGCGGCTGGGTGAAATGTCTGCCTCCGGAACTCGTACTTATCGATGGTGCAGGCGCATTTGCCAGGATCGTTGCGCACCACCCGGCCGAAAACGATCAGCAGCGTCGGGCACCTAACGTCGGGCAGCACCGGCCAACTGACGCGGAGTTCGATGAAGTTGCCGGCTGACAACTGCCGCCCGATTGAGAAGCTTACCCCGCTTGAGCTGATATCGACGGTCTCGCCGGCGCCGGACTCCACTTTGGCGCCGTCCTTGAGTTGGTACCGCAGTTCGCGCCGCACCGCGAAACGGTGTTTCCGACGCCGCTCCTGATCCTGAGCTGTGGTCTTTCGCGACGGTGGGTGAAATGCCCCATGTTGGTCTGAACGGACTTGAGCCGTCCGCTGGGTGTTCTCACCCAGCGGACTCTTTAATTGAGGGATTAACATCGATTTATCCTTATAATTTTCAATCATTTGCGCCTTCGTTCCGCGCTTTTTTGGTAAGGACGAAGGCACGTTGGGAGCCAATGGCCGTGCGGGCGGCGCGCTGTTCGGCGCGGTCGCCGGAGGCTGATGGGGCGCAACGGCCGCAACGGTCGAGAACCCGGTTCGGATACTTTTGGACGGTCGTTGGCTGCGTGGTCGCCGGCGCTTACGCACGACCCGGCGGCGGTAGGATCACGGGCTCAACGAGGGCCGCCGCGGCGTTCCGGAGCGCCGACTGCGGCCCAGATTTGGGGGATCTCAACGGATGAGTATCTGGACAAAGGCAGACGCGTGGCCGCTCAATCCGAACGGCGAGCTCCTGCTGGGCCTGCAACTGGAAGATAAATACGCACTGACCAACGCCGAACAAAACGCCAAGATCCCGGGCATCGCCTTTGCCGATTGGGGTCCCGGTGACATGGCGTTATCGCTGGGTATCCACGGCCCCGGGTGTGGCGGCCCAGGACCCGCGAATGTTGGCGGCGCGCCAAGGTTTTTGCCGCGTACAAAACCAACAAGATCTTTTTCCTGAACTCCATGAATGCCAACAACGTGATTGACCTGATCAAGGAAGGCGTGATGATCGGTCCGGCAAGTCAGCAGGGCGCCGAGATCGGCCGCAAGTTCACGAAGCGGCAAATGCGGTGATGGGCCAGACGGCACCGCTCCCTCACGGTCGCGGCTCCGATTAGCGCCGTGACCGCCGATTAGCGCCGCGACCGCCGATCAGAGCCACAACCGTCAGGGAGTGGTTTTTCGGGAGTTGCGAAACGTCAGTGCGCCAGCGGATCGGGGCGAAGCTGGAAATGCAGAACCTTGCTGGTGTTCCCTTTGCCTCCTTCGACGTGAAAAACCGTTCGGGTGGCGTAGGTCGACCAAAGGCCCTTGCCCTTCCAACCGGTCTTCGGATCGTCGATCCGGCCATCCAGGCCTTTGGCGTAGAACCCGATAGGGTACGGCACACGGAGCGTGACCCACTTGCCATTCGCCAGCGCCAGCAGCGCGTCCTCGCCGTTGCCGGTGGCGATCGGCACATTGGCGCCTAACCCGAAGGTGTCGAACTGGTCCACCCAGTCGTAGTAACTGGCCTCGGCGCTGCCGGAATCGGTTACGCCCTTGAGCTGCGGGGCGGGAAAGGGATAGAGCGCCCACCCTTCCGGACAGTGCTGGCCGGTTGCCGTGGGACCGTTCAGCACCTTGCACTTTCGACGGTCGAAGCTGGCGAAGTGGCCGCTGGCGAGGACGGTCCAGACCACGCCGTTGCGGTCGATATCCAGGCCCCGCGGCGAAAAGCCTTGCACCGCCGCATTCGGATTGTTCCACGGCAGTTCGTAGACTTCGGCCAGCGCGGTCTCGGGCGGATGCGAGCCCGGGTTCAGCCGCACGATCCTCCCCGGGAAGCCCAGCACGGAGCCCCAGATGGCGCCATCGGCCGGACTCACCGTGACCCCGTAGAACGCACCCGAGATCCGTTTGTCCTTGGTGGCGTCGACGGGCTGGTTCGGTTCCACATAATCGTCGCGCTTGCCGTTGCCGTTGGTATCGAGAATCAGCGCGGTCCAACCCTGTGACTTCTGTTCGTCGTGAGTCTCATCGAACATCTTCGTATTCAGCCAGCCGACCACGTCGCCGCCGCCGCCGCTGCTGGTCCACAGGGTGTGGTTGGCATCCTCGGCGAATTGCAGGTGGTGGGTGCCGAAGCAGGTGTCGATGAGGGTGACCTTCTTTGTCTTCGGGTCGTACATGGCCAGTTGGCGGCCGCTGCGGTTCACCGGAAACAGCTTGGCCGACGGATGGCTCGACCCGTCTTTGCAGAAGGCCGGATTGTCGGGCGGTCGGATGACGGAGGTGAACCAGACCCGCCCCTTTTCGTCGAACATGGGGTTGTGCATGTTGGCCTGGCTGTTCCAGATGGCCTCGTCGCCCCAGTAAGGCGAAGGCTGCAGCGGCTTGCCCGGAGGCTCGGTCTTGGGATCGCGAACCGTCATTTTCACCTGGCTCACTGTGTGGTGGACGGGGTCCAGAACGGGAATGTTATCGGTGCTCAGCTCGGGTGCGCCGTAGAGCAGGCCGTTGGCGTTCACCGTCGGGTTTCGCTTGTCGGTGGAGATCTCATCGTGGAGATAAGCCTTAGGCGTAGCCCAATCCCATTCGGTGATGACCACGTTGCGCTCCACGCCCTGGGGCCGCGGCGGCGCGGGCGGAAGTTCACCGGCGGCGATCCGGCTGGTCCAGTCCGCGAACATGGCCAGCGCGCGGTCTTTGCCCAGTTGGCCAATGCCGCTCAACATATTGCCGCCGGCCTGGCCCGACTGGATGCGCCGCTCCCAAGCCTTGGCCGGCGAATCGAAATCGCCCAGGGCTTTGGGGATGTCGCGCGTCGCCTTATTCCCAAGCTGGTGGCACGACCAGCAGCTATCGGTCTTGATCAGCTCCAGCCACTGCGCCTGGCTTTTCATGTTCGGCGAAATGCCGTTGCCTTGCGGGCCGGTGCCGGGGAACTCGCTCTTGTCCGGCACCTTGAGCAGCGAATACCAGAAGCTGGCCGGATAGTAGTCCGCTGCGGCACGCGGGTTGGGCGCGGCCACGGCGGTGAGGTTCACCGTCTTGCCCGGCTTGGCCTGCACTTTCGGCGAATCCACCAGCCCGTAGCCGCGCACCCACACCGCGTAGTTGGCGGCTGGAAGATCGGGCACCACGTAGCGCCCGGAATCGTCGGTGACCACGATTTTGGCGTATTTGGTGGGCAGGCCGGTGGTTTCCGCGATCACCCAGACGCCCGCCTCCGGGCCCTTGGCGCCGGTCACCACCCCGCCGATGTCGTTGCTGTCGATGCGAACGGCCGCGCCTGTGGCCTGTTGCGCGCGCAGTGCGCCCGATAAGGCCGCCACGTAAACGGCTAAGAACACGGATGTCGTCTTCATGCCATTGTCCCTTCTTGAGGGCATAGTATATACCCTGGGTTGTCAAGATGGTGAGTTGATCAGGGAGGCGGCATGTCAGGACTGAGTTTCGACTTCGCGGGGAAGGTGGCGGTGGTGACGGGCGGCGCCAACGGGATCGGATTTGCCAACGCGCGCCTGCTGGCGGCTAACGGCGCGACTGTGTGGATTTTCGATTTGGCGGGCGAAAACCCGGAGGATGCCGCGGCGCGGATTGGCGCGCGGGCGGTGGCGGCGGACGTGACGGATCGCCAATCGATCGATGCCGCGTTTGCGGCGGTTGCCGCCGATGGGACTCCCGACATCGTCATCGCCAACGCCGGCATCGCCTCGGAAGCCGATCTTTGGGATCACACGGCCGAGGATTGGGAGCGCATCCTGCGCGTGAACCTCACTGGCGCGTTTCACACCATACAGGCAGCAGCGCGCCTGATGAAGCCGCGGCGCAGCGGGTCCATCGTGCTGACCGCCTCCACTAATTCCTACGATGGCGAGGCGCGTCTGGCCGCCTACAATGCCAGCAAAGCCGGGCTGCTGGGTCTGGTCCACACCGCGGCCAACGAACTGGGACCTTACCAGATCCGCGTGAATGCAGTGTGCCCTGGATTGATTCGAACCCGTCTCACGGAACGTCACTTCTCGACGCCGGAGGTGCTGCGGGACTACTTCCGCCAGATTCCATTAGGCCGCGGCGGCGAACCCGGCGAGGTCGCCCAAGCCAGTCTGTTCCTGGCGTCGGACCTGGCTTCTTACATCACCGGCGCCACCCTGTTGGTGGATGGCGGCCAGATGGCGAGCAAATTCGGCACGTGGACGGAAGACAACGCCCGGTTCGCCGAAGGCCGTTGGCGACTGCGTTAGTAGCAAATTTGACGCTCGCCGACTGGCGATTCAGGCTTTCGGGTCGAACACCGAAATCGGGGCCGCCCATCCAAATCGCCGCTCACTGATAGCTGATCGATATCCTGGTGCCGCCCGATGGCGTGGCGGTGAACACCGTCTGGGCTCCGCGCGTGACCGTCACGCGCGAAATCTTCGCGTTCGGATTAGTGTGCGCCATCAGGTTGGAACTCGCGCCCGGACGGTACGATTTATAGTCGGTTTTGATCTGCAGCGCCTTGCCGCCGTTGTCCGTGGACACCACGAT
Organism: Candidatus Acidiferrales bacterium; assembly: GCA_035570275.1. GTDB lineage: Bacteria > Acidobacteriota > Terriglobia > Bryobacterales > Bryobacteraceae > DATMNI01. The sequence continues at coordinate 11,420 of DATMNI010000415.1, read as the reverse complement.
ATCGGTGGCGGCGTATCGGACGGCGACAGTGCACTTCTGGCCGGAAAAAGGGAAGGTCTGCGTGTTGCCGCCCGCGGTCACCACAGCTCTAGTCACCGATTTTGTATTGTGCGGGTGCGACTTGGTGTTGGCGTCGACATCCCGGAAAGCGGTCCACGGGACCGTCGCATCGATAGTCAGGGAGCCATCCGAGATGATGATCGGCGTGTCGGTTCCCTGGGCCCGGAGGAAGAGGGCCCCGCCCAGGAGGACCGCGAGCAGTAAGGGTATCGCGAGCAGCGCGCTCCGGTGCAGGTTGCGCAACGTGTGATTGAAGTTGAGTTGTCCGATTATCATGGCATAGACTCCGCCCAGCCAGCCGGATGAAAACTCACTTCGCGCCAGGCAGCCGCGAAAGCAGACTGCGATCCAACTGAACGTCGGGCCGGCTCAGGTAGGTCAGGTAGCTCTCAGAGTCCCACTTTTTTTGCAGGGCCGCAAGAGAATTTACGGCTTTTTCGCGGTATTCCCGCGATTTTGCGGCGTTGCCCAACGCGCTCTCCACGCGCGCCGCCAGCACCCAGCCGCGCCACGCGGGCTCGTCCCGGTTGGTGCGCGCAAACTCCGGCTGCGCGGCCAGCGCGGCTTCCAGCGCTTTCGGGCGATCTCCCGCGGCCAGCAGAGCTTCTGCACGGGCGAGCATTGGCTCTACCATAAGTACAGTACTGCCGTACTTACCAGACAGCTTGGCGGCTTCGGCGGTGGTCTCCAGCGCGTCACGGCGCGCTCCGGAGGCCGCCTGCGCCAGTCCCAGGATGCTGCGCGCCGCAGCCAAAAACGAATTGTTCAGCCCAGGACGGGCGAGCACACGACGGCTGTTCTCGATGGCCGCCGGAAGCTCCCTCTGGGTGAGCGCGATGGCGGCGCGCAGGAAATCGGCCTGCATCGCCAAGGTCCAATTCGACCCGGGATCTATCTGCTCAAACGTCCGTCGGGCTTCGTCCGGCCGGCCCAGCCGGCACAACACACGGCTGACATCGATGGCGTAGTAGGGTGCGTTAACCCGATCCCCGGACTGGGCGGCAGTGCCGGACGCATCGCGGAAGTACGCCAGCGCCTCGGGCCACCGTTCCTGCGCTTCGAGCACCGTTCCAATGCCCTGCTGCGAGATGCCGACCTGCGCCTGGTCGCCCAGCCGGCGGGCAATCTGCAGCTCTTGTTCGAAGGACTGAAGAGCCTCCGGCAGGTCGCCCTTCTGGCGTTGCGCGCGCGCAATCAGGATGAGGGCCTGGGCAGTCTCCCGCTGGTATCCGCCACGCTCGTACCAGGCGCGCGCCTCTTCCACTTTGCGCAAACCCTCGTCGGGCCGGCCGTGCTGCAACTCCAGGCTGCCCATGGAAAATAGAGCCCGCGCCTGGCTGCGTTGAGCGTGAAAGCGCCGGGCATAATCGATGGCCTGCTGGAAGCGGTTCGACGCCTCCGCGATTTCGCCGCGGATGAAGTAAGCGTTGCCGAGATCGATCAGGCCGCGCGTGGCCAGGCCCTCCAGCCCATTGGCGCGCGCCAGGTCGATGGCCTGGGTGGCGAAGCGCTCGGCACTCTGGTTCTCGCCGGCGCGCAGCTCGATATTGCTCAACTGCTGGAGCACCACGATCTGCTGCGACACGTTGCCGGTATGCCCCGTCATGTCGAGCGACTGTTCGAGCAGCGTGCGCGCCTCTGCGCCCTGGCTGAGCTGGTTGGCCAGCGTGGCGCGCTGGTACAAGACCTCGGTAACGCCTTCGATATTGCTGTGGCTGCGATACAGCGACTCGGCCTCATGAAATGCCGGAGCAGCCTTGGCCTGGTCCCTCTGGCGGCCGTACAGGACGGCGAGCCGCAACCACGCGGCGGGGTTCTGCGGCTGCCAGCGGGTGGCCTGCCGATAGCACTCCAGGGCGTCCTTCGATTTTTCGTTCTTTTCGTAGGCGCGGCCGAGATCGACATAGGCATTGGCCCTGTCGTTGGACGGCGTGCGGTCCGCCATCTCGCGATACTTGGCAACCGCCCCGTCGAAGTCGCCGGTTAGCGTCAGGTGAAGCGCCTGGATATAGGCCTGCTCCGGGCGCGTCAGGCTGGGTTTCGATCCCGGCGGCGCGGCGCGCAGCATCTCTTCCTTGGCCTTGTCGGCAAAGTCCAGCTCGAGCAGCGCTTCCGCCAGGCGGGCGTGCGCCATCGAGAAGCGGTCATCGCGGTCTGCGGCGCGCTCCAGCGCTTTGCTGGCCTTGTAGTAGGTTCCGTCGCGCAGCGCGGCGACTCCCTCTTCATACCAACGCCGTGCCTCCACTGGCGGTTGGTAGCCGCCGCCGGCCAGGGTCCACCAGCCTGCGATCGCGGCGGCGGCAAGAGCGGCAAGCACCACCACCGCGCGGAGCCGCGATCGCCGCAACGGCCCCGCCAGCGTTACCAGGCTCTTCCACGCGCTGCTGGCGCCGGTTGCCGGCACCTGCGGGCGCGGCGGAAGCGGTTCGGTCACCGCACTCATAATCTCTGCACCCACACCGAGAGCCGCAATGACCGGCCGCAGATCGGCCAACATCTCTTCGGCCGATTGATAGCGGGTTTCGGATGACTTGGAGAGCGCCTTGAGGGCGATGCGGTCCACTTCCGGCGGCAGCGCGGAATTGAAGACCGAAGGCGGCGGCGGGTCCGTATGCAGCACGGCCGCGAGAATATCGACATTGTTCACGCCCGAGAAGGGCGGCCTGCCGGCCAGGCACTCATATAACACGGCGCCCAACGAAAACAGGTCGGTGGGAGGTCCCAACGTCCCCTCGCGGGCCTGCTCGGGAGACATGTAGGATGGCGTGCCGAGCACCACGCCCTCCATGGTGTCGGAGTCGGCCACGGTGGAATCGTCCTGGGTGTGCGGAAGCTTTTCAATCTGCTTGGCCAGGCCGAAATCCAGCACTTTCACGGTGCCCTCTTCGCCCACCACAATATTGGAAGGCTTGATGTCGCGGTGGATGATGCCGTGGCGGTGGGCTTCGGCGAGCCCTTCCGCAACCGCCTCCGCAATGCGCAGGGATTGCAGCACGGGCAACGGGCCGCGGCGCAGAAGATGGAAAAGGTCCGCGCCCTTCACCAGTTCCATCACGATGAACGGGTCGCCTTCGGGCGTCTCCCCATAGTCGTAGACACCCGCGATGTGCGGGTGGTTGAGGCTGGAGGCGGAGCGCGCTTCGCGCAGGAACCGGGCGCGGAACTGCGTGTTGTCGCGGGCCGACGTGCAAAACTTGACGGCCACGGCCCTGGCCAGGTGGGTGTCTTCGGCAACGTACACCACACCCATGCCGCCGCGGCCCAGTTTGTCGAGTATGCGATAGTGGGAAACCGTTCGCCCTAACATCGAGTACGGATATTGTGGCACAAGTCAGGCTTCCCCTCGCTCCCCGAGTGTTATTTACAATGGGAATTCAGAGCTTCCCACCGGGCTGCTTGTCGCGCAGCCAGCCGCGGCTGGCTCGCTGCCGCATCGCGCCGGCGGATTAGCAATCCGCCGCAGGTTAACAACCTGCCCCACAAGGGGTTTCGTCGCTACTATTCCGGATATATAATGGTGTCCGAAAAAGATTGAAGGAGAAAACACGAGATGAAGGTTCGCGTTCATGTTGCCATACTCGCCCTAGCGGCTTTAGCGCCGCTGGTTGCGCAAACGCCGCAGGGCTGGAAGGTGCGGGTCGATCGCAGCACGGCAGCGTCTGACCCTGACGGCTCCGGCGAGATCAAGTTCGTAACCATGGGGTCGGGCTTCCACGCCACCAATCCCCAGGCGGCGGTGTACTGGAATCCGGCGAACAAGGCGGTGGGGACTTATACTCTCAAGGGCACGTTTACGCTGATGAAGCCGAGCGGCCACACCAACTATTACGGTCTGGTGTTGGGCGGCAGCGGTCTCGAAGGTGCGCAGCAGAGCTATCTGTATTTTGTAGTGGCGCAGAACGGGACCTGGCTGATTAAACGCCGCGACGGCGAAGCGACCAGCAATGTGTCACCGAAGACGGCTAACGATGCCGTGAAGAAACCGGACGCCAGCGGAAAATCCACCAATGCCCTGGAAGTGCGCGTGGGCGCCGACAAGATCGACTTCGTGGTTAACGGCGAAATAGTACACACGGAACCGAAGAGCGGGGTGGCGGCGAAGACGGACGGCATTTACGGCATCCGCGTCAACCATCTGCTGGAGGTTCAAGTGGACGGGTTGGCGGTGTCGAAGTAGCGGCCCGCGGTCGAACAGGTACTCCGAAACCGTCTTCTGCACCAACAGCTAGCCAGCCGGCGCGGTGATCTGAATATCGGTATTGATGTTCTGCCAGTCCGCCAGTTCGTAAATCTTCAGCTTGCTGTTGAACGGCGCCGATATTTCCTTGGATTGATAGGGCGCCAGGTCGGTGGTGAAGGAGAACGTGCCCTGGGCATCTTCCTCAGATTTCTTGGTGCTGGCAAAAATGGTTACGTTACCCGCCAAGCCGCTGATCTCGGCTGCGGAGTGGTTGATGATCATGAAGGTGACCAGGGTCTTCTTCTTCGCGTCCTGGCTGAAACGCACGCCGCTGATTTCGATGCTCTTCTGCAGCGGGTTGGTTTTGGCGCCTGGTTTGGCCGCCGGACTTTCGACCGATGTGACCGGCGTTGGTCCTGAGCCGGCGGAGGTGCTGGCGCCGCTGCCGGTCTTCAGCAACGAGTAAACTCCGAAAAGAATCCCGGCGATCCCCGCGGCAAACACAATCGTCATCAGCCATGGCGGCAGATTCAGCAAAGCGTGGCGGGCCGGTGGCGGGGCTGGCTGATAATACTGCGGCGGAGCCGGCTGCTGAGGCGGCGGCTGATAATACTGCTGCGGCGGTTGTTGGGGCTGCTGTGGAGGCGCCGGCGCGTAATAAGCCGGCGCCTGCGGGGGACTCTGTTGGGGCTGATAGTAAGGTTGAGCCGGTTGCGGCGCTTGCGGGGGCTGCTGATAATACACCGGCGGCTGCTGCTGCGGTGGGGGCTGGGGCGCCACATATTCCGGTCCGGGTACGGGCTGATAGTTGGGCGGCGGATACGGTGGCTGCGGTTGCGGGGGCTGCTGTTGCGGGGGAGCCGGGCCTGCCGCAGCCAATCTGGCCTTGCAGTCCGGACACTCGTCATAAGATGGGGATACTTCGCGCCCGCACTGCGGGCAGATCCACGTAAACATGTGCTCGCCTCAACTCCTACTTTACCGCTTTGGTCTACTTTACCGCCTTGATCCTACTGTACCGCTTTAGAGAATTCCTGCGAACGAATGCAGGCGCCCGGCGGCCTCCCGGTCGCGCCGGAACGAATGGAACTCCTCGGGCCGGCACATAGTGCACAAGTTCGACGCATAAACACGCCCCGGCGTTACGCCGGCCTCTTCGAGTTGCCTCCGGTTTTCAGCAGCCAGATCGACGGGCCCTCGTCCCTGCCCTCCGAAATGCACCGCCACCTCCGGCCCCACCTCGTAGCAACACGGGCCGATCCCCGGCCCGATAGCCGCATGGATATCGCGCGCCTGGCTGCCGAAACGGGCGCCCATAGCCTCCGCCGCTCGGGCGACAATGCGCGCCACCGTCCCCCGCCACCCGGCGTGCACGGCAGCCACGGCCCGCAACCGCTCATCCACCAGCAAGATCGGAATGCAGTCGGCCGTCTTCACCGCCACCACGGCCCCGGGCGTGTTTTCCAGCAGCGCGTCGCCTTCCCCCAACAGGCCTGGACGACCAGCCGCCGGCACGCACGTGGCCGAGTGAATTTGTTTCAGCGTGGCAAGGTTGCCGAACCGCCCAGGCACATCCGAAAGCCTGGTTCCGAAGCCATGCACCAGCCATGCGAAGGCTTCCAGTTCGGTTACGCGGTAGATGTTGAGCCCATCCCGATAGAACATTGGTTCAGAAGTCAGAAGGGGCAGAGCACGCATGCCGGATTCTGACTCCTGACTCCTGACCTCTGGCTCCTTCTTTACGCCGGGTTCTGAATCTGTGCGATTCGCACCTGCTGTTTGAACTCGGCCAGCATGGATTCGTCGAGCCGCACTTCGGTGGGCCGTTTCACCAGCGTGGTCATCTGGTCGATCTTGTCCTGCAATTTGAGCAGCGCGTAGAAGAGGTTCTCCGGCCGCGGCGGGCAGCCGGTGACATAGACATCCACCGGGACGATCTTGTCGACGCCCTGCAGCACCGCATAGGTGTTGAAGGGACCGCCCACGCTGGAGCATGCGCCCATCGAGATGCACCATTTCGGGTCGGGCATCTGGTCCCAGATGCGTTTCAGCACGGGCGCCATTTTGAGGGTGACGGTGCCGGCCACGATCATCAGGTCGGATTGCCGTGGGCTGGGCCGGAACACCTCAGCCCCAAAGCGCGCGATGTCGAAGCGCGAGGTGCTGGAGGCGATCATCTCAATCGCACAGCAGGCCAAGCCGAACGTCAGCGGCCACAACGCCGATTTGCGTGCCCAGTTGAACACGTGATCGACGGATGTGGTGACGATGTTCTGTTCGAACTGGTTCTGAATGAAAGTAGCCACCGGGCGCAGTCTCCTTGTGCTAAGTAAGGATTGTATCACCAGTCGGAAGCTGACCCGATGCACTCACGGATGTGGCGGCCACCTTGGATCCGGGAGAGCGCGAGGCGGTTCGCTGAACGACGACTCGAGGTCACAAAAGTTCGATCGCCGCCTGGTGCGCGGATTCCGGATGCAGAAGACTGTGCACCCGGCGATCGAAGGTAGCAAACTTTCCGGACCGCCGAATGGCCAGGTCCAAGAGCAAACCGTCCGCCAGTTGATGATGCCCGATCAAGCGTGCACGAATCTCGGATTGGATCTCGGAAACTGGAAAATCAAGCGGCCAGAACTCATGTTCCGGCGCAGCCAGACTTGTAGTGAGCGCCCTCATGGCATCGGCGAAGCTGATCACCGTCTTCACCACCGCGGGTTGAATTGAGAGCCGAAGGAAGCCCAGTTCCGTGTGCGGGCAGGTAGCCCAACCAGTTCCCCGATTTGCCGCAAACCACCGGTGCGCCGCATCATGATGAATGTTTGTCGGCCATGCCAGGGCCATCAGGACGTTGATGTCCAACAAGGCTACTGCCATCAGTTCACCGCCGTCAAAACTTTTCTGGCTTGACGAATTCGCGACTCGCCAGCCGGTCCTCCGCATCCAGCGCGGCCTGTATCTCATCTGGCCCGAAGCCGGGTGTGCCATCAGACACCTGGAAAACGCAGAATCCGTTCCGCGCAGACAGCGGCGAGAGAACCGTGACGCCCCGCCGCGCCAACTGGGACAGCGCCTTCCCAATGGAGGTCTGGCGAGCCTCCGCTAAGCTCTTGGCAGCCTCCAGAACATCAGAATCAACATCAAGCGTCGTTCGCATGATGATGTTATGATGACATGAAAGAGATTTGATGTCAATGGTGGGCTGGCTTGCGTGTTGAAAACCATCCAGTCCTGATATAGTTGAACCTGATTTGTTATGAACCGCCGTCAATTCCTCTCTACCACCAGCGCCGTGGGAGCTGCCGCCGGCCTCACCTCGAACCCCGCCGCCGCCGCCGACACTCCCAAACGCGCCCTCATGAAACTGGGCTGCCAAAGCTCACCGACCAACGATACGCACCTCAAATACCTGGCGCGCTACGGCGTCCGCAATATCTGCGGCTACCCCGAGATCGCCGACGGCCGCCTTTACGCCACCGTGGACGAACTCGGCCGCATGGTGGACGTGGCGACGAAGAACGGTATTACGATCGACTGCGTGGCGCCGCCGTTCCTGGCATCGAGCCACATCGACAACGAGAAGCATCCCGCCATCATGCTGGCGCAGAGTCCGGAGCGCGACCGCGATATCGAGCAATTGCAGACGCTGATCCAAAACTGCGCCAAGGTGGGCCTCCCTTCAATCAAATACAACATGAGTATCCTGGGCGTGGTTCGCACCGGCCGGTCGCCAGGCCGCGGCGACGCCACCTACAGCACCTGGAAGCTGGCCGAGGCAAAACCCAAGACCCCGCTCACGCGCGCCGGCAAAGTGGATGCCGGCATGTTCTGGGAGCGCATCACTTATTTTCTGGACCACGTGATTCCAGTGGCCAACGAATACAAAGTCCGCATGGCCTGCCACCCCCACGACCCCGGTATGCCGCCCGAAGGCTACCAGGGCGTAGACCGCGTCCTCGGCACGGTGGACGGCTTAAAGAAGTTTGTGAGCATCCGCGAGAGCGCCTATCACGGCCTCAACTTCTGCCAGGGCACGGTATCGGAAATGCTGGCGGACCCGGGCAAGGAAATCTACGACGTGATCCGGTATTTCGGCTCGCGCCAGAAGATTTTCAACGTGCACTTCCGCAACATCCGCGGCCATCGCAACGATTTCGTGGAAGTCTTTCCCGATGAAGGCGACGTTGATTTCGTCAAGGCCATCCAGGTCTACAAAGAGGTCGGCTACCCGTACCTGCTGATGCCCGACCACGTTCCCGTGGCGCCGAACGATCCGGGCGGCCTGCAATCGTTTGCTTTTGCTTACGGTTATATCCGCGCGTTGATTCAAGCCGTGGACCGGATGGGGTAAGGGCGACTACAAACCAGGAAAGCATGAAGGCCGTGACGAACATCGTTATCGAACTGCCCGAAGATATCCCCCGAGCCTTGGAATCCGAGTTGGGGCGAGGTGCCAAGACGGACGTTGGGCTGTAGCAGAGACGTTTATCAGTCCGGCGTGTTGTTCATGGGAGATTTTTTTAAGACGATCTGAAAAGAGCGACCTGCCTAGCAACGCGCAAACGTGCTTAGGAGATCACCTCGATTGCATCGACCCGTAAGAGATCAAACGCCAGGTACTCTTTAATACCAGCGACCGCCTCATAAGGTTTTTCGTACGTCCAAACGGCGTATTCCGATTTCGCTCCGCCAATGGGAATGCCGTAGTAGGTACAATCACCCTTGTACGGACAATAGGTGTAATGGCTGGTCCGAACGAGCAGCGACATATCTACATCGTTGCGCGGCAAGTCGTAAGCAGGCGGATATCCCTTCTCCTCCAGCCGAAGTGCTCGCGTCGATTCAGCAACTATCCTCCCGGCGGCTGTTACACGCACCTTGCCCTCAGCTTGTGAAATCGTGATGGGATGGTCCGGCCCAGGAATTCTGATCTCCTTGCCGTTGCTCGACTTGGTATGCATTGTGCTCCTCGTGGCGCCACTTACAACTTCGTGCCGCCATCGACTGGAATGCTCGCACCTGTAATCCAGCGCGCCCCATCGGACGCCATAAAAGCGACTACGTCGGCGATGTCTTCGGGTTTGCCGATTCGCTTCAACGCCTGCATTCCCAGCGTGACCTCGCGACCCGCTTCTGTCTTCGTAAAATTCGACATATCCGTGTCGATGACTCCTGGTGCGATAGCATTTACGCGTATGCCGCGCGGCCCGAGAATGGCTGCCCAGTTCCTGACCAGCGTCTCAAGCGCTCCTTTGGTAGAGGCGTATGCAAGAATTGAGGGGTTTTCCAAAGCCGGCTTGCCCACTACCGTACGGGCTACGGCGGAAGAAATAACAAGGATGTTCGAGCCCTCACCAAGAACTGGCAGGAGTTGCTGCACCAGGAAGAACGGGCTTCGGACGTTGGTTGCAAAGAGGTTGTCAAAATCCTCTACCGTGTAATCCGCAATGCGTGCCGCCTTGCTGATTCCGGCGTTGAGCACAAGCACATCCAATCGATCGCCGACGATTGAGCGCACCTGTTTGGCGAGCCGCGCGGCGCCGTCCGGAGTTCCCAGGTCCGCCGGGATTGCATTTGCGCGTCCGCCGTTGGCTTGGATCCCGGCGACGAGAGATTCCGCTTCCTGTGCGGAGCGGCCATAGTGAACCAGGACGTGCGCCCCGGCCCTAGCAAGCGCCGCCGCCGTCGCGCGGCCGATTCCTCTTGACGCGCCCGTCACAAGCGCAGTTTTGTTTTGGAGTGCTGCCATGTCATGATCCTCTCTTGGCTGTCAGTTAACTGTTAGAGACGGGTGCGGCACCTGGAATCGAAGGAGAGCCGACTCCGTTGGGTCGCCGGCTCTCAACCAGGTCTGCGTCGGTTCAGGCATTCATTCCGCCATCGACGGTAAGATTCGCCCCGGTAATGTACGAGGACTCCGGACCGGCGACGAACGCCACCAGCGCCGCGACCTCATCCACATGCCCATAGCGGTCGAGTGATGTGGCGGCCTTCTGAGGGACTGCCCAATCGCCCGCCGCGGGATTCAAATCCGTATCGATCGGACCCGGCTGGACGTTGTTGACCGTGATACCCCGGCTCCCGAGCTCTCTGGACAACGCCTGAGTAAAGATCTTTACGGCACCCTTCGTGGCTGAGTAGGCTACCAGCCCGGGCACCTGGACACGCTCGCCCACGGCCGAGCCGATCATGATGATGCGACCACCATCATTCATGTGCTTCAGCGCCGCTTGCGTGGTGACGAATACGCCGCGGACGTTGATGTCGATGACGCGATCCATCTCCTCCAGCGTGGTCTCCTCGAAGGGCTTCGGAATGGCCGTTCCGGCGTTGTTCACCAGTACGTCGAGCCGGCCGAAGGTCTTTACGGTCTTCTCGACCGCGCCCCTCACCGCTTCGGCGTTGGTGGCCTCCGCTTGAATCGCCACAGCTTTGCCGCCCTGGCGTTCGATCGCCTCCACCACGGCGGAAGCCGCTTTGCCGTCTTTTGCGTACGTGATGGCGACGGCCGCTCCATCCGCGGCCAGCCGTTTCGCGATCGCCGCGCCGATACCCCGCGAACCGCCGGTAACCAGCGCAACCTGATTGGCTAATTTGGACATTGGTCCTCCTTTTGGTTTTCCGTGAGCGATCCGCCGTGTCGTTTGCCTTGCCCGGACCGTTCACAACACCTATTCCGATGTGGCATGCTTGCGGTAGGATTGGACGGACGGAGGAATAGCACCTATTCCCTCCTGGAATGCGAATCGCTGGGGCCCGCAATCAGGCTGGAGGGGAACTGCCGCCCGTGCAGAATCCATTCCAGGGGGGAATCGGGAGGCCTGAATGGATAAGTTCGACGCGATGCGGGTGTTCGTCCGGGTGGTGGAAAGAGGGAGCTTCTCCGCCGTTTCCAGGGAACTGGGAATCGGTCAACCCGCGGTCAGCAAACAGATTTCCGCCCTTGAAGAGGAGCTCGGCGCCGAACTGATTCACCGCACCTCGCGCTCCATTGCACTGACTGAGCCAGGTCGCGACTTTTACGAGTCTGCTTTGCGCATTCTCGACGACCTTGAAAGCGCGACTTCACGAATCGGTCGAGGCCAAGCTGCACCGAGAGGCGTCATTCGTGTGACCGTTCCTCCCACGTTTGCTCGCCTCCATATGGTGTCAAAGCTGCCAGCCTTTTTTGCTGCGTACCCCG
>DATMNI010000414.1:0-31517 GCA_035570275.1 Candidatus Acidiferrales bacterium | reverse complement strand
CGTCGCTGCCCCTGTCTATGCTTCGGTGCGCACCTCACGATACGCCCCGCAAGACTCGGGGTCAGGATGGATTCGCTCCTCCTTTCCTGTCGGACTCTTTCATTCCTTATTGCATGCCGGTTTATCCCGGCGCACAAGCTGTTCCACTATAATTGCTCCGCCTGCCACGGCCCCCGCGCCGAGGGAATTGGAAATGTGCCGCCGCTGGTTTCGACGCGCGTGCAGACGGCCACGCCGGGTGCACTGAAGTGGGTCCTTCGCAACGGCTCCCTCACTACCGGCATGCCGTCGTTTTCCAAGCTGCCGGAAGCGCAGCGCTGGCAGATTATCACGTACATCCAGAGTCTGAACAGCCGCTGAAGGCCGTCATTTCGATGGCGCGGGTGCGGCCGGCAACATGTTTCGGATGGCCGCAATGCGCCAGCCATCGGCGCCCTTCGCCATCACGATGGAGGTCCACATGTTGCGGGTGGCGCCGCCGGCGAGTCCTGCCAGGTCGTAGTGGCCATCGGCAATCGCCACACCGGGCGTTAGGAAGCGGACCGACGTCACCTTGATAGCGCGGGTGCCGCCGGTACTTTGGGAACTGGCCATGGAGCCCTTCACCACGTCGGCGCGCCCTTTGCGCCATTCGCCCGAGGAGACCAGTTGATCGGCATCGGCGGTGAAAAGCGCCTCGATGGCGCGCGCGTCGTTCTTATCGCGCGCATCCATGAACTTTTGGACAACCTGGCGAACCGCGGCGTCCTCGCCGGATTGGGCGAAGAGGCAAGCGGCCATCAGGAAGAACAACGAACATTTCAAGAAACGCATAGTAAACTCCAGTCTTATCACGCTCGCGAACCAGAGGGTCGCGTCCCTCTGCGTAGACACTATATCGGGAACAAGCACCACAGGCAACAACTTGTGGGGCAGCTTGGTAAGCTGCGGCGGATTGTTAATCCGCCATCGCGATGCGGCAGCGAGCGTTCGCCGTCTGCGGCCTTACCGACGTTTTGCGCCCGGCTCCTTCAGGGGTCGGGCCAAAGTGGGACGATCGGGTTGTGTCGTCTGTCACCCAGCCCGCGCTTGACCCTCGCCATGATGTCACCTACAAATCCCGCAGTTGCATGATTTGGGTTGCAGCCAGGAACAGCGCCAGGGCCGTGGCGAGGCTGGCGGCTACGCCGGACCAGTCACAGCCTTGCAGGAATCCGGTAGCACGGTTGACGTATTCGGCGCCGCTCAGCAGGCGTGACATTCCGAACGCCGGGAACCAGCGGTAGAGATAATCCTGCGAAGTAAATGTCAGATAAAGAGAGAGCGCGCCCATTCCCGCCGCGGCATAATCCGAGGGCAGAACCGACGACCAGAAGAAGCCCGTCGCGAAGAAAACCAGACCGGCGGCCATCATCAGGCCCGAGAACTTCACGGCTTCGGCGACCGGATATGTGCGGCCAATCCAGAGCGACGCGGCCGGGATTGCAATGGCAGGGACAAGCGCGAGGATACCCGATTCCACCGCACCCACAGCCGCCCGAGTGGCCATCCACCGGCGGCGGCTCACTGGCAGCGACAACGTGTAAGCGGCCGTTCCCAGTGCGCGCTCCCGCATCAGACCCCCCAGCCCGAGGAAGAGGACAGCGGCAACCCAGACCAGCTCAATGCGCCACACGCAAACCATGGCGACGTATTGGGCAAAAGTGATGGGTGGGCGGATGTCGAAGCGCGCCATGCCCCGCTCGCTCGAGACGATTACCCAGACGCTGATGGCCGCCACCAACACTGCCGCTGCCAGGAACCTGGTCCGCGATTCCAGCCACGTCTTATGCCAGATCTTGTTATGACGGATCATGTGATGACAAATCATGGGGCTCCTCTTCCACTTCTACACAGGCAGGAACGCCCGTGCTACAGGGCTCGTCGACGCTTTCCAGGAAAAGTTCCCGCAGACCGACCGGCTCCACCGTCACCGAGATGGCGCCCATAGCGTGGGCGTGGCCGGTGATTTCCTCGAGGTGTCCGTCGGCCAGCAGTGACACTACGTGGCCTTGGCTGGAGGCCTTGCACACACCGTCAAGCTGCATTTCCTCGACCGGCGCGCGCATCGGAAAGGCGAGATGGATGCGGCGATACCGGGCCCGCAGGTCTTCCAGCGAGCCCTCCAGAACCAGGCGGCCTGACTGCAGGATGATCACGCGATCGGCCACGCGCTCCACCTGGGAGATCTGGTGGGTACTGAAGAAAACCGTGGCCCCTTCGGCGGCGGCCTGGATGACGGCTACCAGCATGTGCTCGGTAGCAATGGGGTCCAGGCCCTCACTCGGTTCGTCCAGGATCAGGAGTGGAGCGCTGCGCGCCAAAGCCAACACCAGCGCCAGTTTGGTGCGCATGCCTTTGGAAAACCCGCTGAACTTCCGGTCCAGCGGCAGGTTGAATCGCAGCAGCAGTTCGCGCTCGCGCCGCCGGCTCCAGTTGGGATAAAGGGGGCGCGTGAAATCCAGAATCTGGCGGGCAGTCATGTAACTGTAGAGGCGCTTGTCTTCGCTGACGTAGGCCGTGCGGGAGCGAATGGCGACACTGGCGCGGTCTTCGGCGATCGGTTCGCTGAAAACGAAGCCTTCGCCAGACGTGGGGCGCACCAAGCCCAAAAGCATCTTGATGGTAGTAGTCTTGCCGCTGCCGTTAGGACCAAGGAAACCGGTGATGCTGCCTTCGGGAACGGCCAGGTTGAGCCCATCCACAGCCACCGAACGGCGGTACATTTTGACCAGATCGTGCGTTTCGATGATCACCGGCGGACCTCTTCAAACGTCAGTTCGGCATCCACAAAGCGCCGGATTTCATCATCCGACCAGCCGTGCCGCCGCAGCTTTTTCACCAGGTCTTTGACAAGCCCGCGGGCCAGCGGAACGTCCTCGGCCCGGTCCGGCGCTGCGCCGCGATCGGCCACGAAGGCCCCAGCGCCATGGCGGAGTGCAATGACGCCTTCGCGATCCAATTCCGTGTACGCCTTGACCACCGTATTGGGGCTGATTACAAGTTGCTGGGAGAGAGTCCGGATGCCGGGAAGTTGGTCGCCGGGCATGAGCAGGCAGCTTTCGACCGCATGCTTGACCTGTTCGATCAACTGGACGTAGATGGGAATTCCGGACGCTGGCTGAATCCTAAAGACGTTCTTGGTCACTGTTACTTAGTTATGATACAGTGACACTCCGCCGCTCGTCAAGCCTCTTGTGGGGCAGGTTGGTAACCTGCGGCGGATTGTTAATCCGCCAGCGCGATGCGGCAGCGAGCGTCTGCCGCCTGGCCGCAGTCGCCCGCCCAGACGCGGCAGCGGATTGCCTGCCCCAGGTTACCAACCGGCCTCACAAGAACAACCCTTGCCTCACAAACAACAAAAGGAAAGCCGTTCCGTTTTCGAACAGCCCGTCGCACCGCCGGACGCTGTTCGCGCCGCCTGCTGCTGAAGGCGCATCACTTGGCGTGGCAGACCGATTGCCCTTTGCCGCTGGATGAAGTCCGTGGCCGAAGATCTGCGTTACGCCTTCCGGGTTCTCCTGAAAGCCCCCGGGTTCACAGCGGTGGCGGTGCTCACCCTCGCTCTGGCAATCGGCGCCACCAGCACCATATTCAGCGCCGTGAATGCCGTGCTCATCCGGCAATTGCCGTACCCGGACCCGGGCCGCCTGGCGATGGTGTGGGGCGATGACCGCGCCCGCGGCGAGCATCGCAGCCAGATCTGCTACCCGGATGTGGAAGACTGGCGCGCCCAGAACCATGTCTTTGAGGACATCGCTGCGTTTACCGGCTACTGGTCGCCCGTGCTCTCCACGCCGTCCGGCGTCGAGCAACTGGACGGGGTCCGCGTCTCGGACGGATTCTTTCGGGTGATGCACACCCAGCCCCTGCTGGGGCGGACGTTTTTGCCGGAAGAACAACTGGATGGCCGGGGCGATGTGGCCATTCTCAGCTACGGCCTCTGGGAGCGGAGTTTCGGCCGAGACCCGGCTATTCTGGGCGGCAAGATCACCATTTCCGGCAAGCCGTACACCGTGGTGGGCGTGCTCCCGCAGAGCTTCCGGCCGCTGCCGGTGCGCGTTCAGGAGCACGGAGCGGACATCTTCCGGCCGCTCACGAAACAGTTTTCGGATGAGATCCGGAACGGCCGCCACCTGCGCGCCGTGGCCCGTCTGAAGCCCGGCGTAAGCCTGGCGCAGGCGCAGGACGAGATGAACGTGATCTCGCGCCGGCTGGAAGCGCAGTATCCCGACGCCAACCTGGGGCGCGGAGCGCAAGTGGTGGGGCTGCACGACGACCTGGTGCAGGAAATCCGCCCTGCCCTGTTGATCTTGCAGGCATGCGTGCTCATGATCGTGTTGATTGCCTGCGCCAATGTAGCCAACCTCCTCTTGGCTCGGTCCGCTTCCAGACGCCGCGAGTTGGCCATTCGCCAGGCGCTCGGCGCCGGCCGCGGCCGACTGGTGCGCCAGATGCTCACCGAAAGCCTTCTGCTGGCGCTGATGGGTGGCGCGGCGGGAATGCTGGTTGCCTGGTGGTGCATCCCGGTGCTGGAACATTTGGGCGCCAAAACCATCCCGGAGTTGGCGCAGGTGAATATCGACTGGCACGTGGCGGCAGTTTGTGGCGTGCTCTCGCTGGTCACGGGCCTCGTTTTCGGAACCGCGCCCGCCTTGGAAATGTCGGCGGCCAACCCGGTGGTAAGTTTGAAGGAAGGCAGCCGCGGCGGCAGCAGAGCGTCGGCCGGCGGGCGTCGGCGCGGCCTGCTGGTGGTGGCGGAAACAGCGGTGGCGTTGATGCTGCTGGTCTCGGCCGGCCTGCTGGTCAACAGCTTCGTAAGGTTGCAACGCGTCAACCCCGGCTTTGACCCGCGCCACACCCTGGCGGCCGATCTGTCGCTGCCCGGGTCGCGCTATCCCGACGGCGACCGGCGGGCGGCGTTTCTTGACCGGCTGCTGGCCGGCATCCGGCGGCTCCCCGGTGTGGAGTCTGCATCGGTTGTGAGCGTGCTTCCCGAATCGTCCAATTTCAATCGCATGGGTTTGGACGTGGAAGGCCGCGTCTACACGACCGCGACGCGGCCCGACCCCGATCAGTACGAAGTCACCGGCGATTATTTTCGAACCGTTTCGATTCCGCTCCGCAGCGGCCGGTTGTTTACCGAACGGGACGACCGCGACCATGCCCAGGTAGCGCTGATCAATGAAACCATGGCGCGGGGCCTATGGCCTGGGGAAGACCCGATTGGCCGCAAAGTGCGAACCGGCGGCAAGGAGGGCTCATGGCGGACCATCGTGGGCATCGTGGGCGACGTTTACCAATACGGCCTGGATTCGCCAAAGACCATGCAGATTTACTTGCCGTATAAGCAGAATCGCGTCCCCAGTGTCACCCTGCTGGTGCGCGGTGTGCGCGACCCCACGCCGTTGACGCCCGCCATTCGCGCGGCCGTGGCCGCCATCGATCGCGAATTGCCGTTGGCCGATGTGATCACGCTCGATCAGCTCTTGGCGGACTCGGTGTCCGGCCGCCGGTTTTCCATGATGCTGCTGGCCGCGCTGGGCGCGTGCGCCATGCTGCTGGCGGCCATCGGAATTTACGGCGTCACGGCTTATTCGGTGGCGCAGCGCACCGAAGAGTTCGGCATTCGCATGGCCCTGGGGGCCGCGCCCGCCAGTGTGATCGGCATGGTGATGCGGCAGAACCTGACACTGATCGGGGCCGGCACCTGCGCCGGCCTGGCGATTGCGTTGACCAGCACGCGCCTGTTGTCGAAGCTGCTGTTCGGCGTGAGCCCGTTCGACCCGGCCACGTTTGCGGCGGCAGCGGTTCTGCTGGCAATCGTGGCGATGGCGGCGTCGTACGTGCCGGCGCGACGGGCGACCCGGGTGGACCCGATGGTGGCGCTGCGAGGCGAGTAGCGCCTTTTGTGGGGCAGATTGTTAGGGGCACCCTCTGGGTCCGGCGGATTGTTAATCCGCCCGCGCGATGCGGCAGCGAGCCGCTCTGCCCGCTCCGCGCTCTCAGGTTTTGACCTTCAAACGCCTTCTCTCGGCGCTTTCCTCAGCGTCTCAGCGGTGAATCGCTGCCCGAAGTGTGGCACGGCCCTTGACATTGGCGCGTCAGAACAGATCCATCTGAAAAGAAAGAGTTCTCCTTCTGACCCTGCGCTTTTCCCGATAGGCCGGTAAACGGGTCACACGATTTTCGAGTTTATTTGTCCTTTACTGTCAGATGCCTTTACCGAATTCGGCCAAAGAGCGCCTTGCCGCCGTGCCAAGCTGAAAGTCGGGAGAAGGGTTCGCAGGGTCGGGTTGGACGGGTCGGGTTCGCAGGGTCGGGTTCGGCGCGTCGGGTTCGGCTGATCCCCCCGAAACCGCAAGCATGGTTGCGGTTCCTGCCACCTAACTCCTTTATGTCCGTTAAAAACACCGCAACCATCGTTGCGTTTTTGAGGTTTTCCGTGGATCAGAACGTTTCAGAATGCATCGAGTTCGGCGTCTGGGTCGGCAGAGGCCAGGCTTTTGGCGTGGTCGCCAATCAATGCTCGGCAGATCAGGCCGAGTGTCTCCGTAAGATTCGCGACTCGGGGTCGTACAAACAGCTCGGCCTCACCTGGGATGAGTTTTGCGGGGAGTACACCGGGCTGTCGCGGCAGCGGGTCGACGCCGTCATTGCCAACCTGGAAGAGTTCGGCGCCGCTTACTTCCGGTTATCCGAGATCGTCCGCATCTCGCCCGAAGCCTATCGCCAACTTGCCGCGCAGGCTGCGGTCAAAGGCGAAACCATCGAGATCGCCGGCGAGCGAATCGCCATCGCGCCTGAAAACGCCGGCCGCCTTCGCCGCGCAGTCCTGCGGATGCGCTCCGAACTGCAGAAAGCCCGCGTCGAGGTCTGTCCATCACCCAATCCTCCCTGCCCGGTGCCCAACCTCGGCAACCTGACTTCGCGCCTTGATCTCTGTCTGGAGGAAATCTCGCGCGTCACAGACTACCCGTTGGAGGCGCAGGACGAAACCGCGCTCCGCGGCCTGATCCGCCATGCCGGCGAACGGATGAAACGCATTTCCAGGTCGATTCGGCGGGCGCCACCAGTCTTGGCCGGGTAGGACAGACGATCGTTTTTTGTCGTCTGTCGCTGCGCAGCCAGCGCCGCGAGATTTTCTCGACAGATCACACAAGGCGATGGCCTGTCCCACTACGGTAGAATGGGCGCTGGCCCCTATGCCCCTGTTCGTGCCCAACCGGTACCGTGGCAAGCTGATCGTCGTCGAAGGGATCGACGGTTCCGGAAAGTCCACCCAAATCTCGCTGCTCAGCCATTGGCTGCGCTCCCAAGGCTATGCCGTGGCGTTCAGCGAGTGGAACTCCTCCCCGCTGGTGCGCCAGACCACGCGCCGCGGCAAGCGGAAGGAGATGTTCACTCCCACCACGTTCAGCCTGATCCACGCCACCGATTTCGCCGATCGTATGGAAAGCTACATCCTGCCGCTGGTCAAATCGGGCGCCATCGTCTGCGCCGACCGCTACGCCTACACCGCGTTCGCGCGCGATGTAGCCCGCGGAGTGGGCCGCCGTTGGGTCCGCAACCTCTACCGCTTCGCCATCCATCCCAACCTGAGCTTTTATTTCCGCGTGCCGCTGGATGTCGCCCTGGGCCGCATCCTGGGCGGCCGCGACGCCCTCAAGTATTATGAGGCCGGTATGGACCTCGGCTTGGCCCGCGACGTGGAAGAGAGCTTCCGCATCTTTCAGGGCCGCATCCTGGACGAGTACGAGGCCATGGCGCACGAAATGGGCTTCCACGTCATCGATGCCACCATGTCGATTGAAGAGCAGCAGGGCCGCATGCGCGAAATCGTCGAGAACGTGCTGGGCGACAGCCTGAGAAACGGCATCCTGCATCTGCCGGCCGGAGGAGATTTTGGTGCACAACCGTCAACCTCTCCATTTCTATAGCGAACCGCTCCCCGGAGTGGACATTTCCGAGCTGCAGGGCAAGCTCATCGTGATCGAAGGGCCCGATGCCGTGGGCCGCAGCACGCAGATCGCGCTTCTCCGCCAATGGCTGGAACAGGAAGGCCACGCCGTGCTCGATACCGGCATGGCGCGCTCAGCCCTGGCCGGTAAGGGCATCCAGATGGCCAAGGCAGGCAACACCCTGGGCCCCGTCACCATGACCCTGTTCTACACCACCGACTTTGCCGACCGGCTGGAGAACGAAATCATCCCCGCCCTCCGTGCCGGCTTCGTGGTGCTGATCGACCGCTATATTTTCTCCATCATGGCGCGCGCCATCGCCCGTGGCGAGGACCGGCGCTGGATTGAACAGGTAACCGCATTCGGCCTGGCGCCCCACGCCGTCTACTACCTGCGCGCCGAAGTCGATCACCTGGTCTCGCGCGTGGTGCTGGGGCGCGGCGCTTTCGACTACTGGGAAAGCGGCATGGACCTGCGCTTCGGGGAGGACATGTACGAAAGCTTCGTGCGCTATCAGACGCGCCTCATCAAGGCCCTGGATTCCATGGTGGAACCCTACGATTTCACCGTAATCGATGCCGGACAGCCTATCGACCGCATCTTCCGCGAATTGCAGCGCCACATCTCGAAGCTCCGTCTCGGCCGCGTGGGCCCGCGTCTGGCGGCGCGGAGGGCCCGCGCCTGATGCAGATTTACCTGCTGCGCCATGGCATCGCCGAAGAGTCCCGGCCCGGAGGCTCCGACTCCGATCGGGCGCTCACCAGCGAAGGCCGCGAAAAGCTCCGCCGCGTGCTGAAACAGGCGCGCCGTGCCGGTGCCGTGCCCAGCCTGATTTTGTCCAGCCCGTACCGGCGCGCCCTGGAGACCGCGGATGTAGCGGTGGAAGTGCTGGGCTATGGCGGCAAAGTGGTCCGCGCCCGCGCCCTGGTGCCGGAGGCCTCGCCCTTCGACGCCTGGGGGGAGATTCGGGCGCGCCGGGACGAGCCCGCCATCCTGCTGGCCAGCCACGAACCGCTCATGAGTGCCCTGGCGGCATTCCTTCTGGATAGCCCAGCCTTGCAGGTGGACATGAAGAAAGCCGCGCTGATGCGCGTGGATTGCGACGGTTTCGGCCCCGAAGCCAGGGGCGTCCTGAAGTGGATGCTGACCCCCGCGCTGGCTGGGGAATAGGCTGGATAATAGAACAGCGGAGCATAGACCGGAGAATAGAATGAGAATCGGCAAGGCGACCGAAGCATATGAGTCCTGGCTGTCGCGCCATCTCCGGCTCATCGCAAAGGACCTCGATTTCAAACACCAGCAGATGCGCACCCTGCCCTTTCCCTTCCTGCGCGCCACCTATTACCGGTGGGCGGAAATCTGGGCCGGTATCTGCCCGGACGCCGCCAATGCACCCAAGGTATTAGCCGTCGGCGATCTGCACGTGGAGAACTTTGGTACCTGGCGCGACATCGAAGCCCGCCTCATCTGGGGCATCAACGATTTCGACGAGGCCTGGCCGCTTCCCTACACCAACGACCTGATCCGCCTGGCGACCAGCGCCCTCATGGCCGGCATGACCTGCGACCCGAAAGCAGGGATTGACACCATTCTGCAGGGATACGTGGACGGCGCCAAGGTCGGCGGCCGCCCATACGCTCTGGCTGAACACCACAACGCACTGCGTGAGATGGCCACCGCGCGCCTGCGCCAGCCCCAGGCCTTCTGGGACAAACTGCACAAGCTTCCCGCGGTGAAGGCGAAGCCGCCGGCCGGCGCCATCAAAGCCATTGAGCAGATGATGCCGGAGCGCGGCCTGAAGTGGCGCATCGGGCATCGCGTGGCCGGGCTCGGCAGCCTGGGCCGCGAGCGCTACGTCGCCGTGGCCGAATGGCGCGGCGGATCGGTGGCGCGCGAGGCCAAGGCCCTGGCGCCG
This sequence comes from Candidatus Acidiferrales bacterium, assembly GCA_035570275.1. Taxonomy (GTDB): domain Bacteria; phylum Acidobacteriota; class Terriglobia; order Bryobacterales; family Bryobacteraceae; genus DATMNI01. Next base: position 21,623 of record DATMNI010000414.1, on the reverse strand, counting down.
TCCGCCTGCGTCTGGGCCGAAGTAGGCAAGGGTAGCGCTTCCATCCACTACGAGGAGATCCTGGAAAGCTCGGTGCGCTGCCGCGACCCCTTCGTGCGCTTTCAAAAGCGCTGGATCGTACGCCGGCTGGCGCCCGACTGTTCGCGCATTGAGCTTTCGGCGCTTCCCAAGGAGCGCGAAGAACTGCAGTTGCTGCACGCCATGGGGTGGGAAACGGCCAACGTCCATCTGGGCAGCATCAAGCCGCGCACGCTGCTGGCGGATCTTGGGAAGCGGCCCAAGGGCTGGCTGATGGAGGCCGCGCGCAAAATGGAGAAGGCCGTCAAGGCCGATTTCAAGGAGTACGGGGGGAAATAAGTGGGGCAGGTTGCTAACCTGCGGCGGATTGTTAATCCGCCCGCGCGATGCGGCAGCGAGCCAGCCGGCGCGGCGATTGACGTCGCTATCGATTCCCCTTACCATCAAGTAAGGAACAATCGATCAGGTAAGGACAACTTGCCAGCCAGCACATTGACAAGCAAGGGGCAGATCACCATACCGCAAGAGATTCGCGAAGAGTTGCACCTTCGCAAGGGCCAGCGGCTCGAGTTCCGCGTGGACACGAAGGGCCGGCTAATTATCGAGCCACTCACGCAGGACGTGCGGAAGCTGAAGGGGTTGGTTCGCTCCGCGCGGAGGCGGCCGCCGTCGCTTGGTGAGATCGCCAAGGCCATAGAGAGCGGCTACGCGAAATCGTGAGAGGCCCGATGAGAGGCATGGATACCAACATCCTGGTGCGCTATCTCACCGCGGACGAACCACGCCAGTGCGCCGCCGCGGAGCGCGTGATTTGAAGAATGCCGGCGGAATGAGGAGCCGCTATACCTGACCGTCATCGTTCTGTGTGAACTGGTCTGGGTACTGTCGCGCCTCTACCGCCAAACCAAGCCGCAGATCGCCGGGTATATCGAACAGATACTGAGCACGGCGCAGTTTTCCATCGAGCACGACTCGCTCGTGCGGGTTGCGTTGCGCTTATGGCGTTCCGGCAAGGGGGACTTCTCCGACCATCTCATTGGCGAGATCGGCCGCCATGCCGGATGCCGGGACACGGTTACGTTTGATCGGGAGCTCCGCCACGTCTCCGGATTCTCCGTGATTGCCTGATCGACCCGTTCGTGCACCCCTGTGGGGCAGGTTGCTAACCTGCGGCGGATTGTTAATCCGCCCGCGCGATGCGGCAGCGAGCCGGCCGCGCTTTGCGGCCTTACCCATCAGGCCGTTTCGAGTTCGTACGATTGTGGACTCTGCTCGAATGCCCGTTTGCAACCGGGGCAGCAGAAATGAACCGTCCGGTCCTCATATTGGGTTGTATGTTTCGCGCGGGCCACATCCACCATCATTCCGCAGACTGGGTCCTTCGCCTCCAACATCACGTTTGGCAAACTCATGGTAGCGGGTAAACTCATGGTAGCGGGTTGAGATTCGCTCCGGCCCTTCTGAACAATCTCGGCCAGGATGCTGACCGCGATTTCTTCGGGTGACACCGCGCCAATCGGCAGACCGGCTGGGGCCGTAACTCGGGCAAGGCTCTGTCTTGAAACTCCCTGACCGCGAAGGTAATCGAATATCTTTTCCGCTTTCGTCCGGCTCGCCACGAAGGCAATGTATGGCACATCCACGGCCAGTGCCTGCTCCATCGCCTCTTCGTCGCCCTCACCCTGCGTTGCGACCACCACGAATGTCCGCGGCGTGATTCGGATGGCGCTGAGATCGAATCGATCGTGAAGCTGAGCCGGCTCGGGAAAATTCTCGCGGCTCACATCCGGCGCTGCTACGGTGACCGCATAGCCGGCCGCGGCGGCGAGCCTGGCAAGGCTCCGGGCCACCACGGAACGCCCCAGGATCAGGACCTGCGGCTTTGGTAATACCGGCTCGATGAAAATCTCCACGGCTCCTCCACTGTGGCAGGTCATGGGGTATTCGACGACGCCCGCTTGTGCCGCCGCGCTGGGTGAAGGGCCGATCCGAACCAGTCTCGGCTTGCCATCGACGATCGCTTGAAGCGCCTCCTTGACCACCGCCGGTTGGGCGCAGCCTCCGCCGATCCACCCCCAGATTTTGCCGCCGGAATCGATGATCGCCTTGTCGCCCGGCTTCCCCGAGATGGGAGCCTCGAACCGGACCACTACCGCAGTCGCGAATGCCTCTCCCTGAGATCGCAACGCGGCGGCCTTTTCCAAAAATTCGTCAAACATGGTTCACCAGCCTAAGTGTCTTTCTAATTCCAGCAGGCTCTCAAGCGAATGCGCCGGTGCAAACACGTCCACATGCGGGAGAGCCGCCGCCATGCCGCGTGTGAGCGGCCTGTAATCCTTTAAACCCAGTAGCGGATTTAACCAGATCACCTTACGAACCCGACTCTTGATGCTGCCAAGCTCTCGGGCCAGCACCTCGGGATCTCCGGTGTCCCACCCGTCGCTCAAAATGATGAAGGCGGTATCGCGCGATAACAAACGGGCGTGCCGGGCGCAAAACTCCTGCAACGATCCTCCGATTCTGGTGCCGCCCGACCAATCGGCCGGACACGCTTGCACCGCCTTCATCGCTTCCGCCAAGTGGCGAGCTCGCAGCATTCCTCCGATGTTTACCAGCCGCGTACTAAAGATGAATGTATCGGCGCGCTTGCAATGGCGGTGCAGGGCATGGGCGAATCGCAGCAGAAACATACTGTACAGGCTCATGGAGCCGCTGACATCCAGCAGGATCACGACGCGCGCGGGCCGCGGCTTTCTGTCTTTGTAGCACAGCTTGACTGGATCGCCGCCGCGGCTGATGTTGCCGCGAATCGTGCGTCTCAAATCCACCCGCCCTCGCAATTCGGCAATCTTCGAGCGCCGTGAAAGTCTCCAGCTCATCTGCTGGAGCAACCGCTGGGCCAGTCGATCGAGCGTGGCCTGGTCGCTCTGCGGGATCTCGGAGAAATCGACCTTCTTCAGCCGGGCGTAATCGCTGGCGCCGGCGATGTTGGCGGCTTCGCGATCGGTTGGACGGATCTCGGAGCCAGGTTCGCCAGTCATGACCCAGAAGCCCCGCGGCTCCGTTTTAGGTGTTCGCTGAATCTGGCTCTGATCCCCATGAACCGCGTTCCAGTCCTCCTGAGTCTCGTTCCAGAAGGCATCGAACAACCGGTCAAATGAATCCCACTCTTCTTTCGACGAACTCAGGGTCGCCCGCAGCGCCCACCGGAGCGCATCGGGATCGACCGCCGCCGCCACCGCGCGAACCGCCTCCACCGACGCGACTGATTCCGTTACTCCCGCCGAGAATCCGTTGGCTCTCAAGAACCGGCAGAAGTGGATTACGCCGGAGTATGTGACTTTGGCTCCTAACACGGGGCGTCCGTCACCGTGCGGCTCTCGACAGGATCCTGTCGATCCCTTCCGCCTGGATTTTTGCCGAATCATCCACCGATTTTGCGATGCATCCGAGCGTAGCCTGGGCTGCTTCCACGTCCAGCCGCGTCTTACCGAGCACACGCAGCGATTGCACGCAATCCAGAGTCTCGGCCACGCCAGGGGGCTTCGAAAGACTCAGACTTCGTACCTGCTGCACGAACCCGACCACCTGAGCGCCCAACCCTTCGTCAACTCCGCGCGCGCGAAGCCGGACAATTTCCATTTCCTTTTCGAAGTCCGGGTAGTCAATCCAGTGGTAGAGACAACGCCTCTTGAGCGCGTCGCTCAGTTCTCTGGTCCGATTGGAGGTGAGAATCACATGCGGCCGATGGCGCGCGCGGATGGTGCCCAATTCCGGAATCGTAATCTGAAAATCGGAGAGCAGTTCCAGCAGAAACGCCTCAAAAGCCTCGTCGGCGCGATCGATCTCGTCGATCAGCAGGACCGGCGAAGCGCTCTCGGCGCGAATCGCATGCAGCAGCGGCCGCTCCAACAGGAATCCGTCCGAGAAGATATCTTCCTCCCCGGATTTCTCGTGGATCTTAATCGCCAGCAGTTGCTTCCGATAGTTCCACTCGTAAACGGCGGAGTTGACATCCAGGCCTTCATAGCACTGCAGGCGAATCAACTCGGCGTCCAGAAACGAAGCCAGGACTTTCGCCACCTCGGTCTTGCCAACGCCGGCGTGTCCCTCAATCAACAGCGGCTTGCCAAGCCGGAGAAGTAAATACACGGCCGTCGCCAGCGCCCGGTCCAGCGCGTATCCCGACGCTGCAAACCCGCGGACCACGGCGTCGATGTCGCGCACATCCTCAGGATTCGTCGGGGCCTCCCAGAGCGCGGCGAATCGAATGGCTCAGCGCCGACCCAACCAGGCGCACGGCCTTCACTGGCTCGGCGGCGCCCTGGGGCTCCGCCTCCGGATTCTTGAGCTTTTGCTGAAATCGCTCGGTGAACTGTTTGAAGATGATGTCGGAAACATCGGTCAGCATGCGGCCCCCGAACTGCGCCAGTATCCCGACGACATTCACCTCGGAGACCGCGGTGACGCGTGTGCCGCCTGCTTCGATCGCCTGCAGCGTCCCCGTCATTTTCATCGACGCGCCTCCCTTACCTCGCACGTCCTGCCCTCTCCCCTCCATTTCCAGGACGTGTGCCTGCTCATCCACCCGCACGATTTTCACTTCGCCCTTGTACTCCGTCAAGCTCGGCCCCACCTTCACGCTGATCGCGCCTTTGAACGTATGCTCGTCCACTGCCTCCAGGATCTTGGCGCCGGGAACGCAACTGACCACCTTCCTTGGGTCGCTCAGCAAGACCCAGACTTTGTCGATCGGGTCGCTGACTTCGAATGTCTTTTCAATTCGCACCGCCATACTACGAAATTCCCTTCTCCTGAAGAATTTGCCACACCTTCCACGGCGTGACCGGCATGTCGATGTGGGTGACACCCAGGTGCGAGAGAGCATCCACCACCGCGTTCACGAAGGCCGCGGGGGAACCGACGTTGGGCGATTCGCCGACACCCTTGGCGCCGATGGGATGATGGGGCGAGGGAGTGCAGGTCTTTCCCGTCTCCCAGTTGGGCGTCTCGACGGCAGTCGGCAACAGGTAGTCCATCAAGTTGCCTCCCTGAATGTTTCCGCTTTCGTCGTAGCTGATGAGCTGCATGAACGCGATCGCCAACCCTTCGGTCAAGCCGCCGTGGATCTGACCTTCCACGATCATCGGGTTGATAATATTGCCGCAATCGTCGACGGCGATGAAGCGGCGCACTTTGATCTCGCCCGTTCCCTTGTCCAGATCGACGACGCAGATATACGTGCCGAAGGGAAAGGTCAGATTGGGCGGATCGTAATAGTTCACCGCTTCGAGCCCGGCCTCCATGCCTGCCGGAAGGTTGGTATAGGCCGCGAAGGCGATGTCTTGAATCGTTTTCGCCTTCGATGGAGCGCCTTTGACGAAGAATTTGCCCGGCTCCCATTCCAGATCTTCCTCGCTGACTTCCAGCAGATGCGCCGCGATTTTCCGTGCCTTGTCGCGAATCTTCCGGGCCGCCATGGCAGTAGCGCCGCCGGCCACCGGCGTGCTGCGGCTGGCGTACGTGCCCAGGCCGTAGGGCGCCGTATCCGTGTCGCCCTCTTCCAGCACAATATCCTGCTGCGGAATTCCCAACTCCTGCGCGATGATCTGCGGGAAGGTCGTCTCGTGGCCCTGCCCTTGCGATTTCGTCCCCAATCGCGCGATCGCTTTTCCGGTCGGATGAATGCGAATCTCGCAACTGTCGAACATCTTGATACCGGCGATATCGAACGTGTGGCCGGGACCCGCGCCCACCACCTCGGTGAAGCTCGATATGCCGATCCCCATCAGTTCGCCCTTCGCGCGTTTCTCCTCCTGCTCCTTGCGCAGGTCTTGGTACCCGGCCATTTTCAGCGCCAGATTCATGGCCGCGGGATAGTCGCCGCTGTCATACGTCCAGCCCAGCGGCGACTGATACGGGAACTTGTCCGGCGGAATGAAATTCTTGAGCCGCAATTCGGCCGGGTCCATTTTCAACTGCTGGGCCAGAACATCCATGGCCCGTTCGATCAGGTACGCGGCTTCCGTAACTCGAAACGAGCACCGGTAGGCGATGCCGCCCGGCGCCTTGTTGGTATATACGCCATCCACCTCACAGAACGCCTTGGGAAAATCGTAAGAACCGGTGCAGATACTGAACAATCCAGCGGGAAACTTGCTGGGTTGCGCCGCGGCGTTAAAGGCTCCGTGATCGGCCAGCGTCTTGACGCGCAGAGCTTTTACCGTGCCATCGCGCTCCGCCGCTATTTCGGCGGTCATGTGGTAGTCCCGCGCGAAACCTGTGGATTGCAGATTCTCCGATCGCGTTTCGATCCACTTCACCGGACGGCCGAGCTTCAACGACGCCACCACCGCACAGACGTAGCCGGGATAAATGGGAACCTTGTTGCCGAATCCGCCGCCGATGTCGGGCGAGATCACGCGAATGTTCTGCTCGGGAATTCCGCCCACAATCGCAAACAACGTGCGATGGGCATGGGGCGCCTGTGAGGTCAACCAAATGGTCAGCTTCGAGGTCACCGGGTTGAAGTCGGCCACGCATCCGCACGTTTCCAGCGGCGCCGGATGGCACCGTTGAAAAACGGCATCGACTTTGGCCGTGACCGGACTTCGTTGCAGCTCTTTTTGTGTCTCAGACCGGTCGCCCACTTCCCAATGAAAAATGTGATTCGACTTTTCCGCGCGATCCTCACGCAGAATGGGAGCATCCGGGTCCAGAGCCTTGTGCGGATCCACCAGCACCGGCAGTTCTTCGTATTCCACCTCGACCAACTCCGCCATATCGGCCGCGGCATACTGCCCGGCGGCGACGCAGAACGCCACTTCCTGCGCCTGAAACAAAACCTTGCCGGTCGCCAGCACCATCTGCTGGTCGTGGAACAGCGTGGGCATCCACGCCAGGCCGGCGGCGGCCAGATCGGCGCCGGTGATCACGGCCAGCGCGCCCGGTACTTTCATGGCCTCGTCGATACGGATGCTCTTAAGGCGCGCGTGGCCGTACGGGCTGCGGACCACCTGACCGAAGACCATGCCCGGAAGGTGCACGTCATCCACGTAGGTGCCCTTGCCCTGGATGAACCGGGCGTCCTCTTTGCGTTTGACCGAGTGGCCCATGCCGCCGATTTCGAATGAGGTTGGCTGGTTCATGCCGTGACTCCTTCGTGCATCTTGGCGGCCGCGTGCTGCACCGCCTTCACGATATTTTGATAACCGGTGCAGCGGCACAAGTTGCCGGAGATCCCCCAGCGGATATCTTCTTCCGTGGGGCTCGGATTCTTTTCCAGCAGCGCCAAAGACGATATCAGCATACCCGGCGTACAGAAGCCGCACTGCAAACCGTGCTCCTGATGGAAGCCTTCCTGAAGGGGATGCAATTTGCCGCCCTGTACTAATCCTTCGACCGTCAGAATCTCCCGCCCGTCGGCCTGCACCGCGAAAAATGTGCACGATTTAATCGGCCGGCCATCCAGCAGCACGGTGCACGCGCCGCAACTGGTGGTGTCGCAGCCCAGATGCGTGCCGGTTTGTCCGGCCACGTCGCGGATGAAGTGGATCAGCAGCAATCTCGGCTCGACCTCGGCCTCCTTTTCGATGCCGTTCAAGCGGACGCGAATGTGATGTGTGCTGGCCATGTTGTCTCCTATCGGGGTCTCCTATCGGCTGGCTCTTTCCACCGCGCGGGTGAGCGCCCGCCTGGTCAATTCCTTCACCAGGCCCTTCTTGTATTCCGCCGGGCCGCGCAGATCCGCACTGGGTTGCGATTCGTCCATCGCCAGCCGGGCCGCCTCGGCGATGGTCTGCGCATCCAACTTCTTCCCACGCAGAAATGCCTCGGCTTTTCCGGCCCTGATCGGTGTCGGGCCCACGTTGGTCAGGCCGATCCCGGCTTTGGTGCACGAATCGCCCGAGTCAAGCGTGACCTGGGCCGCAACGGCCGCGGTGGCGAAGTCGCCCACCTTGCGCTCCAGCTTGAAATACGCGCCTCCGCTTCGCGCCGCCGGAACGGGAACGCGAATCTCGGTGAGGATTTCATCGTGTTCCAGCGCCGTCGTGAAGATCGATACGAAGAAATCCTGAACCGGGATGGATCGTTCCCCGTTGACTCCCGTGGCGATCACCTCGGCTTCGAGCGCGAGCATCGTAGCCCCATGATCGTTGGCCGGGTCGCCGTGCGCCAGATTTCCCCCGATCGTCGCCAGATTTCGCACCTGCGGGTCGGCGATCACCCGAGCCGTATCGTGAATGATCGGGTACTTGGAGCGGACCAGGTCAGAACCTTCGACATCAGCCTCGCGTGTCAACCCGCCGATCTTCAAATAACGGCCGTCTTCGCGAATGTAGGCAAGGTCCGGGATATGGTTGATGTCAATCAGCCAGGCAGGCCGCGCCAGCCGCAGCTTCATCATCGGAATCAGACTTTGGCCGCCGCTTAGGATTTTGGCGTCCTCGCCGTGGAGTTGGAGCAGAGAGACGGCTTCGGGGATCGTCGCCGGCCTTAGGTATTCAAACACCGGAGGAATCATCGTGGCCCTCGTTTTTTACATGTTGCCGGATCGTTTACATGTTGCCGGATCGGTTATTCCCAGCGCTTCAGATAATATAAAGCCAGCGCTTCAGATAATATAAAGAAAGAGGGCCGCCGTGTCTAGAGAATTCCTGCGGAAGTCAAGCGAACTGGCCGCGGAAGGCCAGCCTTTCGCCGTCGCCACGGTGGTTCGCGTCAAAGGCTCATCTTCCGCGCGGCCCGGCTCCAAAGCCATCATCGATCGCGAAGGCAAGCTCGTTATGGGATGGGTGGGCGGCGGATGCGCCGAGGGAACCGTCAAGCGCGAGGCGCTGGAGTGCATCGCCCGCGGCCGGCCGCGCCTGATCACACTGGACCTGACCGATGAAATCCTGGGCGTGGGAATGCCCTGCGGCGGGGTCATGGACATCTATATCGATCCGGTGCTGCCCAAACCGGAGTTGTTAATTGTCGGCCATGGCCGAATTGCCGAAACGCTGGCCGCGCTGGCCCGGCTGGTGAGTTTCTCGGTGACTGTGGACGATCCTTCCGCAGACCGCAATTTGTTTCCCGATGCGGATCGCCTGCTTACCGACGATCTTGACCTGAGCGCCGCGCCTATCGATTCGCGGACCTTCGTGGTGATTGCGACCCAACATAAGGGCGATCACATCTGGCTGCAGAAAGCCATTGAAGCCGGGGCCGCCTACATCGCCCTCATCTCCAGCCACCATCGCGCTTCCATGGTGCTCGACTATGTGGCTGCCAATGGAGTGGCGCCGGAAAAGTTGACCCGCGTGTGGGCGCCGGCTGGTCTGGATTTGGGGGCGGCGACCCCGGAAGAGATCGCGCTGAGTGTGGTCAGCCAAATGGTAGCGGTGCTCCGCGGGGGCACCGGCGTACCGCTCAAGCTCAAACCCGCCGCTGGCTCGGATGACGAGCGCCCCAGAGTCGTCACGGAGTGCGATGCGCCCGGCGCCGCTCTGCGATGATCTGCGCCATGATGCTGAGCGCGATTTCATCGGGTCCCTCGGCCCCGATCTCGAGGCCCGCAGGTGCGTGCAGGCGTGCCAGTTTCTCGGGACTGGCGCCTTTGCTTTTGAGGGTCGCGACAATCTCCTGCGCCCTTCTCCGATTCGCCACCAACGCCACATAAACGGCGTCGTGGTCCAGCGCCTGTTCGACCGCCTCTTCGTCAAACCGGCCGCGGCTGGCGATGACCACATACTTTTCTCCGGCCAATCGCGAAAAGTCCAGCACTCGCAAAATCCGGTCGGCGCCGGGAGCCTGCTCGGCGGTCAGCAGCGGATCGACCACGGTCACCGTGAACTTCATGAGCCGGCCCAGGCCCATGAGCGACTTGGCCACGGCTTCCTGGCCGACGACGATCAACTGCGGCTCGCTGCCGACATCCCGGCCTGCCAGGTCCGCCGATTCGAGGAGCGCCGCATTCCATTTTCCCCCCGCCTTGCCCTCCGCGTGAGCTTGCCGAAGGGTTTCCAGGTCGCCGGGAGTATCGATGTCCAATAAGACGCCGATATCGTCGACGGGCGCCTTCAGAATATTTTCGGTGTGACTGCCAAAGACCGCGCGGCAACCGATGTCGCCCGCAAGGCCCAGCAGTTCGGGAAACACCGAACGGTCGAGAAGCACCGGATTCCCACGAAAACCCTGATAAACCGGAATCACGATCTGCGGTTTCCGTTCCCGGTAAAGGCGTATGAGCTGGTCGATGGTTTCGGGTTGCACGAACGGCTGATCCGCCAGCACGACCAACGCCGCGTCGGCCTGCGGCGAAACCTGCGCGATGCCGGTGCGGACCGAAGTTCCCATGCCTTCGCCATATGCCTCGTTGACGACGACCTTGACGCCGTCGAGCGGAGTCTGCCGGCGAATCGCATCCGCGGAAAAACCGAGCACCAACACGATCTCGTCGATCTGGGATCTCCGCAGGTTCGTCAGCACGTTCTCAAGCAGCGTGCTGCCGCCGAGGGGCAGTAATTGCTTGAGACTTCCCATCCTTGAGGATTTTCCCGCAGCCAGAATCACGGCCGAAATTCCAGAAGGCCCGCGGGGTTCGGAAGACATCGTCAACCTCTCCAGTTCCAAGCATCAGTTGCCCCAGGATCCCCGGAGCCCGCGCAAACCGATCCTCAGGCCGTCGGAACGCTCACGGACGCCGACGAAGACAGCCGCCCGGAAGACAGGGTCGAAAAACCACCTCGCCCATCCGGAATCTCCCGGAGCCTGGCGTGGTTTTTCATGAAGTTTCGCGGGCGGAACGCCCATCCCAACAGACCACAAAAGGCGATGGTCTGTCCCACCGGCTGTGCCGTTTACGCCGGGTAATTCGCCCCGATGTAGGTGTGCAGGTGGTCGATGGTGCGCGCCTGTTCGGAGATGATCGCGTTCACCAGATCGCCGATCGAAACCACACCAACCAGTTTTCCGCCGTCGAAAACCGGCAGGTGGCGAATGTGGTGATGCGTCATGACCCGCATGCAGCCATCGACGGTGTCGTCAACAGTGACCGTGTGCATCGCGCCGGTCATGATCTCCTGCACCGCGGTCTCCTTGGACAACCGGCCCTGCAAAATTATCTTGCGGGCGTAGTCGCGTTCGGAGATGATGCCCACCAGCGTGCCGCCACTGATCACCAGCAGCGCACCCACCTGCCGTTCCGCCATCATGGTGAGCGCATCGTATACAGTGGCTTCGGGCGCAATGGACCAGATGCCGCCGCTCTTGTTTCTCAGAATCCAACCGATTGTTTCAGCCATGCTATCCCCCGTTACCCCGTTACTTTATCTTGAACTGTGAGAATGTTGTGACGCCCGCGAAGAGGCGGATTGCCAATCCGCCGCAGGTTAGCAACCTGCCCCACAAGCTACCAGCCTGCCCCACAAAGGCTGGTTAGCAACCTGCCCCACCCACCAGCTTGGGCTTTGGCGCCTCCACCGACCAATCCGGACCGCGGCGGGCCTTGATGGCGTCGAAATCCCACGTGTTGATCGACTCCCGATTCTCCGGGAGATTCAGCTCCCAGAGCGGAAAGAAGTCTTCGCCCACATCCATGCCCTCCAGACAGCCGTGAGGGCCATAGACAAATTCGTGGATAGCATCCACACCCCGCTTTTGGAGGTCTCTCACCACCTCTGCGAGGTCTTCTAGTTGTACCATGCGTCTCCTCCCGGCCAGGCAGGCCTGGCCTTGTAACGAAACGGCTATTTTATCCCGGCCAGGTCCTGCAACATGTGCCAGTTCTCCAGCCGGTCCTGCTGTGCTGCCAGGAGCGTCGGAGTGGGGTTGCCGTCTTTATCGAAATGCTTGGCGAAGCGGCCCTCTGACCGGGCGAAGTAGACGAAGTCGATCTGCTCGCCGGTCTTGGGGTGAACGTACCAATCGTCCTTTACATTCGGATTGCCCACCAGGCTCAGGCGCTCCTTGAAGCGCGAGCCTTTGCGCGGGTCGTAAATGAATACCGGGAAGCTGCGCGAATCGGCGGCGAGTTTGGCCTGATGCTCGGCCATATTGTCGCCCACGCCGTGTTCGGGCTGGCAGGTAGTGAAGACGTTGACGATCGCCGGCCCCGGAAACTGGTTGGCCTCCATCACGGCCTTGTAAAAATGATTCATGTGGGCGCAGGTGGTCTGGGCCACATAGACGTCCTTGTGCATCATGCAGATGGTTGCCAGCTCTTTGCGGTTTTCCTTCTTGCCGCTGATGGCGCTGCCGTGGAAGCTCATCTTGGCGTCCTGCCCCTTGAAGGAACTGGTGGAAGCCTGGCCGCCGGTGTTGGAGTAGACCTGCGTATCGAGCACCAGCACCTTGATATCGCAGCCCGCGGCCATCATACGGGAGAGCGATTGGAAACCGATGTCGTTCATGGCGCCATCGCCGCCGATGATCCAAAGCCGCTTGTTACCCCAGCCGAGTTGGTCCCAGCGGGCGCGTACGCCCATGGCGTCGGCCGGCGCATTCTCGAACAGCGAGTTGGTCCAGGAAACCTTGTACGGATTGTATGGATAGGTGGAGGTGTAGACCGTATTGCAGCCGGTGGCGGCCACAATGCCGATGTTTTCCTGGCCGTAGAGGAAACCGGTGGCGGCCAGCATCATGCGCAGCGCCGTGGCTTCGCCGCATCCCATGCAGGAACCGGCGCCGCCCACGTACAGCAGCGACCGCTCGGTCAGCATCATGTCGGAAAGGGCCTTTTCGTTGATGTATTTGGCGGGCGTTTCCGGCATGGACTTGTACATGTCCCACGCCGTCCGGTACCACTGCAGGTTGTCGGTGGTCTTTCGGATCATTTTGAGGGCATCGTGATCGCCGCAGGCATCCACGCACTCGGCGCAGCCTTTGCACTTGGTGGGGTCGATAAAGATACCGAACTTGCCGCCGCCGACGCCTTTCCGTTCGGGAACGTTGAAGTACTTGTTGGTGACGGTCCACTGCAAGGCCATCTCCTGACGCAGCGATGCATCGGGAATGGCGGCCAGGCGCTCCTCCAGAGTGGCGGGCTCCACCACTTTGGCCAGGATGGCCGTGTCTGGGCATTGCGTGACGCAGTCCATGCAGCCGACGCAATTGGGCCCGTTGAACTCCGGGATGTCGGGGGCAATGTAGCTGAAGTCGCGCAGGCCGGCGGTGGCGGCCGGAATGATGCTGCGGGCCGACATGTCGTCGGCGGGCAGACCGCGCTCGGCCAGGCCGCTGTTGTAGGCGCCGACCACGCGCTCGTTGAAATCGGCGATGTCTACTACGTTGGCCCGGATATCTTCGAGCCGTGTTTCGTACGGGATCGTTTCGGTCATCTACATCACCCTCAGAGCCGCGTTAGCCTTGTCGGCCTCGGCGGTTGACAGCATCACTTCCCGCGGCACCTGGATCACCTCATGGTAGCCGCGCCGCACGGCTTCCAGGTTGTCCTGCACTACGCGCTCGCCGCGCTTGCCGAAGTACTTGCGCAGCGATTTTTCGGCGCCGCGGAAGACCTCTTCCTCGCTCAGCGCCAGGTCTGTCTGGAACGGCGTGATGCGCAGGAAAATTCCCAGCAGCACGATGCCCTGCATACGCTGCTGCAGGTCGGCGCGGGAGGAAACCTTCTGCGCGATGCCCACCGTATCCAGCGCGAACAGGCGCGCGTTCTTTTCGCACATATTCTGGCGTGCCCAGGCGGGGATGGCGCGCCAGATTTCGGCTGGGTCGGCGCTGGGGCTCTGCACGAAGACCATGCCGCCCTGGGAGAGGCCCATCAGCGGGTTCTCCAGGTTGAAGGCGTTGACGTCGTTGAGCGCCACGAATTCCACGTGCTCCAGTTCGGAGTGAACGCGGATGTGCTGCCGGGCGATGGTCAGATAATAAGTAGTCGGCAGGCCTTTCTTCTCGGAGCCGTACTTGGGGTAGGCCTGCACGTCCATGCCGAAGACTTCGCCGCCGATGGTAGCGATAATCTTGTTGGTGGTGACCGATCCGTAGCCGCCCACGGAGTGGCCGCGCATGGAGAACGATCCGGGGTCGCGCACGTCGGGGTCTAGCGTTACGGGCAAGGCGGTGGAGTGCTTGACGCCCACGGTGAAGTACGGGTGGGTCTGCGGGCTGCGCAGGTTTTCGATGATGGCGATAAAATCGCCCGCTCGCACGTCGCGGCTGCCCAGCCCCGCGGAGCCGCCGGAGAACTTCGGCATGCGGGTGAGCGTGGGGTACCCGGGCGCGCCGGACATGGCATCGGCGAAAGCCGCTTTCAGTTCGCAGAGCTGCGGGTTGGACTGCATCAGCGGGATGTCCAGCCGCTCAATGACGGCGATGGCCTTGACGTGGCGCAGTGCGCGCACGATATCCGCCGAGGGGAACGGGCGGAAGCTGGTGATGTGCAGCAGCCCGACCTTCAGACCCAGCTTATCGCGCATGTAATCCACCGCGGCTTCGGCGGTCTCCAACATGCAGCCGGAGCCGACAATGGCATAGTCGGCGTCCTCCAGGCGATAGGGCAGAACCACGTCGTAGCGCCGGCCGGTGAGCAGGTAGAAATCCTGCATCGCCTTCTTGAGCGCGGGCATTACCTGGTCGTAGAAACGGCGCTGCGCGATCTTGCCCTTCATGTAGCTGTCCTGGTTCTGCACCACGCCGGACATGAGCGGGATCTGCGGGTCCATCAGGTTGCGCAGGCGGTGCGCGGGATTGCCGGCGTATTGCCGCATCAAGTCGGGCTCGGGAAGCAGCACGTTTTCGATGGTGTGAGTAGTGAGGAAGCCGTCCTGCACGTTCAGGAACGGGGTCTCGGTATCCTCGGCGGTGCGGCGCGCGATGAGGGCGTAATCGCCGGCCTCCTGCGCATTGCGCGCGTAGAGGACGCCCCAGCCGCAATCGGCAACGCCAACCACATCATCGTGGCCGGTGTGGACGTTCAGGGATTGAGAAGTGAGGGCACGGGCGCCGATGTGGAAAACCACCGGCAGGCGCTTACCGGAAATCGTGTAGAGAACCTCTTTCATGAGGATGAGGCCCTGGCCGGAAGTAAAGTTGGTCACACGTCCGCCGGCGACGGCAAAGCCCTCGCAGGAGGTGGCCGCGCTATGTTCAGATTCGGGCTCGATGAAAGCCAGTTCGTCGCCCCAGAGGTTGCGTTTGCCGTTAGCAACTTCCACCTGGTAGCCGCCGCCCATGGTAGTGGATGAGGTAATAGGGTATGCGCAGGCGCCCTGGGTAATGTGCGTCTCCACCCACACCACCATGCCCGCGCCATCGGAAGTTGTGGGGATTCCGGGAAACTGTGGTTTAAAAGTATGGTCGTCCAGAGACGGGTAGGTCTCGGCGGGCGGCCGGTTTAGGACCGTACTCATGAAGCCCCTCCTAAGGGTAGTACTCTCCAGCAAGTTGAGCCCAAACCAAGCTGCGCCTTGCCGGCCCAGTCACGTAGGGGCCCCGAATGAATCTAATGGTCAGGAAGATATCACATTTTGAGGTTGGTGGGAAGGGGGGTGTCCTAAGTGTCCTAAGTGTTAATGGGCTCGCTTCAGAGCGGGCGCTCTGGCAAAGCTTCCATTCGCCGCGTCCGGTGTGGATGCTGCCGTTGACCAGAATCAGCTCCGGCCTGGTGGAGTCCCTGGCGCCTGGCCCCTTGGCCGCTAGCCCCTGGCCCCCGGCCCCCGGCCCCTGGCCCGTCACTTGGGGAACAGCAGCGCCATGGCAGGCTCGGAGGTGAACATGCACCGCGCGTTGTGGCCGCAGAGAGGGACTACCGTCAGCGTATGATGGGCGCCGAACTTCTGGTTGACGTATTTGCCGAAGGCCTGGCCGCGGGCGAGGCGGGTGGGCCCTTGGGCCATGGCGGGGCAGGAGCCGTCGAAACCGCCGAGCGGGAGAATGTCGATTTCGCCGAGCAGGTAGGTGGTGGGGCGCGCCGCCAATTGCTTCTTCAACTGGTCGTCGGTTTCCTTGGCGGTGTAGCCGCCGGTGCGGCCCTGAAGGCCGTAGGGCCAGCGGTCAAACGTGGTGCAGTTGCGGCTGTCGTTGAACGGGCGGAAATCGGCGGCCTCGGGCGAAGGGCGGGTGGCGTCCAGATACGCATAGCTGGAGGGGTTGGAAACCACATAGGCGATGGGGATGCCGAGGGTGTCATGGACTTGGTTCGCCATCTCGTATCGGTTGACAAACTGGCCGCCGGCGGAATGGCCCGCGACCACGATGGCCTTCAGACTCGGGAAGTTCTCCTTGCTGGCCAGCTTGCGAAGGATCTGGTCGGTGAAGTCGTAGGACGTCAGCTTGTCGTTGCTGGCGGAGGCGCCGCCGGAACGCCAGCTATCGCCATTGCAGCTCCAACTGACTTCGTTGGGGGCCAGGGTGTCGCGACAGCCGGCGGCGTTGGATGCGAAGCGCGGCGCGATGACTACGGTATCGTCCAGTGCGCCGGCCAGGAAAGCGGCGGCGAGGGCGGTGCGGAAGTAGTTGTCGGCGTCGCGTCCGGCGCCGTGAACCATCACCAGGGCGCGCGTGATCTGCGGGTTCGGCGTGTCCAGCGCATAGGTGCGGTAGATCAGGGAGCGCGACGGGCCGCCGTTGAACGTGACCCATTCGGTGCACGTGGTGGTGACGCAGGGCGCGGCCACAGCGGCGGCGGCGCAGAAAACGAACGCGGCCAGGAGTCTCATAGAACTCACTATGGTACAGGAACCGTGAAGGAGTCGCCCGGTCTTGTCTTGGCGGGCGTGGTGGAACGCCTCCGGTCCCGGCACAGGCGTTAAGATAAGCTGCTCTCCCGATTTTCTCGATGGCCATAGCTGGCAGCGGGCCGCTGGGCGGTGCGGCCAGGCACGTCCAGACCGAGTGTTAACCTGGGGCGGTGGCAAAGGTTCCCATCGCGGGCGAACTTGCACCGGAATTCGAACTTCCAGACTCGACACGAGTGCCGCGGCGGCTGTCGGAGTTGATCTCGCACGGCCGTCTGGTGCTGCTCTTCTATCGCGGTAATTGGTGAGCTTTCTGCCTCCGCCAGTTGGCGGACTACCGGGAGCACTACCTGGAGATCCGGTCGGCGGGCGCGAGCGTAGTGGCTGTCTCGGTGGATGCACCCGACAAATCGGAGGCCCTGCGGGTTGACCTCTCTTTGCCTTTTCCGATTTTGTGCGATACGGAACGTCGCGTCGTGAGGGACTGGGGCATCTACAATTCGGGAGAGAAAGGCGGCATCGCCAAGCCGGCCGTCTTCATTATTGACCCCAGCCAGGTGGTGCGTTACGCCGCGGTGGACACGGTTGTGAAGCGCGTGCCAGCGGCCGAGATTGTTTCCCCTACAAAATGCCGCTAAAGCGCAGCCGGTTCGACGCAGACTTTACGTCCCGCTGTTTTCCGATTGGATCAGCGCGATTCGGAATATCATTCAGCGGTAAGCGGAGCGACATCCCCCGTAGGCGTTGCTGGATCGAGTGGCGGCGGTCACTGCACTGGCGACCGCGGTTCGCAGAAAAGTGCTTTGTGGGGCAGCTTGGCAAGCTGCGGCGGATTGGCAATCCGCCTGTTCGAAACCGGCAACCCTCTACGAAACTAGCGGCTCTCTATGTACTAGCGGCAGGCGGATTCACAATCCGCCGCAGGTTGGCAACCTGACTTACAAAGTTACCCGTCGCGGCGCTTCAGCGTGGGGCGCTCGTCGGAATCGGTCTTTGGCTTGGTGCCGTCCTCGTTCGGGTCAACCGGGCCGGTGCCGGTGCCAGGGGCGCGGCGGAGTCGCGGACGGTTGGAATCCTTGTCGACATCCACCTTGCGGCGGTTGTGCAGCATCGCCAGCCGGTCATGCACGTCGTTGAACTCGGAGGTGTTGACGACGTACTCCGGCTTGGCCACCAGGATCTTCTGAATCTCGGACTGGGCGGACTTGATTCGGTTATCGGTGGGCGGGTGGCTCGAGAAAATCTTGGCCAGCGTGCCCGGTTTTTTCTTTTCCAGCGATTGGATCTTTTCGAAGAAATCGACGAAAGCCGTGGGATCGTAGCCGGACTTGTACATGTACTGCAGCCCGAGGTAGTCGGCTTCGGCTTCCATGGTCTGGGTGAACTTCAGGAACCCCAACGGGATGGCGAGGCTGGCGCCCTGGCGAATGGCGTAGCCGGCCCATCCGCCCATGAAGATGAGCGGGATGGAGGCAATATTAATGATCTCGCCTTTGGTGGCCTGCTTGGTGCCGTGCCGCGCCGCGACGTGCGCGATTTCATGCGCCATCACGCCGGCCAGTTCGGCCTCGGACTCGGCCTTCAGGATGAGGCCGGAGTTGACGAAGAAAAAGCCGCCCGGCAGCGCAAAAGCGTTGACCTCTTCGGAGTCCAGCACCTTAATGGTAAACGGCACCTTGGCATCGGAATTCCGGACAAGGTTCTGCCCGATGCGGTTGGTGTACTCGGCGATCACCGGATCGTCGATGACCTTGGCCTGCCGTTCCACTTCCTGCGCCAACTGTTTGCCGAGGGCGATTTCCTTCTCCAGGGAATAGAAATTTACGCCCTTGCCAATGTCCCGATTACCGATTTCGTCGGTATCTTTTTTCGGGTCCTTTTTCTTGTCGTCAGCCAACGCACACCCCACGACCAAGCCGAGCGAGAGCAGGGCAGCCATGGGTCGAATCAAGCGGGACCGAATCAGGCGGGGTCGAACTAAGCGGGACCGAACCAACCGGGGCCGAACTAAACGAAGTTTCATCTTCCGAAAACTCCTGTATAGCTACTATACGCCCAATTCGCGAGCGGAGGATAGCCTATCTGTTAAACGTGGCGCCGGTTGGCCGGGTTTCGGAATTTTAATCGTCCTGTCAATACAGCCCAAGGCTGATTACGTTGCCCGCCTGGTCAACCAGAACGTCCAGGCGGCGGTCCAGATAGGAGTAGAAGGTCCGGCCTTGCCTGGCGTCGGTGGCGGCCACCTTGTTTCCCCACAGGCGGAGGCACTCCTTCCAGGTCATCCGCGGCGGATAGCTGAAGACGGTGCGTAGGTTTCCGGTGGATTTATCGAAATCCAGCTCCAACTCCCGGTACCGGCCGGTTGGGTCGGAAAAGGCGTAGATTCTGCCGTTTACGGTGGTCTTGTCGTCGCCGTAGGCGAACCGCTGGCGGAGCGGTGCGCCCATGAGCGACCGGGCGTCGGCTGCCTTCCAGTGACCGATCTGTTTCTGGCAGAGCAGGGAGCTATCCTTGGCGAGTTCCGGCGGGGCGAGGTTAGGGAGGGCGGCGAGTTCCGGCGGCCGGGCCGGTTTCGGCGTCTTGGCGATGGTGCCGGTTTCCAGTTCGGCCGGCGACTTCGGCGACTCGCGCCGGTCCCTGGGTGCCAACGGGGTTGACACTGGGGTTGACATCGGGGGTGCCGCCGGGGTTTCAACCCCCTGGGCCGGGACGGATGCAGCCGGCGCCGGAACCACCACCCCCTTGGGGGGAACCGGCTCACCCGGAAGCTTCAGCAGTACACTGTCCGAAGGTTCGCTGGTACGCAAAACCGGGGCTGTCGCTTGCGGCTGAGCCGGGTCACGTTCCGCCGCCCCCGCGTAGATGGCCAGTTGGCCTGCCAGCGCTACCGGGAAAACAATCTGCAACCACTTCATAACCGCCTCGCGAATCGGAAAGAATCCACCATCGACTCTAGCGGGATTCTGCGCCTATTCGGAGCTGAATTTGGGCAGTATGGAAATGCTTGCCGAGGTTAATTGGGCATGGCTGGTCAGGGCATGGCGGAAGCGTATCGGAGTCGAACCGATCAACGGCTTTTTGAGCCGTTCGACAGTTTTGAAGACTGTGCCCACCACCGGATGAAGTACGCTTCCAAAGACAGTTTAGCAGCGTCACCGAAACCTGCTATCGCTTGGCCCAACGGACCTCACGGATGGCTTGGCTGCCCTCCGTGATGACCAGCGTTCGATTGGCCGCCACGCCCACCCAACTCTGCGTGCCGCCCCCAGGCCAGCGCACCTCAATCCGGTCGATTTTATCCGCGCTGCCCAGGCCGAAGTACAGCGTCATGGAATTCTGGGAATAAAAACTGCCCCCGCTCATGACCTCGCCGACCTGCTTGCGGCCCCCCGCCTCCACCACGCACCTGGCCCCGATGGCGCTACGGTTCGACCGCGTGCCTTCGAACGCGATGCCTACCGCGTTGCGCCGCGGCCCCATGTTCCGCAGCACGGCCGGCCGGTCATTCATGTTGACGATTACGATCTCCGGCCGCCCATCGCCATCCAGATCGCCAATCGCCAGGCCCCGTGCCGGCCTTAGCGGCCGAAACCCGGCGCCGGCGGAATCGGTGATGTCCCGAAACCGCGCATTGCCCAGGTTGCGATACAGCAGGGTTCTCTGCCGGTAAGTTTCGCCGACGGGCGAATGGTCCACCTCCGGATAGACGTGGCCGTTGGCCATCACCAGGTCCGGCCAACCGTCCTCATCGATATCCAGAAACGCGATGCCCCAGCCCAGCAGATGGTGACCGCCCAGTCCGGCCTGTTCCGACACATCGTCGAAGAAGGCGCCGTTTTCGTTCTTGTAGAGGGAGGGCCGGTCGCCGGAGAAGTTCGTCTTGGCGATGTCCAGGAAGCCGTTGCCGTCGAAATCGGCCACCGCCACCCCCATACCCGCCTGCACGCGGCCATCGGCATTGTAGGCAACCCCGGCGCGGTCGCCCACTTCTTCGAAAGTTCCGTCGTGTTTGTTGTGATAGAGCAGGCTCGGTGTCTGGTCGCAGGCAACATAGATATCCGGCCAGCCATCGTTATCGAAATCGGCGGCGGCCACTCCCAGTCCGTAGCGCCCGCCGGGCGTCAGAATCCCCGCCTCCTTCGACACGTCGGTGAAGGTGCCGTCGCGGTTATTGTGGTACAGCACATTGTGTCCCATGGGCAGCCCCAGAGGGCCGCACGAGACCGCCAGGCCTTTCCACTCGCAACCCTGCGAACTGCCCGGGCGCGGCGCCTTGGCCATATCCAGATCGACATAGTTTGAGACGAAGATGTCCAGGTAGCCGTCGCGATCGTAATCCACAAAGGCGCATCCGGCGCCCCATCGCATGCCGGTGACCGGCAGCCCCGCTTGCTGAGTGACATCCGCAAACTTCCCGTTGCCTAAGTTGCGGTAGAGACTGTTGTGGCCGTAGTAAGTGACCAGTAAGTCAGGCTTCCCGTCGTTGTCAAAATCGCCTACGCACGCGGCCTGCGCCCAGCCGGTGCGGGTCAGCCCGGCTTGCGCGGCGACATCGGTGAAATGGCCCTTGCCGTCGTTGTGATAAAGCTGCGAAGGCGTCTTCGGCCCGGCCGGGTCGAAGGTGGCTCCATTGGCGATGAAGAGATCGTTGGCGCCGTCCCCATCGTAATCGAAGATGGCGGCGCCGGTGCCGGTGGCTTCGAGAATGTAGTCCTTGCGATCCTTGCCGCCGAACGTGTTGGGAACGGTCACGCCCGATTCAGCGGCGATATCTACGAACGGAAACCGGTCGCCTGTTTGGGCCAAAACAAAGAAGACCTGGGACAGGACAAAAACAGGAATCAACGCGAGCGGCAGCAAGGGCGCGAACCGGAGCAGTCTCACAGCCCCCGGCCCCCGGCTCCCGGCCCCCGGCCCCCGACCCCCGGCACC
>DATMNI010000413.1:0-62781 GCA_035570275.1 Candidatus Acidiferrales bacterium | reverse complement strand
CTGAGCGACATCAGCCGCTGCAACCGGAGAGGTCTTGCCCCGCCCGAACGGAAGTTCGATGCGGTCTCGGTTGCGGACGGTCGGAGCGGCTAATTGCAAAAAGCTCTCCAGGAACATTGTCGGCCGGATCGTTACGACAGGCAGGCCCGACCACGCGAGCGCCTGCTCGCTCAACCAGTGCTGCCGCTGCTGATGGCTCGGGGTGGTGTTCTGGATGCTCATCTCGGAGACTGTCATCTGGGACATGCTGACCAACGCGCTCACTCCGGCTTCCCGCGCCACGGCCGCCATGGTCACGGCCGCCTCGAGGTACCCGGCGGAAACGGACATGCCGAAGTAGACCCGGCTGCAAGCCGCTGACGGCGCGATAAACATCACCCGGTTCGAGGAGGTCGCCGACCACCACATGGGCGCCCGCGGCTCGTAGGGACGCCGCCCGTTCGTCGTCGCGCCGCACCATGGCGCGAACCGGAAACCCTCGATCGAGGAGCAGGCCGGTGACAGTGCGTCCGACCGACCCCAGTTGGCCCGCTGCCCCGGTTACCAATATCGATCCGTCATCTACCATTGCGGCTTACCTCCTCGCGCCAGCCAACTGCCCTGTTCGTATCTTATGATTCAAACCTCGGAGCCAAGCTGATTGATCATCGCTAAAAACACCATATCGCCGGCTTTCCGCCCGCGCCGGCCACACCATTCCCGGTACAAGCTGCCGTAACTGCCGGTGTTATAGTCGGTCTCCCGGAAACCCAGGCGGCGGGCAGTGCGGTCGATCCAGGGAGCCGTTCCCTCCAGTTCCAGGTAAACGCCGATGGGGGTCTCGTCAAGCATGGCGATGCCGGCGCGGCGCGGTTGGCGGAACTCGGTGCGGTATTTTTCGTAACGCCAGGTAGGTTGGAAGCCGAGCCGCCCCAGGATAGCCGCCATGGCGGCGGCGTCCGCCAACTCCACTTCCAGTTCTTCCCGGCTCTTGTGCCGGCCGGTCACGGGAGGGCCTTTGTAGGTCACGGTGCCCGTTCCTCCAGCCTCGCGCACGCGGAGCAAGGTAGCCGCCTGCCGATGAGACAGCTCCGGCGTGTCGAACACCGTGTTGACTTCGAAGACCCGCGGACGGGAAACGCGGAATCCCGCAGCCAACAGCAGCCGGCGCGCGGTTTTCGCATCGGCCATCTCCAGCTTGATCTCGGTTTCGTGGGAACTTTGAGCCATCCGGAAGCTAATGGGCGCGGTCGCCCGAGTGGTGGTCCAGAAAGTCCTGGTCGATGGCTTTGCGGCCGCGGAATCCTTCATCCACGCCGTGCCAGAATTCGATGGCGGGCTCGCCCAGTTTCCAGCAAAGGTAGACTTCCACGCCCCGAAGAAGCGTGGGAAAATCGACCAGGCCGATATCCAGGTCCTTCAGCACGCAGCCGGTTTCCTGTACCTGCTCGATAGCGCCCCGGAGCCCTGTGGCTGCCGAATCACGGCGGTTGCGCGACGCGATGGCGCGTTCCCGATCCACCGTGATGCCGCCCATCATCATCACGCGCTCGGTGAATTCCTGAATGGTTCGCTCGGCTTCGGCGTACTCGGACCGGGCGGCGATGGCATCGCGCAGCAGTCCGCCCACCTGGGGGATCAGGCTCTGGGCTTCCGCGTGGGTGAAGCGTCTGGGCATGGATGTTCTACGTGGCGTAATGGCTGGTCACGTAGGTATTCAGAATATCGATGAATTCAGCTACGATGCGGTCGCCCTTAAGGGTAGTCATCAGCCGCCCATCCACGTAGACCGGCGCCTTTGGCTCTTCGAACGTGCCCGGCAGTGAGATGCCGATGTTGGAGTGCTTGGATTCGCCCGGCCCGTTCACCACGCAGCCCATCACCGCCACCTTCATAGCCGCAACTCCCGGATGGCCGGCCTTCCATACCGGCATCTGGTCGCGCAGATACGTCTGGATCTGGTCGGCCATTTCCTGGAAGAAAGTGCTGGTGGTGCGTCCGCAGCCCGGGCAGGCGGTCACTTGCGGCGTGAAACTGCGTATCCCCAGCGATTGCAGAATCTGCTGCGAGACGATTACTTCTTCCGTGCGGTCCCCATTGGGCAGAGGCGTCAGCGACGCGCGAATGGTGTCGCCAATGCCGTCTTGCAACACCGGCGCCAGGGCGGCAGTGGTGGCCACGACTCCCTTGTTGCCCATTCCGGCTTCGGTCAGGCCAAGGTGCAGCGGATAGTCGCAAACCGCGGCCAGAGCCCGGTACACGTCGATCAGGTCCTGCACGCCGCTGACCTTGGCGCTGAGAATGATTTTATCGTGGCTAAGGCCATGCCGTTCGGCGGCCTCCGCGGACTGGATGGCGGAGGCCACGATCGCGTCGAGCGTGACTTCGCGCGCGTCCTTTGGCTCTGCCAGCAGCGAGTTTTCGTCCATCATACGGGTGAGCAGCGCCGAATCGAGCGAGCCCCAGTTGACGCCGATGCGCACCGGCTTGTTATTCTCGATGGCCACTTCGATCATGGTGCGGAAGTTGTCGTCGGTCTTGCGCCCGATATCGGAGTTACCGGGATTAATTCGATACTTGGCCAAGGCGCGCGCGCATGCGGGGTACTTCTTGAGCAGCAGGTGGCCGTTATAGTGGAAGTCGCCGATAATGGGCACGCGGACGCCGAACTGTTCCAGGGTGTCGACGATTTTCGGCACCGCGGCGGCGGCCTGGTCGGTGTTCACGGTCACCCGCACCAGTTCCGAACCGGCGCGCGCCAGTGCCATCACCTGATTGACGGTTCCGGGGACATCGACGGTATCGGTGTTGGTCATGGATTGGACCACAATCGGATAATTGCCGCCCACCTTCACACCTCCAACGTCCACCACAACCGCCTTACGGCGAGCTTTTACAGCCATTCAACCTCCATGGGAAACCCTAATTTTACCATCCCAAGTTGGTGTAGAGTGTTCTAGTGGGGCAGGTTGTTAGGGGTACCCTCTGGGTCCGGCGGATTGCTAATCCGCCTGCCGGGGTCGTCCTGACAGTCACCAGACGGGAGGATTCGCATGAAACACCTTCGCCCATTCCTGTTCCTGGCTTTCTTGGTTCTCGCCGCCTTTGCGTTTTTCGTGGCCCGTTCCGAAGCCAACCCCGAAACCATCAAGCGAGTCGCCCCAGGCGTGTATTTTCGCGAAGGCGATATGGATCAGGGCCACTGCAACAACGTGATCGTCGAGATGAAGGATTACCTGATCGTGGTGGATGCCAACTTCCCCAGCGGGGCGCGCGCTGCCATGGCCGATGCCAAACGCATTTCGGCCAAACCGGTGAAGTACGTGTTCGACACTCACCACCACGGCGATCATCTCTATGGGAACTCGCTATGGACCCAAGCCGGCGCCACTACGCTGGCCTTCAAGGGCGTAGCGGAGGAACTGAAACGCTTCGAACCGGCCCGCTGGGTGGCCGCGGCCAAGAGCCGCAAGGATGTGGCGGAGTTGAATCAACCGGGGTCGGAGGCTCCCAAGCAGGATATCAACGAGCTGCAATACGTGCTCAACGATGGCTCGCGCAAGGTGGAATTCCATCATTTCGGCTGGGCGCACACCAAGGGGCACGGCTTCGTTTATCTTCCCAAGGAGCAGGTGCTGTGCACCGGCGATGCCGTGGTGAAGGGTCCGTACAACAACACCGCCGACGCCAACGTTGCCAACTGGCCATCGGTTCTGCAAGCGGCCGGCAAGCTGAAGGTGAAGTTCGTGCTTCCCGGCCACGGCGTATCCGGCGGCCCTGAACTAATCGCGGGCCAGGCCCAGTTTATGACGGCGTTGCACCAGGCCGTGAAAGCCGGCGTGGACCAGGGCAAGAAACTGGAAGACCTGCAGGCGAGCATCCACCTTCCCGCGGCCGTAAGCACCTGGGTGAGCGAGCGCTCGCTCAAGACCCAGATCAAGGACGCCTTCGAGCAGATCAAGCGCTAGCCGCGCTTAGTGGCCGCGACCCTCTGGGTCGCGTCCGTGTCGCTTTGTTTGCGTGGAAGCGCAGTCGATGGAGTGCTGCGTTTTCCGCTCAGAATTTCTTCGCCGGGTCGCCCGGCAAATCCGCCCGGAGTACCCCGAGTACCCGGAATGCCGGAGGCTTGACGCCACTGAGGCTTGACGCCGCTGGGGGTTATGTGTTATGAATTTTAACACTATAATGTTTAACAGCCTTAGCCGCAAGCCACCCACTCCGCTGGAGCAGTTCATCATGGACTATGTGTGGGCGCACCCCAACTGCACCGCCGAGACGTGCCGCGAAGGCGTGGCCGCCCAGCGCGCCCTGAAGGATTCCACCATCCGCACCATACTGCGGAAGCTGGAAGAGAAGGGCTATGTGACCCATAAGGTGGACGGTCGGACTTTCGTTTATCGTGCCGCGGACACCAGGCGCAACGTGGCAGTCCAGGCCGCGCAGCAACTCATCGAGCGCTTCTGCGGCGGGTCCGTCGAAGAGTTGCTGGTGGGGTTGGTGGACAACCAGTTGTTGCAGCCGAAACAGTTGCAGCGGCTGGCGGAGAAGATTGCATCGCGCAAGGAGAAGAAAGCATGACCACGATACAGTTTCTGGCGGAGTGGGCGCTCCGTTCCTCCATCCTGATCCTCAGCGGAGCGCTGCTGCTGCGGGCGTTGCGCGTGAAAGATCCAGCCGTCGGTCTGGCGGCGTGGACGGCAATGCTGTGCGCCTCTCTGGCTATTCCGGCGCTTACCGCGGCACTGCCGAAGGTACCGTTGACGCTGCTGCGCGGGGCGTCCGGGCGGGTCGAAGTGCCAGTGGCGGTCGGTCGCGGTTCTGATCGGAGCCGCGCGCGTAAGCAAGCGGTCTACCACGCCGCGTTGCCGCCGGTGCGCGCCATATCCCCCGCGGACGTCGCCGTGGAAAGGCGCGGCACTGGCGTCTCCGGACGCTTTGACTGGGCGCGGGCAGCGGTGACCGTATACGTCATGGTCGCCCTCGCGCTTCTGCTCCGCCTGTGCGTCGGCTTTGCGATGAGCCTGCTTTTGCTGCGCGGCAGCCATATCACCGGTCGGGCGACGGAAGGAATCGAGATTCGCCAATCGGGCCGCGTGGCGGCGCCGGTGACACTCGGGATCGCGCGCCCGGCAATCGTGCTCCCCCAGGATTGGAGCCAATGGGATAGCGCCAAACTGGATGCGGTGCTGGCGCATGAGCGCTCGCACATCCTGCGTCACGATCCGGCGGTGCAGTTGCTCTCGGCGATTCATCGGGTGCTGCTGTGGCACAGCCCGCTGAGCTGGTTCCTGCACCGGCGCATCGTCCGCGTGGCGGAAGAGGCTAGCGACGATGCGGCTGTAACCGCAACCCGCGATCGCGCAGCCTACGCCCAAGTGCTGCTCGACTTCATGCAGGGCCAAAAAGGCGCCCGGCTGCGCGGCCCGAACTGGCAGGGAGTGCCGATGGCGCGATATGACCGGGCGGACCAGCGCATCCATCGCATTCTGGATGCCACGGCGCTGTCGCACGGAATCACACGCTGGAGCGTGGCGGCGATTCTGGCATTGGGATCGCCGCTCGCGTACGTGGTGGCGGCGGCACATCCGCAGAGCCCACCACATGCACCGGCGGCGGCCGCTCCGGCGGCGGTTATTCAGGCGACGGCGGAAAAGCAGCCTGCTGTGGACGCACTCGCGGTCAAACCGTCCGGCCGGAATTCCCGCGTAGTTTCTGGCGGCGCCCTTCCGGGTGGCAGGTTGATGGCGGCGCAGATCGTCGCCCAATCGCCGGATGCGGTCAGACAGAAACTGGAACCCGATTATTTGGCTGGTCTGGGCAGAGTCGCCGCTTACACAGTTACGGTCACGCCCAGGGTCGACGGTCAGTTGATGTCTGTCAGCTTCAAGGAAGGGGATCTGGTCCAGGCCGGGCAGGTGCTGGCGTCCATCGACCCGCGCCCCTATCAGCTCCGGCTCATTCAGGCTGAGGGCCCGCTCGCGCGGGACCAGGCGCAACTCGCCGACGTCAGGCGCAACCAAAACACGATGTCCAAGCAGCAGTTCGACAACATGGTGGCGCAGGTCGAAGCCAGCATTAAAGCCGATCAGGCCAACATCGACAGCGCGAAGCTCCAGTTGACTTACACGCAGATCGCCGCGCCCATAACAGGAGTGGCTGGTCTGCTTATGGTCGATCCCGGCAATATGGTTCATGCCGCGGATGCCACCGGCATAGTGATCATTAACCAGCTCCAGCCCATCGCGGTTCTGTTCACCATTCCGCAAGACAGCCTGCCGCAGGTGCTGGCGCGTCTCAGGGAGGGCGCGAGCCTGCCGGTGGAGGCGTGGAACCGCAACAACAACGCCAAGCTCGCGACTGGCCGCCTGACCGCTGTCGACAATCAGATTGACCCGGCAACCGGCACCGCGAGACTCAAAGCCGTGTTCGATAACAAGGATGGCGCACTGTTCCCCAACCAGTTCGTGAACGTTCGCATGCCTGGCAACACCAAATGAGGTTCGTAATGCTGAAAACGAGGTCTCATCGACAGTGACAACCGCCGTGCCTGCCTAATTCGGTGCACGGGAGAGTCCGGTTGCCAGCGGCAGAGACGGCGCTGAAGCTGCTATCTGACGGGTCAGAAGGCGCCGTAGAGGCTCATCCAGTCGATCAGCGGCGCCAGAGCTTGCGGCTGGGCGCTGTAATGGGTCTGGCGTCCTTCGCGCCTGTCGCGCACCAGGCTGGCAAGCTTCAGAACGCCCAGGTGCTTGGAGACAGCCGGCTGCGAGACTCCCGCCCGGTCGGTCAGTGCCCGCACGGTATGTTCGCCGTCGCGCCTCAGCCGCTCGAAAATCGCCCGGCGGGTCGGGTCGGCGAGGGCCTTGAAAAGGTCGTCCGCTACAGCTTGCATATCCGAATCATAACTCTGCGGTTATGAGTTGTCAACCACAGCCGTGGAAAGCGACCAGGTGAGGACAGTGGGGACACAACCCGCAAGATCGGCTGCGATTGCCCGGCGTGTCGCAGGTAGCGGAAGAACGACCGAAGCGCCGTCCCCATCGAGAGCGAGCAAAACTTCGCGACCACCGATTGGGCCGCTAAACGGGTCACACGAAAATTCACTTTTTCTTATGTTTGTTTTCAGTCGACTACGGAGAACAGCGCAAAACTCCAGGGCGCCGTGAAGTTAACGTGAGAACCGAGAGAGGAATTCGGTCCATTCCCCGACCTTCAAGTAGTTCCCACTTCCCGCCCGAATCCGCTACGGCTCCCTGGATGGAGCTTTCCCATCCCAAATAGCCGGTTTCCTCTCTCTAACAGTCTTCTTTGCGACTTTGCGGCTTTGCGTGAATCTGTCAATGCCGGTTGAATATTCCCCAGTTTCCGCCGGTTGAAATTTCCCTACTTTCGCCGGCTGAAAATTCCCCAGTAGCGCCGGTCGAAATTTCCCCAGGTGCAGAAAGATTGTAGGCATGCCCGGTGCAGCAAGCAAGCGCGTGGTTGTCCCGGCGGCGTAACCTCGTTTTGATGCCCCCTCACGACGGGGTCTCGTGACCCCAATAGTCCCGCGCACAGGGCGCACCAATAGCTTAGGCGGAGGCAAATAATAAGCTGGATAATTTGAGTCCATCGTAGGTGAATCGGCTTGGAGAGTAGAACTCAAAAAGGCAAGATTCTCAATGCCGGTCTAGAATCCACCAAAAGCGCCGACTCCGCAATATGCACTTCCGGAACGCTATTTGCACCGCCGATCCAACTACTTGACTGATTCCAAACCATTTGGTTTTCGGCAACTGAGTTGCAACAAAGTCTTCAGAACTCCGGAAAAAGAAGGGTTGACCGCTGTCATCCCGGTCTATGCACTCCCCAAGTATCTTGAGATTCCAGGCGCTCCTTGTCTGAGAAGGGAAGCTCATGAAGAAACTGTGGATTAGTTTCGCCGTCGTGCTCGTAGTGTCATTCGCCGTCCTGGGCTGGATCGGCACCCGCATCTACCAGCAGATGCCGCCCATTCCCGCCCGTATCGTCGACACCGCCGGCGCCGTGGTTGTGCCCGATGGCGATATCGGCCGCGGCCAGAACGTCTGGCAGGCGCTCGGCGGCATGGAAGTCGGCTCCATTTGGGGCCACGGCAGTTACGTCGCCCCCGATTGGACCGCCGACTGGCTCCATCGCGAATCCACCTTCGTCCTGGATGAATGGGGCAACAGTGAATTCGGCAAGCCCTACAGCCAACTCTCCGCCGAGGACCAGGGCAAACTCCGCGGCCGTCTCGAACAGATCTACCGCCACAACGGCTACGATGCCGCCTCCAACACCATCCGGATTGCACCCGTCCGCGCCCGCGCGTTCGAATCCTGCCTGGCTCACTTTTCGGATGTCTTCATGAACGGCAACCCGGCTTACGCCATCCCTTCCGGCAGCGTCTCCACCCCCGAGCGCATGCGGCAGTTCGCCGGGTTCATCTTTTGGACCGCCTGGTCCGCTGCCGCCGAACGGCCCGGCGACACCATCTCCTATACCAACAACTGGCCCTACGAACCCCAGGTCGGCAACCGCCCCACTGGCGAAAGTGTCATGTGGACCGGCGTCAGCATCATCATGCTTCTCGCGGGCATCAGCGCCATGGTCTGGTGGTATGCCTCGCAAAAGGCCGCCGAACCCGTGGGCCCCATCCCACCCACAGACCCGCTGGGCGCATGGGCCGCTACGCCTTCGCAACGGGCCACTCTCAAGTATTTCTGGGTCGTATCGGCTCTCATCCTTGTCCAGATCCTCATGGGCATCGTGACGGCTCACTACGGCGTGGAAGGCGACGGCTTCTACGGCCTGCAGATCTCCCACGTCCTGCCCTACAGCGTCACCCGCACGTGGCACGTCCAGATCGGCATCTTCTGGATCGCCACCGCGTGGCTTGCCGCCGGCCTTTTCATCGGACCGCTCATTAGCGGCAAGGAACCCAAGTACCAAGCCCTTGGCGTGCATGTATTATTCGGCGCCCTGCTGGTGGTTGTCGTCGGCTCTCTGACTGGCGAATGGATGAGCATTCAAAACAAGCTCTCCGACGCCAACGCCTTTCTCTGGGGCCATCAGGGCTATGAGTACGTCGATCTCGGCCGCGCCTGGCAGATCCTCCTCTTCGCCGGCCTGCTGATCTGGCTGGTCCTGGTGGTCCGTGCCACCCGCCCAGCCCTCAAAGTCGCCGGCGATCAGCGCAACCTTCTCTATCTCTTCCTGCTCTCCTCCGGCGCCATCTTCCTTTTCTACGGCGCGGGCCTCACCTGGGGCCAGCACACGCACCTGACCATCGTGGAATACTGGCGCTGGTGGGTGGTGCACCTCTGGGTCGAAGGTTTCTTCGAAGTCTTCGCCACCACCGTGATCGCCTTCTTCTTCACGCGCCTCGGCCTGATTCGCCCGGCCCTGGCCGCCAAAGCGGCGCTGCTCTCGGCCACCATCTTCCTCTCCGGCGGCATCATCGGCACCTGCCATCACCTCTATTTCTCCGGTACCCCCACCGTCGCCCTGGCATTCGGTTCCGTCTTCAGCGCGCTGGAAGTGGTGCCGCTCACTATGGTGGGTTATTCCGCCATGGACGACCTGCGCAACGGCCGCCTGGCCCCCTGGGTGCAGCGCTACCAATGGCCCATCTACTTCTTTGTCGCGGTGGCGTTCTGGAACATGGTGGGCGCCGGCCTGTTCGGCTTTATGATCAACCCGCCCATCGCGCTCTACTTCATGCAGGGCCTCAATACCACTCCGCTGCACGCCCACGCCTCCCTGTTCGGGGTTTACGGCATGCTGGGCATCGGCCTGATGCTGGTCTGCCTCCGCGCCATGGACCCTCGTTCCCAGTGGAAAGAGCGCTGGCTCCGTTTCTCCTTCTGGGGCATGAACCCCGGCTTGCTGATCATGTGTGTCGGCAGTCTTCTCCCGGTTGGTCTGGCGCAAACCTGGGCCTCCGTCGATAAAGGCTACTGGTACGCCCGCAGCACCGAATTCCTCAGCCTGCCTTATATGCGGACTCTGCGCTGGCTGCGCGTTCCGGGCGACACCCTGTTCGCCATCAGCGCACTGGTGCTGGTCGCCTTCGTTTTCGCCGGCCGCGGGGGCGCCGAGCGTTCCGAAGTGGCTATCCCTGACGCCCTCCACGTCCCCAGTGGCGACTAGCAACTAGCGAAACGAAGAGGCGCGGAAACGCTGAGGACAACACGTAGGACAGACTGAGGTTTGCCTTGCCGATAGGCCAGGGCACTGCGTTGGACTCGGGATTGGGGGAGCCAGACGCCGTGGCTCTTCGCCGGTCGCCTGCTCATGTCTTTGCTAACTCACCGGGCCGATCCCGGGATTATTTGCAGTGCTACGACCGACGGAACAATCGTACCAGCCTTGGTGTTTCTCACTCGATAAAACGAGTGCGTGATTCCCATCCAAGATCGCGAACAGCAAACGCCGGGCAAGACCTCCGGTGTCGTCAAAAGCCCGGATAAGGATCGTCGAATCCAGGGTGATCTTCACCGATGAGTGCGATACGCGGGCCGGCTGCTCCGCATGGCCTCCGTGAAGATTTCCTCAGATTCGTCACTCGTGGCAGGCCGCAGGTTCAAGTCCACCTCAGTGAACAACCTTCGGAGTTCCGCCGATACTTCGCGCCGCCGTTGGTCGGAAACAGGGGCGGGCTCGAACACTTGCACGCTGATCGACTACATGTCGTCAAGCGGGCGGCCGAGCAGCAGTTCGGCGGCGGCTCGCTGCGCCGGGGACAGGTCTCTTGCCTGATGAATCACGGGGAACCTCCCTTAAATTATCGCGCATCCTTGCGATTCTTTTGTTCGGCGTCAAGTTAACGAAAACGCCCTATCCGCGGAGGTGGCGCTGCCGCGGTTCCGAGCGTTTCTTCGCCCATGACTCAAGCAATCCAAGCCACCAATCGGTCTCCAGATTCGCCTGAAAACGCATCAATTCCCGCGAGCCGTCCGAAGTTGCGATCTCCCGCCTCTGGCGGTGACAGCAACAGTTTTCTTTTTTTGATCCGACCCATCCGGCAGTGTGGCGGGCATTTACGCATCGGCTTAGATGTTCTTCCAGCCGGTTTCACGAGGGGCGTGTGCGATGGTGAAAGCAGCGGTTGGGACAGTTGTCCCAGCCTCTCACACCACCGCGCCAGCAATCCTCTTTGTTTGCAGTGAGCGCTTTGGAGTCCGTTGGGACGCCTGTCCCAACCGCGGTCATGGAAGGAAACGAAATGGAAGGAATCAACGATGAGATGTCGGACAACCAGCAGGTCCTGGAACTCGGCGTCATGCTCGGACAACGCCGCGCGTTTGGGCTGGTTGCAGGCCGCTGCAAGCGCGGCGCAGGCCGAGTGCCTTCGCAAGGTTCGCGACGAGAAAACTACCTGAAGTTCGCCACCAATTGTGACGAGTTTGGTGAGCGAATTGACCGCCGCCGAGCGACACTTCGAATGTGCCAGGCTCCACCACGCGGCGGCCATCGGCCCGCGTGGCCGAAAACTGGCGAGGGGACAACGCCAGGTGGACCGCCTTCTTCTCTCCGGCCCGCGGCGCCACGCGCTCAAATCCGGCCAGCCAGTGCCTGGGCGCGGTCCGGCAGCGCGGGCGGCCCTCATGTAGAGCTGCACCGCCTCCATGTAGAGCTGCACCACCTCCTCACCCGATCTGGAGCCGGTGTTTTCCACTTCGACAGCGACCCCCGTCCGCGGATCAAAGCAGATGGCACCCATGATCCCGGCGACGACGACGGTCTATCGGTTTACGACTCATTTCATGTTTCCTCCGCTGATCATCCGCTGCACCAGCGTCTCTGGATTCTCTGCCGCGTTGATCACCGGGATATCACCACACCAGGCGCAGGCCGATCTGAACGCGCCGCGGAGTGCTCGCCTGGGTGGTGATCTCGCCGAAGCTGGCGCTGGTTGGGTTCAAAGAGACAGGCGCGCCGAAACCTACGCGGTTGGTGATATTGAAGCTTTCGAAGCGAAGTTGCAAATACATTTTTTCCCGCAGATGGAGCTTCTTCAACAGCGAGAGATCGGCATTCTTAGTGGCGTCGCGGCGAAGATTATTGAAATAGGTGTCAAACGTACGGATGCCGTCGGATGGCTGCAAACTCGCTGCCGTGAAGAACTGCGCGGTATTCAGCGTCGCCCCCGGCGTCAGGGGATTTTGAGGGTGCGCATTCCAATCCAGGGGGCCTCCCAGATAGACCACATTTCCCCAATTCAGCGGCGGACCGGACTGGAAAATGAGGGCCCCGTTCATCGCCCAACCTCCCGCGATCGCGTTTAGAACCTTGTTGGGGATGTCAAAGTGTTTTCCGCGACCGAAGGGCAGCTCCCAGCTTACCGCCAGCGTCTCGCGCAGCGGCCGTGAATCCCCGCCCGCCCGTTTTTCCGGCGCCGGGTCGCCGTCGTTCAAATAACTCACTCTCTCGACCAGAGCGCTGTAGGCAAAGTTTTCTATCAGCAGCAATCCATTCGTCCAACGCTTCTGCAGGCGGACATTGAGGCTGTTGTAATACGACTCGCCCGCATTGGTGTATTGCTCGACCACCCCGTTGCTGGTGCTCTGTGGGGCGGATGGCACCGGATATTGGGGATACGGAATCAGTAACTGTTGCAAATTGACCGTGGCGCCGTTGTAACTGGAATTCGGCAGCAATCCTTGAAATGGATTGACGATCGCGGCACCGTTGGCGCCCTTTGCCGAACTTCCCAACAGGCTGACGGTGGCGTTCTCCGCCGCGTCCCGGTAAGGAGACGTGCTCAGGTATCGGCGCGGGATGTAATCCAGTTGCGTGGTGATCGGCAGGTGTACGGCATGGTTACCGATGTAAGCCACTTCCAACACCATTCCTCCCGGTATCTGCCGCTGTATCCCGGCGTTCCATCGAACCGAATACGCGTTCAGGACATGCGGATTAAAGAAGGTGACTCCCGTCCCCTGGGCTGTGCCCGGCCCGTTGTTGCTGGAAGGCTGCAAGAACCCGCTCGGAAATGGATTGGAGAGCGTTGTGGCAGGGCTCAGATAGTTGTTGCTGGTGGCGACAAATTGGGTCGTCTGGCTGAATCCCTCCTGATTGAGGGTCTGCGCTCCATTGATTCCATTAGGCGCGACGAAGAGTCCGAACCCGCCGCGCAACACGGTCTGGTGCAGCCAGGACGGTGTCCATGCGGCGCCCACCCGAGGGCTAAAAATACCGGACTTTGTGTCGTAAACGTTCCGATTGCCGGCGCCCGCATACGTTAGCCCGCCCAAGGCCGAAAACTGATTGACGGGCAACAGCGCGGCCGGGCTCTGGGCGTAGGCCGCGGCCGCCGCTGCCGATATTGGATTCACGGCGGTGGCGTTGAAGCCGTCGACCACCCGGTTATACCTCTCGACCGTGGGAGATTCATATTCCCAGCGCAGCCCCAGGTTGAGTGTCAGATTACTCCTGAAGCGCCAGTCGTCCTGCGCGTAGACCGAGTAGTAGTCGGATTTCGACGAGCTGTGTGTATTCAGGTCATAACTGCCGCTACTCGGAAGTCCCAGGAGGAATGCCGCCATGTCTCCGCCGAATGGCTGCGCGGCGGCGGTGCTGGTCGGGCCCGTAACCCAGTTGGAATTGAACGAAAAAGTGCCGTCCGAATTGCCATGCGGGTAAGTGCTCTCGCGGTAGTCGCGGAGGTCAACGCCGGCTTTTATAGTGTGGTTCCCGACGATCTTCACAATGGACGTAAAGACCTGGAAAATGTCGTATGGCGTATCGGCGTCGCCCGTCATTCCGACACACTGAAATGCCACAGCATTGGCTCCGCAGCCGCTGGCAAACTGCATGTACGGCAGTCCGACGAACTGTGAACCCGCCGCCAGATAGGATGGGAAT
The DNA here is from genome assembly GCA_035570275.1 of Candidatus Acidiferrales bacterium. GTDB lineage: Bacteria > Acidobacteriota > Terriglobia > Bryobacterales > Bryobacteraceae > DATMNI01. The sequence goes on along the minus strand of DATMNI010000413.1, from coordinate 48,933 downwards.
CCGTAGGTCGTGGGGTCGACGCCATCGCCCGGGGATCCGCTGATTTCGTGGAACCGGGTCCAGCTTGCTCGCATGTCCAGAACCAGCGTCGGCGTGATGGTGTAGATATCGTCCAGCGACGTCCCCCAATTCTTCCGGGTGAGCAAAGTGCCAAACGCAGGATCGCTGAAATACAGATTCTTATGCTGCAGGCGATAGTTATGCCGGAAATCGTAAGACAGCCTGTTCTTATCGCTGATATTGAAATCCAGGCGGCCCAGTTCGTTGTCGTATCCGTCGAAATCGGCGACCGCGATGCCATAGTTGTTCTCGCCATTTGCCTGGCCCGCTATGTTCGGCATGGGATACAGCTTCAGATAGTTCAGCGCGATCGGATTCAGGCGGCTGGTGGGAATCGTGTTATTCACAAGAGGCGTGCGGGTAATGGTTGTGCCGTTAAGCGTGCCGGAAGCCGGATCGTAGAGCTGATAAGAAGCGCCGGTTCCCGCGGTGCCCAGCAGAGCCGAGAAATTGCCGGTCCGCTCCGCCGCGGTAGGGACCGTGGTAAAAGCCGAGCCGCCTTCCACTGTGGCATTTGTGGGGTCGGAATCTTTTAGTTTCTCAAGCGCGAAAAACCAGAAGACCTTATTCTTTCCATTATAGACTTTCGGGATAATAACCGGACCGCCGGAGCTTAACCCGTACTGGTTAAAGTTGGCGTTGGTCCGGGGAGTTCCGGTGGCGTTATTGAAGAAGTAGTTCGCGTACAGCTTGGAAACCTGGTTGAACTCATAGATCGATCCGTGGAAGCCATTGGTGCCGCCCTTGGTGATCTGATTGACTACGCCTCCGCCCGTGTGTCCGTAAGCCGCGTCCGACTCGAACGCGTGCACGCTCACTTCCAGTACCGCGTCCTGCGGCGGACTGTAGGCGAGCCGCTTGTCCCAGGTGGTGTCCGGAACGCCGTTGATCAACACTTCGTTAGTTTGCGTCGGCGCCCCGGCAACGCTGAATGACGCGCCTCCGGCGTTGTCGAACGGCCGCACCTGGCCGGGCTCATTGGTGCCGGTCACTCCCATGGAAATCCGCGATAGCATCAGCGGCGTCCGGCCGTTCATCGGCACATCTTCTACTTCTTCGGAGGAAATGACCTGTCCGACGCTGGCGTTGGCGGATTCGATCATCGGAACCTCGCCCGTCACCGTGACGCTCTGGCTCGAAGCTCCCACTTCGAGCTGGATATCCACCACCGGATGTTCGCCGATGCTGAGCGTCAGTCCTTCGCGCTTGTAAGTCTTGAACCCGGGCATCTCCGCGCTGATCGCGTATTCGCCGGGAGCCAGGAACGGGATGGTATACTCTCCCGTTGCCGAAGACAATGTCTCCGATTTGCTGCCCGTCGCTTTTTCAATGGCGACGATCTTGGCCCTGGCGACGGCGGTTCCCTGCGCATCCGTCACCAGACCGCTAAAAGTACCGCGAAACTCTTGTGCGAATGAAGCTGTCAATGCCAGCAAGGCGCTCGCAGCCAATACATGAATTTTCATTTCCAGTACCCCTTTGCCGTGATGTCGAGACCCGGCCTGTCCACGCACTCTATCACACGGAAAAAGAGAATGAACGGTCTGGCCGCTACAGGTCTAGCCGCTAGAGGTTTTGCCGCTGCGCGAGGGGCAACAAGCCGAATGGCTGCTGGGACCTCTTCCTGAAGCGGGGCATCCTCCGCTGCACCAGCGGTCCCGTCAATTCAACGTGGCACATGGTTCGATCGGGAAAGCGGATGGGGCCTGGATCAGGCTACTCGGGCATTGGGCCGGAACTGATGACCGTTCAGCTTTTCGGCGTGCAGCCGTGGGATCCCGTCATGCTGATGATCGCCACGTTGTTGCCTGGCGTGGGCGCTCTGGTGGCATCGATGATTCCCGCCTGGCGCGCGGCATGCGCAATAGTCGCGTCGGGGGAAGCATGCAACCCTGCGGTGTCGTCGGAAAAGTGATCTCCTCGACGGTCGTTTCGGGTCACCTTCCGGATGGCCTACTACTCACAGCGTCCAGATGCAATGACCCTTCTGATAGAACGAGAGCTGCCCGCCCTCGCTCACCATCAGCACATCGCCAAATTGTGATGCGCCAATCGCCGCTGCCGTACGCCCCCCTTCGCCGATCTCTTCATTTTCATCCAGCGGCGGGCTGTGCCGGAGAATCGCTCCGAATGCGAGCAACCTCGAATCCCGATCGAGCACCACGCTACCATCGATCTGCGCTATGCTTTCCAGCACAGCCGTCGAAAGCTCGATAGCACTTGTGTTTCGCAACAGATAATGGAGCTGGTTCTTGGCACCCGCCCTCTCCCGCCGGTTGGTATCCAGCAGATCGGCCCCGCTCACAACCTGAAGGGCGCGCCGCGGGTCTTCGAGCACTACAAACATACCCCCACGCCGATGTTCAGCAAGGTTGAGCCCGGCAGAGAACAGTCGCGCAGCCAGGTCTCTGTCGCCGATCGCCGCTTCCCACGCTTGATACTTCGAAGCCGCGTCGGTAAGATGCCAACGCCCATCAAAAAAACTAAATAACTGAACACCCTCGCCAAAAATCTTGATCTCGCCATTCGGCGTCAGCACCAGGCATATGTGTCCGCCGCAGAGAGTGGCCTGACTGTGAGTCCGGTATCGCCGCGCGGTGGGCACCGGAAGGTCCATCTCGCTGAAAGGCCGCCCCCATTCGTGCACATCGACCAACTCAACCATAGCGCCCCTCCCGTCCACCAGTGCGAGAGTATGCAATCCGTCGCAGATGCGGTGAAAGCTGCGAATTGAGGTCAGTTCGCTTGAATACGGGAGTGCGTCAGGGGGCGTCGACGGGAGCTTGTGACAGGCATCCGGCAGATTTCCAAATAGCAAGGCGCCGGTCGATATTCGTTTGTCTTCGTACGAACTGAGCGCACTGATTCGAAGGACCTCGATCGCCTCGGAAACGCGATCAGGAAACCTGGTCGCGTTCCTGGCATCACCGAAGACCCTTCCATCGAGAAATGTGGAGACATAGCGATCCTCGGTCAGGCCGCCGAAGATCGGCATATTTCCCGCAATCGTCTCGCTGTCGAACAGAAGCCGGTATCGCGTAGAAAGAAACCTGCCGATGCTTCGAACCATCCGTTGTTCGTGATCGGTGAACTCTCTGTGGTTGGTGAGCGAATACCTGCTGCCCTGCCAGTGAAAACTCAGGCCGGGCTCAGAGGCCGCGTGAAGAACGATTTCCGGCGTCGATTCCCGAACGCGTCCGAGCATCTCGAGTTGGCTGGAAGGCAGGAAATATTTAATGCCTCGTCTCAGGAGCTGCTGGTAAAGCCCGTCGAGAACCGGACTGCCACTTTCCGTGGACACTGATTGGATCATACATTTTAGATGTTGTGAGAAGCCGACAGGTCCCCGGAAAATGAGCAGGACCGCGAAGGCGATCTTCGGCGCCTCACTGGCACTGGGCTGAATCACACTGTCATCGGTCATCGCCAGCTATTTGTCGACTTCCCCGTACTGTGAGGTACACAGAGGCTCGTCGCCGCTGTCGTATTTCTGACGCTATGTTTGCCGCTCCTGTCCGGCGCTCGACACCCTTCGACGACAACTGGTCTGCCGGCACACCCTGGAGCGCGTATGCCAGGCGCTTCCGCGCCCGATAATGGGTTGACTTTACAGCCGCCTTCGACATCGCGAGAGCGTCGGCTGTTTCGGCTATGCTGAGACCATCCAGGTCGCGCAATCGAATCGCTGTGCGATCCCGCTCGGAGAGTTTCGACAGGCCAGCGTGCAGCCATTCCAGCTTCTCGAGTCGCTCAAATCTTGCCAGAGGTGAAGGCGCTCGATCGCTGGGATCGATTCCCGGAAGCTCTTCGAGCGAGATCGCCGGTCGCTCAACCCGAAAGAACATCCGCATTTCGTTCAGGGCGATGGTCCAGAGCCAGCTTTTGAACTTAGAGCGAAGACGCAACTGGTGCCGACGGGCGAACGCATGGAGGAGGGCCTCCTGAAGGACGTCATCTGCCTGGCCAGGAATCCTGAGATGTCCTTCCAAGAGCCTTCGCAGTGCTCGAAGATTCGGCGCCAGCAATCCCATGAAAGTCTCCCCCGACATTGTTGTTTCCTTTACTGAGAGTGTCGACTGCAATTGATTTAATCCCTCTTCAAAATCGATGACGCTCTGGGCCACACCGCCGTCAGACCGGAGCGCTCTGGGCGAGAGATGCCGGCACTACTCGCATTGCGTTCGACCTTCATTAGCGTTCTCGCACCGACACAGCTCCCAATGTTTCTTGAGAGAGCGAAGATAGTCGATACCGGGACGATTCCGACAAGCTTGTGTCTTCCGATCGCGGCCAGCCCGGCAGAAGCGATGCACCCGCATTCTGAGCAGACGGGACGCCCGCCGAACTGACAGGGCGAGATCGTGGTGGCCAGATCGGCTGAGATACAAGCGGTCACCTGCGCAAAGATGCACTCCCGAGGCGACGCGGGAGGGCGCAAGAATCCATCGAGGACCGCCCGGGGCATATCGACCTTGGCATATCGGGTCCGAAGTTGTGCGATTTCCGAAACGGCCCTGACGCGACCCTCGGCTGTAAGCCGCTCCGGGCACGATTGATTTTCCTGGGGCGTGAATAGGCTGAACCAGATCTTTCGTGCCTCAGACCGCGCCGACCAGAACTCACAAAACTCGCTCAGATAACCGGGCCGTGCAAGAAGCTGGCGAGTAATTGTGCAGTGGGTAACGATCTCGTGACCGGAAATGTTTTCCAAAATCCGAGCGTATGTGGCAGGAGACCGCCTGCGGTCATGATCGGGCTGAAGGCCGTCGATTGAAACTACGATATGCAGCCCGGCCAACTTGCGCCAGCGACTGGGAATATCCCTGACGGCACTGGTGACCAACTGGACTTCAATTCCCATTGCGTCGAGTGCCGGAAGCAAGTCGTCAAGCTCCCGACATCGCACCAGAGGCTCGCCACCCACGATGGAGAGATGCAGAGGCTGGTATCGCTTGACCAGTTTGAGGACGCGGTCCACCAACTCTTGTCCACGATAATCCCCCAGTTGCCGCAAGCCGATACCGCGGGACACGTGATCTGACTCATATGCATAACAGCCAGGACACCGAAGCGGGCATTCCTTTGTAATCTCGATCGATAAGAGGGGTCTGCTGCCGCGAAGAACTCGTCCCCAGGCAGGCAGGATATCCGAGCGCGTCATAGCGAACTCATCTTGTTCCCGGCGCCGGTTTGGAGCTCGAGTGCGGTAACCCACCCCGGAAGCCCCGCCATCATCGATGTGAGCCCAACAAGTGTCTTCACGCCTTCATCGCCTAACTCCTATGTGCGATCTCTGCGAGACGGGAAGGCATTTGGACTTCCAGAATTCCACGTGTCCGTCTGCTTGGAACGAATGGCACTTCTCCGCTTCTTCGTCGATCTGTGCCCGGTTCATACTGTCAGCATTCCGGCAGACTACCAATAAGCTGGCAGCCGCCGAGCTTTCTGTTATCAACCGTACCGTCCGGGTGATTCGACCGCTACGCCTCATCAAATGAGTCTCTGTTTATCGGTGAGAAGAGAGTTCTGTTGATGCCAGGAATCCGGCCATTTGCTTAGGAGGATGCCACTCAGCCGGCAGGCAAGGAATGGGAAATGGAATGGGAATAGGAGGTTATCGTGGAAACCCGCGTGCACGGTTCTTTTTTTGTTTGGATGTGTGGCTTGTGGGGCGCGTCGCGCGGGCGATCCATCTTCCGGTGCCACAGCCGTGAGTGAAATGTTCCGGAAACTGATAATGCCAGTCCTGTCTGGGGGCTTCTGCTCCGGTCAATCTTGGACACCGGATGAGACTATAGATCGGTATCTGACAGAGTCACGCCACGGCCCACCGGGATGTTCGGACTGGTTCCGTCCGGTCGACTGTCCGTCAGCGGCAGCCGCCGCCGAGTGCGGCTCCAGCTTCGCAAATGCTGAGGTCAGCCGCTAAACGCTCCATCATCGAAATGAGATCCGCATGAAGACACAGATAAAGCATAGTCACATAGGCGGAGAGCCCGGCAGCGTTGCCAACGTCGTCGGCAAATCCCTTTTTGCGACTGACGCTATGCACGAGGTGGCGGTGAGGGACAACAGACCTAAGACCAGCACCGTCCTTCGGGCCGCAGCCCAAGTCTTCGCCGAACAGGGATACCAGGCGGCAACCATAGACGCTATCGCAGAACGCGCCGGGATTGCCAAAGGAACGGTCTACCTGTACTTCCACAGCAAGCATGAGCTGTTCTTCCGGGTCTTCGATGACTACATCGCTGCGATCGAAAGGATCGGGAGGCAAACACTCGAACGTACATCCCTGACCGCCGCGTCCCAGATCCAGGACAGTATCCATACCCTTCTGGCGACGAGTACTCAGACGCGCGACCTGTTCCCTCTTATTCTGGAGTTCTGGTCGGCATCCGCCTTCCCGCAACGCGACGCGCAGGTGGCCGCCTCATTCCGTCGTGCTTATTCGAAATTCAGGATGTTGATCGCCAACCAGATTCGCAGAGGTCAGCGAGAAGGCGAATTCGACCCCAGGGCGGATGCTTCACAGGCCGCCGCCATGTTGCTCGGTGCTCTGGACGGGACTATCCTCCAGGTGTTGTTCGATCCTGGCCTTGACCCTGTCTCTATCGGGGATCAGTTCGTGACCGTCTTGCTTCACAGCCTCGCCGCACCGGAAATGGCGGAGGAAAAGCTCCAACCCGAAAGAGGGGTTGATTGAAGTGCTGCTCTCACGGGCCCGCTCGTCCTACCTTGCCCGTGTGCTTCCGACGTTTTCCTGATCGAGTGGTTGAAGGCCGCAACACGCTGGCTGCGAGAGTCCCCGGTCTGGCACCTCGTCGAAGCAGGCTTCTTTCTGGTTTGTTCGAGAGCTGTCGACAACGCTCCCTGACGGTCGCGGCTCCGATCGGAGCCGCGTCCGTCAGCCCGCGGTTTCGCAATAGAACCGAAACCCGCGGGCATGGCGCGCCAGATTCTCGACAGTCGATCCACATAGCCGCGTCTGTCTGGTGGATAAGGTTGGTGCAGACCGGACTTCACAGAAGTTATTGCCAGCCACCGCCGAGCGCCTTGTATAACTGGACTACGCTCAGCAGCTCGTTCAATGTGATCTGTCTCAGGTCCAATTCCGCCTGGAGCAGATCGCGATCGGCGTCCAGCGCATTGAGCTGGGTATCCACACCACCGATATATCGCGCATACGCCAGTCGTTTGCGATCTTCAATCGCCGTGACCAGCGCTGCCTGCTCCACACGGCTTTCTCGCACTCTCTGGTGAGCGATCAGGGAGTTTGATACCTCCGTGAAGGCAGTCTGGATCGTCCTTTCGTATTGCACCAGCGCGCTGTCCCTTTGGGCTTCCGCCAGTCTCACACCTGATTTGATACGGCCGGCCGTGAATATCGGCTGGGTGACCTGTGGCACAAAGCTCCACGTGCTGTGCGGTCCGCTGAACAGGCTCGATAGCTGCGAGCTCTGACCACCCAGGAATCCGCTCAGGCTCAACCGCGGGAAGTACGCGGCCCTGGCCACCCCAATCTCGGCATTCGCCGCAATGAGATTCTGTTCCGCGGCGCGAATATCGGGCCGCCGCTCCAGTAATGCTGAAGGCAGGCCTGCTGGCACATCGGGCGGAAACAGATCCTCGTCGAACCGTCCGTGGCGAATCACCTGTTGCGGATTCTCTCCTAGCAGAAGACTGATCTGGTTCTCCGTCTGCTCCGCCTGCTGCTGAAGAACCGGGATGGTTTCCGCCGCGGTGTGAACGAGTTGCTCCGCTTGCCGCAAATCCAGCACTGTCGCCACACCCCCGCTCTGACGCGATTGAACAAGCTGCTGCGAGGCCCGGCGCGTCTCGAGCGTCCGCCTGGCAATTTCCAGTTCGTAGTCCAGCTCGCGCAGGGTGATGTATGCCGTTGCCACGTCGCTCACCAGCGTGGTGACGACAGCCTTGCGATTCTCTTCAGTACTCAGAAGATTTGCTCGTGCGGCTTCAGTCGCACGGCGCAAACGGCCCCAGATGTCCACTTCGAATGACAATAAGTTCAGGAACGCCTCGCCCCAATTGCGATTTTGAGACGGCGCAAACGAGCGGGGCAGCGTAAACGATCCATCTCGGGAAATCCTGTTGAACTGCAGGTCTCCGCTCACGCCCACTTGGGGGAATTGATCGGACCGCGTGATCCCCAGATTCGCGCGCGCCGCTTCCACTCTGGCAACCGCGTCCCGGAGATCGTAATTCTGCTGGAGAGCCGTCCTGACCAACTGCTGTAAATCAGCATCTTTAAAAACTTCCCACCACTTCAGGTCCGCGAAAGACTCAGCCTGCGGGGCCGGCAGGGGGTCGGAAGCGCGGAAAGCTTGTGGCGCCTGCACGGCTGGGCGGTGATAATTCGGGCCGACCATGCAACCGGTCATCCAACCCGCGGTAGTTAATATAGCCAAGGCTCGATAATTCATTTCAGTCTCCCGCCCCAGGTGAGGGAAGCATCTCGGGCGCATGCCCTTGCGCCCGCGCAGCGCCCGAGATCCTCTCCACCAGATAGAAAATTGCCGGAACGATGAGGATGTCGACGGAACTCGCTAACAGCATGCCGCCGATTACGATCGTGCCCATGATCTGGCGCGCCACCGAGCCCGCGCCGGACGCCGTCCACAACGGTACACACCCGAGAATGAACGCAAACGAGGTCATCAGAACGGGACGCAGGCGTAGCCTTGCCGCCTCGAGCGCCGCATCCACCAGAGGTTGCCCCTTTTCGTACCGTTCCTTGGCAAACTCGACAATCAGAATCGCGTTCTTGGCGGCCAGACCGATTAGCATCACCAAGCCGATCTGGGAATAAACGTCGTTCTCGAGTTGCACCATATAAGCCGGATAGAAAGCGTTGGCTACTGTCCGGCGCAGCCACAGGACTCCAAAAGCCCCGAATACCGCCCCCGAGGTGCCCAGGAGCACACTGAACGGCAGCGACCAGCTTTCGTAGAGCGCCGCCAGAACCAGAAAGACGAACAGCAGCGAGAACCCGAAGATGACCGAAGCCGGAACTCCCTGCCGCGCCTTCTGCTCTTGATAGGACATGCCCATGTAGTCAAATCCCATTTCGCCAGGCATGGCTTGCTTGAAGACGTCTTCCAGGGCCGCCGTGGCCTGGTCTGAGCTATAACCGGGCGCCGCGCTGCCGTTGATTTGCGCTGAGCGATACTCGTTGTAGCGCATGGTGAACTCGGGTCCGAAACGCGACTCGAACTTCAGCAGCGCCGAAAGCGGCGCCATTTCCCCAGCGTTGTTGCGCACGTAGAACTGCCCCACGTTCTCCAAATTCGACCGGTAAGGCGCTTCCGCCTCCACGTACACCTGCCATGTACGGCCGAAATCGTTAAAGTAATTGATGAACTGCCCTCCCATGAAAGCCTGAATGGTCCTGTAAACATCGCTAACGGCCACACCTTGCTTCAGCACTTTTTCGCGGTCGACATCCACGAACTTCTGCGGCACGCTCGGCTGAAACGTTGTGCTGATCGAGCCAATTTCGGGACGCTTGCGAGCCGCCGCCAGGAACTTGTCCAGGTTGCCGGCCAGGAACTGCACGTCGCGTCCTGCCCGATCCTCAAGTACGAACGTAAATCCTCCGGAAGTGCCCACTCCAGGGATCGCGGGCGGTGAAAAACTGAAGACAGTTCCCTGCGGCAGCCGGCTAAGCTCCTTGTTGAGGTGCGCCTTGATCTCCTGATATTGTGCCGCCCTTGTTGTGCGCTCGCTCCAGGGCTTCAGAGTGACGAAATAGAAGGCGTTGTAACTGGTCCGGACAAAGCTGAGCAGGCTGAAGCCGGCAACGCTTGTGGTGTACTGGACGCCGGGCGTGTCTGCCAGGACCGCCTCAACCTGTCTTGAGGCTGCCGCCGTTCGCTCCAGCGAAGCCGCATTCGGGAGCTGCATATTGACGTAGACATAACCCTGGTCTTCATCGGGCAGGAAGCTCGAGGGCAGACGGCTGCCAAAGAAACCCGCGCCCATGGCGAAGGCGGCAATGACCACCAAGGCCAGCGCGCTCTTCCGGAGAAATCCACCGCATAGACGGACATAGAGCTCGGTACCGCGCCCGAAAAGTCGATTGAACCAGTCGAAGAACCTACGGAGAAGCCCGCTGCTCTCATTCTTTGGCCGCAGCAGCAGCCCGGCAAGAGCAGGGCTGAGCGTGAGAGCGTTAAAGGCAGAGAGGACCACCGAGATTGCAATGGTCACGGCGAATTGCTGGTAGAGCCTGCCGGTGATGCCAGGTATGAGGGCCGTGGGTACAAAGACTGCCGAAAGGACCACGGCAATACCGATGACGGGACTGGAGAGCTCTTCCATGGCTTTTCGAGCGGCATCTTTCGGAGCGAGACCCTCCTCGATATGGCGTTGTACACCCTCGACGACCACAATGGCATCATCCACCACCAGCCCGATGGCCAGCACCAACCCGAACATCGAGAGCGTATTGATAGAGAAACCGAACAGCGGGAAGAAGACAAACGTTCCCACCAGCGAAACGGGCACAGCCAGCAATGGGATGAGTGTAGCGCGCCAGTCCTGCAGGAAGAGGTAGATCACCAGGATCACCAGCAGGATGGCGATCAAAAGGGTTTGAACAATCTCCCTCATGCCCTCCGTCACTGCGGCCGTCTGGTCAAGCGATATGGTGTAATCGATGTCGTCGGGGAAGCGCTGCTTGATCTGAGACATCAGCTTCCGGACGCCCGCGGCTGTTTGGACCGCATTAGAGCCGGGTAACTGGTAGACGGCGACGATCGCGGCGTTCTTACCATTCAAGCGGCTGACAATACTATAGTCCTGAGCGCCCAACTCGATGCGCGCGACGTCTTTCACGCGAACGATTCCGCCATCCGGAGTTTCACGGACTATGACGTTTCCGAATTGCTCCGGGGAGGTGAGGCGGCCTTGAGCCAGAACGGAATAAGTGAATTGCTGGTCGTTGGGAGCGGGCTCGCCGCCAACCTGACCGGCCGGGTTCACCGTGTTCTGCGCCTGGACTGCGCTAACGATATCGGTGACCGCGATGCCGAGCTTCGCCAACTGATCGGGCTTCACCCAAAGCCGCATGGCATATTGCCCGGCGCCAAAGACCGTCGTCTGGCCGACACCGTACGAGCGTGCGATGGGATCGTTAAGGCTGATATAGGCGTAGTTGGACATGAATTTTGCATCGCGAGTTCCGCGTGGCGAAAACAAGGAGATCAGCATGAGCGGAGCAGTCGGTGACTTTTTGATGGTCACACCGAAACTGTTAACGTCAGGCGGAAGCTGACCGGTGGCCAGGTTTTCGCGCGACTGGGCTAGAATCAGATCCGTGTTCGGGTCCGTTTTGACATCGAAGTCTACCACCAGTGTTGTTTGTGAGTTGCCCGTGGCGTTTAAGGAATACATGTAGTTCATGTTGTCCACGCCGTTGATTTGCTGTTCGATGGGAGTGGCGACGGATTGCTCCAGGGTCTGCGCATCCGCGCCGACATACGAGGCTTGAAGCTGAATCTCCGGAGGTACGATATTCGGAAATTGGGCTACCGGCAGAGCTGCGATCGTGACGGCTCCCACGATCACAGTCAGAATCGCGATGACCATGGCCACGATCGGCCGGCGAATGAAGAATTTAGACATCTCAGTTGCCCTCCACAAACGGCTTCGGACTGACCTGCGTGCCGGCACGAGCCTGCTGAACGCCCTCGGCCACCACGCGCTCACCCGCCTTTAGTCCTTCCGCCACGATCCACATCGTGCCAATCCGGTCGCCAACTTTCACCGTCCGAATGCCGACCTTGTTTGCGCTGTCCACCACGGCGACCTGATAGCTGCCTTGCAGTTCCATCACAGCGCGCTGCGGAATGAGCAGCGCCGCCGCGCTGGTCCCGATCGCTGCGCGGACTCTGCCGTATTGCCCCGGCCGCAGCCTGTTCCCGGGATTCGGGAAGAGCCCCGTCAACTGAATCGAGCCAGTGCTCTGATTCACCTGCCGATCCGCGAAGGAAAACTTGCCCTTATGCGGGTAGGTGCTTCCGTCGGCCAGGATCAGCTCGAGTTGCAACTTGGCCAGATCGTTTGCGGCGCCTCGCGTCAAGTTCAGATATTCCTGCTCCCCGACCGTGAAGTTCGCCTTAATCGGATCGAGCGTCGAAACCGTCGTAATCACGCCACTGCTGGGACCGACCAGATTACCCACTTGCACTTGAGTTTGCCCGACAACTCCATCGATGGGAGAGACCAGGTGCGTGAAGCCGATATTCACTATGGCCGCGTCAACCGCGGCCTGAGCGGATTCCACCGCTGCGTTGCTCGCCTCGATCTGAGCCCTGGCCGTCTCCACGCCAGCTTTCGAGGCTTCAATCTGGGCTCCGAAGGCGATGTTATTCTGCACGGCGTTGTCGAGCTCCTGCTGCGTGATCGCCTGCTGTTTGGCCAGCGGCGTGTATTTGTCCACGTCCATTTGCGCTCGTTTTTGATTCGCCGCCGATTGCGCAAGCTGGGCTTGAGCCTGCGTCAACTGCGCCTTCGCCTGCGCAAGTTGCCCTTTGGCCTGTGCAAGCTGCCCCTTCGCTTGATCGAGTGCGGCTTGAAATGGCCTGGGATCAATCTCGAACAGCAACCTGCCTTTCCGCACGAAGGACCCCTCGGTGTGATCCTGTGAAAGCAGATAGCCGCTGACCTCAGCCTTAATGGCGGCGTTGACCATTCCGTCCAGCGTGCCGATCCATTCGCGATAGACCGGAACGTCTCTTTGTTCTACCGGGAATACCTGGACCTCGGGCGGTCGTGGCGATCCTACGGCGGAATTTGCCTTGGAGCAACCCGCCGCCACCATGGCCGCGGGAATCAAGACAACCGCTGCCCAAATCTCAGTTTTCTTATTGAATGCAATTGTCACCTTCGTCTCCTGTTTGGCCGGCTTACTTGTGCACGACATCCACCCTCTACGGATAGGTGAGAATGCGGCAGAACTTCTGTTGGGGCGACCTTCGTGTCCGCTCCCTCTCCTAAACCTCTAAATAATCCTATGTGTTACTTGTCTTCTGATGGATAGCTATACGATGGGCCGAAATATTGCCTAACATGGCATATTTGGATATTGTGGCCGTTCGATCATCAAACGGATAAACAACGGCACGAAAACAATTAGGAGTTCGGTGATCATAGTTTAAGATGAACCGCTTCTCCGCTGAGCCGGTTTTCTTCTGATTTCCTCGACGAGAGCCTCCATCGCCACTCCCTTTGCGATAAAGACAGCCCCCGCCTGATCCATCGCCTGGAGCAGGCATCGCCCTTCGTGATCGATCCCCGTAACTTCCCTCAGGTCGATTTCGACCCTTCTGCCGCGGACCGGTGCGGAACGCCACGTGTTTTCACTTTCGGCAACCCAGGGGCCCGCGAGTCTGCCTGAGAGATGCAAGCGCCATGCGGTGAGGTCTTCCAGAACCGTGATTCTCAACATTCTGTTTTCCCGATATCCGCCCTAATGAAACGCACGTGTGACGCCAAGTTTCGCGACGCTGCAATCGGTTGAGCGCCAGTGGCTTAGTGCTCAACCGGCCCTTTGGAGACCACCTGGCGGTGCCCAGTTCCGGGCACATGCCGACAATTGGGTAGCACGAGATGGCGCTGCCTCTGCCGGAGCGGTTCGCAAATCGAAGAAAATCCGTACTTCGGAGTGTCCATCTGAGCCATTTCAGGCGGTGCGATAATTGCTCTAAGCAGGACATGCATGCAATGGCGGAGGGGGTGGAGGGAGCCCGGTTCAACGCTATGTCAACGATGCTGGATACGGAAGCGGCGCTGGAGGGGGTGCGTTCGACACAGTCGCTTGCGTCCCGGTACGAATCGATGATTCGTCTTGCCGAGGCGATTCGATCTCACCGGGACCATAAAGACTTATTCCGTCTCCTCGTGGATGAACTCCGCCTGGTAGTCCCGTTCGATGCGATGGCTCAATACGACGCCACGGGGAACAAGGTCAACTGGCATTTCTCCGAAGCGTACAATTCCGAGAAATGCCGGGTCTCAGATCTTCCAAAAGAAGAATCCGTAGCATGGTGGGTGGACCGGACTCAGCAGCCAGTGGTGCTCCAGGTTGCCAACCAGTTTGCCAAAGAGGAGACGCGCTTCCGCAGGACCATCGAAGGGCTGAATTCACTGGGACTCCGTTCGCTATGTGCGCTTCCGTTGAGCACTGCTCATCAGCGGCTTGGCAGCCTTGTTTTCGCGAGCCAGTTTGCTGACGCCTATTCCTCGGACGAAGTACGATTTCTATCCGTTGCCGCAAGTCAGGTCGCCCTGGCGATGGACGACGCTCTCGCGCAGGGGCGGTTGAACCTCCTTCTCGATCTGACAAATCGTGTGGTCTCAAAGCTGGACTTGCGCGAATTGCTTCGGGAAATCTGTGCCAGCATCCGTTCCGTGATGCGATGCGAGGGCGTCGGCGTGGTCCTTTCCGATCCGGGCGGCCAGTTGCGGCTTGGCGCGTTCGATCATCCAGGTGGCAAAAACATTGTCCACGAAGGAGAAATTATTTCCGCGGAGGCGTCGGAAACGTTGGTCCAGGCATTCCGAACGGGCCAGCCCGTCGACGTCGCAGAGGTGGATAGCACGGCGGACCCCCTGGCCAGTGCTGAGGGCTTCAGATCGTTGTACCACTTGCCCCTCATCAGCCGGGAGCGCGCCCTCGGAGTTCTTGGCCTGGGCAGCTCCGCAGCCAATGCCTTTGCCGGGACCGAGGCAGCGTTCCTGGCGCAAGTTGCGAATCAGATCGCGCTAGCAGTTGAAAATGCGATCGCTTACGGAGAGATTGCCGACCTCAAAGAGAAGCTTGCTCGGGAAGTAACCTATTTGCAGGACGAAATTCGAACCGAGCTGAAATTCGAGGAAATCGTTGGCAACAGCGATGCTCTTAGGCGTGTGCTTGCGGAACTCGAAACCGTCGCACACACCGACTCCACTGTGCTCATTTACGGCGAGACAGGCACTGGGAAAGAACTGGTCGCGCGGGCGCTCCACAACCTGAGCTCTCGCAAGTCGAACGCCTTCGTCAAACTGAACTGCGCGGCCATTCCGACAGGATTACTCGAAAGCGAAATGTTCGGCCACGAAAAGGGCGCATTCACCGGCGCGATCGCGCAACGAGTCGGCAGGTTCGAGCTGGCGAACCGCGGCACGGTATTTCTCGACGAAATCGGAGAAATCCCCCTAGAGCTGCAACCGAAGCTGTTGCGGGTTTTGCAGGAGCGCGAATTCGAACGCCTGGGCAGCACACACACGCTCCGCACTGACGCGCGTTTGATCGCCGCGACGAATCGCGATCTGGCGGCGATGGTGGAGGCGCAGAAGTTTCGCTCCGACCTCTACTATCGGTTGAACGTCTTTCCCTTGCGAGTGCCCGCATTGCGCGAACGGCGGGAAGACATTCCTTTGCTCGTCCGCTATTTCGTTCAGCAGTTCAGCCTCCGCATGAACCGGGGCGTCGAAACGATCCCGTCGGAAACTATGAATACGCTGGTCCGGTATGACTGGCCCGGCAATATCCGGGAATTGCAAAACGTGATCGAGCGGGCGGTGATCGTTTCCACGGGACCGATACTGAAGGTTCCGCTGGACGACTTGAGGAGGCGCGCGAGTTCGGCGGAGTCCTCAAACGGCGTCAGCCGGTCCGAGGATGCCGGGAACATGCGCGGCGTGCTCGAGGACACCGAGCGAAAAGAGATCTTGACTGCTCTCAAGCAAACCAATTGGATCGTCGCCGGTCCGAAGGGAGCGGCCGCCCTGCTGGGGATGAAGCGCTCGACGCTGCAGGCTCATATGCAGAGGCTCGGTATTCGAGTCTCGCGCGCCGCAGGCTAAGCTGCGTGCCCGCAGGCCACGATCGAGTGCCCGCCATTCGGTTCGCCCCTCAGAATAGAAACGTCGATACCAGCCCCAGCGCGCCCAGCGTGAAGGCCACCGCCAGCATTTCGGGAACCCGGAACAGGCGCATTTTGGCGTTGACGGTCTCGGTCAGCACGATGGTGCAACTCAGCAGCAGCAACTTGAGCAGCAGGTAGAACAGGCTTAACAGCGTCCCGGCCAGCGACCACTCCCGGTGCAGGCCGAAGGGCAGAAAGCCGTTGATCAGCAGCGTCATCAGCAGCAACTGCTTGATGGAAGAAGCCCACTCGATGAGGCCGAGATACGGGCCGGAATACTCCAGGATCATGGCCTCGTGGATCATGGTCAGCTCCAGGTGGGTGGCCGGATTGTCCACCGGAATGCGGCCGGTTTCGGCGATGAGCACCAGGAACAGCGCGGCGAAGGCGAGCATCTGGGCGGGGGCGAGGAACGCCCAATTGTTCCCGATGGCCGTGCGCGCAACCTCGGAAAGGCTGGTGGAATTGGCGCCGATGCCGACGGTGAAGATGGCCATCATCATGGCCGGTTCGGCCAGCGCCGCGATGGTCATTTCGCGGCTGGCGCCCAGGCCGCCGAACGAACCGCCGGTGTCCAGGCCGCCCAACGCCAGGAAGAAGCGGCCGAGGCCGAGAAGATAGACGATGGCCAGCATGCCGCCGAACAGTCCCAATGGCGCCTCGGCCGACATCATCGGCAACATCAGGCCGGCGATGGCGGTGGTGGCGAAGACCACCAACGGCGTGACGGCGAAGATCCACGAGGCCGAGTCGGGCAGGACCATGCCCTTGTGGAAGAGCTTGTTAAGATCGCGGTAAGGCTGCAGAATGCCGGGGCCGCGGCGGATCTGCAGGCGAGCCTTCAAGGTCTTGATGACGCCCGTTACCAGCGGCGCGATCCCCAGCAACAGGATCAACTGGAACACGGCCATGAAGAGGTATTTCACGAGCGCACTCCGAACAGCAGCAGCAGAATCAAAGCGACGAAAATGTAGGCCAGGTAGGCATGGACGCTGCCCGCCTGAATGGCGCGCATGCGCTTAGCCAGGCCGAAAATCCAGCGCTCGACCGGGTCGTAGGTGTGACGTTCGAAGAGCGGCTCCACCTCGCTTTCAAAATGGATGGCGCTGGGGTAGTAAGGGGAGACGTCGTATTGCGGCTGGATTTCCTGGCGCGGCCGGTAGAAGGCGGCGAAGATCATACGCAGCGGTTTGGAGAAGGCGGCCGCGGTGAACTGGTTGTCGGCGGTGAGGCCGGGCAAGCCGCAATCCCAGGAGGGTCCGGTGGCGTGGCTGGCCTGGCGCATCCGCCGCCCCACCAGGAACACGGTGGCGGCCACCAGCGCGGCGAAGACCAGCGCGATCCCGAAGGTGGAAACCGTGCCCGCGTGCGGCGACCCTCCGCGCAACGCCAAACCGCCGGCGGCCACCATGGTGGAACTGATATTCACCCCGAAGGCGTTCTGCGTGATGGGGTCGAACATGGGGAAGATCCAGGTGGCGGCCAAGCCCAGCACGAAGCAGGCCGCGGCCAGGAGGCCCATCCCCACCTGCATGGCGTGGCTGCATTCGCCGGCATTGGCCGCCGCCTGACTGCGCGGCAACGCCAGGAAGGGAATTCCGAAGGCCTTCACGAAGCAGGCGGCCGCCAGCGCGGCGGTGAGCGCCAGCAGGGAGCCGGCGACGGGGAACATCACGCGGGTGAGGCTTTGGGTGGTTCCGAAGCCGGCCAGCAGCGCCTGGTAAGTGAGCCATTCGCTGACGAAGCCGTTGAGCGGAGGCAGACCGGAGATGGCCACCGCGCCCACCAGAAAGAAGAGCGCCGTGGCGGGCATGCGGCGCACCAGGCCGCCCATTTGTTCCATATTGCGGGTCCTGGTGGCTTGCACTACCGAGCCGGCAGCCAGAAACAGCAGCCCCTTAAAGATGGCGTGGTTCATGGTGTGGAAGAGGGCGGCCACCAGCGCCATGGCGGCCAGCGCGGCGTGGTCCAAGGCGCGAAACATCAGGGCCGCGCCGAAGCCCATCAGGATGATGCCGATGTTCTCGATGCTGTGGTAGGCCAGGAGCCGTTTGATATCGTGCTCCATCAGGGCGCAGAGCACGCCCACCAGCGCCGTGACGACCCCCGCGGCCAGCACCAGCGTGCCCATCCAGAGCGGCGGGGGGCCGTAGAAATCGAAGAAAACGCGGGCCATGCCGTAGATGCCGGTCTTGATCACGATGCCGGACATCAGCGCGGAGATGTTGCTGGGGGCGACCGGATGAGCGTCAGGCAGCCAGATGTGCAGGGGCACGACGCCGGCCTTGACACCGAAGCCGAGGAAGAACAGCAGAAAGACGAAGCCCTGATCGAATGGAGAGAGTGTGGAAGCCAGAAGATGGAAGCGGGCGAAATCCACGCTGCCGGCCAACGCGCCAAGGATGAGGAAGCCGGCTAGCAGCAGGCCGGTGCCGGCGTGCGACATCACCAGGAAGAGCACGGCCGCCCGGCGCGCCTCCGGCTTCTCGTGCTCAAAAGTCACCAGGCAGAAGGCGGTGATGGACATCAGTTCCCAGGCGATCAGGAAGAAGAAGGCGTTCGCGGCGGTGAAGACCAGGGCCAGGCTGAGCAGCACCAGGTTGTAGAAGAAGCCCAGAATGCCGACGTTGCGTTGGGCTTCCATCTCCTTGAGGTAGCCCAAGGAATAGATGGAAACGGCGATGGCCAGCAGAGCCAGCGTCAGGGTGAAGAAGGCCGAGAGCGGATCGAGCCTCGCCGTCCAGGGAAAGAGGGTGACGCCAACGGGCAGGGTCCAGGTGACCGCCTTGCCGCCAGCCAGGGCCCCGGCTGCAGCGGCGGCTAAGAGCAGCGAACCCGCCAGCGCCAAGCCGAAGGCGATACGGCGGCCATCCGCGGGCCGCCGCCAACAAGCCAGCCCGGCGATGGCGCCAAGCAGGTAGGCCGCCAGAGCGGCCGCAAACCAGAACCCGGCGCCGGGCATCAGTGCGAGGTCTCCGTATCCAACCCGGCATCCAGTTCGGCATCCATCCCGCCAACCATCTCAGCATCCAACTCGCCAACCGTCCGGCCAATCATCCGGTCAACCAGGGCTCGCCCCCAGAAAGCGACCCAGAGGATCGCGGCTACTTCGCACGGCAGTTGGATGGCATGGGTGAGGTTGCTCCAGCCGTAGCGCTTCATGATTTCGAGCACTTCCACCGGCACGGGATTGGGTAGGGAGTAGAAAACCAGGCTGCCCGGGTTGCGGTTGACAACGATGGGGCGGCCGCGGAGCATTTCTACGACGGCAATGCGGGTCGGGTGTGCGGGGGACTCGAAGCCACCCGCCTGGTAGGCTCGCAACCGGCTAGGCACTCTATTAGAGTATTCGGGGTAGCGAGTTTTCGCAAACCAGCAAAGCGGCGATCCAACGATTTCGCGGTACGGTGAGTTGACGCTACCATGGCCGCGGCTTCCAACGGCTGGTCAATGCGAACCGCTCTGGGACGAAACTGAACTCCGGACACGGTGTTCTGGTTATCCACCGGATGGGGAACCGACTTTCAACCGGCGCCGGCCGTGCGGTCCTTGAATGCGGGGCTGCACATAGGTCCAGGCCCCGCGTTTCCGACCGTCCGCGCACCCGTACTCGCGCCGCCCCATGCGACGGCACGAAACTAGGGTCGCCGCCGCGTGAGCTTCCACAGACGAATGCCGAATATGGGCGAATATCAATCGTTACTCCCGAAGAGAAACTCTTGACGGTGCCCGGCCCGGAAATGGATGGGCTCGCATCCGAACGGGGGCTGCGGGGTGGGGGAAATCCGCCGTGGCGCTACTTTCCGGCAAAGGCGCAGAGGTCCGCCGCCGGGCATTCGCCGCACAGGGGCTGGTTATTGCGGCACAGGGTTTTTCCGTGTTGCCGCAGCAGCAAATGCGCCCGGGCCAGGGCCGCCGCGTCTTTCGGAAGCTCGGGCCGGATGGCCTCCTGCACCGACCGGTACATAGCGCCGTAATTCTTCTGACTGCGGCCGTAACCCACGCGCGTCAACACGCGGTTTCCGTTCCACTCCAGAGGCAGCCCCGGAGCGGCGCCCGAAAACATCAGGATCTTTTCCGCGCCCGGGTCGCCGATACTCGGGAACTGCTTCAGGGCCTTCCTGGCTTGCGCGTAGGGTATTTGGAGAATGCGGTCCAGATCGCCCTCGAACTGGGTGAGCGTGATGCGCGCAATTTCGCGCCAGCGGAACACGCGCGTCTCCGGACGCATTCCGCCGAGTCTGGCGAGCGGCAGCAACTTCTCCTGATCGGCCTTCCAAATGGCTTCGGCGTTCATGCCCACCTGCGCGCGCAATCCTTCAAACACCGCGGCGCGGCGCTCATCCGAGAGCAGGTAGCAGCAGTTCTCCCACAGGACCAGTTCGAACGGCCCCTGGGCCGGCGGCAGTTCGGGTGCGCCGTACTGCTTCCGCAGGCGGTTGATCAGCTTTTGAAACCTGGGCATGCTTCCCCCACCCTGATATCATGCGGCAATTGATGCCGAGTAGCCAAACGAGCGACGTGGGACAATTTCGCAGACGTGCAATCGTTCCATGCGGCGCACTGCCTGGTGCCGTACGTCGTCTCTTGCATCGGAGGCAACAGGTACCGGCTGATGGCGGAGAGCAATTTCGACGGAGCGTGCTGTTCATCGGCGGCATATCTCAGGTCTGTATTATAAAAAGGATGCTGGCAGTTCACCTGGAAGCGGGCGCCGTCACCTTGCGGCACGCGCCCCAGCCCGATCGCCCTGCAGGCTTTGCCCTGCTGCGCCTGTTGCTGGCCGGCATCTGCAACACCGATTTGGAACTGCAGCGCGGCTATTACGGCTTCTCCGGGACCCCCGGCCACGAATTCGTGGCGGAAGTGGTGGACGCGGATACGCGGGAGCTGATTGGCAAGCGGGTGGTCGGCGAGATCAACCTGGCTTGCACCCGCTGCGAGTGGTGCCGCCAGGGTCTGGGCCGCCATTGCCCCAGCCGGACCGTCCTCGGCATTGTGCGCCATCCCGGCGCCTTTGCAGAATTCTTTACGCTGCCGGAGCGCAATCTGCACGTCCTGCCCCGGGATGTTCCGCTGGAGCACGCCGTGTTCACGGAGCCGTTGGCGGCGGCCTGCGAAATCCTGGACCAGGTTGGGATCCCGAGTGGAGCCCGCGTGGCGGTGCTGGGGGATGGCAAACTCGGCCTGCTGATCGCTCAGGTGCTGAACGCCCACGGCTACCAGGTTCACCAGTTCGGCCGGCACCCGGAGAAGTTGCGCATTGCCGCAGCCGCCGGCGTTACGACGGAAGTGGCCGGCGAGCGGCTTCCCACTGCGGAGTACGATTGGGTG
Organism: Candidatus Acidiferrales bacterium; assembly: GCA_035570275.1. Lineage (GTDB taxonomy): Bacteria > Acidobacteriota > Terriglobia > Bryobacterales > Bryobacteraceae > DATMNI01. Next base: position 27,610 of record DATMNI010000413.1, on the reverse strand, counting down.
GTGGACGCCACCGGCAGCCCCGAAGGTCTGAGCGCCGCGGCGGCTATGGTTCGCCCGCGCGGAACGGTGATATTGAAATCCACGGTCCACGGCACGGTAGGCATCGATACCGCGCACATCATTGTCAATGAGATTACGCTGGTAGGCTCGCGTTGTGGAAGGATGGAGGCGGCGCTGCCTTGGCTCGGCCGGATGCGGCTGGACCCGATGATCGCCGGCCGGTTCCGGCTGGCGGAAGCACCCAAGGCGTTCGAGCGGGCGGCCGAGCGGGGGACCCTCAAAGTGTTGCTGGAACCGTAGCTTAGGCGGTCATTTCAGAAATACGCCGACGTATCGGGGAACCGCTTGCTAACGCGCGCGGCTCCGATTAACGCGCGCGGCTCCGATCAGAGCCGCGACGGTCACGGAGCGGCTGTCCCGAAAATACGAAACCGTATTATTGAAACGGTGTACTTAGGGACAGGCCAGTCACCGGCGCAGCAGCAGCACCTCATCCGGATCTAGCCGCGGCTCCGTGACGTCGCCCGTAAACTCCACCGTTGCCTCGCGCCCGCGGATCCAGACTCGATGCCGCTCGGTGCCTTGCGCGGTCTTGGCCTCCACCGTCACCGGCAACTGGAAGAACGGCTCTTCCTGCCGTACGGTCACGCGACGCCCATCCACTTGCGCCGTCAAGTGCGGCGCGCTCTTCTCCTGGAGCCACGGCAGGAGGAAGGCCCGCGCATCGAATTCCGGCGCCCCCAATTCCTGAAAGCACTCCGCCAATACCTCCCAGGTGGCCTCTCCCGCCAGCGATCGGCGTGAAAACCGCGTCATCGCTTTGGCGAAGGCATCGCTACCCAAGGCTTGCTCCAGCATATGGAACACCCACGATCCCTTGGCATAGCTTAATCCGCCGTTGTCCCGATCCTCCAGAATGCTTGCCTTTCCGTCGGCAATCAGAAGGTACACTTGCGCGTAGCTCTTCCAGAAGAGCCGCGCTGTGTCGGCACCGAACTCCTGCTCCAGTACCAGGCTCTCGGTGTACGTCGCCCAACCTTCCCTCAGGAAGTTCGCCGCCGGTCCGGCTCCGTTCGTCCAAAGATGCCCGATCTCGTGGCCCAGGCCGGCTTTAGGCCCCGCCTCCTTTCTCGCAAAGCTTCCGGGAGAGCCAGTCGCAAAAACGGCCTGATTGGAGTTGAAATGCCATGCGTCGCCGCTCGGGTCGGCGCGAAGCTGAACGATGGCGAGATAGCCGCCGCCGGGTTCGCCAAACCGGTTCGCCAACAGAGGATACACCGTCTGAACCTCCTGGACCACCGCCGCCGGAGCCGGCCGGAATTCGGGCGTCAGAAACAGTTCCAACCGGACGCCGGCGGCCTTTTCGCGAAGCACGTTCCAGTCGCGATCGTAGGCTAACGAGAGAGCCATCGTCGGATGTACCGTCTTGCCCACGACGATGCGGTATTCACCTTCGATGTGCTCCGTCTGCGGAAGGCTCACAGTGAGCCCATAGGCTTTAGGAATGCGCGCCTTGACTTGAAATCCCGCCTGATCTTCCGGGTTGGCGAAGTCGAAGAACGGGTGCCAGAAATACTGGTTCCGGATGTGTCCGAATGGCTCCGTGAAGCGCCCGGAATTCGCGTCGTTGGGGGCGGTTTCCACTTCGATGGAGTATTGCAGCGTCAGTTCGGCTTCGCCCGGCGGCAGGTCGGCCCAGAGCAGCCCCCCGCCAAACTGATACCGGGCATCGCCGCCGGCGGCCGTCACACGGCGCAGGTTGGCCCGATAGTTGAGCCGTGCCGCAAAGCCGTTGCTGCCAGCGATCCGCACCGACATGCGGTCTTCGACATCCACGCCGTGTCCGGGCCTCACGGTCATATTGAGCTGCTGCGCCCGAATCTGCCCCAGGTCCTGCAAGGGAACCTGGCGATCGAGCCTCCATCGCCCAGCACTCGCCGAGGCTTCGTACACGCCGGAGAACCCCCTGGCAAGGCCGGTGTCATCGCCCGCGTTGCCTGCCAGAGGCACGCCGGAAAGCAACAGAACCGCCCGCTGGCCGCCGCCGCGAATGACGCTGGACAGCCCGTTGATCCGCTTCCACCGCTTGCTGGCGGCGTTAGCCAAATCGTCCCGCCCCTCCCGGAAAGGGTACAACGCCGCAAACCCGGCCTCCGAGCCCCCAGCCCACTGCTGCGCCACGGCATCCGCCAGTTCCTGCGCCGAACTCTGGGCCCAGCCGCATTCGGCTATCAGAACAAGAAACCCCAATCGCACGACCACGTTCACGCGGAAGGCCTCCTGGAATCCCGAGTATACCCGTGCGCAGCCCTGTCTTGGACGGCGAATTGCCTAGTCTGCTGACTGGTCAGTATCCTGGCTATATGAGCTCATGGCCTGTTCAGGACGCCAAGGCACGCTTCAGCGAACTGCTGCAGACCGCTTTTCACGAAGGACCTCAGATCGTCACCCGCCGTGGAGTCGAGGCGGCGGTGCTGGTTCCGATTGAAGAGTGGCGGCGCATCAATTCGTCCCGGCCGAGCCTTAAGGACCTACTTCTCGCGCCACACCGACGTTATGTCCGGACTGCGATGGAATAAACCGCACGGAGCCGTGTCGGCGTGGCTTAAGGATCTTGGGTCGCGGCCCTAGAGTTTCTACACTCTGGTCGGGCTAAAGTGGGACATCGGGTTATGTCGTCTGTCACTTAGCCCGCGCTTGACCCTCGCCATGTTTCTCACTTTGAGCCATCGCCTGTTGGTGGGGATTGCGGTGTGCCGTTGGAGATCGCGTGGACGTGATTGGGCATGACCACGCACGCGTGGAGTTGGTTGAAGCGGCGAACCGCTCCCCATCCAGACGAGCGTTCACAACTACACCCATTGTCTAGCGAAGCATGGCAGACCCCGAAAGACGATGGTCTGTCCCACCTTCTCCCAGAAATGTACAACCTCAAGGGTCGCGACCCAGAGGGTCGCGACCACTTTTCCGCTCACTCGCTGCGCAGCGCAATCGCCGGATCGATCCCCGTCACTTCCCGCGCCGGCAGGAAACAGGCCACCGCCGCCACCACCAGGAACACCGCCGACACCGCCGCGAACGTGAAGACATCGGTCGGGCTGGTGGCAAACAGCAGCGTGGACAAAAGGCGCGTCACCGCGATGGCCCCGATCACCCCCACCCCTGTCCCCAGCGCCGCCAATGTCAGGCCCTGGCGCACCACCATCGAGAGCACCGATTCCGGCGACGCGCCCAGCGCCATCCGAATCCCCAGTTCGCCTCTCCGCTGCGTCACCGAAAGCGCCATCACGGCCGCAATGCCGCAGGCGCTGATCAGCAGTGCCAGACCCGCGAATAGACCCAGCAGTATAGTGGTCACCCGCGGCGAGGCCACCGACTCCTGTTGCAGACGATCCATCGTTTGGACGCGATCCACCGCCAGTTGCGAGTCGGCATCGTGCAGGGCGGCACGGACCGCCGACGTCAGCCCCGCCGGATCGGCCATCGTGCGCACCACCAGATTGCCGGTAAACCCGTTCTGCGCCGCCGGCGTGTACACCTCGTCCTTGATCGTCCGGTCCAACCCATATTCCTTGGCGTCCCCCACCACGCCTACGATCTGAATCCAGTGCTGGCCCTGGTCGAACGTGATGCGCTTCCCCACCGGGTCCTCGGCCGGCCACCGGTGATGCGCCATCGTCTGATTGACAATCGCCACCAGAGTGGCCTTGTTGTCGTCATGCTCGCTGAAATCCCTGCCCTGGATCAGCGGCTGCCGGATGGTTTGGAAGTAGCCGGCACTGACCAGCGTCGGATCCACCTGCGGGGCCAGTTCGCCCTTCGAAACCGGCCGGCCCTCAATCTCGAAGGCCACGCTTCCCGGTCCGCTGGTCAGGCCCCCCGGATTGAAGGGAAAATTCGAGGCCAGCGCGGCCGCCTGGACTCCCGAGATGGAGCGCACCCGCCGAAGAATTGTGTCGGCCAGGGTGAGCAATTGCTGGTTCTGCGAAAAGCGTGTGAAGTTCGGACTGAGCCGCATGGTCAGCAGCCGGTCCGGATTGAACCCAGGGTTCACCTGTTGGAGCCGCACGAAGCTGCGAATCATCAAGCCCGCGCCAATCAAAAGCACAAACGAGACCGCCACCTGTGAAACCACCAGGACCGCGCGAAGCCGCCGGCCTACGCGGCCCGTCGTGGCCCTGGCGCTACCCTGCTTGAGCGCATCGGCAGCGTTCCCGCCGGACGTGATCGCCGGCGCAACGCCGAACAGCAGGCCCGTGCCCAGCGAAACCGCCAGCGTGAACAGCAGCACCGGCCCATCGATGTGGATCTCCGCGGCGCGCGTGGTAAAGCGTTCGGCGAACTTCACCAGCAAGGCTAGGGCGGCCGGCGCCAACGCCAGTCCCAAGGCTCCGCCCGCCAGCGACAACAGGACGCTCTCCGTAAGCAGTTGCCGCACCAGCCGCGCCCGGGGGGCGCCCAGTGCCCTCCTGATGGCCAGTTCGCGTTCCACTTTCAGCAGGCGCGCCAGCAGCAGGTTGGCCACATTGGCGCACGCAATCAGCAGCACGAACCCGGCCGCGCCCGCCAGCACCAGGAATGTGGTGCGCGCGCGCCGCGTCAGATCCTCCTGCAGCGGCGCCACCTTCAAACCATAGCCATAGGATTTCGGATACACGTCCGGGTTGGCGCTTTCGATCTGGCCGGCCACGGTTGTAAGGTCTGCCTGTGCCTGCTGCAGCGGCATGCCGGGCTTGAGGCGTCCGAACGCCGTCATCAGGCGGGCGCGGCGATTGGCGATGGCGCGCTGCGAAGATCGGAAGGGGCATTGCGACGTGGGCATGTAGACGTCGTTCTCCACCGGGTATTGCGGGATAGGCGGCAATACGCCGATCACCGTGTGCGGCCGGTTGTTCATCTGGAACACCGTGCCCACAATCCCGGTATCGCCGCCGTGCCGGGTCTTCCAGTAATCGTAGCTGAGGATCAGGACGGCGTTCGAGTTGGGCGTATCGTCACTGGCCACGAAGGTCCGGCCCAGCAGCGGCTTCACTCCCAGAACATCGAAGAAATTGGCCGACACCACGGCCGTATTCACGCGCTCGGCCGAGTCCTTGCCGATCAACAGAAAATTCATCGAATGATGTTCCACTACCGCATCCAGCGTGTGGTTGGTGTCGCGATAGTCGAAGATCTCCTTGACCGAGAACGGCACCTCATTCTGGTTGGCCCGCGTGGCTTGCTGGTGCAGGACGACCAGGCGCCCGCCGTTCCGGTAGGGCAGTGGCCGCAGCAGCACGCCGTAGACCAGGCTGAAGATGGCGGCGTTCGCGCCGATCCCCAGCGCCAGCGTCAGAACCGCCGCCAGCGCGAACCCCCGGTTCTTGATCAGCACGCGCAAGCCGTAGCGTACGTCCTGCAGGGTGTCTTCTAACATGGTGCCTCCTGGTGGCGGCTGCCTTGTGGCGGCTGGCACTATAGCTGACACAACTATAGTTGATGACGCGGCACTAGTCAATTCGTTTGCCGGAAAATCGTTTGACGGAGCCTTGCAATTATGGCGGCACATGCTATAGTTGAGATCGACATATGCCGGAGCCCCTTAAGCCCGCCGTTTTTCAAGTGCTGCTGTCCCTGGCCGAAGGCGACAAGCACGGTTACGCAGTTCTCAAGGATGTCGACGCGGAGTCGGCGGGCGAAGTCAAACTCTCCACTGGCACTCTCTACGCGGTCTTCAAGCGCCTGCTGGCCGAAGGGCTGATCGCGGAATGCCGGCATCGGCCGCCGATGGACGAAGACGACCAGCGCCGGCGCTATTACCGCATCACGCCGGCCGGACGCGCCGTCGCCGTGGCGGAAGCCGAACGAATGGAAAAGCTTCTGGCACAGGCCCGCGGCGCCAAACTGATTCGCAAACTGCGGCCGGCCTGACCGGCCCGATGATCCACCTGACGATCGAAAGGAAATGTTTATGCCTCATGGAAAGTCGCAGACTCAATGGCGCTCCCGCATCATACATGCGGTATCAGGGAGCTTGATGCTGATGGCGGGCCTGGTCGCGATGCCGCACGGGGCCGCGGCCGCGGCCTGCGGAGGGCACGGCGATCGCGACAGCCTGCTGGTTTCCACCGCCTGGCTGGCGGATCACTTGAACGACCGGAACCTGGTGGTTCTGGCCGTCGGCGACAAGGCTGAATACGACAAGGCGCACATCCCTGGCGCCCTCTGGGTGGAGTATATGGCTACCCACGTGATGCAGAGTGCGGCGGGCCTCACCCTCGAAATGTCGCCCATGGCCGATCTGGTAGAGGTCTTCGGAGGGCTCGGGATCAGCAACGACTCCCGCATCGTTCTCTATTCGATCAGGAATCTGGATGCGCCCACCGCGCGCATCCACCTTACGCTCGACGCCATGGGGCTGGGGTCTCACGCATCCATCCTGAATGGCGGGACCCCGGTCTGGCAGGGTGAAGGCCGCCCGGTAACCACCGAAGTCCGCAAGGTCACGCTTGGGAAGATTCAGCCGTGCCCGCAGAACGACGTGATCGTCGACGTGGACTATGTGCGCTCCAACCTCCATCACGCCGGCGTGGACATCGTGGATGCCCGTCTCCCCGAGTTCTACACCGGCGCCCGCATACCGCAGGGACAGCGCGCCGGCCACATTCCCGGGGCCAGCAACATCGCCTTCAGCTCGCTGGTCGACGCGCAGGGAAAGCTGTTGCCCGCCGACACAATCCAGGCGAAGTTCCGCAGCGCCGGCATCAAGAACGGTGACCGCGTGGTTTCGTACTGTCACATCGGCCAGCAGGCCAGCCTGATTTACTTCGTCGCGCGATATCTCGGATACGACGCCAGGCTTTTCGACGGCTCCTGGGAAGATTGGAGCCGGCATACGGACCTGCCGGTGGAGACCTCGGCAACCGCCGCTCCCGTCAAGAAATAAGTGGCCGCGCCCCTCCGGGTCGCGGGCCTGGAGTTTCTACATTTGTCGCGACCCAGAGGGTCGCAACCACTATTTCAGGATCCAATCCGCGGCTTCAGTCAGCGATTCCGTACGGAAATCCGGCGCATGTTCCGGCGGGCGCTCACGGTATTTCCGGTCGATCAGCACCGTCCGGCAGCCCGCGGCGGCGCCGGCATCGATGTCGCGCCAGCGGTCACCGATCAGGAAACTCAGGCTCAGGTCGATTCCGTACCGCCCGGCGGCCTCCAGCAGCAGGCCCGGTTTCGGTTTCCGGCAGGCGCAGGCGTCGGCATCGTCGTGCCAGCAGACCAGGAAATCGTCGATAGGCAATTCCGCCCCGATGGCGGCGTCGATGGTTTCCACTACCCGGCGCGGCGTGGTACCGCGCGCCACGTCGGGCTGGTTGGTGACCACGATCAGCAGGTAGCCGGCGTGCTTCAACCGGGCCAGCGCCGCGGCGGCTTCGGGATATATCTTCAGCTCATCCAGACTGCCTGGCGGAAACGGTTTGCCATCGCGCACCACGGGCCGATTCAGCACGCCGTCGCGGTCCAGGAAAACGGCTTTCACCGCACCGATTCCCATTTCGTCTCGGCGGCTTTGAGCTTAGGGTGGGTAACCAGCAGATGCCACAGCACGGCCTGAAATGCCTCGGCAAGCGGCGTGACGTGTTGGGCGTTGACCGTCGGCACCAGAATGCAGGCGTCGGCCGCCTGGGCGGTGTATCCGCCGTCGCGCCCCACGATGCCGGCCACCTTCGCGCCCACGGTTTTGGCATACTGTACCGCCGCCACCAGATTGGCGCTTACCTGCTTTTCCAGGTTGCCGCCGCCTACCGAGAAGATCAGGATGGCATCGGTCGGGCGCAGGCGACTCACCCGCAGCCAACCTTCGAAGACCCCAGCCCAGCCCTCGTCGTTGGTGCGGGCGGTGAGTTCGGAAACATTGTCGGTGGGGGCGTAGGCTTCAAAGCCGCAGATTTTGCGGAAATCGTTGACGGCGTGCGACGCGTTGGCCGCGCTGCCGCCCACCCCCAGGATGAACAGGCGGCCGCCGCGCCCCCGGCAATCGGCAAGCAGCGCCGCCACGGCTTCCACCGCGGCCGTGTCGATACGGGTCAGGATCTCCCCCGCCTCCGCCAGAAACTGTTCGGTAAACGTCATCGGGAAAGCAACTCCGTAAGCTCGCGGATCCCCACCTGGGATCCGATTTCGTAGAACCGCTGGGGCGACTCCCAGGCCGCCAGTTCACCTTGCCGCAGCAGGCTCTGATAGAGCGCCGCCAGATCGTGCGGCCGGTTGTTCGGCACGGCGGCGAATGCCTGGCGGCGGAAAACTCCCAATCCATAATCGATGTGATGCATACGCGGGGTTCGGTTGGCTTTATCGTACGCCAGAATTTGGCCATCGGAAAACTCCACGTTGCTGGAATCCCAACGGCCTTGGTTGCGGAACACGGTCATCAACGCCAGCTTGCCGGAACCGAGAAACGCCTGGACCACCGCGCCGTAATCGCAGGGCAGGTAGGAATCGCCATAGACCACCAGGAACGCATCCCCCAGGAGCGGCAGCGCTTGCCTGATGGCGCCCGCCGTGCCCAGAAGGTGCGGGCCATCGAACGCGTACTCGACGCGCAGACTGAAGGCGTTGCCATCGCCGGCGTATTCCCGGATCTGCTCGCCGAGATATCCGACACAGAGCACGGCATGCCGGATGCCGCCGCGGCTCAACAGCCGCAATTGATGGCCCAGGAAAGGCTCTCCGGCGATCTCAATCAGCGCCTTGGGGATGGTCTCCGTAACGGGCCGCAAGCGCGTGGCCAGGCCCCCGGCCAGGATGGCGATGGGCAGCATGGTTCAGGATCGCGTCACCAGGGCGGTGCCTTCGAAATCGAAATGCATGCGGACCTCGCGCAAACCGGCGTCGCGCAGCATGTGGCGGAGCCGCGTCTTGTCTTCGCTGTACAGCATCAGGAAGCCGCCGCCGCCGGCGCCGATGAGTTTGCCGCCGAGCGCTCCATGCAACCGGGCCAACTGGTAGTACTCGTCGATGCTCGAATTCGACATGGATTTCGAGCGGTATTTCTTCAGCTCCCAATGCTCGTGCATGATGGCCGCGAACCGGCGCAGGTCGCCCTGTTCCAGCGCCTCCTTACTTTCGTAGCCGAACTGTTTGATGTGGTGGAGGTGCTCGATCATGCCGGCGTCGCCCTCGCGCGTGCGGGTGTCCTGCTCGGCCAGAATGGCCGAAGCCGAACGGGTGAAGCCGGTGAAAAACAACAACAGGTTGTCTTCCAGGTTGTACAGCGTCTCGGGAGCGATTGGCAGCGGCCGCACGTCCACATCGCCGTCCTGACGGAAATCGAAGGAAGTGATACCCCCGAATGACGCAATGTACTGGTCCTGCTTGCCGACCGGTTCGCCCAGCCGATCGATCTCGATGTGGCAGGCCTGCTCCGCCAGCACCTGCCGCGGCACGAATTCCCTGTTGAGCGTATGCAGCGCGCGCAGCAGGGCGACCGTGAAACTGCCCGAGGAACCCAGACCGGTGCCGGCGGGGATATCCGACATACTCACGATTTCCAGGTGCGGCACGCCCACCGGCACTAGCCTGAGCGCTTCGCGAATGATCGGATGCTTGATTTCGTCCACGCTCTGCACGTGCTCGGTCTTTGAGTACTTGATGACGAACTCGCGCTCGAAGGTCTCGTGCAGAGTAATGTAGACATACTTATCGATGGCCGCGGAGATGACGAAGCCGCCGTGTTCGCGATAATAGGAAGGCAGGTCGGTGCCGCCGCCTCCGAGCGAGATGCGCAGCGGGCTGCGGGTGATGATCATGCCTGGCTCTCGCGCGGGGTTTGCTGGGACGGAGTTTGTCGCGGCGGAGTTTGTTGGCAATAGATGCGTTCGATAATTCGCAGCGCCGCCTGGGCGTCGGCAATCCCCGGTTGCGGCTGGCGGCGCAGGCGGATGTCCTCCAGGAATGCGGCGCACTCGGCATCCCAGGAATCGTCGGCCATGGGGTATTCCCACGCCATGGTTTCGGGCGGTCCCATTTCGGGCGACATCCGGTACCAGGTAAGGCGCTCCAGGCCGTAGCTGCCGCCCAATCCGCCGATCTCGAGTTTGCCCACGCGGCCGGCGATCTCGAAGGAAAACAGGTTCTTCCATTCGGTCCAGCTCGCGTGCAGAAAGGCGATCTGGCCGCGCGGCGTTTCCAACAGCAGAAATCCGTTGTCTTCCACCGGCATGTTCCAGAAGTAAGTGGGGGCGCGGCCCTGGACGCCGGTAAAGTCGCCGAGGAACCAGCGCGCGAGGTCGATCAGGTGGGCGCCCTGGTCGATCAGTTCGCCGCCGCCCGAGCGCTCCGGCACGGCGCGCCATTCTTTGTCGTAGCCGGGCCGGCCGCCGTGCCCGTAGCGGCCGCGAATGAACATCATTTCGCCGAGCGCGCCCGAATCGAAAATCTCGCGGGCCTTGCGGAACGCCCGGTGGTAGCGGTGGTTGAATCCCACGCGCACCAGGGCGCCGGTGCGTCGGGCGGCCTCGGCCACGGCGTCCAGTTCGGCGGCTGAACGCGCGCCCGGCTTTTCGACGAGCACGTGCTTACCGGCTGAGGCTGCCGCCACGGCCACCGGCGCCAGCATGTCATGGGTGGTGGCGGCGACTATGAAATCGATATCGTCACGCCGCACGGCCGCCTGCCAATCGGTGGTCGGCCGAACCCCTGGGAAATCCCGCGCCAGTTGCTCGGCGCGAGCCTCCTGAACGTCGCAGCAAACCGTGATGGTGCCGTCGAGCGCCGCGGCGCGCTTGCGGCCGATGAGACCGCAGCCGATGATGGCGCCTCGTAGTGAAGTGCGATGGGTCAAAGGGTATTGTAACCGACGTGCCGCGGCAGGCTGAGAACCGTGCTTTGGACTAGCGATTCTCTTCGTCGGCCGAAGGTTGGCGAAGCAGCGGTTCGGGCGGGCGTCGGCTGTAACAGCCTTTTGGCAAGGCTGGTTCCGTATCTGCACTCATTGAAAACCGCCAGTACGCAGTAGGCTCACCACCGACTCAACGATCTGCCGCAACGGTTCCGGTTTCAGCTTGGCAACCTGCACTGCGATTAAGTTCTGGCTGGCGGTGAACAGCTTGCCAGGCCGCGCATAGCTGGTAGCGCAACGAACCCGCGGACAGGCTGGTGTTATCGATCTTGATGGCCCGTGCGTCGCCATAAGGCTGGCTGGTCACTTGGCACAGGATCCAATCCCCACCGGCCGACACCGGCAAGAACCACCGCGGGACGCAGCTTCGTCTGGGATAAGTCGGAAAATGGGAACTGCACCAGGGTTACTCCACCTGCTGCAGGTGTCGCCACGCCTCATCCTCCTCCGGGCGATTCCAATCCTCGGCCAGCGCCGCCTCGCTCAATAGCGCAGTCTCGGGAGCGCCTGCGGCTTGCCGCTCCTCCAAAATGGTGACGAGCGCGCGTCGCGGCGAAGGGAGATGCACGGGCTCGAGCAGCCGGACGTTGCCCTGCTCATCGATCACAGCTTCGACTGTTCGAATCATAAGTCACTCCCTCCATCCGTAGTGTACACCGCACGCGACCCAGAGGGTCGCAGCCACTAACGCTGCCGACAAGTTGGCATCTCTGGACTGGGGACGCGAAGGCAGCCTCAGGAAGGGTACGATCCTCCAAGATGCAACCGACAAAAAAGGCAGGCAAGTTCTCAAGATCCTGACGCAACAGGCGCCCTTGAAACGCGCGGTTGAGGCTGTCCGACATGAAATCGGGTTGTTCACTCCTAGCGACAGCCACGCCCTGGCCCTACAGCAGTAGCAACGGCACTCGGGCCGATTGGTCCGCAAGCCATGGCCAGATGTACATCCCGGCGTATGACAACACTCTTTGCACATTTGGCGTTCCCGTGGAGCGCCAATGAATCAGGTGGGACAGACCATCGCCTCCCGAGGTCTGTCTTGCTTACCCAAATCACGGCTGGGTGGCAGGGTCGAAAAGCCACCCCCGGACCTCCGGGAATTCCCTGTGGCCGCCGGGTTTTTTCATGAAGTTTCGCGGGCGGAACGCCCATCCCAACAGACGTCAAAGGGCGATCGTCCGTCCCACCACCCGCCCCACTGGCACCTAACGCTGCAGCGGATCTTCCACCCAGGGCGGCGTGGCCTGAATCAGCCGGCCCAATTCGGGCTCCAACTCCTCCATCTTGCATTTCATCTCCCACGCGATCTCGCGGTAGCTGAAGTGGCCCTTCACGCCGCTGCGCAGCCGCGAGATGTACTCGGCCTCGGCGAAATCCATCTTGAACAGGAAACGTGAACGGGCGCCGAACGGCAGCAGGTAATCCGCGCCGGGCGCCGGCAACTGGCGCAGGGTTTCGAAGGCTGAGCACATCGCCGTTTCGTACACCTCGCCGGCCCCGGACTCCGTCACCAGCCTGGGTGTGTCGAAACCGAGGGCTCCGGAGTAGGCCTGCCGGAATTTCTGGCAGCGGCGGTGGCGGTGCAGGTCGCGATAGGCGCCCACATCCATGATGAAATCGTACGCGTAGAGTCCGCCGCGGAAGCCGGCGAGAATTTCGTCGCGACGGGTGCGCGAGCCCAGCGCCACGTCGATCACCTCCGCGCGCTGCCGCCCGGTCCAGCCGCAGGCCAGTTCATACAGGTCCCGGAAGGGCCGGTTGGTCACGGAATAGAGCAGGGTGGCGGCGATATCGGCGGGCACGTTGGTGGGCCGGACCAGGTCCACGCGGTCCGGAGTTGTGCCGGCGGAGGGCGGCAGGTTCTGTTCCGCCCAGCGCTTCAGGTCATGTCGCGACTGCACGGCATGTTCATCCGGCTCGGCGTGGCGGGCCAGCGTGGGGGCCAGTGGTTCGGCGGCGGCGTTGAGGTCCCAGCGGCAGTCCGGTTCGGCGGCGCACGCTTGCGCGATCTCGCCGCCCAGGCTGCGCAGTTCCGCGTACTCGGAAGCTTTGAGCCGGCGGATCTGCTTTTCCATGGTGCGGATGCTGCTCACCTGGCCGACGTTGGTGGGCACGCCCCAGAAAAGCAGGTATCGCGCCACGTCGAAGGCGCGCGCCGCCAGGTTGCGCTGGTAAGCCTCCGGCTTCAGGTCGGCCGGGCGCGGCAGACGCTCGCACAGACAGGCGAAGGCCAGATCCTTCACGGTGGCATACGCTGCCAGCAGGGCTTCGCCGGCGGCGCGATACCGGGCGGCGCTGTCCTCTGATAGTTCGGGCGGCGTCACGAAGCCGGAGCTGCCGAAATCCTGGTAGCGCGACGATTTCGCCTGGCCGTCCCAGAGCGGCTCCTCTTCGATTTCGGTGGCGGCCAGCTCCGAAATGCCCTCGAAGCACATCATCGTGTGGCCCAGGTCGGCGATGGAGGCGTGGCCGTACTGGAAGTAGAAACTCTCCAGGAACTTTTGCGAATCGTGGGTGCGCACCCACTCGATGGAATCGCGGATCCCATCGGGCGACCGGCTGTAGCGGGCCAGCGCGTAGGCGCTCTTCTCCGGCGGCATGGGCGCAACGGTAATGACGCGTTTCGTGGGGGTCAAGACGCTATGATAACGAAAACAGATGCAGATCCGAATTCAACGAATCCACCCGCGGGCCATCCTTCCGTCCTACGCGCACGGACCGGAGGAAGACGCCGGCATGGACCTGCACGCGGTGGAGGATGCGACGCTGGAGCCCGGCTTTCCGCGCCTGGTGCCCACCGGGTTGACCGTCGAGGTCCCGCCCGGATATGAGGCCCAGGTGCGCCCGCGCAGCGGCCTGGCGCTGAAACATGCGATCACGATGCCCAACGCACCGGGCACCATCGACCCCGGGTATCGCGGCGAAATTCGCGTGATCCTGCTGAATCTTGGCCGCGAGCCGTACACCGTCCACGCCGGCGACCGCATCGCACAGATGATTGTGGCGCGGTATGAGCCCGTGGAATGGCTGGAAGGCGACCTGGCGGACTCGGTGCGGGGTATCGGAGGCTTCGGGTCGTCAGGCCGGTGAATGGCGCGAAAAAACTTGTCAAGGGCAGCGCCTAATCGTTGGGTCTAATCGAGCCCTTCACCGCGCCGGCTAGCAGGCGACACGCCGTTCGTTGGATCAGTCGCGATCCGATAAGCTGCCGCCGAGTCCGCGTTCTGGCAAAATGACCGCACGCGGTCGCGAACCACTCCAAAATGCGGCCAATTCGCGTTGGTCTTCCGAGATGACTGGAGACTTTGAGCCTCGCCTGGACATCCTGCCCGAGTCCCAGCGATTGCTGTGGCCCGAGCTGGATTCCGTGCCCGCTGGTTTCGTGCTGACGGCGGCACCGGTCTGGCGCTGCAACTTGGCCATCGTGTCTCCGAAGACTTCGATTTCTTTTCATCCTCCGGGTTTGATCCGGACCAGTTGAAATCGGCGCTGCCCTTCTTCAAGGATCTGGACCCAGCCAACGCCGATATCTGGGTGCAGCGCAAGCGCTATAACCTGGAGGCGTACGTGAATCGAGGAGGTCTGGTTAAGGTGGCTTTCTTCGGCGGGCTCGACACTCTTCAACGGATCGAGGATCCACGCAGGGCTCCGGGATCGCTGGTGCTGGTGCTTCGCTCGCGGACCTTGCCGGCATGAAAATGCGGGTTATTCAAGTCAGGGGAAGTTGGAAGGATTACGTGGACATACACACATTGGTGTCCCACGGTATCGATGTACCAACTGGGTTGGCGGCAGCCAAAGCCATCGACCGGAAGTTTGACCCGGCCACAAGTATCCGGGCCTTGCAATTCTACGGCGACGGAACCCTGAGCCGTGTCCCCGCAGCCATGCAATCAGATCTGACGCGATGGGCGCAAATGGTGAATCTGGCGAAGCTGCCAGTCTTACAATCCCGGCATGGGCTAAGCCCGGGAGGCCTGGAAACGTAACTCTGACAAGTCCATACCCGGCGGAACTTTTGCAGGTCGCGCGCAAGGTGGTTTGGTATGACAGACCGGAACAGGCACTGCGAGATCTGCCGTCATTTCTGGCGCATTTGATGGTGTTTGGTTCCGCGGCGGATATTGCGGCGGTTGAGCGATTTGTTCCGGCTGAGGAATTCCGCCAGGTCCTGGAAAACGCACCATCGGGCGTATTTACGCAGGACGCCTGGGTAAGGTGGCATGAGCGGTTTGGACTTCCCGTGCCTCCCCTTCCCCGGCGGCGATTTCCCGACGGTTCGGTGGGCCCCGAACCAGGCGGGTGTTTCGGCCGGTAGCTTCTATTCGCATCGCAGCGCCACCGTTGGACTGACGCGTGCGGCGCGCCGGGCGGGAATCCATGCGGCAGCCATCGCCACCAGACCTAACGCGGCCGTCGCCAACAAGGCGCTGGCCGGGTCTGCCGGGTTTACACCATACAGCAGGCCGGATACAATTCTCGCCGCCGCGTAGGCCGCTGGCAATCCGACCAGCACTCCGGCCGTCACCAGCAGAGCCGCCTCTTTCAGCACCAGCCCGACGATTTTCCCCGCTTCCGCGCCCAGCGCCATCCGGATTCCAATTTCTCTCACGCGCCGGCTTACCGCGTAACTCATCACACCGTACAGCCCGATCGCCGAGAGAACCAGAGCCAGGATGCTGAACATGCCGGAGAGGGTGGCGATCAGTTTGTCCTGATTGAGCGACCGATCCACCTCCTGCTGCACCGTCTGGACATCGAACACCGGGAGGTCCTTGTCCAGTTCGCGAACGTAGGATCGTACGGCGGCAACCAACGGTGCAACTTCGCCGGCGGTTCGCAGATGGAGCACCATGTGGCCCCACAAGCGGCGCTGCGTAAGCGGCCCGTACAGCATTCTGGTGGACGCTTCGCGCAGGTTGCCGTATTTGGCATCCTTCACTACGCCGACAATTTCGACGTCATATCGATCCTTGTTAAATCCCAGCCGCCTTCCCAACGGGTTCTGGCCCGGGAAGTAATGCCGGGCAAAGGTCTCGTTGATCACCGCGACTTGAGGGGCGGTGGCGGTATCCCGCGCGTCGAACTCACGCCCCATCAGCAACCGGACGCCCATCGTCTGGAAGTATTCCGGCGTGATTACCGAGACGTTTGGGTCCAACGCCGGTTCGTCGGAGCGTGGCTGGTAGCCTTCCACGTAGGTGGTGTTGTTGGTGTTGTTGCCCAACGGAGAGGAGTCTGCCATGGCGGCGCGAATCACGCCCGGGAGCGTTTTGGCGTGCGCCAGAAGCCGCTCGTAGAAGGCTTTCGCCTGCGCCGGCGGGTAGCTCTTCAGGCTCGGGTCCACTGCCAGCAGCAGCACGTTTTGCCGCGCGAATCCAGGATCGATGGATTCCAGATTGCCGAGCGATCGCACGAACAGACCGGCTCCGGTGAGCAGCAACACGGACAAAGCTACTTGCAGCACAACCAGCCCTTGCCTAAGATTCAACCTCGCTGGACCGAGGCCGGAATGTCCGACGCCCTTCAGCGCCGGCGCCACGCTGGGTCTGGTTGCCTGCAGGGCTGGAACCAGACCGAACAAGAGGCCCGTCGCCACCCCGAGCAGCAGGCAGAACCCGAACACCTGTTGGTCCAGAGCCACAGATACGTCGGCGGCTTGCGGCAGGAACCGCAGAATCAGATCGCGAACCCACCGGGATATCAGCAGGCCGAGCGTCGAACCGGCCATGGCGAGGATCATGCTCTCTACCAGGAGTTGGCAGACCAGCCGTCCCCGAGTGGCGCCCAACGCCAGGCGAATGGCGATTTCCCGTTGACGCCCGGCGGCCCGTGTCAGCAGCAGGCTGGCCACGTTGGCGCAGGCGATCAGCAGCACGAAACCGGCTACCGCCATGAGGATAGTCAAGGGCTGGGAGAACTTTTTCCGGAGCCCCGAGGTTCCGGTGCTCCCTGGCAACAGGGTCACGCGCTGTTCCATGAGGGCGCGCCTCCGAGCCGGCGGCACGTCGCTCCCTTGCAGGTAATAGCGTTGGTAGAATCGCTGCAGCAACAAGCTCAGTTCGGCTTCCGCTTGCGGTACACGGGTCGCCTGCTTCAGCCTGCCCATGATGCGCAGCCAGACGTTGCGCGGCGCATCGAGCCCATTCGGATTGGTCGGGTTCAGCAGCGATTCCATCATCATCGGACCAAAAACATCGGGAGCTTGTCCCACCTCCGTGCCGCTAAAACCGTCACGCGCCACGCCGACGATCGTAAACGGCGCACCATTCAAGTCGATGCGGGTGCCAATCACTCCGGCATCGCCACCAAAACGGCGGTTCCAGTAGGCATAGCTGAGTACGGCTACCGGTCCGCGCGCTCCTCCGGAACCGGGTTTCAGGTCGTCTTCCGGCCCGACGAGCGTTCCCGCTACGGGCTGAACGCCTAGAACGGAAAAATAGTTACCCGACACCATCGCGCCTGTGATGCGCTCGGTGGATCCGTTGATTCCGGCGTTCATGATCAGACTGCGGTACGCGATGGCGCCTTCCAGCGATTGCGTTCGGTCGCGCACCTCGCGGTAAAGCGGATACGAGAAACTCTGGTTGTAGCGCAGTTCCTTTGCCAGCGTAAACTGGGTGGTGAACACCACCAGCCGCTCAGGCTTCTCGACCGGCAGCAACCGCAGGTAAACCGCGTCCAGAATGCTGTAAATCGCCGCGTTGGCTCCTACCCCGAGCGCCAGGGCCAGCACCGCAACCGCGGCAAAGCCGGGATTCCAGCGCAGGGTTCGCAACGCGTATCGCAGATCCTGGGAGAAACCGTCGAGGAAGGTCCACCCCCATGCTTCACGGACTGTCTCCTTCACCAATGCTGTGTTGCCCAAGGCGCGCCGGGCGGCGTACCAGGCTTCGCCTGGCGGCTGGCCGGCATCCCGCTGTTCCGATGCCTCAAACTCCAGGTGGTCGAGCAGTTCCCGATCCAGTTCACGCTCCAGCCGCTTCCTCTGCCACCAACGCATAGCCAACCCTCCCCGGTGCCGGTAGATATTCTACCCTGATATTCATCATTGGGTAGACGAACTACCTTCGCGGTTGGTTAGCAAGGGCAGAGTTGTACCAGCGGAGTTGAACCAAGAGAGGTGCGGCCTACAAACTCCGCAGGCTGAAGCCGCCGTCCACGTTCAGCACCTGGCCAGTTGAATAGTCAAGCAGCCCATCGGCGATGGCGCGGACGGCTTTGGCGATATCGCTGCCTTCGCCCATACGGCGCTGCGGGAGCAGGCCGGCGGCGATCTTCTCATCGTAGGCCTTCTCCACGTTGGCGATCATGTCGGTGCGGATGATACCCGGGCGGATCTCGAAAACCTTGACGCCGATCTCGGCCAGCCGCTGCGCGTACAGTGCCACCGACATGCTGAGCCCGGCCTTCGAGATGCAGTACTCGCCGCGATTTACCGAGGCCGTGTAAGAGGAAATCGACGTCACGAAAACGATGCGGCCGTCTCTTCGATCGGCCATCCATCGCGCCGCGTCCTGGGTGAGAAAGTGCGGGCCCTTGAGGTTGGTGGCGATCAGTTCGTCGAAGCTCTCCTCGGTGGTTTCCAGCAGGTCGCGCCGCTCGCGCGGAGCCATGCCGGCGTTATTTACCAGCAGATCCAGCCTTTCAAACCGCTCGCGCGCGAACGTTACCAGCGCCCGGCGGTCTTCGCGCCTCGAAATGTCGCACTGGAATATCTCGCAGCCCGTCTCCGCGCGCAACAACTCGGCGGCGTCGCGCCGGCCGCGCCAGGTTGCAATCACCTGATGAGTTTTCGCCAGTTCCGTCGCGATGGCGCGGCCGATTCCACGACTGCCGCCGGTAACAATCGCACTTGGCCGGGGCCCGGTCGATTCAGGCAAGCGATTGGCCGCCGGTCAGATCACCACGTCGCTGCCCAACACGAAGGTCAGCCGGGTCTCGGCGGGAATCTTGACCTTCTGGCCCTTGGTCACCACTTCGGCGCCCGCGCCTGCCGCAGCTCCGGCTCCGGCGCCGATAGCCGCGCCCTTGCCACCGCCGGCGATCGCGCCGATGATCGCGCCTACCGCCGCCGTCCCGCCGGCCACTTTGGCCGTGCGCGCTCCGCGGGAATCGCTCTCGCGCTGCACGGTCGAGGTGTTGATGTCCACCATCTTGCCGTTCACCCGGACGGAAGCCAGGTCCAAAGTCAGTTCCGCCTTGCCCGTGAGCTTGCCGGACTCCTTGGAGTCCACCAACTTCACCGTAACGTCCGCGCCGCGCGGAATTACCGATTCGCCGTTCAGCATTACCGGTTGATCCAGGCTGGCCGCGTAGCTCTGTCCCACGTGAGCGGTTTCCGAATCCACGGGGTCAATCATGCGGACCACCAGGTTGGTGCCGGCCGGCAGATTGATCGGATCGCGCGGTGCCGCGGCTGGAGCCGGAGTGGTATCGGGGCGGAAGACATTGCCTTCGGTGCGGCGCAGCACGGGCCGGTCGGGATCGTCCTGAGACTGGGGCGCGGCGTTGTCTGCCCGGCGCAGCGTGGGCCGCCCACCGGAGCTATCCCCGCTGTCCGCACGGCGCATCGAAGGCCGGCCATCGGAGCTGTCCCCGTTGTCCGCCCGGCGCAGCGAGGGGCGCCCGTCATCCACACGGGACGACGGCATACCGCCGCCGCTGAACTCGATGCGGGCGATGTCACTGACGTCCAAGGTGGTAATCTGGTCACCCGCCTCCACCTTCACCTGGCGAGGCGTTCCGCCTAAATATGTGCCATTAATCACGCGGCCGTTCTTCAGGACGATGGTGTCGGCGAACCCCGCCGTTGCCAGGGTTAAAGCGATTCCGATGTGTATCAAGCGCATAGTTATCCTCTGGGAAGGTTCCTCCCTAATTGTACGACGCATCCCGAAGGGTTTTAGTTTACAACGGACGGCTTTACAGTTGGGGGGCTTTGCAGCAGGCAGCTTTACAGTGGCCGGTGGCCGGTAGCCGCTGGCCGGTTAACGGGCGGCGCCATCGGCTCTATAACCGCCTTCCCTCGCGCCAGGCCCTCGCGGTATAAATCCCGCTGCTCTGTGCGGGTGTGCAAACCGTTGTGCCGGTGAAGCAGTTCCAGGCCCTTCCCCGCCACGTAGGTTCCGGCGTACGCGATTGCGCCCTTCGGAATCAGACCGCCGCCGAGCGGGATGTGGCTCACCAACTCCCGGGCCAGGGCCCGCCATCCAAACGCGCCGGCGGCAATCGTGAGGATCTCCGCTTTCTGGGTGGTGAACCCGGAATCCTTTCCGCAGGCTGCGGCAATCTGAAATGCCATGCGGACCTGGTTGGCGGTGAGAAACAGCGTGTCGGAAGCGAACTCGCCGAGCGACCACGGCAGTTCGACCAGGCTCGGGATCACGTTCGGCAGAGCCGTGGCCACCGCAAACAGGGCATTCTCGCGCGCCACCGTGTGAATGATGTCGTCCAGCACGGCGTTGCGGAAGGCCGGAAACTGGCGCGACAGCGGCAGCGCCAGATCGCGCTTTTCGGCCAGCACCTCGGAGACGGTGGCTGCCGGATTGTCGCGGTGATAGTTGAAGGCCCCTGGGGGACATCCAATACCGGGTTCATAAAGAATCAGGTCAACGGTTTCCGGCACGCCGGGGTCGTTGGCGCGGTGCACTTGTGCCATCAACCGCAGTCGCGCCATGCGCGGCACAGTCGCTGGAATGAGGAAGTCTTCCATCTCCGCGTAGGCGGCGCTGCCATCGGCCACCAACCCGATGTGCAAAGGCCGCGTAGCGCGGCTGCGGATCTCATCCGGACTCAACACCGCGAAAGTGGCGCGGGCTTGCTTGACGGTACGTAGAATCATAGAAGCTTGCAGGGCTGGCTGTGCCCCTACTGCCATTTTACGCCCGTCCCGTATTTAAGGCAGCAGCCGTCCCGTATTCAAGGCAGCAGCCGGCCGCCATCCACCACCAGCGTTTGGCCGGTTAGATACGACGCGCGGTCGCTGGCCAGCATGACGGCGATTTCGGCAATCTCGGCGGGCTGGCCCAGATGCTTGACCGGCTGCTCCTCGATGATCTGGCGCAGCTTCTCTTCGTCTTTCCAGAAGTACTCGCTGAGAACCGTCTGTACCAGGCCGGGCGCAATGGCGTTCACACGCACGCCCCGCGGCCCCAGTTCCAGCGCGTAGGACTGCGTCATCATGATGAGCGCGGCCTTAGTCATGCTGTAGAGCATGCCGTGATATTGGGGCCGCAACCCGGCGATGGAGGCGATGTTGACGATGGACCCCCGGCCGCGCTCGCACATCCCGGGCGCCACCGCCTGAATCAACCGGAAGGCGCTCTTCAGGTTGATCTCGATCATCTTGTCGAACCTGGCTTCGTCCACCTGTAACACCGGCTCCTGGGCAATGTTGGTGGCGGCATTGTTTACCAGAATGTCAATCCTGCCGAATTGGCGGTGCGTGGTCTCCACCAGGCGCTGGATATCGGCCGCGCGGCCCACGTGGCAGACGATGGGGTGAATGCTGCCGGGGCAGTCACCGCTTCCAGCCGCGGCGGCCATTTCCGATGCAACCTGGTCGAGCGTTTCCTGCTTGCGGCCGCAGATCACCACCGCGGCGCCCTCGCGGGCGAACTGCAGGGCAATGGCTCGCCCGATGCCGCGGCTGGCGCCGGTGACGATGGCAACCTTGTCTTTCAGGGAGTTCACCGGTGTTGCCCCTTCAAGAAGATGTACGTGACAATCGCCACGCCGATGGCTCGTTCCTGGTCGTCGGTCATGTCCACGCGGCCCACGCACAGCGTGCCGCCCACGCGCAGCAGAGTGGCCCGCGCATACACCGTGCCCTCGGAGACCGGCCGGAAGTAGTTGATCTTCAATTCGACCGTGGTGATCGGGCGGGTTCCGCCGAAGCGGTGATGGATGGCCACCGCCACGGCCACGTCGGCCAGGGTTGCGGTGACGCCGCCATGCAGCACTGCAGCGCCGTTCATGAGGGAATCCCGAAGCTGGCAGCGAATGGTGACTCCATCCGAATGGGCGCGGTGAAACTCGATGCCGAGCAATTCATTGAATGGCACTCTTGCCAGGAACTCGCGAATCTGGCGGACCGTAGATGGCCGCGACCCTTCGGGCCGCTTCGGAATGCTTTTTGGTTTCGTCAATTGGGAAGATTCTAGCATGTTCCTTTTTCATCGGAACGTATGCAGCGCCGCGTCGTCCAGGTGCGAAACCTGATTGAAGGAATCCAGGGTGAGGCGATCCTGGCTGAAGACGAACCCGGTCAGCGAGCAGTTTCGAATACGCCAGTTCAGTTCCAGGAAGCTCCGGTCCGGACCGCGCACGGCGAAATTTACGGTGAAGCCGATGGCGCCGCCAGAGGTAAAAACTGCCACGCGGCGGCCCGATGCACCCGTCATCACGCGGCGGATGGCACCGGTCACGCGGTCGCGGAAAGCGGTAAACGGTTCCGCGCCGTCCTTCGCCTCGCTGCCGTCCAGCCAGTGCAGCATGGCGGCTTCGAACTTCAATTGGAAGCGCCGGTACTCATCGGGCGTGCCGGGCACTCCCGTTTCGAGCGGGACCGCCGCCGCCCGCAGGATGCCGCCGGCATCGTACTCGTTCCAGCCAGCGTCCCGCGCAGGCTCCGGCCACGGCACGCCGGCCTCGTGGAAGCATTCGGCAACCAGGCGCTCGGTTTGCACTTGCCGCGTGAGTGTTCCGGAGCGAACTTCATCGAAACCGACGCCTTGGTTCAGCCAAAACCCCGCCAGCCTGCGGGCCTGCGCCTCGCCCGCCAGCGTGAGACGGTCGGTATCATGCTGGAAGGCCGTGGCTTGGCCGTGCCTGATGAGGGTGAGCGAACTCATGCATTCCAGTTTGACAGACTGGCCTCGCGGTCACTAGAATCGAGGCGCGGTGGTTCCTGCAATTCATGCCCGGCGGAAACGAAGTCTGCGGCGGCTCGTCTTGGTGCTGCTGCTCCCGGAGTGGCTGCTGCTCCCAGGGCGGCTTCTGCTGCCGGTTTCCGGCTCTGCTGCTGCCCCGCCGCCGATTACTTTCCACAAGCACATCGAGCCGATTCTATGGGAGTACTGCGCACCCTGCCACCGGGCGGGCCAGTCCGGACCG
This sequence comes from Candidatus Acidiferrales bacterium, assembly GCA_035570275.1. Taxonomy (GTDB): domain Bacteria; phylum Acidobacteriota; class Terriglobia; order Bryobacterales; family Bryobacteraceae; genus DATMNI01. The sequence goes on along the minus strand of DATMNI010000413.1, from coordinate 4,617 downwards.
TTTCCGCTGCTGACCTATGACGATGCCAGGAAGCGCGCCAGCCAGATCGCCGCTGTGACCCGGCGGCGCTACATGCCTCCGTGGCTGCCGGAGCCCGGCTCGGTGGCATTTGTCGGCGAGCGCAGGCTCACCGGCCGGCAGATTGAAACGATCGCCCAGTGGGTGGCGGCCGGCGCCCCTGAGGGCGATGCGGCAGATTCCGGTCCTTCCCCTGCCTTCACGCCCGGCTGGCAACTGGGTCCGCCGGACCTGGTTGTGGAGGCGGCGAAACCATTCCTGACCCCGGCCGATGGACGGGATGTTTTCTGGAACTTCGTGTTGACTCCGCCGGCGGGCGCGACCCGCTACGTGAAGGCAATTGAGATTCGCCCCGGCAATGAGCGCGCGGTGCATCACGCCAATCTGCTGGTGGATCGCGCGCGATCCGCCCGGCATCTGGAAAAAGTTCCGGGTGAAGGATTCGCCGGCATGGACCTGGTGATCGCCAGCAACACCTTCGATCCCGACAGCCACTTTCTTTTCTGGAAGCCGGGAGGCACGGCGCGGATTGAGCCCGACGGCATGGCATGGCGGCTGGATCCGGGCAACGACCTGGTTCTGAACGTTCACTTGCAGCCGACCGGCAAGCCGGAGCGCGTACAGCCCTCCGTTGGACTGTACTTCACCAACCAGCCGCAGACGAAATACCCGATGCTGATTCAGCTCGAACACGATGGCGCGCTGCATATTCCGCCCGGCGCCCGTGACTTCGTGGTCAGTGACGATTTCCGGCTCCCGCTCGATGTGGATGTGCTGGCCATCTACCCCCATGCGCACTACCTGGGTCACTTGCTGGAGGGCTACGCGACCCTTCCCGGCGGCGCGCGCCGAGTGCTGATCCGGGTTCCGGATTGGGACCCGAACTGGCAGGCGGTGTACCCTTATCGCGAGCCGGTTTTCCTGCCTAAAGGCACCGTTCTCTCGATGCGCTTTCACTATGACAACTCCGCCGCGAACCCGCGCAATCCCAACGCGCCGCCGAAACCGGTGGAGGGGGGCAATCAATCCACCGACGAGATGGCGCACCTCTGGCTGCAGGTGCTGCCGCGCGGCCCAGGCGACCAGCGGATGGCGCTGCAGGAGGCGATCATGCATCATCGCCTGGAGAAATACCCCGCCGACTTTTCAGCGTACTTTAATCTCGGCGCACTGGCGCTAAGCCGCCAGCAGATCCCCGCCGCGATTGCCTACCTGCGGAGCGCGTTGCGCAGCCAGCCGGAGCAGCCGGCGGCGTTGAATACCCTTGGTGTGGCGCTGGAAGGTGTGGCGCTGGAATCGGGCGCCCGGTTCGATGAGGCCGCCGAGCAGTTCCGGCACGCACTGCGCGTTCAACCCGACTATAGCGACGCCCGCTACAACCTGGCCAACACGCTGGTCGCGCAGGGCAAGCTGGAAGAAGCGGCTCCTCATTTTCGCCAGGTGCTGGCCGCTGTTCCGGACGATGCCGCGGCGCGGGAGCATTTGGTGGCGGCCCTCACCACACTGGGGGACGCCGCGTTTTCCAAGGCCCGGGACGAAGCGTTTTCCAAGACGCGCCTCGCAGCCGCCGCCGGTTATTACCGCGAACTGGTGGCGCTGGAGCCGGGGAGCGCCGATCTCCACAATAACTTCGGAATCATTCTGGTCCAATCCGGGGATGTGGCGGGCGCGATGGAACAATTCCAGGCAGCGTTACAAGTGGACCCGGCTCATCAGCAGGCCCGCCGCAATCTGGATCTGGCAAAAAAGAGGCTGCACCAACCATGAGCGAAACCGTTGGATTGACCCAAACTGTTCGATTGACCCATGAGGGTGAGATCGCCGTCATCACCATCGACAACCCACCTGTTAACGCGATAGGCCCTGGAGTGCCCGAGGGAATTCAGGCATGCATGGCTGCCGCCGCCGCCGACTCCGGCGTCGCCGCCATCGTGATGATTGGCGCCGGGAAAACCTTCATCGCCGGCGCGGATATCCGCGAATTCGGCAAGATCGTCAGCGGACAGCGGCCGCGCCTGATCCTGCTGCCGGTGCTGTCCGCGATTGAAGACTGCCTGAAGCCGGTGATTATGGCGATCCACGGCCAGGCGCTGGGCGGCGGCATGGAAGTGGCGATGGCCGGCCACTATCGCGTGATTGCACCTGCGGCACAAGTGGGCCAGCCGGAAGTGAAACTGGGCATCATTCCCGGCGCCGCGGGCACCCAACGGCTGCCGCGCTTGGCAGGGATCGCCAAGGCCGTGGAGATGTGCGCGTTCGGCGAACCTGTCAGTGCCGCGGACGCGCTGGCGGCGGGCATGGTGGACCGGCTGATCGAAGGCGACCTGCTGACGGGCGCCATCACGTTCGCCCGCGAGGTGGTGGGCCGGCCAATCCCCCGGACCAGCCAACGCAACCAGAAGCTCGACGGCGCGTTGGCCGGAAATGGTCCAGAGATTTTCGCGGCGGCCCGCCGGCTGGCGCAGAAAACCCGGCGCGGCCAGACGGCGCCGCTGGCCGCCATTGAAGCCGTGGAGGCCGCCACCCGTCTGCCGTTCGCCGAAGGCTGTGCGTACGAAGCCGAGCTGTTTCGCCAGTGCCTCTATTCCACGCAGTCCAAGACGCTGATCCATGCCTTCTTCGCCGAGCGCGCGGTGTGGAAGATTCCGGACATTCCGGCTGCCACACCGACCGGCGAGATCCGGCGAGCGGCCGTGATCGGCGCCGGCACCATGGGCGGCGGCATCACCATGAACTACGCCAACGCGGGGATCCCGGTGATCGTCAAGGAAGCCACCCAGGAGGCTCTGGACCGCGGCATGGCCACCATCCGCAACCACTACGCCGGCAGCGTGCAGCGCGGCAGACTCTCGCAGGCCGCCATGGATGAGCGCATGGCCCGGATCACACCGCAGCTTGACTACGCCGGCTTCCAGGAAGCCGACATCATTGCGGAGGCCGTCTTCGAGGGCATGGCGCTCAAGAAGCAGGTCTTCGCGGAAATCGACGCCATCGCCAAGCCGGGCTGCATTCTGGCATCGAACACTTCGTACCTGGATATCGATGAGATTGCTTCCGTCACCAAACGGCCGGAGATGGTGCTGGGCAACCACTACTTCAGCCCCGCGAACGTGATGCGGCTGCTGGAGATTGTGCGCGGCAAGGCCACCAGCCGCGAGGCCATCGCCACGTGTATGGCGTTAGCCAGGCGGATGAAGAAGGTGCCCGTGGTGGCTGGAAACTGCCGCGGCTTCATCGGCAACCGGATGCTGGGGCCCTACCTTCGCGAGGCCCAGTTCCTGCTGGAAGAAGGCGCCACGGTGGAGACCGTCAACCAGGCGCTGTTCGATTTCGGCATGGCCATGGGGCCGCTGGCTATGAGCGACCTGGCCGGGCTGGACGTGGGCTGGCGCATCCGGCAGGAATTCAGACACCTGGAACGGCCCGGCGTGCGGCAACCGCTGGTGGCGGACCGGTTATGCGCGATGGGCCGCTTCGGCCAGAAGACGGGACGGGGCTGGTCGCTGTACGACCAGCAACGCAACCCTTCGCCTGACCCCGAAACAGCGGCGTTGATCGAGAAGACGGCGCGCGAAGCCGGCGTTGAGCGCCGCACCATTACGGCCGGGGAGGTGGTGGACCGGTGCGTCTTCGCGCTGATCAACGAAGGCGCCAAACTGCTGGAGGAAGGCATCGCGCTGCGATCGAGCGACATCGATGTGGTCTACCTGAACGGCTACGGATTTCCAGCCTGGCGCGGCGGGCCGATGTTCTACGGCGATACCGTAGGGCTGGGACAAGTTCTGGCGCGGATTGCGGAGTGGGAGCGGCGGCATGGGGAAGAGTTATGGAGCCCGGCGCCGCTGCTGGTGCGGCTGGCGGCGGAAGGTAAGACGTTCGCGAGCTTGGGATAGTGCCGGGGGGCGGGAGAGACTGGTTCGGCAAGCGGTCGAACTGTTCTGGCGCATGGAGCCGGTGCGGCCATTGACGGTCGATTGTGTGCCGGCCGTGCCGACGGAGCTGCCTCTATTTCGATTGTGATTGTGCCCGCTCGCCGCCGTCCTCCGGCGGCGGTTCGTTGATCCGCGTCCAGAAAATCCCCAGGTGGCTTACCACTTCCACGAACTCACGGAAGTGGACTGGCTTAACCACATAGGCGTTCGCGCCCAGGAAATAGCCCTCCACCAGATCGCGGTTTTCCAGTGATGAGGTCAGGATGACGACAGGAATGGTCTTGAGTCTGGCGTCCGATTTAACCCGGCGCAGCACCTCCAGACCTTCGTCTCTGGGCGTCTTCAGATCGAGCAGAATGACGGCCGGATTGCCTTCTTTCCTCAGGGCGAACTCCTCCTCGCGGTACAGGTATTCCAACGCCATGGTGCCGTCCCGAACCACGACCACTTGATTGGCGATCCGGTTTTTCTGGAAAACCATCAGGATCAACTCCACGTCGTTGGAGTTGTCTTCCACCAGCAGGATGTCTTTCATCGTATGCGAACCCGTGGCGACAGGGAACTGTTCATCCATAGCTGTTTGGAAAAACAAGCCAACCGACCCCGATTCCACAAGCGACTTCAGTTTTTCCTGGCGATTGGATCGGGGGCGGCTTCCAGGACGAAT
>DATMNI010000412.1:0-4167 GCA_035570275.1 Candidatus Acidiferrales bacterium | reverse complement strand
CATGGCCTCTAGACCGTCCAGGCTGCCGTTGTGCCCGCTTGCGATAGATCGCATCCATGGCGGCGATGGCGGTGTCCGGCGCCTTGCCGCTCAGGCGGGCCGGAATCAGGTACTCCAGGGCCTTGGAATCGTCGCCGGCCTTGGCCGCCAATTCGCCCAGGGCGGCATCCGCCAGGCCATTGTCCCGAGTGACGGCGTAGACTTCTTCCAGCAACTTCTGGCCTTGGGCGGTCTTGCCCAGCTTGAGCTCAATCCGGCCAAGAACAGCCACCCGGCCCGCGCGGTTCTCGCGAAACCGCTTGTGCAGTTCTTCGGTGGATGGTGGATTCTGCTTGCGCTCTTTATAGCCGGCCGCCTCCTCTTGCAAGTAGTTCGCCAGCACCATGGACTGCACGCTTTTCTTCGCGTAACCCTCGGCGTCGTTCAGGAGGATGCCGGCGTTGAGGAACTCGGTAGCGATGCCGTAGGCTTCCGAGCCCCGCTCCTTGGCGGCCGCGGCGCGATAGTTCGACTGGGCCTGCTTCTGAATCCGGGCCCTCTGGTCCGGCATTTTCTTGATCAGGGTCGAGAGAATCATCGAGTCCGCAGCATCGCCCCCGGTGCTCTTCGGGAAGTCTTTCTTGATCTTTTGGTAGGCTTCGATTTTCTTTTCCGGGTCGGCGATCTTGTTGGCCTCGGTTATGGCCTTGATGTCCGGCGGCGTTTCGATGACCGGCGGCTTGGTCTCCTTGGCGGCGGGACCGGACGGAGCACCCGCGGGGCTGGCCGCCGGCTTCGCGGGTTCGGGAGTTTGTGCCGTCGCCAGGCACATCGCCAGACACATCGCTAAGCAAAGGACAAGCGACAGGCACAGAGCGCGAATAACAATCCGAGGGGCCACGGCACACTCCTTGTACGGACAGATAGCGGACTACGCTGCCCGGATGCCCCTATTGTATTGGACAGAAATTCGTACGTGTAGAATTGACGCGGCTTGGGCCGGCGCATGGCGAGATCCAGTTCCGGCGCGAGCGGTTCACCCCGGAGAAGAATAACGCCTGGAGCCGCTTTCTGCGGCGAGTCGGTTAGCCACGACTCCAGCAGGCCCGGCCCCAGAGTGGTATGGACTCGATGAGCTGCATCCACAATCTGTTTCGCCAGTGGATTCCCGGTCACGTTGACTTCGACTATCCTCTTCCTTTGCGGCTTCTTTGCGGCTTGGCGGCTTTGCGTGAAATCCCGTCTTTTTCTTGTGCGCTTGGCTCAAATGGTCCAACTTATTATTTAACTTCCCAGCCGTGGCGGGACCGATCGACGACCAGTGTATGGTTTCATAACCTGCATCGCCCTGATGGTTGACCCAACCCGATGATTGACCCAACGAGGGGTCAGGTTCATATCGATGAGGATGCGCATCAACTCGCAAGCCGGATCTCGTGTCCTTGTGCCAAACGCGCGGCGAAACCAAGCGCCTCGCGGATATCCTGCTCTTCGAGGTATGGGAAGTCCGCTAGCAACTGTTCGATGGTGCGCCCCGCTGCGAGCGCCTCGACGATCATGCCGACGGTCACGCGCATCCCCCGGATACACGGCTTGCCGCCCATGACTTCGGGATCCTGTGTGATTCGGCCAAACTGCTGCACGTCGTCATCATACCGCAGCCCACCGCCGCCCGCCTGATGACCGCTCTTTCAGTGGGCGGTGGCTCAGAGCGTGGTCCTCGTGTTACCCACCTGCACCGTCAGCATCGATATGGATCCCCCATCCACGCCTTCGACTGGGAATGTGATCAACTCCCCCGGCTGCCGGGTCGCCACCACGTATAGCAAGGGAAGATAGTGCTCCGGAGTGGGAATGGACAGGAGCGCCTTCTTCCCGAGCTTCTCGTATTCGATCAGCGGCGTGTATTCACCAGCGAGCATCATCTCCTTCGCCTCTGTTTCGAACTGAACGGCCCAGTCATAGGGATCGGGCGTGTGCCTCCCCCACGCGTACGCGTGCAGATTGTGGACCAGGTTTCCGCTGCCTGCAATCAAGATACCTTCATCCCTCAGTGGGGCAAGCCTCCTGCCGATCTCAAAATGAAAGGATGCGGGCTTGGATTCGTCGATGCTGATCTGCACCACTGGAATATCGGCATCGGGATACACGTGCCGGAGCACCGACCAGGTGCCGTGATCGAGTCCCCACGAAGTGTCCATCGTCACCGATAGCGGGTAGAGCAGGTGCTGGACGCGGCGAGCCAGGTTGGGATCGCCCGGAGCGGGGTACTGCACTTGATAGAGCTCTTTTGGAAAGCCGCCGAAATCGTGAATGGTTCTTGGCGCGGTGCTGATGGTCACTCCCGTTTCCGGAACGAACCAGTGAGCGGAGATCGAAAGGATTGCCTTCGGCTTGGTTGTTTCCCGGCCGATACGCTTCCAAGCCTCGGTATAGCCGTTGTTCAGCAAGGCGTTCATCGGACTGCCGTGCCCGAAAAAGATTGCTGGTTGTCGATCGCTCATCGTTGCGGCACTCGCCACTGAACCCGTTCTTATGATATAAAAATCCCGTGGCTCCGAAATCGACTTACAGCGTCCACCCCAGCGTCCTGATGGTGCGGAAATGGGCGGCGGACCTCAAGGAAAAGAGCGGGCGCTCGCTCGAAGAATGGTTGAAGCTGGTCAGGAAGTCCGGGCCGGCCACCGAAAAAGAGCGCCGCGAGTGGCTGAAACAGGAGCACGGGTTGGGGACCAACTCGGCCTCTTGGATCGCGGAACGGGCCGAGGGAAAGGGAAGACCGGAGTTCGACGATCCCGATGCTTATCTCCGCGCCGCCGAAGCGTACGTCCAGACGATGTTCGCCGGCAAGAAACAGGCGCTGCGGCCCATTTACAACGAACTGCTGCGGCTGGGCCTGGCTGTGGGCAAGGACGTGAAGGCCTGTCCTTGCCAGACCATGGTGCCGCTTTACCGGAACCACGTCTTCGCGCAGATCAAGCCGACGACTCTGACTCGCATCGACCTGGGGTTGGCGCTGGGGTTTGCGCTGGGAGCGCGCCCGGCGGAAGGGCGTCTGATCGACACCGGGGGCTATGCGAAGAAGGACCGGATCACGCACCGGATTCCGATTACATCGCTGGCGGAGATCGACGCGGAAACGAAAAGTTGGCTGAAGACGGCGTACGACGGCGACGGCGCGTGAAGGCGGGCGGCGGTGGCGTACTATGTAGAGATGATGAGCCCGCAAGAAGTCCTTGAATTTGCAAAAAAGAACGATGCCCGGCAGCTCGATCTGAGGTTCACCGACATTCCGAGCTTGCAGCATCACGTCTCTTATCCGATTAGCGAACTGGACGAAGACAGCTTCGAAGAAGGCTTCGGAATGGACGGATCGAGTATCCGCGGTTGGGCGGCGATCCACGAGAGCGACATGCTCCTGATTCCGGATCCGAACACAGCGTTCATGGATCCTTTCGCCGAGACCGCGACGCTGGTTATGTACGGCGACGTGAAGGACCCCATCACCAAACAGCGGTACGAGCGCGACCCGCGGTGGATTGCGCAGAAGGCTGAATTGTACCTGAAGAACAGCGGGGTGGCCGATACGTCGTACTTCGGCGCGGAGGCCGAGTTCTTCATTTTCGACAACATCAGCTTCGACCAGAACCAGCACGAAGGCTTCTATTTCATCGATGCCGAGGAAGGCCGCTGGAACTCGGGGCGGCGCGAAAACAATCTGGGCTACCGGCCCCGCTACAAGGAAGGCTACTTCCCGGTGCCGCCGACCGACCACTATCAGGATCTGCGCAGCGAAATGGTGCAGACCATGATCAAATGCGGGATGCATATAGAGTGCCACCATCATGAGGTTGCCACCGGCGGCCAGTGCGAAATCGATCAACGGTTCGACACGCTGCTGAAGTCGGCCGACAACATGATGCTGTACAAATACGTCATCCGCAACGTGGCCAACCAGTACGGCAAGACGGTGACGTTCATGCCCAAGCCGCTCTTCGCGGACAACGGCAGCGGCATGCATTGCCACCAGAGCCTTTGGAAGGACGGCAAGCCTTTGTTCGCGGGCGACAGCTATGCCGGGATGAGCGATATGGCGCTGCACTACATCGGCGGGCTGCTGAAGCACGCGCGCGCGCTATCGGCGATCATCGCTCCGACCACCAACAGCTACAAGCGGCTGGTGCCGGG
>DATMNI010000411.1:0-11321 GCA_035570275.1 Candidatus Acidiferrales bacterium | reverse complement strand
CACCGGGCCATGGGCCACTCTCACGCCACCTTGCCAGGGATCGGGCGGCAGCACCGGGCCATGTGCCACGCGCACGCCACCTTGCCACGGATCGGGCGGCAGCACGGGACCATGCGCCACCCGCACGCCACCTTGCCAGGGATCGGGCGGCAGCACCGGACCATGCGCCACTCTCACGCCACCTTGCCACGGATCGGGCGGCAGCACCGGACCATGTGCCACGCGCACGCCACCTTGCCACGGATCGGGCGGCAGCACTGGACCATGTGCGATCAGCCGCGAAACGGGCGCCGTCAAGAGCCTACCGGATTCGATTGTCTCGGATCCTGGCTTTGCATTCCCTACGAAAGCGGTGGCGAACAGCAACCCGATCGCCCCACAAACGACCTTGTTTTCGAGTAAACTACGCATTTGTCGTGAGCTCCTTCAGTGAAATCCAAAGTTGGTGATTTCGGAAATCCAACTAAGGTGAGACAGACACGGTAGTCTAGAGTCGTCCGGTCCCTTAAATGGAGCCCCGGCTAGAGCCTTATTGTCTGTCTCTTTCCGAAGTGTACCTTAAGCGTCGTCCGTTAAACACCGTAGGGGTTCTTCCCTCACCATTAGGCAACAGCAATCGATCGACGCACCAGATTCACTTGGAGATTACACTTCGGATACTATTACGAACGACGGGATCGGACGCAATTGTAACTTCCTGGAGGGCTATTCGACGCGGAAACGTGGCTGGCTCATTACCCGCTCCGGGTAATCCGCACCTGGGCGGAAAGGCTGCTTGCCGGGATATTCCAGCCGCATGTCTGCCGTCACCTCGTCCAGCATTTCCAGGGTCGCGATGCGGCTCTCCAGGGCGAACGCCGTCAGCAACAGATTGTCGCAGATGGCGTTGATGAGTCGGGGAATCCCCTGAGAGCGGAAGTGAATTTCCTGGATGAGTGTCGAGGGAATCACAGTCTGGTCCTTGAGGCCGGCACGCGCCATCCGGGAATTCACGTAGGCGACGGTCTCCAATACCGTGAACCCGCGCAAGGTGCATCGCAGGGCAATCCGCTGCTTGAGTTGGCGGAACTCGGGCGCCTCCAGTTTGCGGTCCAGTTCCTGCTGGCCGCAAAGGACGATCTGGAGCAGTTTCCCGCGGCGATTCTCCAGATTCCCCAGCAGACGAATCTCTTCCAGAACGTCCCAATCCAGGTTGTGGGCTTCGTCCACAATCAAAACCGTGTTACGGCCGGCGCCAGACCGCTCCAGCAACATGTTGTTCAGCGAGAGCAGCACCTCGGTCTTGGAGAGGCGGTTACAGCGCAGATCCAGGTCGTACGCCAGCATCTCGAAGAACTGCTCCACGGTGAGCCGTGAGTTGAACAGCGACGCGAACACTACCTGCTGCGCGTTCAAAAAGTCGCGCAGGCACTCCAGCATGGTAGTCTTGCCGGTGCCCACCTCGCCGGTCAGCGCCATAAAGCCTTTACGGCTTTGAACTCCGTAGATCAGGTTGGCCAGCGCCTCTTCATGCTGCTTGCTCCGGAACAGAAAAGACGGGTCCGGACTCATGTTAAACGGATTTAGGGTGAAACCAAAGAAGGCGTTATACACGATTCACCGGAGGCGATGCACTTATTCGTAGGTTAGCACGGGGCTGACCGCTTGGCCAATGCGCGGCGGGCATTCCTGTACTGGAACTCCCCGTAGCACGGGCACGCCCGGGGGTCCGCCTGTGTTGCGTTATTCCGGTGCGGGATGCGGGGTTGTGGGTTTTTCACCCGGTGTGGACTTCTCACTCCCGGGCAGCTTGGTGGCGGCCTTCGTAGGGCTGATCAGAATGTGCGCGTTGCGCCCCTCCAGACGGGGCATACCTTCCACGGAACCGTAAGTCGTGAGGTCGGCGGCAAAGCGCATCAAAAGCTTTTTTCCAAGATCGGCATGCGCGATCTCACGGCCCCGGAACTGCACCACCGCTTTGACCCGGTTGCCTTCCTGCAGGAAGCGGATGGCGTGGGCTTTCTTGAAATCGTAATCGTGGTCATCGGTGTTTGGCCGGAACTTCAGCTCTTTGACCTGCACCACGTGCTGCTTCTTCTTGGCGTCGTGCTGCTTCTTTTTCTGCTCGTACTGGTAGTGGCCGAAGTCCACCGCCTTGGCCACGGGAGGAACCGCCGTAGGCGCGATCAGCACGAGGTCGAGACCGAGTTCCTGTGCCTTGCGCAGGGCCGCGGAGGTGGCCATGATCTCCGTCGTGCCGTCCGGAAACACCGCGCGCACTTCTCTCACACGGATGGACTCATTTACGTTCTCTCTGCGATTCTGCCTGCGAGGAGGAAAGTTTCTGCCTGGATACATTGTTGGTTTATGCGTTGGATTGATAATGACGGGCGCAAAAGGTTAAGGGCTGGGAGCCCTGGGAAGGTCCCTCGGGAAGAAGCGGAATGAAAAGAATAAGAGACAAGCTCAAATAACGTCAGTATTAGTGTACAACAAAACTTCAACGGTGGGGAGCGGAGTTTAGCCGAAATTACCTGATAGCCGCCGCCGGTTCCCGGGCCGCTGACTCCCGGCCCCTGGCCCCTTGGCCCCTTGCCCCTGGCCCCTTGGCCCCTTGCCCCCGGCCCCCCGGTCCCTGGCCCCCCTCCCAGTCTGCCCGCCCCCGGCACTGCTGGTATCCTACGAATCTGCATGACGGTTAGCCGCTTGTTCTGGCCCGCGGTGGCCTGCGTGGCCGCGGTGGTGGGGAGTCTGGAAGTGCGTTCGGCCCTGGGCGAGACGCAAACCTGGGACGAGGGCATCCACATCTCGGCTGGATACACCTACCTTCTGCGCGGCGATTATAGCTGGAACATGGAGCATCCACCGCTGGTGAAACTGGTGAGCGCTCTGCCTCTCGCCTGGCTGCACCTGGACCTGCCGGCGCCCGCAGCCGATGGGAAACGGCGCGATCAAGTGCAGTACGGAATCGAATTCCTGTACCGGAACCGGGTCCACGCCGACACCATCCTGATGGCGGCCCGGAGCGCCAATATCCTGCTGACCCTCCTGTTCCTGGCGGCGCTGGCCTGGTGGACGCGGCGGCGCTTCGGCGAGGCCGCCGCGCTTCTGGCCGTGGTGCTGTGCGCCTTCGACCCGAACCTGATTGCCCACGGCCGGTACGTCACCACGGATTTTCCGGTGACGGTGTTCTACTTCTTCGCCTGCGTGCTTTGGGTGGAGTACCTGGAGCGCGGTTCGTTCCGCAGCCTCCTTCCTGCCGCCCTGGTTTTCACCCTGGCCATGCTCACCAAGTTTTCCGCCATCCTGCTGATCCCCACCTTCCTGGTGTTGTACGCGGTGCGTTGGGTGCAGCGGCCCAAGGAGTTTCCCCTGCGCCGCCTGGCAGTGGCTGGATCCACAGTCTTGGCAGCGGGCTGCGCCGGTGTCCTCGCGATTTACTGGCCGGAAACAGTGCGCTGCCTGACCACCAAGGTACCGCTTCTAGCGGATGTCGTGAACCGCGAAAACCTGGTGGGCGACGCGCTGTGGCGCCTGGGACGCACCCTGCACCTGCCCGCCCACCGGTTTCTGGTCGGCCTCAACGCGGTAGCCGAACACAATGCCGGCGGCCACAACAGCTACCTGTTGGGACTACGCTCGGACGCCGGCTGGTGGTATTACTTCCCGGTGGTCTTCGCGGTCAAGAGCACCGTCGCGGCCCTGCTGGCGGCGGCGACGGTGTTGGCGGCGGGCCTGTGGCGAGCGGCGCGGGCGGGGTTCCGCCATACCCCGGGCTTCCGGAACATCGACCACTTCCGGAATATCCCAATTCTGACCATCGGCCTGGCATTTCCGCCCGTGTTCTATTTCGTGTTGAGCATGACCAGCGGGATCAACATTGGAATGCGCCACATCCTGCCGGTATACCCGTTCTTATATATAGGCGTGGCGGCAATGGTGATGCGGTGGTTCGGGACACGCCGGAAACTGGCCGCTCTCGGCCTGGCCCTCGGGCTGGGCCAAATCCTCGAATGCTCCCGCATCGCGCCCGATTACCTGGCCTTCTTCAATGCTTTCGTGGGCGGCCCGGGCAACGGCCCACTCTATCTGGCCGACTCCAACATCGACTGGGGGCAGGATGTAAAAAAACTGGTCCACTGGCTGGATGCCCACGGCACCCGGCGGGCCCGCGTCTTTTACTTCGGCAACGCCCAGATGCGCTATTACGGCGTAGATGAATTGGGCTTCCCGGGCCCGCGCGACCAGCAGGGCTGGAACGAAATTGACGACTACTGCGTGGCCAGCGTCACCCCGCTCCTGGGCAACTACGTCCCGCTGGAAGATCTGGCGCAACTGCGATTGCGCGAACCCGTCGCCAAGGTGGGCTGGTCGATGTATGTTTACGATTTGCGGAAGAAGAAGTAGCTATCAGCTATTAGCCATCGGCTTTCAGCTTGAAGCCAGCACAGCCGGCGCAAACGCCAAGGTTCAAGCTGATCGCTGATGGCTGATCGCCGAAAGCTTTTCCTTCGCGCTAACATTGGTGATTCCCTATGGTGCGATGCCCTTCCTGCGCCCGCGAATGCGCCGATAACAACCGGTTCTGCGCCTTTTGCGCGACCGCTCTGGACGCCACCTCCGCGGAGACGGTGCTGGACGCCGTTTCCCAGCCCCGGCTGACTTCGCAAAGCAGCGTGGATGAGGGCCGATTCCTGCCCGGAACCGTGGTGGCCGGGCGTTACCGCGTCGCCGGTCTTCTGGGCCGCGGCGGAATGGGCGAAGTCTACCGCGCCACGGACCTTACGCTTGGGCAGGCGGTGGCGCTGAAATTTCTGCCGGAAACGCTATCCCGCGACGAGCGTGCCCTGGCGCGCTTCTACAACGAAGTGCGCATCGCGCGCCAGATCAGCCACCCCAACGTCTGCCGCGTGTACGACATCGGCGAAACCCAGGGCCTGCATTACATCTCCATGGAATTTGTGGATGGCGAAGACCTGGGTTCCCTGCTTCGCCGCATCGGGCGGTTGCCGGTGGATAAAGCCGTGGAGACCGCGCGCAAGCTCTGCGCCGGGCTGGCGGCGGCGCACGAAAAGGGCGTGCTGCATCGCGATCTGAAACCGGCCAATGTCATGATCGACGGGCGCGGCCAGGTGGTCATCATGGATTTCGGACTGGCGGGCCTGGCCGGCCAACTGCAAGGCGACATCCGCAGCGGAACCCCGGCCTACATGTCTCCCGAGCAACTAGCAGGCACGGAGGTCACGGTCAAGAGCGACATTTACGCGCTGGGTCTGCTGCTGTACGAACTCTTCACCGGCAAGCGCGCCTTTGAGGCCGCCTCGCTGATGGAACTGATGCAGATGCAGGAGCGGGCAGCGCCGGCCAGCATTACCACCGTGGCGAAGGATCTGGACCCGGCCGTGGAGCGCGTGATCATGCGCTGCCTCCACCCAGACCCGCGGCGGCGTCCCTCCTCGGTTCTCGCCGTAGCCGCGGGGTTGCCCGGCGGCGATCCGCTGGCCGCCGCCCTCGCCGCCGGCGAAACTCCATCGCCCGACCAGGTAGTGGCAGCCGGCGAAACCGAAGGTCTGGCGCCCAAAGTGGCGATCGCCTGGCTGGCCGCCGTTCTGGCGGGCCTGGCGATCGTGGAGGCTTTGGCGCCTAGCCAAACCCTTACGGCGAAACTGCCCATTGAGAACTCGCCAGAGGCCCTGTCGCGCGACGCGCAGAAGGTGGTCCAAAGCCTCGGCTACACCGCCCGTCCAGCCGACCGCGCGTGGGGACTGCACTACAACGACAATTACGTCGATTATCTCAATCGGCATCCCGCCGAGGCGAAATCCCGCTGGCAAAACCCGGCCGCGGGACATCCGCCGCTCATCCACTTTTGGTATCGCCAGAGTCCCGCACCGATTGCAGCTGTCCGCGGATTCAACGTGGCGGTGAGTTTCTCGGACCCGCCCATGGAAACCTCGGGCATGGTGCGGCTGCGAACCGACCTGGACGGCAAGTTGCTGCAATTCGAAACCTTAACGCCGCAAGTGGAGGCTCCAGCCGCCCAACCGGCCGCCCCCTTCGAATGGAGCCGTCTGTTTCAAGCGGCCGGGTTGGACATGTCGAAATTTCAGCCCACCGACCCGCAATGGTCGCCTTTGACCAACGCGGACGCGCGGGCGGCGTGGACGGGCGTGGTCGAACCCGCCGCCACGAAGTTGCGGGTGGAGGCCGCAGCCTGGCGCGGCAGGCCAGTATTCTTCCGGATCAGCGGGCCCTGGTCGGTCCCGGAACAAAGACCCGTTCCGGCCGGCACAACCAACCAGATCCCATCCTTGATCGTGGTCTATCTGGCGCTGTTCTCCGCCTGCGTAATCGCCTGGCGCCATGCGCGCAGCGGCAAGTCCGATCAACGGGGCGCATTAAAAATGGGAGGACTCTATTTCGTCTGGATGGCCGGCTCGCGCATGTTGTTCGCCCATCACACCGGCACTCTCTCGGAACTGAACGGGTTTTGGTCGACCGTCTCCACGGCGCTGATCAACGGCGGCGCGGTCTGGGTCTTCTATATCGCGCTGGAACCGTGGGTACGGCGCAGTTGGCCCCATACCATCATCGGCTGGAACCGGTTTCGGGCGAAAGGCCTGCGCGACCCGCTGGTGGGCCGGGACCTGCTGTACGGCTTGGGGTTCGGCACTCTGCTGGCCATCTTGCAACTGGCCGGGACGGCTTTCCAAGGGAATGGAGGCCAGCCCTATATGCCAGCCCTGGAAGCTTTGACGGGCGTTCGCTACGAACTCGCCAGCTTGTTGAACGGCCTGAACAACGGCATCTTCGGCGGCCTGCTGGATTTGTTCATCCTCTTCCTGCTGCGCGTGGTGCTGCGCAAACAGTGGATCGCGAGCCTGGTGTTTGTGGCGATTACCGCGCTCACGGCAGCCTTCGGCTCGAGCACGCCGTGGGTGGACTATCCAGTGGCCGCAATCTCTGGCGCGGTGGGCGCCTTCATCCTCTTGCGGTTCGGTTTGCTGGCCGCCATCGCCGCCCATGCCGGCCTGCAAATTCTGGAATCGTGCCCGCCGACTTTGGATTTCTCATCCTGGTATATCGGCCTCGCGCTCATTCCGCCCGTGGTGGTGGCGCTGATCGCGCTATACGGATTCAGGACCGCATTGGCTGGGCGCCCGCTGATGCCTGAGACCTAAAGGCGGTATGTGGGGCAGGTTGCTAACCTGCGGCGGATTGGCAATCCGCCTGCCGCAAGTTGCGTCAAATCCGCCAACACGGGCTGGCTCGCTACGCATCGAGTTGGCGGATTAAAATTTACAATCAGACAACAATCGGCCGCAGATGGCCCATGGAATCCCTGCGCGCCCTGCGATTCGTTTGCCGGTGGGCTACCAAAGCATCCGGATCTGCCCAGCGACGCCTGGGGCGAGTGCGACATCAGGCGCGTATTGGCGTTCGAGATATGCGCGATGGAGAACTCGACGAACCGCAATAACGTCCGCTTTTCTACCTTTACCTTCTCAATGCTGCAAAGGGCACCACGATCTCCATAGGCGCGACCAGCAAGTCTGCGCTCATGTTTCCATCAGATTGACGCTCACGGCCAGCGCTGCTCTCCGCAAATCGCGGTCGAGGGTGGCCAGGGGAAGAGCAGTGCGCTGCGCGAGTTCCAGATAGGCGGCGTCGTAAACGGTGAGTTGATGCCGGGCGGCCAGTCGGATCATGGCGTCCCAGGCGGCCGGGGCGTGAGGTGGTTCCATCCGAATCGGTAGCGCCGCCAAATCATTAGCAAACCGAGCAACCCGGTCCAGATCCAGCCGGCCTCGGCGTACGGCCATGAGGAGGCCATTCAACTTCCGTAGACCAGTGAGCGGGCACGACGCCAGGTTCGCCCGCGCGAAGGCGCTCAAGCAGCGCCTCGGTCGCTGGCGTGGCTTCGTCGGCGAAGCACCATGGGAGCGTGGCGGAAGCGTCGGCCACGAAACCGGGCATCAGTATTTGCGGCCCTCGTTGATGAGATCCTTGATTCGAAGACCGCCGAGCGTGACGCCTTTGCGGAGTTCGCGAATATCGGCCACGGCCTCGGCAGGGGTCATTGTCCGCGTGGGCGGACTGGGGGGTTCCTTCGCGGCCAGAGTTTCGAGGGCGTGGGTGACGACCTCTTCGGCCGAGTGGTAGCGGCCGGTGCGGAGGTGGGCCGCGACGAGCTGCTCGCCGTGATGGTCGAGCGTCAGGGTGAGTGACATGGTTCAGTTTACCTCGAAATATCGGAATCCAAAGATGACGTAATCGGCGTGAATTCCGAAGCGACCTTCAAAGCTTCGGGCAAGGCCTCATGTGGAAACGCGCCATCGAATGCCTCGTCGATGTCTTCCAGTGACATGCCACTCGCGAGGCATTCGAGGATAAGGGAAACCGACAGCCGGGTGCCGCGAATCGCAAGTTTTCCACCCAAGAGCGGCGGGTCGGCGACTATCCACCGATAGCTCTTATAGGCGGCCGGAGGCCAGTCTGACATGATCTTCCCCGGTCTTCATTCTAGAACAGACACGTCTGCAGTTGCGTCGGCTGCCGACTGCCCGCCGACGCCAGATCGACCGCCATCCCTCAGCTTCCGCGATCTTAAACGGAGGTCGAAAGCCGGGATTCGGTTTCTCCCGCCTGGCGCCGGCGGCGGCCGCTCAGCAGATAAATGGCGGCACGCAACTCCAGCAGAGGGTCATCCGAGGGCTCGATACCGTCCACGCGCGGAATCGGGTCGAAGATGATCCGCTGTTGCTGCATTTCGTTGTCCGGCGCCTGCGCGGTGAGGACGACGGTGCCGAAATCGATCGACGGCCGATCGACGGGCCAGTGGATGGTGGCGTCATCCACGACGTCGCCCGCGCCGGCGATTTGTACCTGAACATGGAACCCGACGGAGCCCGCCCGAATGCGAGACGCAAGCTCTTCGAACAGGTAGCCGGCAACCTGGCCCTGGAGGGCCGCATCGTCAAGATGTTCGATGCCTGCGTCCGGAGTAATCCGGTAGCGCCCGTGCCGGGTGATTCCATCCTGGTTGATGAAACGGAACGCCGTCACGCCGAAGTAGGCTTCCCTGGCGAAACTGGAAGGAGCGGGCTTGGGCGTCTGCACGTAGGCGAGGGCGGCCGGATGTGTGCCGAGGAAGACCTCGACCGGAGATGGCGAGGGCTTCGACGGGTCGCTGGCGGCGACGGCGCGCAGAAATTCCAGGAACTCCTGGCCGGTTCTGGTCGGGAATCCGTCCGCCGAATGGCCGATGATGTCGGTGTGAACGTGATCTGCCAGGTGGAACCGGATCGCCAGACCGCGAGGGTTTGCATTGGGGTCGGTATCGGGGATCACAGGAATCCCCGTCGAGTTGGAGAACCGCACCGTCACCGGAGTGGACGTACGGCTGATGTGCGGAGCCCGTGTGAGAGATGCGGCTTCGGGAGACGGCCGGAACGTGCCCGTCAGCAGAATGCCCTTGGCGTGAGCCGGGCGAAAGCCGGGATGCCGGCCGAAAATGGTATTGAATTGCTCAATCAAGTCGTTACCAAGCTGGATGAGCCTCTCGTCCGATGGAAGTGGCATGTTGCCTCCCCTCTGGGTTTCCCAAGGCTAATCTTACTTCAGAGAGATGCGGATCGCCGCTGCTATCGGTGCGCGTTTTCACACTCGCGAAGGCCGCATGCGGCCGGTGCGGTGCTACGGACGTCAACGGACGTCGCAACGGATGGACACCCTCGGAGAAACGGCTTATACTTGGGTCGCTAACGGGTAACGGACATGGTCAGCTTAAACTCACGACATTGCCTGGTGTTGGGCCGGTTGTTGGGCTGGTTGTTGGCTGCTGCCCTGTGCATGACGGGCTGCGGCAAGCAAGAGCGGACCGAAGCGGTTCAATTGGCGAAGGCGCTCACCGGAAAGAAGGCTAACTTTGCCGACGCCAACGCCATCGAAAAGGACTTTATAAGCAGCGCCCGTGCCTGGTGCAGCGGCATCACGGCCAACGGGGCGGGCCGTGGGGCCGAGTTGGATCAAAACGCCGCGGTGGCCGCGGGACTGGCGAAGTCCGCCCTGGCGATCAGCGCGCAATTGAGTCAGGTGCGTGAGGCAATTGACAGCCAGCCTCTCAAAGAGGAGTATCCACGGACTGTCCGCAATGAGTTAACCACCCAACTGACCAAACGGCAGCGCCTGCTGCAGGACATGCGCGCGTTGTTGGAGCAGGCCGCACCGCAGTTTCTGGAATATAAACAAAGTAAGACCTACGCGGGAGACACGTACCCGGACGGAGTTGGAAAAGTGGATGCGCTGCTCGGCGCCTACAAGCCGCCGGAAGATGCACTCGGCACCGCGCTGGCGGCACTGCAATCGAAGTACAGTTTCAGCGCCAGCGAGCTCTGAGTTTCCCCGGCCCCCGGCCCCGACCGTCAGATACGTGACTTCGGTGACCGCATATGATATCTTCCGTCTGAGTTTTCGGTCTGGGGGATTGCCCGGCCCGCCGCGGGGACGAGCCTCAGTAACCGGTAGAGCCCGAATGGCACTATCATTGGTGTATCGCGGATTCGGTTCTGACCGCTTGCTTACGCGCGCGGCTCCGTAAGGCCGCTTCGGCATCGGAAGGCCGCTTCCGAGCCGGAAGGGCGCTTCGGAGCCGTGACCGTCAGGGAGCGGAGAGTGATGAGGGACTTATTATGAAGGCATACGTCGCGGTTCTTGGGGCCGCGTTCATGTTGTCGGCTGCCGAAGTGGCAGTCGCGCCGCTCGGCACCTACACGGCCGTGGAGCGCCGCCACTGGGCCTTTCAGCCGAGAAAAGACGCGGCGGTGCCCACCTTCGCCGACCCTGCCGGCAAGGCTTGGGTGAAGACTCCCTTGGATGCCTTTATCCTGACCGGCCTCAGAAAAGCCGGGCTCAAACCGGCGCCGGCAGCCGACCGCGCCACGCTGATCCGCCGGGTTACCTTCGACCTGACCGGCCTGCCGCCGACCCCGGAGGAGATTGACGCCTTCGTGGCCGATAAATCTTCCGGCGCTTGGGAAAAGGTGGTGGACCGGCTTCTGGCGTCGCCGCACTACGGCGAGCAGTGGGGCCATCATTGGCTGGACGTGGTACGTTTCGCCGAAACCGACGGCTACGAGTACGACATGCACCGGCCCGACGCCTGGCGCTACCGCGACTACGTGGTGCAGAGCTTTAACGAAGACAAGCCGTACGCGCAGTTCGTGAAGGAGCAACTGGCGGGCGACGAGATGGACGCCAGGAACACAACCTTCCTGGTGGCCAGCGGCTTCAACCGGCTGGGGCCGCTGCGCAAGAACGCCGGCAACCAGGACGTGGCCAGT
>DATMNI010000410.1:0-4837 GCA_035570275.1 Candidatus Acidiferrales bacterium | reverse complement strand
AGGATCAAGGGCCGCGGCATCTATCGTGACCCGGTCCGATCCTCAAAGGGGCACTTCGTCAAGCTTGCCCCTGCGAAGGCGGGGGACAAGCGGCCTGCGCTGGTTGTCGCTGATGGTGGTTGTACCCATTCCATGGGCAGCCCGGTCGTGGGCACTACCGTTCCTGACCGTTCTCGCCCCATCGGCGCGGTGGAGCGAGAAGCATCGCAAGCGGCACAAGACGCTGACCGACTGGGCACGGCAGGCGATCCTGCAAACCAAACGCTGGCTGCCCAACCGTCTGCTTATCTTTGTCGCCGACAGCGGCTTCGCGGCACTCGAACTGCTGGCCTCGGTGCGCTGCCACGTCTGTGTGATCACCCGGCTCCGGCTGGATGCCGCCTTGTTCCAGCCAGCGCCACGGCGCCGCAAGGGTCAGCGCGGGCGCCCCCCGCTGAAGGGGCGTCGTCTGCCGATACTGCGTGCCGTGCTGGCCAGCAGGAAGACCGTCTGGACGACCGTGGTCGTCTCGCAATGGTACAACGCCCAGCAGCGTAAGCTGCTCACCGCCACCAGTACAGCGATCTGGTACCATGCCGGCATCCCGCCAGTACCGATCCGCTGGGTGCTGGTGCGCGATCCAACCGGCGAGCACGAGCCGGCAGCATTCCTCAGCACCGACCTGGATGCGACACCGGCGATGATCCTCGGCTGGTTCGTCTCGCGCTGGCGGGTGGAAACCACCTTCCAGGAGGTGCGAACCCACCTTGGGGTTGAGACCCAGCGGCAGTGGTCCGATCTCGCCATCCTCCGCACCACCCCGGCACTGCTGGGGCTGTTCTCACTGATCACCGTGTGGGCCGATGGCCTGGCGCACGACACAACAACGCCACTGCGTCCGAATGCCGCCGCCTGGTACCGCAAGCAGGAACCGACATTCAGTGACGCCATCGCCGCCGTGCGTCGCGTGCTTTGGTGCCCGCCGAATTTCTCCGTGTCCCGGCAAATCGGGGACATCATCGAAATTCCCATCAGCTTGCTAAATCGAGTCTTCCAGACTCTTTGCCTCGCAGTCTGAATTGCGGAAAGTCGAGCTCAGTGTAGTTGATGAAAATTGCACTGAGGAACGAGGACAGGACGACTTGGTTCATTACCCTTGGTCGACGATGTCAGTGCCGTTGAGCCCAGCCCCACGTCAACGATTGCCAGCGACAGCAGCGTCGTGGTTCAATCCACTCCCAGTCCGAAGAATGCAGCTTTGATAGCAATTAGGTTCGGTCGGTGGTGGCTTTTTGGCGCTGGTGGCGCAACAGTGCGTTTGACCGAGAACCTGTCGGCGCCGGTGCCGTGCGCCTTCGCAATATCACCCGCCGCAGCCAAAGTGTGCTTGAGTTCGTCAGCGCGTGACTCGCCTCCAACGATTTCCGCCAACTTGCTGTTGGCGATAAAGAACTCTGTGCCATGTTTCGGCGTGTGCAGCAACAACCCCGGGCTTTGTGCCGGGTCGTAGTCCTTGACGTTTGGCAGCAGCCGGTGGCGCAAGTCCGTTGGAAGGTTACGGCGAACATGCTGGCGCAACAGCTCCAAAGCGCTGGGGATAGACTGAGCTGTCTTCTGCTGCTCATGAGTGACGTGACTGAGGTGGTCTCGGCAGCAGGTCAGCAGAGCTTGCCTGACCTCGCGGCGGTTCAGTGGTAGAATGCCGAACTCGACCGCCAAGCAACCAGCGATGTACAACGTGGCGAACTTCTGACGAACGCGCACCACCGATCGCCCGGCACTGGCTATTTTTTCTGAACACAGCAAGAAGTATCGTCGCCGTTCCTCCGCCCATTCCAACAAGCCAGCCTTGCCGTCAGCCAACCAAGCGCTCAGCCGGGTGATGAATTCGCGGGCGGCATGGCCGAAATGCTGCCTAGCCAGGGTACGCAGCCGGTCCGTAAAGCTAAGTACGTCAAGCGCGCCATGCAAGTCCTCGTACATGCCCTGGCCCTTGGCCGGCGCCGGTACCTCGATCCAACGCCCGCGCAGCGCGTCATCGATCGTCACGTTGCCCGAAGCGCATTCGATGCTGATGTTGGAGGTGGCCAGCATGGAGACGTGGGTAGAGCGACGGCGATGGCTCGCGTTACCACGGCCGTGCTCGAAACCGCGTTCCAAGCGAAACGCCTGCTTGGTGACAAAAGTGATCAGCAGTTTGTTGTCGGTAGTTTGCGCGCGGCTTTCGTCAAGCAGCATTGGAGTATGGTTGCCGGCCAGCGCCTCCTTCTCAATGTGGAATTCGGTGCTATCCCAGGGCATGCCAAAGCCCAACGTGTCGGCCATAGTGGGGTCGGTGTGACGCCCCCATAAGCTACCGGCAAACACTAGAATCGAACTCTTGCCAGATTCTCCTTCCTCGACCAGTGCAATGAAAACCGGCTCAGTGTGGAGGATCGGCCCGACGATGCCAACAAGGCTGACACAGGACCCCAGGATCAAGCGGGAATTCCCCTTGCTCGGGGCGAGCGCGACGCTTCGCTACGGTGGCTGCCGTGGGCATTGTGCTTCACGGGTGCTCGGCTCTTCGCTTGTAAAGAACCACCGGCCGAAGCTCCGATCAGCTTCGTCGTTCTCGCCGGCTCTCAACACCACAAATCGAGCCACGAAAACGTAGGCCCCAGCGTGCTTCCTCCGCGTGAATGCCCACACGATGTCTTGGTCGTGCATACGCGTCATAGTTCTGCTGTTCTGGCTCAAGTTGTATAGTGGCAATCGGCGCTCGTCATTGACCCGCCAATAACGACGCCAGTAGTAAATGAAGGCCCTGTGATCGCTTGCTGCGTCCTGCGTCGGTGCCTGCATCAACCTGAGCCTTTCAATCTGGTATTGTAATATGGGGCTCTTGTGTCGGCAAGACCCTTGTCGCCTTGATGGCGCTGCTTCTCCATTTCAGCGATCTTCGCCGCTATCCACGCGTTTGCGGCCTCTCGATTTGGAAAAACCACTGTCTCCGCGGCCCCTTCCGGATAGACGATCTGAACCGCAATCTCTCCGGTCGAACCGTCAGGTATCAGGTGATAGGCTGTCATGGCGACAGTATGATAGCGTATCCTATTTCCTTAGTAGTTGGCAATTAAGATGACATACGAATGGGGTGTTCTTCTGGATGCCACTTTTCGTTCCGATGGACGACTACCGAGTAACGACAATAGCTGACTGCGGCCGTTGCCCCTACCCATACCAGTGCTGCCGATATGGCCGCGTCGTCAAACGCATCGGCCCCGCTCAGAGCCGCGTCAGGTGTCATGTGATAGTCCTGTTGGGAGTGTGTGTCGGTTCGCTACAGGACCGCGAGGGTTCGGACCGAGGGGGACACTCGACGAGGGGCCAACGAGAGTGGCACCAGTAGCCCCGCCTCCCCGATTGTAGTTTGGATGTAAGCCCCACCCTCGTCATTCCAGACGATAGCCCCGTCATCTGCGTCCCGGACGACATAGTGGCCATACCGCTCTGCTTGCCGCGCCCAGGCCCATAGGCTCGGTAGTTCCTCCTCTGGTGTCTGCTGCGGTCGAAAGGCAATCACGTTGCTGTCGTTGTCCATCGCTGATGTCTCCATTGGTTACCTGCGCCCTCACCCTTGGGCCGCTGTCATTTCCGCCTTGATCCGCTGCACCGTCCCCGTCCCCACCCTCAGGGCCTTGGCCACCTTCAACATGCCCTCGCCGGCCTCTAAGCGTGCCCTGATGGCTGTCTCCGTCTTGTTCCCCACCTTCGGCCGGCCCAGCCGCACCCCCTTGGCCCTGGCCCTGTCGAGCCCAGCGTTGACGCGATCTCGGATCATCCCCCGCTCAAACTCCGCGAAGGCTCCGGTCACCTGAAAAAACATCCGGCCACCGACCGTCGTGGTGTCGATCGCTTGCTGATGCAGGAATAGGTCAACGTTCGCGCCGTCCAACAGCCGCAGCATATCCAGCAAGTCAAACAGTGATCGGCCGAGCCTATCCATCGCCCAGGCCATCACCACGTCGAACCGGCCCCGAGTGGCATCCTTCAGCAGCGCATCCAGACCGGGCCGTTTGTCCCGCCCCTTCGCGCCGCTGATACCGGCATCCAAGTAAACCTGGGCAACGGTCCAGCCACGTTGCTCCGCCACGGCCATCAAGGCCAGCCGTTGGTTCTCAGTCGTTTGGCCGTCGGTGGACACCCGCAGATACAGGCCCGCCCGCTTCGCCTTGGTTGCCATCGTCATCGTCTCCGGTGTGATTTCAGTGACGGCAGACTACTAGCAGCCCATCCCGAAAACAACTGTTATCTGTATAGCGCAGCGGCCAAGCGGAACGCCGCAGATTTCCGTGGCTGCGGATCGTCAAATTCATCAGGGTTTTCGGTATAGCCGCGTCCCCCTCGCGTTGACCTGCATCAATGCCGGCCGTCGCGGCATCTGGTATCAACACGGCATGACGGACCTTGAGTTCCTTCGCGATATCGGCCAGCTGCACGTTCCGGCCGGACTGGCAAGACACCCCAAGTGCAAGCGGGTTTGGCTCGCGGCTGAAGCCGCGTATCTGGCCGAGACGCTGGCGCACATGGTGTCACCGAAACCGGACAGTGCAGTAGCGAGGCGTGGCGACGCCGAAGCCGGCTTAGCTCTGATCGGCTCGGAGGACGCTGGCGGTAGCAACCACGACCTACCCTGATGCTGCGCGGGGCGTTGCCGTCGCTACGTTGCGCTGCGTCTCCATGCCGCTCGGCTTGATGGAGGGGCGGCCCTTCAGACCCTTCAGCCGGGCGATCTCGTCGCGCTGCGCCGCCACGATCTGCTTCAGCTCCGAGTTCTCGCCAAGCAGGTCCACCACCTGAGCTTCCAGCAGGGCGC
>DATMNI010000409.1:0-18881 GCA_035570275.1 Candidatus Acidiferrales bacterium | reverse complement strand
CGCCACCCGGACGATACCTCTCGGTGATTACTGGATGGCCGGCGGCAACGGCCTTCCGATCACCTCGCCGGATATCATGGAGAATGCCCGGCTCCAGTTCAGGAAACGTGCCGGGCCCGGATCCGATCTGTATCCCGAGGACCTGTCGCTGGCGATCGTGCGGGCGTGTCTGGAGGCCGGAGCGGTAAAACAAGTGATTCATCAGATGGTGACGCCGAAACGGCGAGAGCCTCGGCACATCACGCGCCGGAACCGGCACAGGGTGTAACCGTTGCACGGCCGGCTGCGCCCCCCAGACACCAGTTCCGATATAATCTTCATCGATCATGATGATGAGAAGCGTGCTTGCGAAGGCCATGGCTATGGCAGTCGCGGTGATGGCGCTTGCCCCGGCCATGCATGCGCAGACGGCACCCGCTACTGCTGCGCCGCAGCTTGAATTCACTTCGGCGATGGGCTCGAAATATTACTCGCTGCCGGATGAAAAGGGCGTAGTCGCGGCAGCTCAGAAGAACCTGGCCGCGGATCCGAAGAATGCGGACTTGCTGCTCAAGCTGGCGCAGGCACAGGTCTCCGTGTGGCAGGACCGGGAAGCGGTGGAGACTTTGACGCGCGCGCTGGCGGTTTCGCCCGAGAGTGCCGATCTCTATACAGAGCGCGGCCATCGGGAATTGCCCCTGCGCGAGTTCAAACGCGCGCTGGCGGACCTGGACCGGGCGGCCGCTCTCAATCCTAAGAGGATGGATGCGTACTACCATCTCGGACTGGCGCACTATTTTCTGGGCGAGTTCGGACCGGCCGCGGCGGCCTTCCGCCACGCGGTGGAACTGGCGCCCAACACCGACGAACGCATCAATTCCACCAACTGGCTGTATGCATCGCTGCGCCGCGCAGGGCAACGTGGCCCGGCAGCGGCAGCGCTGGCCGAGATCACGCCGGAAATGAAAAATGACGCGGCGCACACCGAGTTCTATCTCAGGCTGGTGCGAGTTTTTCAGGGCACGATGACGGAAGACCAGGCGCTTCCACCCGAGCCGCCCGCCAACTCCCCGGACACCGAAGCCGAGCTGCGCTTCGACACGGTGGCATACGGCGTGGGCAACTGGCATCTCTACAACCAGCAGGCGGCTAAGGCCCAGGAGTATTTCCGGCGTATCGTGAAAGGGCGGGTGTGGATCACCTGGGGCTTCGTGGGCGCGGAAGTAGAGCTTTCGCGTTTGAAGTAGCTCGCGGCCGGTGCGCGCGGCTCCCGGCTTGCGTTGTGTCCGCCTGATTCCCGGTGGTGTCGAACCCGGTCGGCAGCTTCATCGATTGCGACGTCGATGTCTTCCTCCGGCACCCTTTCGGCATGTTGGCGGTCTCGTCAATTCGCCCGCACAAACGACGGAATGCCTCGATCCGCCCCTTTCCGGCCGGAGCAGAATTGATGATGTAGCCGCTGAAGCCTGGATGCTGACCACTCAGGCTCGCAGGATTTAGTTTACACACCGGAGTCTGTGATGTACGGTATCATACAGCGCTAGAGATATCTATGGGTCAAGAACCGATCATGTTTCGAGCGTTACGTCAGCAGCTCCTCTGGCCGTCGATCCACCAGGCTGTCGATGTTTACCAGCGCCGTAGAGCGTGCAACGCCGACTATTACGAGCTTGTTTGGCGACTTATTCATATTTGGGAATGTACCGCCATCACACTCGCGGGCGCTGCGATTGCTTCGATTCGCCCCGTAGAAATTGCTAAATCCGAATACCTGCGGCTTAGAGAGCGATGCTACGGGATTACGTGGAGCGATGCAGAGGATACGCTGGTGCGGGGACAAGGTGCGCTTGACGGATCGGTGGACAAGTGGATCGAAATCCTCCAACTCATCGCGAATACCAATCTCGAAGGGACGCGATTCTTGCGAGCCTTGGTGAAGTTCTTGGGGAAAGACGCTGACACTCCCGCTGGTTACGGGATTGATCTGGCGCCGCTCGCGAGGGCGTGGTCTCGCGCCTGTGATGTACCG
Source organism: Candidatus Acidiferrales bacterium (assembly GCA_035570275.1). Classification (GTDB taxonomy): domain Bacteria; phylum Acidobacteriota; class Terriglobia; order Bryobacterales; family Bryobacteraceae; genus DATMNI01. The sequence continues at coordinate 16,873 of DATMNI010000409.1, read as the reverse complement.
CCGAGCGTACGGCCACAGGTTGTCCCGGTCCGAGAAGCGATCCAAGCCATAAACGTGTTTAGAAATCGATTTGCGCATGTGCCTTTCCCCTATGATCAACTCCAAGATGTTTCCCGCGAGATCGAGGAATGCACGTTTCGGCTGTTCGATGTTCAATCACCGACGGCATCGGAAGAGTCCTGCCTGACTGGATGCTTCGCCTATAAGGATCATCTGCTGCGCGGCGCAGGATTTGATAAGACCCCGGACGGTTGGAACGCGCTAGAACATGAAAGCTTCGTTTGGGGAAAGAAGGGCGATCAGGAGACCTGGGAGGCCAGGCCGTTTGTGCTTCTTGACAAGATGATGCGTCCATACCTCTTGACACGATTGAAGAACGAGGCTGGATGGTGGGAGTACACTCGCTACCTTGCAGAGGCCAACGCGGTTGCGAGCGTGACAAATCCTGAACTGCTGAAACTACTGCCTCGGCCGAGCGAGGATGAGTATGCCCGGAAGCCGGAGGGGATTATAGCTGACGATAGAGTCGAAATCCCGGAGCCGGTTCGGGAGATCACTGTCGCCAGTCGGGACGAAGCAATGGCGGCAATCCGAGAGGGGCATTTCCAGCCCGCCGTTGACTACTTCCGCCAGGAAGTGAAAGGAAGGCCCTCATATCACTCAGGCTGGCAACGACTAGGCGTTACTCAGAGAGAATGGGCTGTACGCATCATGGATTCTGATCCACAAAAGGCCGCTGAGTTGTTGAAGGATTCACTGGACAGCTTTAGGCATGCGACGGGTCACATCGACTCCCAATATGCGGCCGAGGCATACTACAATCGCTCAAAGGCGCACTGGCGACTTTGGCAATTGACAAACGGCGTCGATCACCTTAGATATTGTGTGCGCGACGCCGAGGAGGCCGCAAAGAGGCATTTCGAGGAAAGGTTTATTTCATGGCTGGAGTTCGTCAAAGAGAATTGCAGTTCGCTTAGTGTGAACAACGGGGCAGGTAGCCAGTCAACGAAAATAGATGCCCCCCCGATTACGAACGCGTGGGGCCCTCACTAGCAATTCGCCAGTGTCGAGACTTTGTTGGTCTCAGCCGGACCGCCTGGAAAGTCGGTCCGTTCGCCCGCCTGCCTAAACGCTGGCGATTCTGCGGGCGTGTCCCGATATTGGAGCGCCTGACGTGTCATGTCATCTACGAAACCCCGAAGCCGAGACGGAAAGAGCCGCGGAACTTCACGCGCCGGAACCGGCGGCGCGGACTCTAGTGTCAGATCTCCCAAAGAGCCCGAAGGAGATCGAGATCGCTTAGGATCTGGATGCCTTGGCGGTAGCAGAACTCCTGCACTTTTGGCTCGTAGAAGTGCCGATCCACCGTACAAATCACGTCGGCTGCCCGGGCAACGGCCGTATAGACGACGGGATCGTCATTGGGATCCTTGAGAACTACGGGCGGCCCCTCGGCCGGAGCGACTAACTCAGAGAATGATTGCAGATACTCAATATGCTGCAAGATCTCGGCATCGCTAAGGGCATAAACCGCCTGCATACGGGGATACTTCAATACCCGCTGGACCTCATCGAGGAGAAACTGCGACAGCACCAGCACTGCGCCACACGCCTGAATCGTATCGAGGAGTTCTCTGGCCGGGCCCGTGGCTTTGGCGTTGGTACGGACGAGTATCGTGGTGTCCGCCGTGACTCTCATCCCCGGTGGTGTCGAACATAGTCGGCCGCTTCGTCGATGGCGGCGTCGATCTCTTCCTCCGGCACCCCTTCGGCACGTTGGGCGGTCTCGTCAATGCGGGCGCGCAGACGAACGAATGCCTCGTCACGGACCTTTCCCGTCGGGGCTGGCTTGATGATGTTGCCGCTGAAAGCCCGAACGCTGACATTCTCGTTTTCGTCCAAACCTCGGCCAAGTAAGGCTTCGACAACTCGCCGATATTCGGGTGAAAGATCACTCGCCTTGTAGATAGCGTTGACGGATTGCAAGACGGTTCCTCACCATTGATCGTATCAGGTAATCGTATCAGGCCCGCTGCCCGTCAGTAGCCGTTTTCGCGCAGCTTTTCCACCGTCAGCGGCGTTTTGAGATCGAGCTTCCGGAGCAGCTTTTCCACGTGTTTGGCCAGAACGTCGCACTCCAGGTTCAGGCGCGCTCCGGCGCGGTAACCGCCCAGGGTGGTGTGGCGATAGGTGTGGGGAATGATCGTCACCGAAAGCACATCGGCTTCCAGCGCCGCGATGGTGAGGCTGATGCCATCGATGGCGATGGAGCCCTTGAAAACCAGGAACGGGTCCAGTTCGGCCGGGACGCGGATGCGCAGCCACCAGTTATCGGCTCCCAAGGCTTCGAGCGACAGGAACTCGCCGGTGCCATCCACGTGGCCTTGTACGATGTGGCCGCTCAGGCGGCCGGAGGGCGAAAGCGGACGCTCCAGATTCACACGCGAACCGGGCCGCAGCGCGCCCAGGTTGCTGCGCCGCAGGGTCTCCGGCGCCAGGTCGGCCGAAAATCCATCCGGGCGCGGGTCTATCGCGGTCAGGCACACGCCGTTGACGGCGATGCTGGCGCCGGCGGCCGTGTCCGCCATCACGGTGGACGCCCGTACCTTCAGGCGCGCGCCCGCCGGCTGGGGCTGGAACGCTTCCACCGCGCCCAGTTCTTCAATGATCCCGGTGAACATCCACTTATCCTTTCTCCACGTACCCTTCCACGGCGAATTCGTCGGGCGGTATGGGGTGGACGGTCACGTTCTTGATGCGGATGGCGTCCACCCGGCGGCGCCGGCCAATGCCGCCGGCCAGCGGCAACGCCTCCAGCCCGCCCAGGATCTTGGGGCCGTAATAGAAAAAGATGCGATCCACCACGCCGATTTCAAGCGCCGTCCAATTCAGCTTGCTGCCGGCTTCGATCATGAGGGAGAGGTACCGTTGCGCGCCCAGCCAGTTGACCAGGCTGCGAAGATCGGAGCGGCCGCCCGGTCCGTCGAAAACCAACACCTGGATGCCGCGGGCTTCGAGCACGCTGCGCCGCGCAGTGGAAGATGCCGAAGTGGTCACCACCAACAGGTCGCCGGCGGCGCTGCGGGCCATCTTGGATTCGAGCGGGATGCGCAGTTGCGAATCCATCACAATGCGCAGGAGCGGCCGGCAGCGCGGCAGACCGCTGCGGTCGCTCAGCAGGCAATCGTCGGCCAGCAAGGTGCCAATGCCGGTGAGGATCGCGTCGTGATCGTGCCGCAATTCCTGCACGTGGGCGCGGGCGCGCTCGCTGGTGATCCAGCCGCGGTTGTCGTCGGGCGCGGAGATCTTGCCATCCAGGGTGATCGCCGTCTTGAGCGTGACCAGCGGCCGGCCGGTACGCATGAAGTGCAGGAACGGTTCGTTGAGTTTCCCGGCTTCGGCGGCGAAATCGGGGACTATTTCCACCTCGATGCCGGCCGCCCGCAGTTGGCGGAAACCGTCGCCCGCCACCAGCGGATTGGGGTCCTGAATCGGAGCCACCACGCGCGCCACGCCGGCTTCAATCAGGGCATTCACGCACGGCGGCGTGCGGCCCTGGTGCGAGCAGGGTTCCAGATTCAGATAGAGCGTGGCCCCGCGCGCCGCGGCGCCCGCCTCCGCCAGCGCGATGATTTCGGCATGGTGCAGGCCGGCGTAGGTGTGGAAGCCGCGGCCCACCACGCGGCCATCGCGTTCCAGCACGGCGCCGACCATGGGGTTGGGAGTGGCCAGCGCCCGTCCCTTTCGCGCCAGATCCAGCGCTTCGCGCATGAATGCGGGGTTCATTTTTCCGGATCGCGCCTCCTCATGCGCCCCGGGGCAGTTCATTTTTCCCGAGGCAGCTCATTTTCCCCCGGGGCAGTTCATTTTTCCCCGAGGCACTTCATTTTTCAAAGATGGACTCGATGAACTTTTCGGCATCGAACGGCAGCAGATCCTCGGCCTTTTCGCCCACCCCGATGTAGCGGATGGGCAGATCCAACTCGCGAGCGATCGCCACCACGATGCCACCCTTGGCGGTGCCATCGAGCTTGGTCAACACGATTCCGGTGACTCCCGATGTCTCGGTGAACTTGCGCGCCTGCTCCAGGCCGTTCTGCCCGGTGGTGGCGTCCAGCACCAGCAGCACTTCGTGCGGAGCGCCCGGGATCACCTTGCGGGCGGTGCGGCTCATCTTCTGCAACTCCAGCATCAGGTTTTCCTTCGTCTGCAAACGCCCGGCGGTGTCCACGATCACGTAATCCACCTTGCGGGCCTTGGCCGCCGACACGGCGTCGAAGAGCACCGCACTGGGGTCGCTGCCGGGGTTCTGCCGGATCACCACCGACTTGGTGCGCTCGCCCCAGATCTCCAACTGTTCGATAGCGGCGGCGCGAAATGTGTCGGCGGCACAGAGCAGCACGGAGCGGCCCTCGTGTTGGTAGCGCTGGGCGAGCTTGCCGATGGTGGTCGTTTTGCCGGAGCCGTTGACCCCAACCACCAACACCACGGCGGGCGGTTCGGTAACGTGCGCAGGGGCGCGCTCGCTGGCCTGCAGGATTTCGAGAAGCTGTTCGCGGATGAGGTTCTTGATTTGCGCCGCATCAGCCAACTGGTGGCGCTCCACGCGCTGCCGGATGGCGCCGAGAATCTCCTCGGTGGTGCGCACGCCGATATCGGCCGAAATGAGCGTGGCCTCCAACTCATCCAAGAGATCGGCATCGATCTCCTTTTTTCCTTGCAGCGCGTCCTCCAGCGCGGTGACCAATCCGGCGCGCGTCTTCTGCACGCCGCTCTTGAGCCGTTCGAGGAGAGAGGGCTCCTGCTCCACCGAGCCAAATAGAGTCTGAATCATGGGAAACTCCATTTTACCCCGCGCCGTGCAGCCGCAGCCGCTCTGGCGCCATGGGCTGCTGAATTCCTCCCCGAACAAGTCTCCCAGATCCGCTGGCACTGGAAGGGTTTCAGCCGGAGGCGCAGCCGGACGCAAGCGTTGGAAGAGCCGCTCGCGCTGGACCGAACGCGCTACGGCTGGCGCGGAGGGCCGGCAATCGAGCCCGCGAGTAGAGCCGTCAACAGGAGAGCCGCCGACGGTGCGATGAAAGCCGGCGGGTCCGCTGGCGCGATGTTGTACAAAAGCATTGCCATCCAGCGCCTGAACCAGAACGAGCTACCTTATCGCAAGGCTTGGGAGAACCAGCGTGATCCCGTGGCGGTGAACCAGCACCAGAACATCCGCCAGCCCGGCGCTGACTGCCAGGCGGATACCGATCTCCCGCGTACGTCTAACGACTGCTGCCTTTGTGTTGCGCCTAACCCTTGCCCTTCGCGGCGGGCTTGGCTGCCAGGCGCTTCAGCTCGGCTTCGATCACCGGCTTAAGGGCATCCAGCGCCAGCGCGCCGTTGTACTTTTGGCCATCGATAAAGAGGGTGGGAGTGGCGTCCACGCCGGCCTTGTTGCCATCATCCATGTCCCGCATCACGGCCTGTTTGATCCCCGGCGAATCCAGGTCGGCGGTGAAACGCTTCATGTCCAGGCCCAGCCCGGCGGCCCATTCCATGATAGCTTTGCGCGACAGACCCCCGTGATTGGCGAACATGACATCATGCATCTGCCAGAACTTGCCCTGTTGATTCGCCGCCAGGGCCGCCGCCGCGGAGATGGCGGCTTCCGGGTGGGAATCCACCAGTGGAAACTGTTTGAAGACCAGCTTCACGTGCGTGGGATAGGCCTTCAGAACCGTATTCAACTGGGCTACCGCTTTGTAACAGAACGGGCACTGAAAATCGGAGAACTCCACCAGCGTAATCGGGGCGCTTGCCGGGCCGGTCACAGGGGAGTTGGCAGTCGGGATATTTACCGCGTCCTCCAGCAACTTGGTCTCGGGAGGCTGAGCGAACTTGGAAGCCTTGGCCTCTGCCAGTGCCCCTGCCTCGGTCTTCCCCTTCTTAATGGCATCCACTATGACCGTTGCCAACCCTCTGCTGACGCTGCAGCCCGGATCTTTCACGCGGCATTCGGCCACCTTCATGCCGCAACCGCAGGCGCAGTCCTGGCTGCGAAGGGCTTTGAGGGCCGTGGTCTGCCGCGCCGGTGTCAGGCCGTTCATATCGACCGCGGGAAGGGTCGTCATGGTTTGCCAGTCCTGGGCGAAGAGGGCTAGGGCTCCGAAAAGACAGAATCCCGCAAACCGCCGGGTGTTCCGGGGAAAACGATGCATATTCATATTGTAAACCTATGAAGATCGGATGACGGATGCCGGATCTCAGATGGCGGTGGTTGTGTTAACCAGCCACCGGCCACCGGCCACCGTCTTAAATAGGTTATCGTTTCTTCAGGGCTTCCAATTCCTCCAGCGTTCGCGGCCAATCCTGGTGCAGCAGGCGCGAGAGCGCGCGGTCGGCCATCAGTTTGCCCCCGGTCTGGCACGGCGCGCAGTAATTGGTCTCGTTTGACCCGTAGCGGATCCGCTGTACGCTGGCGCCGCACCGGGGGCATGGCTGACCATAGCGGCCGTGCACCGCCATGCCATCGCGGAAGGCCGTCACTTTCTCCGGGAACCCGTCTCCGGCTTCGGCACGCAGCCGCGCAACCCATTCCATCAGGACCTCGCGCGTGGCCCGGTACAAGCATGCGATTTCGGCCGCGGTCAGACGCTGCGTCAGCGTGACGGGCGATAGCCGGGCACGGTGCAGAATCTCGTCCGAATAGGCGTTGCCGATCCCACTGAAGAGATGCGGATCGGTGAGACTGCGTTTCAGGGTGTGATTGGCCGAGGTCAGCGCGAGGGCGAAGTCCTGCGCATCGGCGTCCAGCACTTCCAACCCGCCCGCGTGAAGCCCGTTCAAACCCGCATCGCCTACGGTTACATGGAGCGCTGCGCGGCGCTGTGACCCGGCTTCGGTGAGCACCAGAGCGCCGGAATCGAATTCGAAAACAGCCAGTACGTTCCTGGAGCCGGTCTTAGGGGCTTTGCCCCCGGGAATGGCGGCGTGCCAATGCAACCGTCCGGCGATCATCAGATGGATGACAAGCCAGAGGTCGTCCTCGAAGCCGATGGCGATCCGCTTCCCTACGCGCCGCACGTCGCGCGCGGTCTTGCCGTTAACCGCCTCGACCGGAGGCGCGACGGAGCGCAGCAGAAAGGGCGTACGAATGTCCACGCGCTTCAGCACGCTCCCCAGGATGCGCCGGCGAAGCGCGTCCACGTAAACAACCACATCCGGCAGTTCCGGCATGAACTCCCATTCTGCCTCAAAAAAGGCGGCCTGTAGCTGGTCTCGAAGGGACGGATCACATGGGGCTACTCATCCGGGCGAGGGTTCACGGCCGAGAATCACTTGCGGAGTGCAGGAACGGGTGACACGGGGCTATCCCTTGGGGGCTATCCCCGAGTCTTCATTTCATTCGACGGAACCGCGCTTCCCGCTGGGTATCCTGACTCTTGAGCACCAAAACATCACCATCGAATCGAAACTCCACGACCGTTTCGGTTCCCTCATTGCCAGGGTCCTCGCTGGCAGTGCGCATCCGCGTAAGTCTGTTTCCCGCCACCTTCCAGGTTCCGTAAGAGGCCCTGACGCCGCCAAACTGTTTCATCAATTCCTCTCTCGTCCTGTGGTCCCAGCCGTTCCTGGGCTTACTGCGGCCCGGGGGAATTGCAATTTGCGAGTAATAGCCATCGGCGCCGATCATCAGCAGAGTCTGGGGAATCGGCGGGGCCTCAATGTTGTGCCAGGTGCCGACGAGAGGGTTCGCGACCGTCTGCGCCAAGCCGCTCACGGCTAGCAGAAGAAACGCGGTCCGTCCATATGCTGCTGTTTGACGCATGCTGCAAAATCCTCCCCGCAAACTAAGTCTTACGAAGAGCGGTCCACGGTTCGATCCTCATGCCCCGTGCCGCCGGGACGATTATTGCAGCCACGGCGACGACGCCCATGGTGGGGAACGATATCATCATTCCCGATTGACTCCGCGTGCGTCCGCGGCAGGAGCGCTCAGAGCTATTTACCAGCTTTAATATCGTTCAGCAGAGGAATATCCTTCGCCGCCGGAGCATCCGGAAGGGTCTTGATATAGGCATAGATATCGCCTAATTGCGCGTTGCTCAGGACCTTCTCGGAATAGCTCGGCATCCAGTTCATTTGATTGGGCTTGACTGGATTGCGCAGGTACATCGTGAGCGCGGCCTGCCCGAACTTCATCGGAACCAGAGCCTTCCCTGGACCGTTCTGGCCGGAGTAACCGTGGCACTGATAGCACCCGTACTTCAAAAACAGTTCCTTGCCCTGGGTGGCGTCGCCGGCGGGAGTCTGGAGGGCTCCCGCGAGAATCATTCCGATGATCGTGAGGATCTTCATGGTCCCGTCTCCTTTAGCGCGGCTGCGTGACGACGTCGATCAGCGCGGGCTCGCCTTTGTTTACGCGCTCGATGCCGCGTTTCAGAGCGGCTGACAGATCCTTGGGATCGGAGATCGGACCCTCGCCATGGAGGCCGTACGCCTTGGCCATCGACGCGTAGTCGATGTTGGGATCGAACAGCTTGGTGCCGAGGTAGACCTTATCGCCGCCGCGGTTGCGGATGCTGCACTGCTGCTGGATGAACATCACTTCCTGGTGATAGCCGCGGTTGTTGTGCATAATGGTCAGCAGCGGGATGCGGTGGTGGGCCGCCGTCCACAGCACGCCGGGAGCGTAGTTCAAGTCGCCGTCGCACTGGATGTTAATGCTCAAACGTCCGTGTCTGCGGTTCGCCAGCGCTGCGCCGACCGAAGCGGGAGCCCCGTAGCCCATCGCGCCTCCGCCCTGCGAGCCGATAGTCCGATAGGTCTTATCCATATTCCAGAGGATGTTGGGCCAGTTGCTGATGAAGCCCTGCGGCGAAGTCAGCGACCAGTCCTCGTGCTCGATCAGAGGCCACAGCTCGGCGCAAAGGCGGGCGAGACTGATGGGGCTCGCGTTCCAGCCGGGAGCGGCCGCATCGATCAAGGCATTGCGGCGCTGCAGGTTCGCGGCGGCGTACTTCTTGCCGCGATCTTCGTAGGCGCGCTTGCGGCCGGCGGTGATGAGCATCTTCACCTCTTCGATCAGCAGGGGCAGCGTAGCCTCGGGGTCGCCGGTGATGGCGAGATCGGCCTGGGGAGGATTGTTGGCCACGTTGTAGTTCTGCGTGGTCAGCAGTTCCGCCGTGCTGATGCTGATGGCTTTGGCGTCACCGCGGGAGGCGGGAATGTTGCCTTCGAGCGCCAGGAACAGGTCGGGATCGCCCACGCCGATTCCGGCAAGAGGATGCCGAGAGGGGAACGCGGCGCGGTCGCCTTGGGTTACAGGGGCCTGCAACAGTTCCGCCAGTTGGACCAGCAGATCCATACCCTTTTGTGTGCGCGCGGATCGTCCCGCGTTGATGCGTGGATTCTCGGCTGCGACCAGCATCTTGGCCGCTTCGCGAACCGACGCGAGATCGCCGCAGGGGACGGTAGGCATCACCAGCTTCGGCACCGGAGGCACCTGGGTCATGGCCGTATTCTGAAGGTGCGCCGTCATAACGATCATCGCGGGAGCTAGAGGAGGCGTCATGGCGAGTTTGTAGGCGCGCACCAGCGACTGTCCGAATTGCGCCAGCGAGTCGGGTTGGTGGTCCCACTTCACGTAGTCGCGAATCGGGGCCGCCATGTCGGTGGCGTTGTGCGCAGGAATGGGCCCGTCGTTATCCAATCCGGCGATCATCAACACCGGCACGCGGTCGCAGTAGGCGTTGTAGACCGACATCGAGCCGTGCTGAATGCCGATGGTCCCGTGCAGGAGAACGAGCATCGGCTTGCCTTCGATCTTGTAATAACCGTGGGCCATGGCGACAGCGGACTCTTCGTGCGTACACGTCAGAATCTCGGGCGAGTTGTTGCCATAGTTGATGAGCGATTCGTGCAGACCCTCGAAGCTCGAACCGGGGTTGAACGCGACGTATTCGATGCCGAGTGCCTTGATGACGTCGACCATGTAGTCGGACCCAGGTTTCTCGACCGTCTCGACATTCAGGGCTGGGCGGACATTTCCACTCTCACGCGCAACGCCGGCCTCGGTGGGCGTCGCGGCGGCGCGTACGACTCCGCCGGCCTGTTGCGGGGCGGCCCCTCCGACGGTGGGAGCAACGACCAGAGCGGCGGCTCCTCCCGCGGCTCCCCTGAGGAATCCGCGTCTATCTACCGAAGTCTTCTTGGAGTTCGCCATCAAGATTCTCCTGCCCTGCTTCGCGCCGTTTGGATAAGCCCGTTAAATCACAGATCCAATATACCTCCACCGAAGACGCGGTGGACGTTGCCTTGGCCGACCTGGCGACGGTTCCCCCACACTTGACTTCGATGCTCCCCGGCAGGCGCGCCAGCGCTATGGCAGCGGGCAGTGCCGGGAGGCGGCGCGGCAATGGTCGCGGTGGAAGGCGCAACAACGATGGCGATATACGCACCCGGCGCTGGTTCCGCTAACTTGCCAGGTTGGGCTGCCTGGGTTATTGCAACCTTGGGTTATTGCAAAACTGGGTTATTGCAAACTGGGGCAGGAAGCCGCGAGCGGCGACCGTATGGTCGGCGTTCACGTACGATTGCCTGCATGCGCGGCGTGCAGCCGGTGTAGCGCTCAAGGTGGTGTAGCGCTCAAGACACAGCGGGCTGCAATGACCGGGCCACGTACTCCTCGTAGGGACCTTTGAAGTCTTCCACGCGGCCGCCTTCGAAGTGCCAGATGCGGGTGGCCACTTCATCGATCACGTCGTGATCGTGGGTGACCAGCAGCACGGTGCCTTCGTATTTCTGCAGAGCGATATTGAGGGCGTTGATGGATTCCAGGTCCAGGTGGTTGGTGGGCTCGTCCAGCACCAGGAAGTTCGGCTTCTGCAACATCAGGCGGCAGAAGATCAGGCGCGCCGACTCGCCGCCCGAGAGCGCGGCCGTGGGCTTCAGGGCATCGTCGCCGCTGAACAGCATCTGGCCGAGCAGCCCGCGCAGTTCCTCCTGTGAGGCCATCGGGTCGAACTGGTGCAGCCAAGCGATCGCAGTCATACCTTTGGCGATGGTATCGCCGTGATCCTGCGCGAAGTAACCCACGGCCACCTCGTGGCCCCATACCACGGAGCCGCCATCGATGGCGAACTGCCGCTCGGCGTCGTCAATGTACCCCGTGGCCGAGCGAATCAGCGATTTCAACAGCGTGGTCTTGCCGGCGCCGTTGCGCCCCATGAGGGCGATCTTTTCTCCGCGCGACACGCTGGCGCTGAAATTCCCGATCACGCGCAAATCGCCGTAGGACTTGGATAGCGTCTTCAACTCCAGCGGATGCCGGCCCGAGGGCCTCTTCATCTGGAACCGGATGAAGGGCCGCTGGATGTTCGACCTGGCCAGGTCCGAAGTCTGCAGCCGCTCCACCTCCTTCTTGCGCGAGGTGACCTGCGACGACCGCGTGCCGGCGGAAAAGCGCGCGATGAATTCGTTCAACTGCTCGATTTTCTTTTCGCGCTGCGCATTGCCGGCCTCGATGCGGGACCGGATCTGCGTTTTCGCCATCACCATGTCATCGTACCCGCCGGTGTACATGATGACGGTTTGGTAGTCGATGTCGGCCGTGTGGGTGGAAACACTGTTCAGGAAGTGCCGGTCGTGCGAAATCACGATCAGCACGCCTTCGTAGCGGCAGAGGTAATCCTGCAGCCAGTGGACCGAATCCAGGTCGAGGTGGTTGGTGGGTTCGTCGAGGAGCAAAGCCGGCGGGGTGCCGAACAGCGCCTGGGCCAACAGCACGCGCACCTTTTGACCGCCTTGCAACTCGCCCATTTTGCGCTGGTGCAGCGCATCCTCCACACCTAGCCCGTCCAGGAGAACTCCGGCATCGGACTCCGCCGTATACCCGCCTTCCTCGCCTACCGTTCCCTCCAACTCGCCCAAGCGCATGCCGTCCTCGTCGGTCAACTGGTCGTGCGGTTTGGCGTAGAGGGCCTCGCGTTCTTCCAGGGCCTTCCACAACGGCGCGTTGCCCATGATCACGGTATCGACGACACGAAGGGCGTCGAAGGCAAACTGGTCCTGCCGCAGAATTCCGAGCTTCTTCGGCCGGGTGACCGACCCCTTGGAGGGCTCAAGCTCGCCGGTGAGGATCTTCATGAGCGTCGATTTACCGGCCCCGTTGGGTCCGGAAATGGCATAGCGACGCCCGGCCAGAAACGTACAGGTGACGTCTTCAAACAGTAATCTGGCGCCGAAGCGCATCGAGAGATTATTAATGGAAAGCAAGGATAATCTCATTCTACCAAGGTTCGGACTGGTACACTAGCGGATTGAGCCCAACCACTCCGAAGCTGCGGGTCTCCGCGGTTAGCTACCTGAACACCACGCCACTGGTTTGGGGGATGCTGCACGGCCCTCAAGCCGGTCTCTTCGATTTGGATTTCCGCGTTCCCGCCGGCTGCGCGGACCAGTTGGCGGCGGGCGCGGCGGACATCGGCATTGTGCCCTCCTTCGAGTTGACGCGGCAGGACCTGGAGATTCTTCCGGGCACCGGGATCGCCTGTCACGGGGCGGTGCGAAGTATCCTGCTGATTTCATCGCGGCCGGCGGGCCAGATCCGCACCCTGGCGGCGGATTCCAGTTCGCGGACTTCGGTGGAACTGGTGCGCGTGATCCTGCAGCGCCGCTACGGGGCGGAGCCGGAATCGATACCGCATGCGCCCGACCTGGAGGCGATGCTGCGGATTGCCGACGCGGCGCTGATCATTGGGGACCCGGCGCTGCGGATTGAACCGGCACTGCTTCCATACCACGTCTACGATCTGGGGGCGGAGTGGGTGGAAATGACCGGGCTGCCGATGGTATTCGCGGTCTGGGCCGGCCGGAAGGGCGCGGTGACTCCGGCCGTGGTCGAGGCTTTCCGCGACTCATGCCGGTACGGCCGTGAGCGGCTGGACGAAATTGTGGCCTCGGAATCGGCGCGCCGCGAGTTTCAGCCGGGGCTGGTTCGGGAGTACTTGACGCGGCACATCGTTCACGAACTGGGTCCCAGGGAGTATCAGGGCATGGAACTGTTTCTGGATTATGCCCGCCGGTTGGAACGCTCCACCCGCCGGCCTTCCAGGGGGACCGCCGAGGGGACCGGCGCCGGGTCAAGGTTTGGGAGCACGGGGGCGGCGGAGTCTGAGCCGCGGTTTTAAACCCGGTTTTAGCACGGTTTTAAACACTTTTTTTGATCGCAGGTCTAGACGCGGGTTTGACCCACGGCAGGTCGGTTACTTATACTGGAAGGACTACGATGTATATTCTAATGTGGATCGTTCATGTGATCGTGTGCCTGTTCCTGATTATTGTGGTGCTGCTGCAAAGCGGGAAGGCGGCGGATCTGGCCGGCGCGTTCGGCGGCATGGGGTCGCAGACGGCCTTTGGCCCTCGCGGCTCGGCCACGCTGCTTTCCAAGGCGACCACAATATCCGCCATTTTGTTCATGGTGACCTCGCTTTCGCTTTCGATTCTGGCGACGCGAAACGCCGGGTTAGGCACCACGGTTTTGGAGTCTGCTCCGGTTAAGAGCAGCGCCCCGGCGCCTGCGAAGCAAGTGCCGATCAATTTGCCGCCGAGCCAACCGGCCCCGGCGCCGCAACAGAGCACCCCGGCGCAGCCAACGCCGGCGAAGAAGTAGCGGGTTTCCGAACGCGGAGGTGGCGGAATTGGCAGACGCACTAGCTTGAGGTGCTAGCGGGAGCAATCCCGTAGGGGTTCAAGTCCCCTCCCCCGCACCAAACATCAGGAAGGACTTACGGGCTCTGGAGAAATCCGGAGCTCTTCCTGTTTCTGGGGTACTGTCACGAACATTGTCGCCATTCGGAGCGGACGCCAACAGCTTTTTATTGTCGCGATAGGCTTTGATCCGCCTGGCTGCGTCGTCGATCCGGTTCCTTGCTTGGGCATCTTGTTGACGCCGCGGCAGGCCGGCGAATACCTGGGCCGCACCGAATCCGCCATCCGCCAGTTAATATTCAGAAAAGAGCTTCCAGTCGTCCGCATTGGCCGCAATGTCAGGCTCGACCGTCACGATCTCGACCGAATAATCGACGAATTCAAGACCTAGCGATAACCAAGGGCTGCGCCCTTTGAAAACCCAAGGAGAGGGTGACGGGATATCCCTACGCCTCTTTGCGACTTTGCGACTTTGCGTGATCATCTTCTCCTAGCCCGTACGATTCGCGTGAAGCTTTCTTGGATCGGCCTTGGCCCAACTTATAAGGCGGCTGAATGCCAACGTGGACCGTCCAACACCACGCATTGCGTCGACCGATACCAAAGTATCGCCGGTACCTTCGTCCAATTGTTTCGGCCCGACGGGTCTGGCTTAATCGCGAGTAGAGATGGCATCCGGACGAATCGCGGATTTGCAAAGGAGCGTTCCATGAACGAATTAGACAAATTCTGCCCACCCCCAAGACTCGCAGCAACGCCTCGGCAGGTGCGAATTGAGGAGGAACAATGAAAACCAGACAAACTGATCAGTCCCCGAAAACATTCGCAGAAATTCTTTGTCTTTTGGTATTGATCGGGATTACAACCATGCCTGGATATTCGCAGGCGGCGGGAAGTGATTATGTGTCGCCGTCGGATGCCATTCCGAAGGGTAAAGCTCCCAAGATGCGGGTTCAATTATTGAACCCGGGGGAGACTACGAAACACTATGCCGTGATCTTCTACCAGGGAGACGAGGCTTTGTCCGGCCTCATAGAGTTTGCCGAGAAGTATCAAGTTACCAGTGCCCATTTCACCGCCATCGGAGCCTTGAGTGGAGCAACGTTGGGCTTTTTCGATCCGCAGCGAAAAATGTACAAGAAGATTCTCATCGACGGTCAGCACGAAGTGATCGGGATGATTGGTGATATCGCGCTCTATCATGGAAAACCGGCGTTGCATACGCATATGGCGGTTGGGGGGGCGGACGGAACAACGCGCGCCGGCCACGTTCTTGCCGCGTCTGTATCCCCAACTTTGGAAGTGATGGTGACTGTCGATCCAGTAACAATGCAGAAACGCTTAGATTCCGCAACGGATCTGACGTTGATTGATCCATTTTCGAAGTAGGTGAGGTGTTTCATGCGCGAGCAAAACTCAACAATAACCATGAACCGTCGAGAGACGCTCAGACTTTCATTGGTTGCCGCCGTGACTGGCACGTCTGCCATTCCCGGCAAGATTCAAGCGATGCAAGATATCGACATGAAGGCCATATCTTTGCCCGAACTGCCGCCGAAACCGCCAGAGGATATCGCGGCGAAGCTTTTGCCCGGCTTTGTGCACACTGAGGTTCGCACCAGCGGAGCGACCATCCCTGTTTTTCACAAAGGCGACGGACCGCCGTTGCTCCTTCTGCATGGATATCCCGAGACTCACGTTACGTGGCACAAAGTGGCGCCTGGACTCGCTGAGCGTTTCTCGGTCTACGTGCCTGATCTGCGAGGGTACGGTGATTCGAGCCGCCCGACCGGCGGAGATCGCCACCTCAATTACTCGTTCCGGGCAATGGCGTTGGACCAGATCGAGACGATGCGTCATTTTGGACACGAGCAGTTCCTTGTGGGCGCCCACGATCGCGGTGCTCGCGTCGCCCATCGCCTGTGTCTCGATTTCCCCAAAAGCGTCAAGAAGGTTTGTCTCATGGACATCGCTCCGACGTTGACGATGTATCGACAAACCAATCAAGAGTTTGCGACGAAGTATATGTGGTGGTTCTTCCTTATCCAGGCGGCGCCCCTGCCAGAGCATCTCATTGGACTCGATCCTCAGTACTATCTGGAATATAATCTTAGCGTGCTGAACAAGACTCCGGGAGCCCTCACGCCTGAGGCAGTGAGCGAGTATCGTCGCTGCTTCTGCTGCACGTCGACGATTCATGCCACGTGTGAGGAATTCAGAGCGTCTGCGGACATCGGTCTTAAGATGGACGAAGCGGATGACCGTGCGGGCAACAAGATCGTGGCACCGGTTCACGCCCTCTGGGGGGCAAGAGGAACCATAGGGCTGTTGTGGGACGTCCTTGCGGCCTGGCGGTCGAAAGCCACCTCGACAGTTACCGGGCGCAGCCTCGATTGCGGCCATTTCCTCCAGGAAGAACGTCCCGAGGAAACGCTCGAGGAACTGCAGCGCTTCTTCGCCACAGAGTAAGGTCAGAAGCAATCGAGGGGTCGCTCAATGTAGTTTGGCATCCCTCGCCCGATGCAGTGAAAACTATGATTCAAAGCCCGAATGCGAATTGAGGATGAACAATGAAGTCCCGACAAATCGATCACTCCCCGAAAACATTCATTCTTGTCTTCGAAACCGGTGACGAACTGGCAAAAGGGCTGCTTGAATTCGCGGAGCAGGAAAAGCTTTCGGCTGCGAGCTTTAAAGCCGTTGGTGCGCTCTCATCGGTACGCCTCGGTTGGTTCAGCTGGGAGAGCAAGCAGTATGAACCATCGGTCACGCTTGACGAACAGGTGGAACTCCTATCGCTCATTGGCGACGTTGCCGTGAAGGGCGGAAAGCCGGTTGTGCACGCGCATGCCGTAATTGGCAGGAAGGACGGTACCGCCCACGGTGGCCATTTGCTCGAGGCACATATTCGTCCGACCTGTGAAGTCGTTCTGGCGGAGAGCCCGATCCACATTCAAAAACAAGTTGATCCGGAATCTGGTCTGGCGGTGATCAGACTCTAGCCGTCTAATATAAATAAGTTCTATCTAAAAGTGTCAAGTTTCAGCCGGCTTTCTCCAGGGGAAAAGCGTCGTAGATCAGCAAATCGAGTTGCGCATCGGTGCGGTCCAGCGCCTGACGCAGTGGGAACGGTAGAACGGCATCCTTGGCGGTGAACATGGCCATGGCCGGCCGGAAAACG
>DATMNI010000408.1:0-5960 GCA_035570275.1 Candidatus Acidiferrales bacterium | reverse complement strand
CACAAGCAAAGCGCCCGCGTGGCGCGGGTCCATACCGGAGAGGAACTTGGCCGGGTCTCTGTCGGCGAAATTATTCAGCAAAGCCATTTTTGGACTCTCGTATTATCAATAACTTGCAGCGAGTTCCTTAGGAGGGTTTCGGGCACCCACCAACGCGCTCACACCACCAATCCCGTAATCTCTACCTTGCTGCGCTGGCCTCCGACCACTACCAGGCCGCCGGGGCTCACAAAGTACCGGATGGCGTCAGCTTCGAGGTCGTACCCGATTTGGGCGTCCGGAAGGACCTTCACATTCTTGTCCAGGATGGCGTGGCGGATTTTGCTCCGCCGGCCGATGTCGCAATTGTCGAAAATGATGCAGTCATCCACCAAGGCCCCGGCGTGCACTTTGACGCCGCGGCCGAGCACCGAGTTTCTGACCACGCCGCCCGATAGAATGCATCCACCGGACACGACGCTGTCGATGGCTTGTCCGCGGCGGTTCTCATCGTCAAATGTGAACTTCGCCGGCGGGTCGGAGTAGCTGGCGCTGCGCAGGGGCCAGGCGCGATTGTACAGGTTGAGCGCCGGTTTCACCGACCGGAGGTCCATGTTGGCTTCGAAGTACGATTCGATAGTACCTACATCCCGCCAGTAAGGCACAGCGTCTTCCGGTTCACCGGGGATGCGGTTGGTCTGGAAATTGTAGGCGAAGATCTCGGCCTTTCCGGCCAGCTTGGGGAGTATGTTCTTGCCAAAATCGTGGTCGCTGCCAGGATCCTGGGCGTCGGCCCGCAGCAGGTCCAACAGGGTCTCCGTGGAAAATATATAGTTCCCCATGGAGGCAAATACCTGCTCCGGATCGCCCGGAATGGTGGGAGCGAAGGGTTTCTTTTCGTGGAAGGCCAGGATGTGGCCGTCCTCGGCTGCCTCGATCACGCCGAACTCCACGGCATGTTTCCGCGGCGCGGGGATGGCGGCAACCGTCACCTCCGCCTTCTTGGCCGAGTGGTATTCGATCATACTGGTGATGTTCATGCGGTAGATATGATCGGCGCCGAAAATCGCCACCACGTCCGGACGGGCCTGTTCCACCAGGTTGATGTTCTGGTAGATGGCGTCGGCCGTTCCCTGGTACCAGGACTCATCCTCCGATCGCATCTGGGCCGGCACCGGAATCACGAATTGCGATTTGAGCAGGCTGCCGAATTGCCAACCCTCGCTGAGGTGCTGCAGCAGCGACTGGCTCTTGAACTGCGTCAACACGTAGATGGAATAGATCCCCGAGTTGATGAAGTTGCTCAAGACGAAGTCAATGATGCGGTATTTGCCTCCGAACGGGACGGCCGGCTTGGCCCGTTCCGTGGTAAGCGGGGAAAGCCGGCTGCCTTTGCCGCCGGCCAGTACGATACCCAGAACACGGATGTGCATAACTGTTAAAAGCACATTGTTTCAGGCCAATTCGATTCTGGCAAGCACAAAGTTCAGTGCGTTCTGAAGGGCGCGAACTTCTGGCTGTTGCCAAGTCCCGCGATTCCCGGCGGGCGTCGGTGGGAAGGAGTAGACTGATTACATGGCAACCCTGCCAACCCCACCTCTGGTCGCGGTTGAGGAATACCTGAGCACCAGCTATCCGGATGGCGATCGCGAATACCTCGGTGGCCTCGTTGTGGCCCGTAACGTAGGAACACCGGATCATAGCGCCTTGCAGAAGATCCTGATCGTCCACCTGGCTGGCTTTGAGAAGGCGCTCGGCATCGCCGTTCGTCCGGAGTGCCGTACCCGTATCGAAGATAGCCGCTACCGGGTACCGGACGTTCTCGTCATGAGACGTCCGTTCCATCAGAGCGAACGCGTCGTATTGGATCCGCCGCTGCTCATTATCGAGATCGTGTCGCCCGACGACCGGATGCGAAATACCATGCAGCGGTTCCGAGAGTACGAGAGGCTCGGCGTCCGCTACATCGTCCAGATGGACCCGGAAGACCGGACGACCTTCGTGTTTGCCAACGGCGACCTGATTCGTCGCGACCTGACCAGCGTGGAAGTGAAAAGCCTGGAAGTGCCCGACCGCGGTCCCCTCCCCTTCGATAGCCGGGAACTGTTGGCGCGTCTGGACGAAGAAACTGGCTCTTGAACTGCGTCGCCAGCCTCTGCCGGCACTTTCCCCTAAAATAGTCTGCATGCCCGATAACAGATTCACTTGTGCCGCCGTGATCGGCACCGGAATGATGGGACCGGGAATTGCTTTGACGCTTGCCCTGGGGGGGCTGCGGACCACCATCCTGAGCCGCACCGCGGAAGGGGCGGCGCAAGGCGTGGACAAGGCGCGCGCCCAGGCCCGGTTCCTCGCCGCCAACCAGTTGGTTGACCCCGCAGTGGCCGCGCGAGCCGCGGAGTTGGTGATGGCGTCGGCGGCGTTCGACGATACCATCGCCGCGGCCGATCTGGTGATCGAGTCGGGGCCCGAGGACATGACGTTCAAACAGGAATTGTTCGCGCGCATGGATGCGTTGACACCGCGCGCGATTCTGGCAACCAACACCTCGGGGCTGAGCATCACCGCAGTGGCTTCGCGATGCGCGCGTCCCGAGCGGGTGCTGACGACGCATTTCTGGAATCCGCCTCACTTGATGCCGCTGGTGGAGATTGTGAAGGGCGACAAGACTTCGGCGGAGGCCGCGGAGGCGGTGCGCGACCTGTTACAAGCTTGTGGCAAGACACCCGTGGTGGTGCGCAAGGACCGGCCCGGCCAGTTGGGCAACCGGCTGCAGATGGCGCTGGTGCGGGAAGCCGCCTACATTGTGGCGGAGGGGATTGCCGATGCCGACGACGTAGACACCGTGGTCAAGAACGGATTCGGGCTGCGCATGCCCGCCTATGGGACCCTGGAGCACATGGACACGGCGGGACTGGATATGGCGCTCGCAATCCTGGAATATGTGGCCAAAGACCTTTACAACGAACCGCGCGCGCCGGAACTGCTTCGCGAGCGGGTGCGCGACGGCAACCTGGGTGTGAAGACCGGCAAGGGCTTCTACGACTGGTCCGTGAAAAGCGCGGATGAGGTGAAAGCCCGGCGGGATGCGTTTCTGGTAGAGGTATTAAGATACCGGCGGGGTTAGGGTGTCGCGGCCACCGGATTGCCTTGGTTAGCCCGAAGATGATCGACAAGAATACTAATCAACCACTTAGCGCAGCGATTATCCCTGCCATGGGTGGCGGCATGCCGCCTTCCATGGATTCCGTCTGCGGCACTGTGCCGCGTTGCCGAATCCTCGCAATCAAGACGCCGGCAATGAAGACCACCGGCCTTCTTCTGTGTGCTTTTCTATCTGCGGCATCCGGGATGTTTGGCCAGGTGGTTCCGGGTCGATATATTTTGGAACTTTCCGGCGATCCGGCGGCGGTGTCCGCGGTAAAAGCGGGCGCCCGTTTCGCGGCGCGCGAAGCCAGTTTTGCGGCGCGGCGCACGGGCGTACGGCAGGGCCAGGCAGCGGCGCGGGCCGCGGTGGCATCGCGCGGCGGTACGGTCCTGGCAAGCATGGACACCGTGATCAACGCACTGATCGTCACCATACCGGACGCGCGGGCCAACGATTTGCTGCAAATACCGGGCGCGTTGCAGTTGCACCCGGTGCACCAGGTGAAACCGCTGCTGAGCCACGCGCTGCCGCTCCACAAGGTGCCGGATGCCTGGAGCACGCTGCCGCTGGGACAGAATAGCGCCGGCGCGGGCATCAAGATTGGAATGATCGATACCGGCGTCGACGTGAATAACCCGGCGTTCAGCGATCCGCTGCCGGCGGTTGCGGGCTTCCCGAAAGTGCTCAACGCCGGCGATCTGCAGTTCACCAACGCCAAGATCATCGTGGCCAGGAATTACACGACGCTGTTGCCCGACGGCGGCGACCCCGACGCCAACGATCGCGACGGCCACGGCACCGGAACGTCGCTGGCGGCGGCGGGCGGCACGGCTTCCACGCCGTACGGACCTGTCACCGGCGTCGCACCCAAGGCGTACATTGGCAGTTACAAGGTGCTGGACGCCAATGGCAGCACGTCCGACGTGATCGCCAAAGCCATCGACGATGCCGTGGCGGACGGCATGGATGTGATCAACCTCAGCCTGGGCTCGTACGTGACTTCGTACTCGGATATCGCGCCGACCGCAGTGGGGATCGCGGCCATCGAAGCTGCCACGAATGCGGGAGTGGTGGTCACCGTGTCGGCCGGGAACTCGGGGCCGGGAGCCGGCAGCCTTGGCGATTACGCCAGCGCGCCCGACGCCATCACGCTGGGCGCCATCATGAACGACCGCGCCCTGGGCTATGCCGTTACGGCAGGGGGCGCCGCGCCGGAAGAGGCTTTCCTGGGCAGCGGGCCGGACCCCGGGCAGGTGATCGGCGGCCCGCTGTTCGACGTGACCGCGCTCGATGCCAGCGGGCTGGCCTGTTCGCCGCTGCCATCCGGGTCCGTCGCCGGACAGGTGGTTCTGGTGCTGCGCGGCACCTGCCTGTTCGCGGACAAGCTGAACAATGTGGCGGCGGGCGGCGCCGCCGCGGCCATCGTTTACAACAGTGCCACCGGCGCCTCGTTCCAGACGATCGTGGCTTCGGTGGGTACCGCCACGCTGCCCGCCATGTTCGTGGACCAATCGCAAGGCGCCGATTTGAAAGCCCAACTAGCCGCCAACCCCGGAGTTTCGGCGACTCTGGATTTCAGCGGCGCCACCGCCTTCGCGGCCCGTCCGGATCTGACCAGTTTCAGCAGCCGCGGCCCCAGCGTTGGCAGCGCCATGAAGCCAGACCTGGTGGCGGTGGGCGACCAAATCGTAACCGGCGCGCAGAATTCGTTCTCGAGCGGCGAATCGTACAGCCCGTCGGGCTTCATCGTCACCGCCGGCACCAGCTTTTCCGCGCCGTTGGCGGCCGGCGCGGCCGCGGTACTAAAGGCCGCGCGGCCCGGGCTCACCGTCCAGCAATACCGTTCCCTGCTGATCAATGGCGCCGGGCCGGCCACGGCGGCGCCGAATGTGCGGGCCACCGTGCAGCAAGCGGGAGCCGGCATGCTGAACCTGGCCACCGCGGTCGGCGGCACGGTGGCCGCGTACCCCACGTCGCTGAATTTCGGAACCGGCGCTGGCGCGGTGAACAACACGCTGCAACTGACGCTTTGGAATCTGGGAACCGCCGGCGATACCTTTACCATTCAGGCCGTGCCCACCGGCAACAGCCCGGCTCCGTCGCTTTCCACCAGCAGCGTGCCACTCGCCCCCAACGCCTCGCAGCAGATCCCGGTGACGCTGAGCGCCTCGGGCCTGGCTCCCGGCGAATACCAGGGCTACCTGCAGGTTACGGGAACCGCGAACTCCAACGTGGCGTCGATTCCGTACTGGTTTGCCGTGCCCGGTTCAACCCCGGCGGGAATTACGGTGATCTACCAGGACAACTCCGATCCCACGGGCCGCCTGTCCACGCAAGCCGTAGTGTTTCGTGTGGTGGATGTAGCCGGATTGCCGTACACCGGTTCGGCCACGCCGCAAGTCTCCATCACCTCCGGCACAGGCACCGGGAGTATTCGCTCCACATACCGGATCGGCGACATTCCGGCAACCTATGCCACCGACATCCGGACCGGCGCCACCAGCATGGAGTTGGGCATTACCGTTGGGGGCGTGACCACCAGCGTGGTGATTCCGGTGTTTTAGGCAGAGTCGTCAGTAGGCAGTAGCCCGGCCCGCGCGCGCCCGGTTTTGACAAGATCAGCGGTCAAGTCGCAAGCCCCACATTGAGGGTGCTTAACCGAATGGGGGGGACCGCCCTGTGAGCACGTTTCTGTGGGGCAGATTGTCAATCTGGAGCGTCGGGATAAACCGGCGTGAAGTAGTGAATGAAAGAGTCATACAGGAGAAGGAATAGCGAACCATCCTGGCCCCAACCATGCGAGGGCGGCGGACAACCCCGCACTCGAAGCGTT
>DATMNI010000407.1:0-15066 GCA_035570275.1 Candidatus Acidiferrales bacterium | reverse complement strand
CACAAGCAAAGCGCCCGCGTGGCGCGGGTCCATACCGGAGAGGAACTTGGCCGGGTCTCTGTCGGCGAAATTATTCAGCAAAGCCATTTTTGGACTCTCGTATTATCAATAACTTGCAGCGAGTTCCTTAGGAGGGTTTCGTGGCCTTCAAACAGCCACCCAGAACTTATTCATACCGAAGAGCGGTCAAAGGATCCACTTGAGTGACATGGCGAGCGGGAATCCAGATCGCCATCAGCGCCACTGCGCCTAGCACCACCGGCGCCGATAGAAAGACCAGCGGGTCCCAAGGCTGGACTCGATAGAGCAGATGGACGATCAATCGCGTGAGACCCAAAGCTGCGATGCTCCCCAGCAGAACACCAATTGCAACCAGGCGCAGGCCCTCGAAGATGATCGAGCGTTGCAGATTACCGGCGGGGGCTCCCAGAGCCATTCGAATACCGAATTCCCGGGTGCGATTCTGGACCGAATACGCCGTCAATCCATATACCCCAATGGCTGCGAGCGCCAGCGCCGAGCATCCAAAAATGGCCAGTACCAGCGTGGCAAAAGCTTCTGACGCACTGGAGCCAGCCACCACTTCCCGCATGGTACGGACACTGGTTATCGGAAGGTCTCCGCTGGCCTGGCTGATAGCGTCCTGGATGGCGGTGCTGAGCATAACCGGATCGTCCTGGGTCCGCGCGATCCAAGCCAGAGGAACATTCTCGCGGCGGACCGCGATGGCCGCGTCGGTGACTTGCGACAGGGGGACATAGACGGTTGGCCGGACGCTGGTCCGCAGGTCCAGATCATGAGTATCCTGTACCACGCCCACGATCTGACGAGCCGGTTCCTGGTTGGGACCCGTTCCCAGAATGAGGCGGTTGTTGAGCGGATCGCCGGTTGCCAAAAACTGCCTGGCAAGAGCCTCGTTGACGATGACGACTGGTTGCGAGGCGGAATCGTCTTGAATCGCGAAGAATCGACCGCGCAGCAGAGGAATCCGGAAGACTTCGAAGTAAGCCGGCGAGACGCTCGACCAGCCACTTGAGAAGGCATTACCTGTTGAGAAGGCACTACCCGGCGGCTCCTGCCCGGCCACGGAGAATCGTCCGCCTGCGCTGCAAGTGAAGTCGAGTGGCACGCACCAGGCGGCGCCCGCGGCTACAACTCCCGGCAGCACCCGCATCCGTTCCACGACGCCCCTGACTAGCTGAGTCATCGTGGTGACATTTCGAATGCGCGATTCCGATAGGGACGTTGTGACGGCCAGGACGTTTTTCGAATCGAATCCCGGATTCACACTGCGCATGGTGACGAAAGTGCGGACCAGAAGACCGGCCCCGATCAGAAGTACGACGGCAATTGATACTTCGCCAATGACCAAGAGCGATAGAGTTTTGTGCTTGCGAACGACAGTACCATTACCAACGATTCCACTTCCCCCTCTCAGTCTCGCGTTCAGATCCGCAAGGGAGCCTTCGAGAGCCGGCCCAAGACCGATCAGGATGCTCGTTCCAAGAGATACGCCGGCCGTAAAGGCAAGGACCCGCCAGTCCGGGGTGACGGCAGAGGCGAATTCACCAATTCGTGGCAGATTCCCCGGATTGAGATTGAGGAGCAGGCGGATGGCTATGGCGCCGAAGACGAGTCCCAAAGCGCCGCCCAACAAGGAAAGGACAAGACTTTCCGTAAGCAACTGACGAACCAGACGTCCGCGGCCGGCGCCCACAGCCGCCCGAATGGCAAGCTCCCTTTGGCGGCCCATGGCACGGGCCAGAAGCAGGCTCGCCACATTGGCACAGGCAATCAGTAAGACAAAACCGACCGCTCCGCTAAAAATGTAGAGGGAAGATCGAACGTCGCCGACCATGGCCTCTTGCAGAAGCGCCGCCGAAAATCCACCCTTCGGTTCCGCGGCGGCCTGATCCGGGAACTCCCGGAAGAATCGTTCGGCCGCCAGACTCAGCCGTGTTCTGGCCAGGCTGAGTGTGATGCCCGGTTTCAGCCGTCCCGCCACGGTGAAGTACAGTTTCGTGTGTTCCGGACTGTTCGGGTTGAACTGAAAGGGAACCCAAACGCCAGGCGAAGGATCGGATTCGAATTCGGGACGCATGATGCCGACCACGGTGTATGGCTGGCCATTGAGCCGGATCACCTTGCCGACGATAGCTGGATCGGCGCTGAATCGCCGCCGCCAGACTCCACTGCTCAGCACGACAACCTGGGGGCCGTTGGGGCTGCATTCTTCCTCTGTGAAGGTGCGGCCTGGCGCTACCGTAGCCCCGAACAGGCGAAAGTAGCCGGCGGTGACACGCATGGCTTTTATCGGCTCCGGTTTGCCATCGCCATTTTTATCGCCGCCATTTTTATCGACACCGAGGCTGAGAACGGGTACACCAAAGAAGGAGTCATAGGCGGCAACATCTTGAAAGATGTCGGACTGCTCGCGCCAGATTTTGAACTTGGGAATGGTTGCGGCGGGCGCCCAACCCCACGGTCCGGTAACTAAGAATTGAACCATACGGTCAGGTTCGGGATAGCTCAGCGGTCTCAGTAGAACTGTGTTGACCACGGAGAAGATGGCGGTCATCCCGCCGATTCCAAATGCCAGAGTGGCAACTACGGCTACGGTCAGGAGCGGCTGCCGCTTCAACGAGCGCCATCCGAAGCGCACATCCTGCCAGAGCGTTTCGAGCCCTACCCATTTGCCGGCGTCGTTCATGTCTTCCCCAGTAACGTTCTACTTTGAATTCTGCACGAACACCAGTTGACCGAACCGTGCCGGTACGTGCGGTTGCGGCCCCGGCTGCAGCGGATCGGACCACATACTGAGGCGGCGGTGCGGCTCCACTCCATCCCATCGATTGAGGTTGGCGGTCCAGACGTCGCCGGGAACCGGACGCTTCGCGAGTTCCTCGAAGTTGACCCAGGGGATGGCCACTTCCAGGCTCCAGCCCTTATCTTCGTCGCCCCGCGTGTTCAGCGTGCCGCGAATAAAGGTTGCCAGTTTGACACCCTGCATGTTGAACCGCTTGAAAACGTACCGGGCGTCGACCATCACATAATCGTAGAGCACGGCACGCGCGTTCATCTCCAGGCCGAGGTAGACGGTGGTTTGCGAGGGCTTGGGATTGATGAAGATCTCCACGGCATCGTCGAGATATGTCGGGTCGTCGCGCTCGGTGTGCAGGGCCACGATGTCGGTGTCTTCGCACTCGTAAGAGACATAGAGGTTGTCGTCGTCCCAGAGGAGCCGGGCGGTGGTCTTCTGCTTGGCGCCGGTCTGGGCGTCCCAGGGAAAGACGAATTCCACGGGGGAGGCCGACTGCCAGGCTTTCTCATCCGGCTTGCCATCGATGATGATGGGGCTGGCGGCCCGCTTGACCTCGTAGCGAGGGATGGGCGGCTGCGCGAGCAGCAGAGCGTGGAGAATGAAGCCGGCTGGCAGAATACGCATGGTGATTTTGGGTAAGCGCTCCTTGCGCGGCCAGTTTATCATGGAGACCCGCTGGAGCGTTGACTGCGCTGCCTTCAAGGTGTAGACTTCGCATCAACGGTTGATAGCAGAGGCGGGCGGGTTGTCACGCTCCGGTAAAGCTTCTAGGGGAAGTTCCGGGCCTGGGATTCCGCACCGATTGCATCCGCCAACAGAGGTGAGCCTTGAAACAGATTTACAGGTTGCTGACGTTGTCACTGGCGGTGGCGTGCGCATGGGCGCAAAGCGACCGCGGCACCATTACTGGCACGGTTGCCGACCCCACGGGGGCGCTGATTCCGGCGTCGAAAGTGGTCCTGACCAATGTGGAAACCGGGAGCCGCTCGGAAACCGTGACCACTACCACGGGCAACTATACGCTGGCCGCACTGCCGGTCGGCACCTATAAACTCGCCGTGGAACATCCGGGCTTCAGCAAGTCGGAGATGACTAACATTGTGGTGCAGGTGGCGGTGACCACGCGCGTGGATGTGGTGCTGCAAGTGGGTTCGGCCACACAGTCGGTTGAGGTGAGCGCGGAATCGACGCTGCTCAAGACGGAAAGCGGAGAGCAATCCACCACGGTCACGGGCGCGCAGATCAATACGCTGCCCATCAACTTCGGAATCGGCGCGGGCGCCATTCGCAACCCGCTATCGTTCACGCAAATGACGCCGGGGGCCAGTATCAATGGCTGGAATAACATCACGGTGAACGGAACCAACGGCGGATTCCGCATTCTGTTTGAGGGACAGGAATCCAGCAGTTCCCTGGACCCCCGCGTTTCCGACGAGTCGCAGCCTTCGGTGGAGGCGATTCAGGAATTCACGCTGCAGACCTCGAACTTCGCTCCGGAGTTTGGCGTGGTGACCGGCGGCCTGTACAACTTCACGTCGCGCGGCGGAACCAACCAGTTCCACGGCAGCGGGTATGTTTACCTGCAGAACACGGCTTTCAATGCCGGTCTGCCTTTTACCGACAACGGGAACGGCGGGCATGTGGAGATTGTCAAGCACCTGGCCGACGGAGGTTTCTCCGTGGGCGGGCCGGTTCTGCTGCCGAAAATTTACAACGGGAAGAACAAGACATTTTTCTTCTTCAACTGGGAGCGGTACCGGGACCGGGAGAACCTCTACAACGGGATCACGACGGTGCCGGATTCCGCCTTCCGGAGCGGCGATTTGAGCGCCATTCTGGGCCGCAACCTGGGCGCGGATTTCGCCGGGCGTGCCATCCTTCAAAACGCGATTTACGATCCCGCGACGGCGGTTACCGATTCCAGCGGCCGGCGCGTGCTCAACCTGTTTCCGAACAACATCGTGCCGCAGAACCGGTTCGATCCGGTGGCGGTGAAAATCCTGGCGCAGATTCCCAAACCCAATATCGCCGACACGCTGGTGAACAACTTTTCGGCCTCCGGCGCGTTCTTCAAGCTGCAGGCGATTCCCTCGATCAAGATCGATCATAACTTCAGCGAGAAGGCTAAGATCTCAGGTTACTATTCGCAGGAAAACACGAATAAGTCGAACGGCGTGGACGGCCTGCCGGAGCCGATCTCGCAGGTGCGCGACCAGATTATTCACAGCAAGACGTTCCGGGTGAATTACGACCACTCCCTGACGCCTACGCTGCTGCTCCACCTGGGCGCGGGCGTGCAGCGCTATCACAACCCGGACACGGTGCCGGCGGAGAGCTCTAACTACGACAACACGCAGCTTGGGAACCTAAACGCGCCGGGCACCGGATTTCCGCGTTTCGGAGGCGGCACCCTGGGCGGCAATACTTATGGCGGCCTGGCGGCCGCGATCGGTCCCGGCAACCGGGGCCTCTACCTGGATGTTAAGCCAACAGGCGTGGCCCAGATCACCTGGGTGCACGGCAATCACACTTACAAGGCCGGCGGCGAATGGAAGATCGAAACTTTTACCAATGTTAGTTACATCGGGCTGAGCCCGGCTTACGGGTTCAACAGCGCGGAAACGGCACAGCCGTTATACGGCCAGACGCTTCCCAGCGGGACCGGGATCGGATACAACTTTGCCAGCTTTCTGCTGGGCTCATATGACAGCGCCTCCATAGGGGACACAGTCAACCCGCAGTACCGCCGCTCGGCGTGGGGCTTCTTCGTTCAGGACACCTGGAAAATCAGCCGCAAACTGACGCTGGATTACGGTTTCCGGTATGACCTGCAAACGCCGATGCGGGAGGAGTGGGACCGGACCAGCGGGTTCAGCGCCAACGTGGTCAACCCGAATGCCAACGGCAGGTTGGGCGGCGTGTTGTATCAGGGGCCGGGGCCGGGCCGGTGCGACTGCCACCTGGTGGACACCTATCCATACGCGATTGCGCCGCGCATCGGCATCGCGTACCAGATCGACCCGAAGACGGTGTTACGCGCGGGCTGGGGACTGAGCTATGCTTCGGTGGCGATCTTCAATTATATCGGCGGCGGCAACAGCCAGGGCATGGGCTTCAATACCATCAACTTCACGTCGCCCGGAAACGGCGTGGCGGCTGGCCAGTTATCGCAACCGCTGGTCTGGGACCCGAACGCTCTGAATGGGGCCAGTTACAATCCGGGATTGCTGGTGAATCCGGGAGCGGCGGTGCAGAGCGCGCCGGCGGCGGTGGACCCCAATGGCGGGCGGCCTCCAAGAATCAACCAATGGAACGTTTCGCTGCAGCGGCAAGTTATGAAAGACCTGGCGCTCGAAGCCTCTTACATCGGCAATCACGGCGTGTGGCTGCAATCCGGCGGCAACCTGATCAGTTACAACGCCATCAATCCCTCGGTGTATCAGAAGTTAGGCCTGGATATTACCAGTGCCGCCACCCGCACGCTGCTGACTTCGGCTATTACTTCGCCGGTGGCCGTGGCGGCCGGGTTCACCAAGCCGTATGCGAATTTTCCGGACACGGGCACGGTGGTGCAGAGCCTGCGGCCTTTCCCGCAGTACAACACGATTGGCTCGCTATGGGCGCCCTTGGGCGATTCCTGGTATGACGCTTTCCAGGCCAAGCTGACCAAGCGCTATTCCCATGGGCTGACCGTGACCGGCGCCTACGCGTTTGCGAAAACGCTGGACAGTTTCTCGGGCAACGGGAATATCTATAACCGCAGCACGTTCAAGGGCCTCTCACCTAACGATATTCCGAATATCCTGAGCTTCAGCATCGACTACACGGTGCCGGCCTTCGGCTTTATGGGGCGGAATAAGCTGGCGCGAACGGTGCTGGCCGGGTGGACCATTGGCAACATCAGCCAGTATGCCAGCGGTCCGCTGCTGGCGGCGCCTACGTCAAATAACAGTATCGGCACCTACCTGCCCGGCCAAGCCACGCGGCAATTTCGCGTGCCGGGACAGCCGCTGTATCTGAAGGACCTGAATTGCGGCTGCATCGACCCGACGCAGCAGACGGTGCTGAATCCGGCGGCCTGGACGGACCAGGCAGCCGGCGTGTTCGGCACCGGAACGGTATACTACAACGATTTCCGCGGCCAGCGGCGGCCCGTGGAATCGATGAGCCTGGGGAAGAAATTCCCGTTTCGCGAACGTATGAGCCTGAGCATCCGGGCGGAGTTCTTCAACCCGTTCAACCGGAACGAGGTGGTGTCCGACCCCAGCACGGGCAGTCCGTCGAACCCGCCCACGCGGTCGGGCGGCGTGCTGACCGGGGGCTTCGGCTATATGAATTACACGGCCATATCGTCCAATGCCGTGGGTGGGACATTGCCCGCTCCGCGCACTGGCCAGATCGTTGCCCGGTTCGAGTTCTGAGGCCGAACCGGTTGCGATGTCGGCGTACAGTCGCCCGCGTGCACTCGCCCCGCGTCTATTCAAAATGGCTGCGTTGGTGAGTCTGTTTCCCCTGCATGCGCAGATTCAGTTTGAAGAGATCCACCGGAAGGCCGGGCTCGCATTTCAGTTGCAGAATGGCGCAACCGGTCAATTCCACCAAATCGAGCTGATGGCCGGTGGCGTGGCGGCCCTCGACTTCGATGGCGACGGTTGCACCGATCTGTTTTTCGCGAATGGCGCCGGCATTCCGGATCTGCGCAAGAGTGGACCCAAGTACCACAACCGCCTCTACCGCAACAACTGCGACGGCACGTTTACGGACGTCACCGCGAAGGCTGGTCTGGCTGGAGAAGGCTATTCGATCGCGGTGGCGACGGCCGATTTCGACAACGATGGGTGGCCCGACATCTTTGTGGGCGGCGTGAATGGGAACATTCTCTACCGCAACCGGGGCGACGGAACTTTTGAGAATGTAACGGTGAAAGCCGGCCTTTCCGGGACGGACCCGAAGCTCGGCAAAATGTGGGCGGTTTCCGCCGGCTGGTTCGACTACGATAACGACGGCTGGCTGGACTTGTTTGTCGTAAACTACGTGGCCTGGGACCCGGCAACAGAACCGCAGTGCGGCGCGCCGGACGCCAGGTTTTACTGCCATCCGAATGCCTACCGCGGGCTCCCCAATCAGCTATTTCACAACAACCGCGACGGCACGTTTACGGATGTGTCGCGGGCTTCCGGAATCGCGCAACACATCGGCAAGGGAATGGGCGTGGCGTTCGCCGATTTCGACGGCGATGGCTTCATCGACGTATTCGTGGCCAACGATTCTGTGCGCAACTTTCTGTTTCGCAATCGGGGCGACGGCACGTTCCAGGAAATGGGGCTGGAGGCTGGAATCGCATTTCGCCAGGACGGCGCCGCCATAGCGGGAATGGGCGCCGATTTCCGCGATTTCGACAACGACGGCCTGCCCGACCTGGTTGTGTCCGGCATGATCAACGATGGGTTCCAGTTGTTCCGCAATCTGGGGAAGCGGCGGCTGTTCGAAGATGTGGGACAGGCATCGGGGCTGCTGGCAGGCACGCGGCAGATGACCGGCTGGAGCCTGGGGATGTACGATTTCGACAACGACGGTTGGAAGGACCTGTTCTTCGCGCTCTCTCATTTCCCGGCGCTGGACCGCTACCTGGGCCGCCCCTCGGCGCTACCGAACCAGGTCTTCCGCAACGTCTCAGGCAACCCGTCAACCAACGCGGGCGGGCGCCGCTTTCAAGATGTGTCGGCGACGGCGGGGCCCGGCTTCCAGCACGCCGCGCTGCACCACGGTGCGGCATTTGCGGATTTCGATAACGATGGGCGAATCGACGTGGTGGTGACCACCCTCGAAGGGCCCGTGGAACTGCTTCACAACATTTCGAAAAGCGGCAATCATTGGCTGGCGGTCAAGCTTCGAGGCCATCGCAGTAACCGCCAGGGTCTGGGGGCCGTGGTGCGGGTGCAACTTCCGGATGGGCGCGTACTCTACGGGCACGCCACTACCAGTGTGGGGTATGCTTCCTCCAGCGAACCCCTGGTCCGCTTCGGGCTGGGAACATACGGTGAGGCGAAAACGGTGGAGGTCCGCTGGCCCAGCGGTGAAACGCAGGTTGTTTCGGGCGTGAAGGGCGACCGCGTCGTCGAGATTGAAGAAGCCGAGGCGCACAAGTGAGGGTGCTATGTGGGGCAGGTTGGTAACCTGCGGCGGATTGGCAATCCGCCTGTTGGACCCTGCGGCAAATCCGCCAACCCGGACTGGCTCGCCGCCGCATCGCGCAGGCGGATTACCAATCCGCCGCAGATTAACAATCTGCTCCACAAAAGTGTCATGCCTGGCGGCGGCGCTGCTGCTCTGTGCGGCCGTAGCTTTGGCGCAGGCAGCAGACGCCGCATACAGCAAGTCCCCCGGCTTTGCGGCGTATCAGCAAGGCGCCAGTCTCTTCGGCCGGTCTAAGTTTCCGGAGTCCCTGGCGGAGGTGGACCGGGCCTTGACCCTGGACCCCAAGCTGGTGCCCGCCCTGACGCTCAAGGCCAAATTGGCGATGGCCATCAACCGGTACGACGTAGCGCGCGAGTGCCTGGAGCGTGCGCTTGCGGTGGAGCCTTCCTCCTGGTACGCCGAATTTCTGTATGGATTCCAGTACTACCAGCAGAACGAGATGCCGCGCGCCCTTGCGGCGCTCCAAAAGGCCCGCCTGTTGAATCCGCGCGACCCGCGCACCGCGCTCTATTTAGGGCTTGCCGAGGAAACCCTGGGCCGGACCGCGGAGGCCGTCGCGTTCTACCAGGATGCCATCCGGCTGGAAGAGGCTTCCGGCAAACCCCATGTGGATCCGTTTTTATCCTATTCGCGTTTGCTCTTCATTCTGGGTGACCTGGACGGGTGTGGCCGGCTCATCGAGCGGGCGCTGCAGCTTGACCCGGCTTCGCGCGATGTTCACTTCGAGTCCGGACGGCTGCTGCTGAAACGGGGGTTGGCGGCCGATGCAGTGACCGAAGGCGAGGCCGCGCTCCGCCTGCACACCGGCGACGTGACGGATCGACAGGTCCATTTCCTGTTGATCCAGGCTTATCAAGCCAGCGGGCGCGAGCGGGAAGCGGCCGGCCACGCGGAGGCAATTCGCGCCATCGAGAGGCAGGAGCAGAAATAGCCTTGCCGGCCCCACCCGAATGTCCCCTCACCGGAACAGCAGCGGCGCCATCTCAGCCAGGAACTTCCGCCAGACGGCGTACGTGTGAAATCCGTCGATGGCGCGGAACGTGTGTTTGATCTGGTGCGCCTCGAACAGATCGGCGAGTTTCTGCGATCTGGGGAACAGCGAATCCTGCTTCCCGCAGCCCAGCCATAACACTTTCAGTTTGGCGTTAGTCTCCGCGGAATGTTTCAGGGCATCCGCGTAGCGCGTCTCGAAATCCGCGGGGACGGCGGCGCTGAATGCGCCGACGGCGCTGAACAGATCCAGGTGACCGAAGCCGATGGACAGAGACTGGCCGCCACCCATCGAGAGACCCGCGATGGCGCGATTCGATCTGCCGGGGGCGACCCGGTATTTGGTTTCCACCAGCGGGATGACGTCCTGCAACAGGTATTCCTCGAAGACCTGATCGTTGGACCTTGGCCCGCGCGCCGCTCCAAATGGCAGCGCATGGCCGAACGGCATCACCACGATCATCGGCGCCGCCTGCTTTTCGGCGATCAGATTGTCGAGGATGAAATTGGCGCCGCCCACCATGGTCCAGCCAGCCGGCGTGTCATTGGAACCGTGCAGCAGATACAGCACGGGGAAACGTCCGCTGCCTTTTTGGTACTCGGGCGGCGTGTAGATCCACAAAGCCCGGGTCTCCCCGGAGATGGCTTTGGCCTTTTCCCAGTTGATCTCCACCGCGCCGTGCGGCACGTCGCGCGGCTGCCACAGCGCCGGTGGATCGGCGGCAATCTCCAGCAGGCTGGCCGATGTGCGTGCCCGCAGTTTGATCCGCGGGTTCACCGGGTCTGCCATGGCGGTGCCATCCACATTGAACGAGTAAATATAGATGCCGGGTTCCAGCGGGCCAACCGTCACGCTCCACACGCCGGTATCGTCTTTGGTCAGTTTTTCCGTTGTGCCGGCCGGAATCCAATCGGCCGTAAGCGTGACTTCCGCGGCTTTGGGCGCGCGCATGCGCAACGTGGCGCGATGGTCCGGCAGCAGTTCCGGGGAAACTACGTTGGCCGGCTGTTGCGCCAGCAGGCCGGCCGCCGGAATCAGCAGAAGTGCGAGACAGAGCTTTGTCATATGTCTTAGCTTAGAACGTCCGGAGAAACTCAATCAGGCCCGTTGGCCCTCTGTTCCCAGGTACTTCTGCGCCACCGTCAGCGCGTCTGGGGAGAGGAGGGTCGGTAAACGCTGCGTGACTTTCAGGGAGAAACCCGCCCGCCGCGATCTGCCTCCGAATACCGTCGGCTTAGCCGGCAGCGGAAACGAGTTGGAGGTTACCCAAGTCTGGCGCCCTATCCTCACGCTCTCGTTTCGAACCTGAGCCGAGGTCGAACACAGCAGACTATCCGAATTCAGGACTGAAAAATCCGCGGGATATGCCTCCAGCAATTCCCACTTGCGTTGTCCCAATTCGCGTCCAGCGCACCTTGGCGCATTTCCGCCAATGTCATGAACGAGACAATCAACTCGGCACCACGGATGATGCTCACATACCGCGGGGCAAACACGGGGTGCCATTTGAAAATGAAACTGGCAACATCTGTGTCAACGGCCAGTCTTGCCGTTGCGTTTGGAGGAGAGGTCAGAACGGCGCTGCTCATAGATGAGGCGTACGTAGGCTTCGGATTCTTCGGCAGGTCCAGGATCGATGTGGCTCAACAGCCGGTCGAGATCGAACGGGCATGCCCGAACGAGGTTAGGCGGATCCTTAACCGGCTGTGACGGTACGCGTTCCATCTTGATAACCATTCTACCGCTACTGACGCATTCTGAGGTCAGCGGTCAAAGGAGGCCGCCACCCATGTCGAAGCATCGAGAGAAGAAGAAATCGCCGAAGCGGGTCCTGGCACTCGCTATTGTCAAGGACAGATCGGACCGATCAGCATGACAGAGGGCATGGGGACATGACAAAACCGGCAAACCGGCGCGGCTATGGAAAGCCGCGCCGAAGCCGCTGTTTCGTGTGGGCTCGGAACGGCCCCTGACGGCCGACACGGGGCGACAGACACCTTGCGCTTCTACTGATCAAAGTAGTATGATCGGTAGAAGTGAAAGGTATTGACATGGCGTCTCCCAAGTCTGATCTTCCCCAGGGCACTCTCGACCTGCTGATCCTCAAGACCGTCGCGCTCGGCCCCGTGCACGGTTACGCAATTGCGCAAAGGCTCCAGCAGATCTCCCGCGACGTAGTGCAGGTCCCCGGAGGGTCTCTTTATCCGGCGCTGCACCGCCTGGAAACGCGCAAACTCCTGTCGGCGGAATGGCGGCAGACCGCGTCCGGGCGCGACGCCAAGTTCTACCGCCTGACGCGCAGCGGCCGGGCGCGCCTCGAAGCGGAAACGGCAAATTGGAAGCGCCTGTCGGAAACGGTCGGGCTAATCCTGGGGATGGCGGAAGGAGGCGCGCAATGAATTGGCGGCGCTGGTTGCGACGTGAGGAGAAGGAAGCCAACCTCGCCAGGGAATTGAGCTTCCACATCGAAGAACGAGTTGCCGACATGGTGCGCTCCGGAGTCAGCGAAGAAGACGCGCGACGCCGGGTCCGGCTGGAGTTCGGCGCCGCAGAGCAGGTCAAGGACGAATGCCGGGACGTGCGGCCCGCGCGCTGGGTCGAAACGTTCGTGCAGGACACCCGCTATGCCTGGCGAAACCTGCGCCGCAATACAGGCTTCGCGGCCGTCGCCGTCGCGACGCTGGCGCTCGGTATCGGCGGCCTCACCGCGATGTTCAGCGCCTTCGATACGATCCTGATCCGTCCTCTGCCGTACTCGGACCCGGACCGGCTCGTCATGGTGTGGGACGACCTGAGCAAGACCGACGATCGAACCAAGTCCTTCCCTGCCCCCGCCGAATGGTACGAGTGGCGGCGCCTCAACACGGTTTTCACGGATATCGCGTCCACCCAGCCCACGGAAGCTACGCTATCCGGCGATGCCGCTCCCGAACAGGTCCCGGCACGCAAAGTCACGGGGAATCTCTGGAGCGTTTTGGGCGTGAAGCCGCTGATTGGGCGTGTCTTCAACGATGAAGAAGATCGCAACGGTGTGCGGGTGGCGATGATCAGCTACGGATTGTGGCAGCGGCGCTACGGCGGGTCGCCCGATGTATTGGGCCGGAAGATTGACGTGAACGATACTCCGTATGAAGTGATCGGCGTCATGCCCCGCGAGTTCTACTTTCTGCCCGCGCGCGATATCGACCTCTGGATGCCGGCGTCCTTTCCCGCCGAGATGCGGAGAAACTTCGGGTGGCACGACGAAGAGGTGGTTGCGCGCCTGAAGGCCGGCGTGACACGGGAGCAGGCAGAGCGATCCATGGCCGCGCTGAGTCTGCAAGTGACTGCGAAGGACTACCCGAGACCCCACCGGACGATCATGACATCGTTGCGCGAAGACCTAACAGGCAAGACACAAACAGCGCTGGTTATCCTGCTGGCCGCGTCGGCGGCGCTGCTGTTGATCGCCTGCGTCAATCTGGCGAATCTGCTGATGTCTCGCGGATTGGCGCGCGGCCGGGAGTTAGCGGTTCGTGTGGCGCTCGGGGCGGGCGGTGGCAGATTGGCCGCGCAATTCCTTACCGAAAGCCTCGTACTGTCAGGACTCGGGGCCCTTGCAGGGCTCGCGCTCGCCTTGCCGGCGATGCGATTTCTCGCCAGCCTTGTGCCGGAAACCATGGGTCCGGTGCGGCTCACGCTGGATTGGCGCGTGCTCGCGTTCTCCGCCGCGGCGGCCATTGCCGCCGCATTGGCCTTTGGAGTTGCGCCCGCCTTGCAAGGGTCACGGACTGCCCCGCTGGACGGGCTGCGCGAAGGCGGCCGCGGCGCCGCGGGCACGCGCAGGTACTGGTTCCAGCATTCGCTCATCGTCATCGAGACGGCCCTCGCGGTGGCGCTGCTGACCAGCGGCGGCCTGTTGCTGGAGACATTTCGGCATCTGCGGAATACGGACCTCGGCGTACGGCGGGAAAAGTTGCTGACCTTTGAGACCCCGTTGTTCCGCTACAAGGAGAACGACCGGCGCGATGCTTTCGTCAGCGCCGTATTGGAAAAAATACGTGCGATTCCCGGCGTAATCAACGCCGGCGCAACTTCACGACTCCCACTGAAGGCAAACGAAACGGCCGCGACCTTCTACTGGATCTCCGGCCAACCGCGGGAGCGCATCAGCGGCCAGGTCGCGATCATCCGGATCGTGACTCGCGATTACCTCCCGGCCATCGGCGCGCGTCTGCGCGAAGGCCGCTTCTTTGAGGCATCGGACCGGCATTCGGATGCGCAGGTGGCGATCGTCAACGAAACGTTTGCGAATACCAACTTTCCTGGGCGCTCCGCGATAGGCGCGCAATTCAAGTTCGGCAGAACTGGCCCCAAGGGCTATTGGTACAGGATCGTGGGTGTCGTGAAAGAGATTCATGAAGTCGCAATGGAGGAAGCCACACGACCCGTCGTCTACAGCCTGCACGAGCAGGGCAGCGACCAGCTCATGATTCCTCCGGGTGGGATCGCGGTTCGGACGGCAGTCGAGCCGGCGTCGATTGTGTCGGCAGTCCGGCAAGCCATCTGGTCCATAGATAAAAACCAGCCCATTTGGCGCGTCGAGACTTTCGACGACATATTTGCCCGTCAATTGACCACCCCCACGCAGAGCACCGCGCTCATGGGCGCGTTCGCTCTGCTGGCGCTGCTGCTGGCGTCGGTCGGACTGTACGGAGTGCTCTCGTACGCGGTCACGCAGCGCACCAGCGAAATCGGTGTTCGCATGGCACTAGGCGCAACTTCCCGCGAGATACTGCTTACCTTTGGTAAACGCGGCTTGGTGTTGACCGTCGCCGGTCTCGCCATAGGCCTGGCCCTGTCAACAGTCGCTTCGCGTTTCCTGAATGCTCTGCTCTTTGGCTTCCGGCCTGACCTCGTCCCAATAATCACCGTAGTATCGCTGATTCTTCTGGGCGTGGCAGCACTCGCGTCTCTGGCTCCCGCGCGTCGCGCATCGCGAGTCGATCCAGTGATGGCTCTACGGAGTGAATAGAAGAGGCCGGGCGGGTCGTTCCGCTCTTTGTGGAACGCCGAG
>DATMNI010000406.1:0-2289 GCA_035570275.1 Candidatus Acidiferrales bacterium | reverse complement strand
CTTAGGCGTCCGGCCGGAGCACGGGCGTGACTTCACGGCGGACGACGATCAGCCTGCGGCGGAACATGTTGCGATCCTGAGTCACGGCCTTTGGCAGACCCGCTTCAACGGACGCATGGACACTATTGGCGGCAACGTTTTCCTGAACAATGAGCGATACGCAATCGTTGGCGTCATGCCGTCCCATTTTGCGTTCTCCGAGAGCGGCAACCCGGCTGAGGCCCCGGAGTTGTGGACGGCTCTGCGCTTCACCGATGAACGTACGCAACGCGGGTCCGGCTACATGCGCATTCTAGGCCGGCTGAAAGCGGGCGTGACGCAAGCCGCCGTTCGCGACGAACTTGGAAGCGTGACGCGGCAGTTCGCCGGCGCGCAGCCGCGCACCTATGGCGGCGAGTTCCTGACTGCGATTCCTCTGCTGGAGAGTGTGATTGGGGGCGTACGGCAGCTCCTGTTGGTGCTGTGGGGTGCCGTGATTTGCGTGCTCCTGATCATGTGCACGAACCTCGCAAACATGCTGCTGGTGCGGGCAACGGGAAGAGTGAAGGAACTGGCTGTGCGGACAAGCCTGGGCGCCAGCCATTGGCGGCTGACCAGGCAGTTGCTTACGGAAAACCTTGCGCTGGGCCTATGCGGCGGCGCGCTTGGCCTCGCCGTGGCGTTCACTCTGATCCGTTCTATTCCTTCGATGGGCTTCACCGATCTCCCTCGACTGCATGAAATCTCGATGGACGGATGGGTCGTCACGTTCAGCCTTGTGCTTGCGGCACTCACGGGTCTATTCTTCGGGGGTTTGCCGGCATGGAAGATTTCGCAGATGGATCCGCAACAGTCTATGCAAACAGCCAGCCGCGCCACGGGCGGCCGCCGGGCGAGTGCGCTGCGGGCGATCTTTGGCGCCGTACAAATTGCACTGGCGTTGATGCTGGTGACAGGGGCCGGACTGTTCCTGCGCAGTTTCACGATTCTGCAAAAGGCAGATCTTGGGTTCCAACCGGAGAATGTTGTTTCGTTTCAGTTGCCGTTACCAAAGGAAGTGCAGGGAGCCACGCGCGCGACGACCTTTTATCGGGAGGTTGCCGAACGAATCCGCCAATTGCCGCATGTGCGCAGCGTGGGCATGATCAACTACCTTCCGTTGCGTGGGAACGTCTTTGGGTGGCGCTTCTTGATTCGGGGGCAAGAGACTCCCAGCGGGGTCCCGATCCCATCCGCCGAGTATCGAGTTGTCAGCGGCGATTTATTTTCCGCGTTGAAAATCCCCATCAGGCTGGGTCGCGGGTTCCATGAGCATGACCTGCCAGATTCCCTGCCGGTCGCAATCGTCAACGAGACCATGGCGCGACGCTACTGGCCCGGCGAGAATCCAATCGGGAAACAACTCCGGCTTGGTGGTCCGCCGTCGATGTTTCCCTGGTTGACCGTGGTCGGTGTTGCCGGCGATGTGCGCTATGGGAAAGTTGAGGCCGCGCCGGAACCGACGATCTACCAATGCCTCGCCAAACCCGTGGACCTTCGCTGTCAGTGGTAGTTCGTAGCGACGGCAATCCGATGGGAGCTCTGGGCCTCATCCGCAGCCAAATCCGCGAGGTAGATCGGAGCGCACCTCTGCTGGACGTCCGGGAAATGAACTATTTCGTCTCCATTGCCTTCGCGCAAAGGAGGCTGGTACTGACCGTCCTTTCGACATTTGCGCTGATCGCCCTGTTTTTGGCCACGTTCGGCATCTATAGCGTGGTTTCCTACTCCGTGGCACAGCGAACGCAGGAGATCGGTTTGCGCGTCGCGCTCGGCGCCCCAGAGGGCAGCATCTTGAAGCTGGTGCTGGTGCAAGGAATGTGGATTTCAATGGCGGGCATTCTTGCCGGAGCGATCGGCAATCTGGCGCTCGGAAAGGCCATCTCGGCCTTGCTCTACAACGTCGAGCCCACCGACCCCCTTACGATCGGCGCCGTCTCGATCCTGTTGTTGCTGGTAACGGTTATGGCCTGCTATTTTCCGGCGCGACGTGCCTTACGGATCGACCCGATGATCGCCTTGAGATCTGAGTGACCCGATGCGCGTGGAGGTAGCGTCCCCTGCCGCGTGGAATGGAGAAACTTCGCTCGGGCTCCAGTCCGAGCGACCTGAACCGATTCCTCCTGCCTGACGGCGTAGCGTTTAGGAACCGACGTAGACACGCGGGCCGTGGTCAGCTCCTCGAAAGTGGCGTTAAGAGGAAAGCACCCACGATCCGCACACAGCCCGCCTGGCCGATTCACAGCTCTGGGGGTTCGGCCCCCTCGAAAT
>DATMNI010000405.1:0-3458 GCA_035570275.1 Candidatus Acidiferrales bacterium | reverse complement strand
GGCGAATCTGCTTTGAGCCTCGCGCGTCGCGCGCTCCCAATCGTCCGGATGAAAGAACTTGCGGGCGTCGCAGATCCGCCACTCATCAGCGGTCAGGCCGAGATAATAGAGCGCGGCCTGATTCACATATAGCCGCGTGGTGTCCGGGTCCGGCCCTAACACATAAACGTGCTGCGGAGCGAAATCCAGAATCTGTCGAAGCTCGCTTTCGCTTTGGCGGATTTTCTCTTCGGCCAGCTTTGCCGCGGTAATGTCCGTTCCGGCGCCCACAAATTCGAGGTCGCCTGACGAGGTCTGCAACGCGCGGCCCATTACGTGGACGTGTTTGACTGCGCCGTCGGGCATGAGCAGACGATGTTCCAAATTGAAGTCCGTCTTTTCACTGATCGCGTGTTCGTGAGCCTGCCGAACGAAATCTCTGTCGTCGGGATGAACTCGCTGAAATGCCATTTCTATCGTTGGCTTAGCCGTTCGATCATACTCAAAGATCTTGTAAGTCCCGTCCGACCAGTAGATCTCTCCGCTCGAAATATTCCACCCGAAACTGCCCGTTTGGCACATCCTCTCGCCCTGAGCCAGGAAAGCCTCGCTGCGTTGCAGCTCGGAATAAAGCCCGACATTCTCCAGAGAAATCGCGGCTTGCGAAGCAGGATCTAGCAGGAGAACTGACGCTGAACCGGGCTGGTTCGAGCGATACAAGGCGAACTCCTCATCTTTGCGGAGGGATTCGAGATGTTGTTTTGAAGGTTCCACGATAGTGGTCCTCTCGCTCCACGACGCTTGATCGACCGACAGCCGGAATCCAGCAAGAATCGAAATATGCGAGAAATCCAGTTTACCGCAGCAGATCGCCACAATTCATGAGCTGCCGGGTAGGTGGGTGACCGTTCTTCACGAACATTCGGTCCAGAAATCCTCAGCCCCGCGGTTCCGTGGGCCCGCGGATGTCTACCCTCGCTAAACACAACCAGCCCGGGGAATTTGAGTGGCGGGCTTACTTCTTGGCGCCGCCCGCGAGGCGCCCGTGCGGATGCGACCCT
This sequence comes from Candidatus Acidiferrales bacterium, assembly GCA_035570275.1. Lineage (GTDB taxonomy): Bacteria > Acidobacteriota > Terriglobia > Bryobacterales > Bryobacteraceae > DATMNI01. The sequence goes on along the minus strand of DATMNI010000405.1, from coordinate 2,418 downwards.
GGTCTGTGCGCAATCTGTCCGCACCGGCCCGCCACGCTGCTGAGCGCGGTCTGGCATGACAGAGGGTCGCAGCATTGGTCAGCGAGACTGGGGATGAGCAAGATGGACCTCGATGATCCGTTCGTGTCGCCGGACCTACGCTTGCTCCAGACGAAGATTTGCACCACAGATTCGGGAGTCATGACGACCGAATTGCAGGGTCGAGATCTCCGCCGCCATCACGCCGGGCCGGAGCACGAAAGCCTAGAAAAGCCTCGACTGCATAGCCTAGATATGATATAACATGATATCCTAATTTCAGAACAACATGAAAAACTAGTTTTGATGCGTCATGGCGACCCCTTCCGAAAAACTGGCCGAATCCCTTGAGGTTCTGCACAAGCTCCAGAACGCCAACGGTGCGGCAGCCATTCGTGCGCGCGACCTGACCAGGACTCATCGGGAGCGCCTTCTGAAGAACGGCTTTCTACAGGAGGTCATGAAGGGCTGGTATATCCCGAGCCGTCCTGATGACCGCAAGGGCGAAAGCACGGCGTGGTATACCTCCTTTTGGCGTTTCGCGGCGGCCTATCTGGAGCACCGGTTCCATAAGAACTGGAGCCTGTCTCCGGAACAATCCTTGTCGATCCACGTTGGGAACGGCACCATTCCCCGCCAGTTGTCCGTACGTTCGCCCAAAGGCACCAACAGCGTGACAAAGCTGCCGCACGGAACGTCGCTCTTCGACCTCCAGGCGGCGCTGCCACCATCCGCTGACAGGGTCGAAAGAGATGGGTTGCGACTGTACGGATTGGAGGCTGCGCTGATCGAAGCTTCGCCTCGGTATTTCATGAATCAGGCAACCGACGCCCGCGCGGCCCTAGCGATGATCCGCGACGCCTCCGATCTGCTGGGCAAGCTGCTGGACGGCGGACACAGCACCATCGCGGGCAGGCTGGCGGGCGGTTTCCGCAACTGCGGACGAGGCGCGATTGCCGACGAGATCATTGCCGCCATGACCTCCGCCGGCTACGGCGTGCGCGAAAACAATCCGTTCAGCGAACAGCCGGTCATGACACTGCCACCGCGGGAAACGTCGCCCTACGTCAATCGGATCAAGCTTCTCTGGCAGAAGATGCGCGGGCCGGTGATTGAGGCGTTTCCGGACGCGCCGGGTCTGCCGCGTAACAAGGCCGCTTACATGAAGGGCGTGGAAGAGGCCTACGTGACAGATGCCTATCACTCGCTATCGATCGAGGGCTACCGCGTCACGGCGTCACTGATCGAGAGGGTGCGCAGCGGAAGCTGGAATCCCGAGATTTACGAACAGGACCGCGAGCAGCGCAACGCCATGGCCGCGCGCGGGTATTGGCAGGCCTTCCAACTCGTCGAGCAGAGCATAGGCAAGGTTCTCAAGGGAGAAAACCCGGGAGCCGTCGCCGAGCAGGATCACCGGGCTTGGTATCGGGAGATGTTCGCGCCGAGCGTGGCGGCGGGCCTGTTGCGGGCCTCGGACCTTGCCGGTTATCGCAATGGCCAGGTTTTTATCCGCAACTCGATGCACGTTCCGCTGAACAAGGAGGCGGTACGGGATGCCATGCCAACCTTCTTCGATCTGCTCCGCGCAGAGGAACATCCGGCTGTCCGGGTGGCGCTCGGGCATTTTATCTTCGTCTATATCCATCCCTACATGGACGGCAACGGGCGCATGGGACGGTTTCTTATGAACACAATGATGGCGGCGGCAGGCTGTCCCTGGACGATTATTCCCCTCTCGGAACGCAAGACGTACATGGCCGCGCTCGAAAAAGCGAGCGTCGAGGAAAACATCGGGCCGTTCGCGGCTTTCCTTGCCAAGCTTGTCAGGGACCGCCTGACCGGTTCGCCGTTGCCTGCGATTCCCACGTCTTAGGCATCAAACACTGAAAAGCTTTGGCCAATTCCGTGTACATGTTTTGTACAAACGGCCTGAGATTCCTGCGAATACGGTGATCCCTGAGTTTGCGGTTTCAGTAACTTATAGGAAACAGGAGAAGGCGGCAAATCCGGGTTCGATTCCCGTTAGCGCTACCAATTCCTCAAAGACTTACGGGCAACAGGGCATCACAGGGTATCACGCGCAACGCTCCAGCGGAAGATAGAACCCATCTCTAAACCTCTCGTTGGATTTTCATGTAGCTGGGCTGTCCCGTGGAAACTGTTTGCGAGTACGTGCCACGATCCGCTTGGCATGGACAGGAAGTACTTCTGCGAGCCGAGGTTACATCCAAGGGATTCGTAAAACGCTACGCCGTCAGGGGAGAACGACCGCTGAAATCGGCACGTTCGGCAAGCATCCGTTCCACCTCGTGCGGCCATGGTATAAACGAAGAAGCGCGAGGGGCGCATCCAGTCCGCGGAAAGGGCCGTGCCCACCCCACTCAACAATCCGAAGGTTAC
>DATMNI010000404.1:0-33196 GCA_035570275.1 Candidatus Acidiferrales bacterium | reverse complement strand
ACGCCCGATGGCGATAACTGGGTCGAGTACATGGTGCAGCACGAGGGCCCACCCACTCCGCAGCAACTCGGCGTGTGGCATCACGTCTGCCTCGGCACTCTCGATATTCAGGCCGTCTATAAAACTGTGATGGATCGCGGCTACACGCCTCCCAAGCCACCGGGCATCAACGCTCGCGACGGGCGATGGCTCTTGCAGCTTTACGACAAAAACAGCACGCGGACCGAAATCATGGTGCGCAAACCCGTCCAGAAACCCTGCTGTTCAGAGAACGTGGATCCTTATATCAAATGACAACCAAAAGCCGTAAGCTCCGTGGCGCGGGGTCTATCGCGTTCGCTCCTCCGGCCGCCGAAGATCACCCGCTGAAGGTCGCGCAATTCCGGGCGTGGCGCGTAAAAGAACCGGTTTCGAACCGCCGTTACACCGTCGTGCGGCTACAGTCGCAGGGCGGCTTTGTGGGCTACGGAGAAGGCGGGCCTGCGCCGGCCGCGGAAATTGTTGCGGCGCGGACTGCCGTCACGGACCGGCGCGCGACGGAGTCGGAATATGTTCGCGCGGCACTGCGCGGCGCGCCCGCGTTGGAAGCGGCTGTCAGCAACGCCATGCTCGACCTGGTGAGCCGCGCGAAAAACGTACCGATCTACCGGTATCTGGGCGGACCCGTCCGGTTCAAGGCCCGTCTGCTCGGTCATCTGGAAGGCGCAACCGCCGCCGAATCCGCGCCGTCGCTCGAACGCGCGAGAGGGCAGGGGATTCAGGCTTTCACAACCGCCGCGCCCATCCGCGACGCTATGATTCCACTTCGCGCTTACGTTGACCTGGTGAGACAGCAATACGCGGACATGCAGCGTTTGGCGGGCGCTTCGGCCGAATGGGTTCTGGACGCGGCGGGCGCGATGACACCGGGAGACGCGGCGAGCGTCGCGGTGGCTCTTGAGCCATCTCATCCCATCTGATTCGACGAGCCCACGCTCGTGACGACGCGAGATGCGCTGGCCAAGATTGTGGAAGAATCCACGATGCCGATCGGTGTCCGTAGCCAAAACCAGCTCCGCAAGCGGAGCGACGTTACGTAACGTGGAAAGTGGCTGCGGATGCGGGTTCGGTGTGGGCGCTGAAGGCGGTCGCCGATTTCCGCGGACTTTCGCTGAAAAACAGCGGTCCGGACAGATGTCGACCGTAGAGTCTTCGGGTGACTACTTCGACAAGACCTGCGTCCCGGTGCACGTCGCCGGTGATTCCGACCAGGGCTACACCGAGAGCAACTGGTAGCGGAGAGCTCCCTATGCCGCTTCGCGCCACGCGTAGCGATGGTGCAGACCACCCAGGAGCGGCATTGAAATCACGCTTGCCTTCGCTGCTGGCTTCGGCTCCACTGTCCGTCGGTTCGGCGTGTCTTTACTGAGGCTATCGTGAATTCGATCCTCGTGGTAGTAGTTCACGTAATCGCGGATCAGCCGGCGGAGATGTGGTTCGTTCAGCGCAATGATGTGGTCGAGGATCTCTCTCCGGCAACTTCCTACCCATCTTTCCGCAATTCCATTTTGCCAAGGCGACCGTACACTCGTCCGTTTGGGCTTCAGCCCCGTTGCCTTCAAGAAGGTGACCACTTCGTCAGTGAACGTCGAATCTCGATCGAAGATGGCATATCGATACGGACCCGCTTCGGGGAAAGCCTCGCGCAGTTGTTGGACGACCCACTCCGCTGTCGGGTAGCGGGTCACGTTGAAGTGCACAATCCTGCGCCGTCCATGCTGGATCACGAAGAAGCAGTACAGCAACTGGAAGGTCACCGTCGGGACGGTGAAGAAGTCGAATGCGGCGATCACCTCGCGGTGATTCTGGAGAAACGTAAGCCACCGCCTACCCGGGTCGCCGCGGCGCCGGACACGTCGCAGATAGCGCGCCACGCTCCGTTCTGAGACCACGAATCCCAGCTTCTGAAGCTCTCCATGAATCCTGGGTGCTCCCCAATCCGGGTTCTCCTGCGCCAGGCGACGGATCAGAAACCGAATCCCCTCGGTGATCTTGGGGCGACCGCCGCGTGGCCTGGATCGCCAACGCCAATAGAGACGGAAGCCGGCGCGGTGCCAGCCGATCACGGTCTCGGGCTTGACGATGACCAAGACGTCGGCCCAGCGGGACCAAAAGTGGCGGAGGGCGGTCCAGAAGAGTCGGTCCAAGGAGTTCAATACTGGCCGCGGCCGTTTGCGTTTGAGCACGGCGACCTGCTGACGGAGGGCGAGGACTTCGAGGGCGGTATCGCTCCGACTGCGAAAGAAGACCGTGGCGCCGGCAATGAAAGAGAGAATAGATTCGAGCACGAACTCACCCTCGTAACATGCCCTAACGTGGCTTCGTTGGGCGAAAGGTGCGGGATCGCAAGTTGCTGATTTCACGACATCATGGACTTTTGTCTACGTACAAGGCGGCCTTGTCCTCGGCCGTTGGGCCTGATAGAATTCTCAACACTTATGCGGATGCGTGCTGGGTCGCTGACCGTGCTGGGTTTGTGCGTTTCCTTTGCCTGGCTGCTAAACCTTGGCGGGCAGAGCCGCGCGCAAGCCGCGGCAACCGGTCAGATCTTCAACTCCAGGGTACAGCCCTTCCTCGCCCAAAATTGCTTTGCCTGCCATAACGAGAAAATGAGCACCGCGAACCTCAATTTGCAGGCGTTCAGCGATCAGGGTTCCGCCGAAAAGAAGCCGGAAGTCTGGGACAAAGTGCGCGACAGGCTCGTTACCGGCAAGATGCCGCCTCCCGGACTACCGGCGCCCGCGAAGGAGGATATCGCCGCCGTTACCAGTTGGATTGACGGCGTGCTCAAGACGACGGGCTACCTCACGGACAATCCCGGCCGCGTGATGGCTCGACGCTTGAATCGGGTGGAGTACAACAACACGATCCGGGACCTGCTGGGAGTCCCAATTCGCCCCGCAGACGAGTTCCCGGTGGACGATTCGGGGTACGGTTTCGACAACGTTGGCGATGTGCTCACCGTCTCGCCGATGCTGATGGAGAAGTATCTCGCCGCCGCCGAAAAGGTGTCGCAGTTGGCCATTTATGGAGCGCCGCTGCCCGACAAGCCCACACGGCTCATCCGGCTCCTGAACCGGCGCTCGCCGGATATTAATGATGTTGCAAACAGCACCTACGGGGTCGCCTTACCTTACTCCATGCGTGGCGCCATGTACGGTTCCTGGGTGTTCCCCGCCGATGCCGAGTACGAGTTCCGCCTGCGCATCGCCAACTTCCGTGGCGGCGATGTGGTCGTAAACTCCGGCAACGGACCCGGAGGCGGGGCTGCAGGCCGCGCCGGCGCTGGACGCGGTCCTGGACAAGGACAAGGGGGACGGGCTGGCGCCCCCGGGGGGCGGCGCGGGGGCCGTGCTCCGCTTACTCCGGAACAGTTGCGAGCCCGCGAAGAAGCGGCCCGGGTCGCGGCGCCGCCCCGCAAGCTCATCGTGGCGGTAGACGGTGCGTCCATCATGACGGAAGTCGTCGAGGGGACCACCACCTTCGGCTACGATCGCGGAGAATTCACCGCGCGCGCGACGGTGAAGGCAGGGACGCACGAGCTGCGGGCATCGTTCCCCGAACTGGCCGATTTAGCCGACCCGCGCCAGAATATCAATCCCGACCAGCGCCGCGCCCTCTTCGTCGACTACCTGGATATCGTGGGGCCGTTCAACCCGAGCAAAGAACCGCCGGGCAGCTACCACAAGGTGTTCGTCTGCAATCATGCGCCCGGGAAACACACCGCGGAGTGCGCGCGTAAAGCGATCGAATCGGTGATGCGGCGCGCCTGGCGCCGCCCCGTAACCCCCGCCGAGGTCGACGCCAAGTACAAGCTGGTTGCCATGGCTCGCAAGGAAGGCGACTCCATTGACGAAGGCGTGCGCCTTGCTCTCGAGGCCATCCTGGTCTCGCCCGACTTCCTGTTCCATATCGAGCGCGAGCCAAAGACTTCGGTACGCAGCGCCGCCGCCCATCCGGTCAGCGATCACGAATTTGCCTCGCGCCTGTCCTACTTCCTGTGGGCCAGCATGCCCGATGAGGAGCTGTCGCGGCTCGCCGACCAGGGCGGGCTCCGCAATCCGGACGTCCTCCAGCAACAAGTCCGCCGCATGATGACCGACCCAAAGGGCTCGAATCTGGTGGACAACTTTGCGTCACAGTGGCTGCAACTCCGCAATCTGGGCCGCACCAAGCCTGACCCGCGGCGTTTCCCGACCGTCGACGACGAACTGCTCGACAACATGCGCAAAGAGACCACCATGTTCGTGCAAACGGTGATCCAGGAAGACCGCAGCGTGCTCGATTTCCTGGATGCGCCGTTCACCTACGTCAACGGCATTCTGGCGCGTCACTATGGTATTCCCGGGGTCACCGGCGAAGAGTTCCAGCGCGTGACGCTGGATGGAGAAAGACGCGGCGGCCTGATGACGCAGGGTGCGATCCTGACGGTTTCGTCCTACCCGACGCGAACCTCGCCTCCGGTGCGCGGGAAGTGGGTTCTCGAGAACCTTCTCGGCGCCGCTCCCCCTCCGCCTCCACCCGACGTCCCGGTGCTGAATGAAACCAATCTGGGCAAGACCGTGTCGCTCCGCCAACGCATGGAGCAGCACCGCAAGGACCCCTCCTGCGCTGTCTGCCACAACCAGATGGACCCCATCGGCTTCGGCCTTGAAAGTTATGATGCCGTCGGGGCCTGGCGTGACAAGGATGGCGAGGTCGCCATCGATACCTCGGGCGTGCTGCCCGACGGCAGGTCCTTCAAAGGCGCCAAGGATTTGAAACAGATACTGCGCGGACAGTCCGCGGCCTTCACGCGCAACCTCACCGAGAAGATGCTGACGTTCGCACTCGGGCGGGGTCTGGAGCCGTATGACCGGCGCACGGTGGCAGACATCGTGCGAAAGATGGAACAGAACAACTATCGTTTTTCGACATTGGTCCTGGAAATCGTCGGAAGCAAGCCCTTCGGAATGCGAACGGGCGAAACTGGAGGAAAGGGATGAATGTATTACTGAAGCGTCACCTACGGCGACGCACGTTCCTGCGCGGCATCGGAGCCGCCATCGGATTGCCGTTCCTGGATGCTATGCGTCCCGCATTGGCATTCGCCCCCACGAAGCCCGCATGCCGAATGGCATTCCTCTACTTCCCCAACGGAGTCCAGCCGGATTCCTGGACGCCGAAAACCGAAGGGGACGTCGCGGCGCTACCGGAGCAGATCTCGACCGTGCTCGAACCGCTCATCCCGTACCGCAACGACATCATGGTCCTCGCGGGCCTCACGAATGACGGCGGGCGGGCGAAAGGCGATGGTCCAGGCGACCATGGCCGGGCCGGCGCCGCCTACCTCACCGGTATGCATCCGAAGAAGACCTTCGGTAAAGAGATTCAAGCCGGGGTATCGATCGACCAGGTCGTGGCCAATGCGATCGGCTCCAATACCCGCTTCCCCTCGCTTCAGTTGAGCTGCGAAGACGGTATCCAGGGTGGTAACTGCGACAACGGCTACAGCTGCGCGTACTCCAACAGCATCTCGTGGCGCACGCCCTCGACGCCGAATCCCCCGGAGATCCGGCCGCGCGCTGTCTTCGAGCGTCTGTTCGGCAACCCCGAACTGGATCTCGACCCCGTCCGCCGTGCCCGCATGCAGCGCTACAACCGCAGCGTTCTCGATTCAGTCATGGAGGATACGCGCCACCTGCAAGGTTCCCTTGGCGCCTCCGACCGGCGCAAGGTGGATGAGTACCTGTACGCCATCCGCGAGATCGAAGGGCGGATCCAAAAAACCGAGCAGGCCAACACCCCGCGTGTCAAGCCGACTATGGAGGTTCCTTCCTCCAGCGTACCGGAGCACTATGCGGAGCATTCCAAGCTGATCTTCGACCTGATGGTGGCGGCGTTCCAGACCGACTCGACCCGCGTGATCACGTTCCAGATGGCCATCGAGCAGAGCAACCGCGCCTACCGCGAAATCGGCATCTCGGATTCCCACCATGGCCTGACACACCACGGCGGGGACAAGGAAAAGATCGCAAAGTGCATCGCCATCAACCGCTATGAGGCCGAGCAGTTCGCCTATTTCATCGGCAAGCTGAAGAGCACTCCGGATGGCGACGGCACTCTTTTCGATCACATCATGGTCAGCTACGGCAGCGGTCTCGGACGCGACCACGATCACGACAACCTGCCGACGATTCTCACCGGGCGCGGCAACGGCCTGTTCCGTCCTGGCCGCCACATCAAGTTCCCGAGCGAGACTCCGCTAGCCAATCTGCACCTGACTATGGCGCAGCAGATGGGCGTTCCGGCCGAATCGTTCGCCGACAGCACGGGTAAACTTCGCGAACTCAGCGAAATCTGAGACGCGCACAAAGGACGTGAAGATGCTGAACTCTTACAGAGTAGCGCTGGTTATCGGTGTGTTGTTCCTCAGCCGGCCGGTGCCTGGACTCGAAAAGACGGCGATGGATCGCCTTCTGGAACTCGCCCGGTCCCAACCCGATTCCCCCGCGTTCCGCGAGGCCCTGGTGAAAAGCCTGGGCGAGACTGAAATCAAGAAAGGCGAGGCGTTCAATTCGAATGGCCCGGATTTCATCTTCGCCGTCGAAAACGCCAGGCAGCCTATGCTGGTCATAGATGACCAGCCGGCCGGCGGGATGAAGCATCTTGCCGGAAGCGACCTGTGGTTCTACACCGGAAAGCTTGCGGTGGGGACCTCCCATCGCTTCCATTACCTGATCGACGGCGCCAGATTTGGCGGATCGTACGATGTGCCGGCATACACTCCTGATTCTTATGCGCGCCCGGGTGTTCCTCAGGGTCACCTCTCCGAAAAGCACGTGAACATCAGCAAGGTCTACGACGGGATGAGCAGCGACTACTGGATCTATGTCCCGACCCAGTACGATCCCGCGGTTCCCGCGGCCTTGATGGTATGGCAGGACGGAGAGAGGTACAACACACGCAATACGGAAGAGCAGTGCCGGTTGTGCCCAAGTCTTTACCGGCTTCAGGAAGTCACCGACAACCTCATTTATGAGAAGAAGATTCCGGTGATGATTCACGTGTTCATTTCGCCGGGAACCTTGAATGGCAGAAGTCTCCGATCGATCCAATACGACACGGTTTCGGACAAGTACTGGCAATATCTGAAGGAAGACATTCTTCCCGAAGTGTACGCGAAGTACAACATCCGCAAGGACGCCTACAGCCGGGCAATTCAGGGCCAATCCTCCGGCGGGATTGCAGCCTTTAACGCGGCGTTCAACCATCCCGAGGAATTCAGCCGCGTGTATACCGTGGTGGGGAGCTTCACAGCGCTTCAATGGAAGCCCGGCGAACAGGATGGCGGCAATATTTATCCGTTCAAAGTCCGCCGCGAAGCGAAGCGAAACCTTCGTGTCTGGATGAACGACGGCTCGGAAGATCAGGAGGCCAATTCCGGGAGCTGGCCGCTGCAGAGTATCCAGCTTGCCAATTCCCTGAAGTTGAAGGGTTACGACTTCCAGTTCAGTTTTGGTTTCGGGACACACCATGCGGCCCTGGCGGTATCGGAGTTGCCGGAGTGTCTTACCTGGTTGTGGCACGATTACGATCCCAAAAAGACCGAGCAGTCTTTCGAGCAGAGCTCAGACGAGAAAGCGAAGCCGCCATTTCGGGTTCGCATCTACAATCGATAGCCGGGTCGATCAGAGACACTCCAACGAGCGCGCAAACTTACTGCCGGGCCTCGGAGGCGGGTGTTTGGTATCCACACCTGCCGACCTCGGTACCTTCTGTGGGACGTGGCTTCGAACAGCACCCGAAAAAGCAGCGGTCGCCCAAATCGCAAGCGATACGATGGCAACCTCAATTCACCGCATGCGATAAACGAGATGGTCGGGAAGCCCGACAGTCTTCAGGACCGCATCAAGGACGTTGCCGGCCCCAACCTCCATAATGCCTCGCCAGCCTGCGGCGCCCGGAGCGCGAACTCCATTCCCGGTATTCGAACTGCAGCCAAATGAGCGGCGCCGTGCTCGAAGGCATTGATCGGCTGCTTCATCGCTTTTCTGGTGTCAACGATCAGCTAACGCCCTTAGGTTCTAGCTGTGCGAGTACCCGGCACGCATTAAACCCACGGATTACACCGGCGAGGCGCAATTTAGCTCGTGCGTTGCCCGGCGTAGTGCCCCACGGCCACACCTACCTGTATGATTTTTGGGACGCCGCGGCCTCAGTTCGCCACTGGCACCTTGTCCGCATGGTCAACTAGCATCACAGTGACCATCCCTTTTTTAGGGAGTAGTGCCGATACTCCTTCAGGTATGTAGGAAACCAGTCAAGATAGGTAGCGAGGGCGTATGTGTAACAAAAGTAGGCGGCGCATAAATACCAAACTGCGGAATCGGAGAACATCTTCCGCCACGATAAGGCGGCGCTCATGCTCTGATGGTCCCGCGAGCCTTCCTCAATCAATTCGCGCTCTGCCTCATTGACTTCTCCGTGCTCGGCGGGAGTGTCCCGGTACCAGACAAACCAGACCGCGCTCCATATCATTCCCAGCGCTCCGAATGTATAGAAAGCGGCCCGCCATCCATAAAGGCCGATAATGAAAACCACCAACGGAGGGGGTAAGTGCGGCTCCAAGGCGCGATCCGGCATGTGTCAGTCCCTGGGCAAGCCCTCGCTCACCCGGCAAGAGCCAGCGCGAAAGTGAGCGGGTCGCGATCGGAAAGGCGCCCGCCTCGCCGACTCCGAAAAAGAAGCGGACTAAGATCATGGTCGCGACGTTCCAGGCCATTGCGGTAGCGGACGTAAAAATGCTCCACCAGACGACAATCAGCGTCAGCGCGCGCCGCCCAAGGTCCCAACCAGCCGCCTGGTATTTGAAACAGAGCGTAGCTCCAGCGGAAACTGGCGAGAATCCAGCCCATGGCAAACCAGCGACAGACGCAACTCCGATCGAATGGAGGGGGCTGCGTTCGAGATAACGACGCGGTCCATGTAGGTGATCATGTAGACCGCTAACGTCATTCCGAGGACACGGTATCGAACGCGTGTTGAACGTGAGGAAGGCGCAGGCGTAACCACTTAAGTTGCTTCCACAATAACCTGGCCGAAGGCCTTCTCAAAGCCGCGGGCCCTCGTCAACGTGCGCGAATCCTGCGCGGCGACCAGTCGCGCCAGGCTCGGCCTGGTCGTTCCGCGCGAACCGATGAGCGCGGTCTTCACCGTTCGTTGTGTGACAGAAGTCCCGCAGCTTTACAGTTTCTTCCTCCTGATCGCTTACCCTCCGGCGATCTGGTTCGGCGGGTGCGTCAACAAGTCCCCGGCGATTTTTTCGGGTCTTTGCGCCTTTACTTCTTAATGCCGAGCGCGTAGATTCGCGCGTCCCACGAACTCAGGTAGACAACGCCGTCGGAAACGGCAATACTGCCATAGTGACTCCAGCTATCGATGGCGTCACCACTTGAATAGAGCTCATCTCCCGTCTGTGGATCGAGAGCATACAGAACGGCGTGCGTCGTCTCCCGGCCCCCGGAATAGCGCTGGCCGGCCTTTTGGGTATTGATGGCACGCCACGCGGCATCCCTTTCATTGCCCGGAATGCTTGCTTCCAGCGGGCTGCCGCCGCGTCCGCGACCTCCGCCACGTCCACCGACTGCCCCACTGCCACGAGCCGCGCCGAGGCCGCCACGTCCGCCGACAAAACCGCCCCCGCCGCCACCGCCGCCACGAGCGCCGCGTCCAGGTGCAGCCAAGGCTGCCGTAGCCGCTTCCGGACCATCCGACGCGTCGGCAGCGGGGCCGAAGCCGCCGCGTCCACCGCCGCGACCGCCGCCGCCCGGCACGAGATTTGCGCCTCTGTCGCCGTTCGCCAGAATGAGAATCACGCCATTCGCGACCACCGCCACGCCAGGCAGATCGAGATCGGCGGAAACCCACCGCGGCACCAGCATCGGTTTGGCTCCGGTGCCTTCCACGGTGAAGGCCATGAGCTGTCCGTTCACCGTCGGTCCGTGAGTCTTGGGAAACAGCCCGATCGTGTCTTTCGCGGACGGGCCGTAGTAAGGCGCGAGGAGCCAGCGCTTGCCCTTCTCATCCACCCAAGTCGACATCACGCTCCACATGCCGTTGTAGCCGTACAACACCGGATCGTTCGACCAGCGGGGCGATGTATAGAGCGACGTGCGATGATCCGGACCGCCAAGATTCTTGGCGTCCATCAGATAAATAACGCCTTCCTTCGCGGTCGATGCCACCAGCGTGCGATCGTCGAAAGGAAATGAAACGGGGCTGCTCGAACCGAGATCCAGATCCCACTTGTTGAGCTCATCCATATTCGGCGGAGCAAAGGAATCGACGACGGAAACGTTTCTGTCCAGTTCCACCACCGAATTGCCCCATCGACCGGAAGCCGGATCATAAGCGCCATCCGCGGTTTGTGCGACGACGCCGAAAGGAGTCTTTGTGAGACCGGCTCGTCCCCACGGGCCGGAACCTTTTCCGTGACTCGTATAAAAGTGCGTCACCAGATGACCGGGATCGGCGACATCGATGCCCGCTATCTGCGAAGTCGCATTCTGGCAGCCCCGCGTAGTGCCGGTGTAGATCACGCCGTCCACCAGATTCAGGCTGAAGTTCCGGGTAAAGGTCGGCACGATGCTCGTGGCCGGGAATCGGTCTTCGCCGTCGGTAATACTTACGCCCCGAAGCTTTCCGTCGGTCGGGAGGAAATACAGAATTCCGCTCTGCTTATCGATCACCGGCGTCGCGTTCATATTGTTCGGGCAGAAACCGTAGGCAGCGACGGCCGGGGTTGCCTTGTTCGGATAGTCTTTCGACCAGAGAATGGTTCCCGCGTTCGCGTCGATCGCAAAAATCCTGTTCTGTTCGTTGGTGCCGCCGCCGACATAAAGCACCTTCTTCGGCCCCTGCTTCGTCTGCACATTGTTGATGACGAGAGGGTCGGTCATCGTGGCGTATTTGTTAATCGGATCTGTCTTCACGTCTGTCTGAAGCTTCCATAACAACTGCAGCTTCGACACGTTGTCCTTCGTTATTTGGGTTTCTCCGCGAGCCCAGCCGGTGCGTTCCTCATCGTAGGCGTAAGTCGCCCAATCCTTTGTAAAAGGTCCTTTGGACAAGACGGGCGGGGCGCTTGTCGGCCGGGGATTGGCGGCCAAAGCGCGGGTGATTGTCGCCACGGTGGCATCGACTTCCGTCCTGGGAGGCCTCGGAGTTCCGGGGGGCGGCATCTGATCGGACCGCATTCGGAAAGCGATGTTATCCCAGGTATCGCGATCGTCCAGCAGAGACGTTGTTGAAGCCAGCAGTTTCTGCATGTCGACCTGTCCGGAGGGCAACCCGGTGTTGTGGCACCTGATGCAGCTCCTTTCAAGAAACGGACGCACAGACTGCGAGAGGGCGGAACTGGGCCCACCATCGCCGGCAGCGGGCGGGGCCTGAGCCACCAGCTTGAAAACACCTGCGCCGGCGCCGATCAGAAGCACCAAGGTTCCCGCTGCCCGAGCCGGCCGTCCGGAAGTGATGAATCTCGACTTGTCAAACATTTGGCTCTCCGGGATTTCCTGCGATGAAACAACGCTAGGCAGTATATATCAAAAACGTGACGCAATTGGCATTGGGCGAGCAATGAGGCGGGTTCCCAACCCGGAACTCAGGCCTAAAGCCGAGCCGGCAGACAGCCAAGCCGTTGTACTTTTTACTCGTTTAAGGCTAGGCTACTTGCTCACGAGATCCTGCTGTGAGGCGGTAGAATAAGCTCAACGGCGGTCTATGTGACAACGATTTTGTTGCTCGAGGATGAGCCTGACGCGGCCAAAGTACTTCGGCGGAATTCTTAGGCCGAAAGGTTACGTGGTGCTTGAAACCCCAGATGCGGAAACCGCCGTCGGGCTTGGATGCATTGAAGACATCAATCTGCTGATTGCCGATGTAATGCCGCCGTGCAGCGGTATTCATCGGGATATACTCCCCGCAGTCTATATGCTATGTTGCCCGGAATGTGGAGCACGAGTGAACTTGGGGAACGTGGCTCCGGAGACCACAGATATGGCGGCTCGCGGCGTGGGGTTCGCGCGCTGGCGGCAAAGCGATTGTCCTCAATGTAAGGCGAGACTGGAGATCGTCCCGCGGACGAAATGGGTCGCGTTTGCTCTCAGTCTTGTGCTGGTTGCGGCTCCGGTTCTTCTTCTCGCCGGTGGGGCGGCCGTGTTTCCAGAGAGCTTTCTTGGCAAACTGAGCCGCATGCAGGTTCCCCCCGTAGCCCTGAAACTGCTGATCCTGGTGTGGGTGACGATTTCATTCCGTCTGGTATTTCCGCGGGTTGTTCGTTTGCGGGTGGGATACGATCCAGAGCAACCCCTCTCCCTCCGGTAGTCCGCAAGCCGGCGCGGCACCGTGATGCTCACGTTGATTGCCGGCCAAGTGGTAGGAGGGATGGTGTTGTCGCACTTCGGATTGCTCGGTTCCCCCACACGGCCGGTTTCCGTAACAAACGTGATCGGAGCGCTGGTCATGGTGGGCGGTGTAGTGCTCGCGACCCGGCAGTAGAAGAAGGGGAGCTGCTGGAAACGTCTTGGCTCGGATTTGGTAAGGTGATTCAGTGACCTCAAGGCGCCCCTGCCGTGTTGGTCACGATGCCAATCGTTTGAGCGCCAGCCCGATCAGCCGATCATCGAAGGGCCGGTGCTTTCGTTCGGCCGCCTCCCGGCCCGTCGGCCATCGGTTCAATCCATCTCGGATCTCCGAGACGCTCCGACCACAGCTTTCGAACGAAGTGCCCATCATCCACCAGGCGGTCGCTGTGAAGGCTGCAATAGACGCAGTGGACAAGGGCATGTCGAGCAACCGCGCGAAGCCGCGCCGTTAACCAAACGCGCACCACTCGGCGGAGACTCTGAGACGCGCACCTCTCCGCCATAGAACTGTTTCCCGATACAACTTCATCAAGTCTTCCTGTCGAGGCGAAGACTTCACTTTCGGCACGTTTGAACCCGCGTTTGCAACGGGCTGTTCGTTGCCGCAGCGGGCCCGGGAATCCAGCACACTCTTACTCAAGAAGATCAAAGCTTGAGTCTTGCCTTGGGCGGCTTGAGGTGTAGTCCTCGCCGCACCGAAATGCGGCCTTTAAAACACACTCCCTACCCCACGACTCGCGATGGAAAGGATCTGAGCAAGAATCGCGAGGCTCTGCTCAAAGGCCTGTCCCGTTAGAGTGGGAAAGCGCAGGCTGGCTGTCCGGGCCGCCCTCTCCGCGACGCCGGGACGCTGGCGATTTCCCTATTTTCCAGGCCGCGGAAGAATCATTTCGATTGTCGGTCCCCGTCGGAAAATCCCGCCCCTGCTACCGATGAACTCAAGCAACTGGGGTTCGTGTTGCGCAACGCCTTTACCATGTTCGAGTACTACACGCTGCCGAAAGGAAAATAGCGACTTACCTAACGTAATGCCCGACGTGGGTTCCGCGATCCTCTATTGGCCAACGGCTCGAATCTTTACCCCCGTGGTGCAGGCCTGGACCACCGCGAAGTAGCGGGCCACTCCATCGGTACCCACCTCGAATGGATTCCGCTCTCCTGGTTTGCGGCCGGCGGCGGTATGGGCTTTGAAGTAGGCATCGTCGAATTCGGAGTGATTCGACAACAGGACGGTTGCGCCGTAATCGGCAGCGGCTTTCGCCATCTTGTTGGATGAAGCAAGATAGCGGTCATAGTATGCAGCATCGGCATTAAACGGGATTGCCGTCCCACCGACGTAAGCAACACGCAGAGGCTTGCCGTTATCGCGCACCTCAAATAGGTAAGAGAGCGTTCCAGGCGTATGGCCAGGCGTTGTCACGATCCGTACGGAGGCATCGCCAACCGAGACCCTCATTCCGTCATCCCCCACCATGTCACGCTTCGGCTTGCCGCCCGGGCGATTCTCCAACTTGTCGATGGAGTCCCAATCTTCCGCGCCGTATATCAGGCGCACGCCCGGAATCGCGTCCTGAAGCAGCTTGGCGCCGCCATCGTGGTCGCCATGAGCGTGCGACAGGATGACATATTTCACCTTGCCCGGATTCAGACCTACCTTCTTCAGGCCGTCCAGGATTTCATCTTTCGCGGCATAGTCGAACAGAGCCTCGATCACGATAATCCCTTCGCTGCCGGCGAGCGCCCAAGCGCTGTGAATCTTCGTGCCGAGGAAATAGAGATTATCGGCGACCTTGGCCGGTTCGGCATACCACGTTTCCCTGGCGGGCGAACCGCGCCCCGGTCCGCGCCCGCCGGCTCGTCCTGCCAGTCCACGCCCACCCGCAGGTGCGGTCGCGGGCGCGATGCAGAGCCGCAGAAACGTCCCTGCCCAATCTGTGCCGGCGGCCGTTTTGGCCGTCGAGAGGTAAGTATCTACGGTCGAAGCAGGCGTCTGAGCTGTAACGGTCCCGATGGCCGCAACCACCGCCATTGTGCTGCTGAGGAGCAATCTCATATGTACCTCCGCTTCGCGCGGCGCCCGCAGAAATGGAACTCCCGTCATGAGCGCAGAGCATCGATGTAACCACGATGTAGCACAGAGCCCTCTTTTCGACGCTAAGTGTACCGAGCATAACGGCGACTCGCCGATGTGTCAAGCGAGTTGCCGTGCCTGTGTGTAGCCAAAGAGGCATCGCCACTTGAAATCAGAGACTTTCGGCCGGACGCTGCAGTCCGTCACGGAGACATTACCCCGGGAACGCCGGCGTTGACTTCCAGGGCTCGCGACTTGGCGATTACCGGCTCCGCCGCAACCGTGCGGACATGGAATACCTATGATGCCGGCGGCAGCCTCAAGATCAAGCAGAAGTACCTCGAGAGGCGTCGAACGTCGGCTTCCCAAGCTGGACGTCGCCGGTTCGAATCCGGTCTCCCGCTCCATCTTTTCAAAAACTTAGGCAAACGGAATTGGCATTCTTGACTCCGAAATGGAGTGCAGCAGGTTCGAAAAACAGGTTCTGTCCGATTTGTAAGTTGCTGATTCTACTAACCGCCCAGAATAGGGAATGCCAGCCCGCCACGCTGGCATTCGCTAAAAGGTGCTAACTCACTGAATTTGCACACTTGAGATGGGCGACGTGAAAGATGGGCTATTCGTGTGAAATGTTCAGATACCGCACACGGTAAATCGGCTGCCGCTCGCCGCAACTCGGTTTAGCAGTTCGGGCTACAATCACTGCCGATCATCGGGTGTCCAAGACGGCGCCCAATCTCTTCTACTTGGCCTTCAACGGGCTTCCCTTTCCATAGCGGCCGCGCACGCGACGTCCAGCCGGTGATCGAGCTGAAATACCGCTTTTTGGAGCCAGACGGGGCCGTAGCCGGAGTATTGCAGTGCTACGCCAGAGAACACCGCGGCGCCGACTCGGCTGTGGCCGTAATGTCGCTGGATGCCTCCTCATCAAGCTGCGCGGCTGCGATTGACGGCATGAAGAGGAGAACGGCGATGGGGACATAGCGACAACTTTTGCTGGCCCCTCATGCGGGCCGCCCGAGATACTGATATGATTCCTGAATCCGAAAATGAAAACAGTCACGCTTCTCGCTATCGCTTTGATCGCCTTCGGCCAGACGCCGAATCCTCAGGCGCGGCCGCCCAGACCGCCTGACACCCAGAGCCCGGCATCCAAAACCCGGCCGAAAACCGCGACACCGCAGCACTATTCCGCCGATCAGGTTCGCGAGGGCGAAGTGCGGTTTGGTTCTCAATGCGGCTTCTGCCACGGCAAGGACGCCGCCGGCGGCGAGACCGGGCCCGACCTCACTCGCGCCGAACTCGTGGCGCAGGACTCGCAAGGCGATAAGTTAGCCCCCGTCATTCGCGCGGGTCGCCCGAACGCCGGCATGCCTGCGTTCCCGAGCGTGACGCAGAGCGAGCTGAACGCGATCGTCGCTTTCCTGCACACGCAAATGGATAGGTTCGCGGAGCTAGGGGGCGGGCGGCGCTCCGTCGAGCCCTCCGACCTCGCAACCGGCAACGCCGCGGCCGGCCGCGAGTACTTCGATGGCGCCGGCAAGTGCGCGTCGTGCCACTCGCCAACGGGTGACCTCGCCGGCGTCGCCAAGAAATACCAGGGGCTGAATCTTCTCCGCCGGATCCTCTATCCTACCGGGCAGGGGCCAGCCGCCCCGACCGCAAGAGCGACCTTCGCTCTGACCTCTGGCCAGACCGTCGTCGCGCCCGTCATCGCCGAGGACGACTTCACCGTCACCGTTGTCGATCCGCTCGGCGCGCGGCAGACCTACCAGCGGAGCGCCGTCAAGGTTAAGGTTGACGACCCGCTCGCCGCCCATTTCGAACAGCTTGGAAAATACACGGACGCGGACATGCACAACGTCTACGCCTACCTGGAGACTCTGAAATAGACCCATGCGCCTCGACACCGGATTCGCCACCCTGCTCTGCGCCGCCGCCCTGCCGATAGGCGCACAGTCCGTAGACCCGAAACTGCTGCTCAGCCCGCCCGCGAACGCGTGGCTCACCTATCACGGCGACTACACCGGCGAGCGGCACAGCAAGCTGACCGAGATCACGCCGGAGAACATCTCGAAGCTCAAACAGGTTTGGAAATTCGAGGCGAGCCAGCAACTCAAGGCGTCGCCGATCGTGGCGAACGGGATGATCTACATCACGGCGCCCGACAATCTCTGGGCCATCGACGAGCGCACCGGCAAGGAAGTCTGGCATCACCAGCACACCAAGAACAACGCCTTCCACATCGGGCACCGAGGCGCGGCGATCTATAAGGACACGGTCTACCTCACCACGCCCGATTGCCACCTGCTCGCGTTGAACGCCAGGAACGGCGAGATCAAGTGGGACATCCTCATCGCCGATTCGGCGAAGGGCTTTTGGTCGACCAACGCGCCGCTGATCGTCCGCAATCACGTGATTGTCGGCGTCGCGGGCGATTTCGATAATCTCCCCGGCACCCTGCGCTCCTTCGATGCCGACACCGGGAAGCCGCAGTGGACGTTCTACAGCACGCCGCCTCCGAGCGCGGGCGATAAGAGCAGCGGCGGCGCGACCGGCGGACAGATGTGGAATACCGGCACCTACGATCCGGATCTGAACCTGATGTTCGTGGGCACCGGAAATCCGACGCCGGTGCTGAACGGCGACGCGCGTCCCGGCGATAACCCGTGGACCTGCAGCATCGTCGCGCTCAACCCGGACACCGGCAAACTTGCGTGGGGCTTTCAGGTCTCGCCCCACGACACGCACGACTGGGACGCCGCCGAAGTCCCCGTGCTGGTAGACGGCAGCTTCAACGGCCGGCCCCGTAAGATGCTGCTCCAGGCGTCGCGCAACGGCTACTTCTTCGTCCTCGACCGCACGAACGGCAAGAACCTGCTGACCAAGCCCTTCGCGGCGGTCAACTGGAGCAAAGGCATCGACGAGCAGGGCCGTCCCATTCCGAATCCCGCCAAGGAGCCGCGCAAGGACGGGGCTCTGATCGCGCCCGATGAAGGCGGCGCGACCAACTTCTGGCCGCCGAGCTTCGATCCCAAGACGGGGCTGCTGATCGTCAACGCCAAGGACGGTTACGGCATCTACTTCTACAAGCCTGAGCACGGCGCATACGGCTGGGCCGGGGCGGACTACGGGCTTGCGGGAAAGGGCTTCCTCCGCGCCATCGACTATAAGACCGGGAAGATCGCCTGGGAACACCCGTACCCGCGCGGCAGTTCCTCGGCGGGTGTCCTCACGACGGATACCGACCTGGCAATTACCGGCGACGCCGGCGGCAACCTTCTGGCCCTTCGATCCAGCGACGGCAAGGCCGTCTGGCACGAGAACATCGGCCGCATGGGCGGCGCGCCGGCGACCGTCGAGCTCGACGGCAAACAGTACCTGCTGGTGACGGGCGGCAACTCGCTATTCGCGTATGCCCTCCCGTAGTGGCGAGCGCTCATGCGGCGCATTCTGAACACGTTTACCATGCGCTCTTGACACTCGTTCTCCGGCGGTGATATAGACTTTAGGCGTCCCTCGCGAAAGCGGCTACAATTGGCGCGCGTGCGGTGGAGGGCACGGAAAGGGGAACGATGCGAAAGAAATTCTTCCGTTGCGCATGGCTTCTCGCCGGCGCCGTGCTGCTCTTCGCGGCGCCGCCGCAGGGCGCCCCGCCGCTGCCCTTCGTCAGCCCGATCTTCGGCGATCACATGGTGCTCCAGCGCGGCAAGCCGAACGCCATCTGGGGCTGGTCGACGCCCGGCGATAAGGTCCGCATCGAACTCGCCGAACGCTCCGCGACCGCCGTCGCCGGGCCCGACGGCCGCTGGCAGGCACGCATCGGGCCGCCCGCCGCGGGCGGGCCGTACACGCTCCGCATCACCGGCGAGCAGCAGAAGGTCGAGTGGACGGACGTGCTCGTGGGCGATGTCTGGATCTGCGGCGGGCAATCCAACATGCAGTTCGGACTCGCCCAGGCCCGCAACGGCGCCGAGGAGGTCGAGCGCGCCGATTATCCGCAAATGCGGTATTACGTGGTCGGCCAGCGCTCCGCATACGGGCCCGTCGCCGTCCCGCGCGGCTCGTGGCGAGTCGTATCGCCGGGTACAGTCGGCGGCCGCGGCGGCGGGATTTCCGCGGTGGCGTACTTCTTCGCGCGCAAATTGCAGGAGAACATCCACGTCCCGATCGGGCTCGTCCACGAAGCCGTCGGCGGCGTGCCTGCCGAGACCTTCACCAGCCCCGAGGCGCTCCGCCCGTTGAAGGACTTCGACGACGGCATCGCCGAGGTCGAGCGCCGGCGCCAGAAGGGCGACCCCGAATACGGCAACTACATCATGCACTGGCTCGACGAGTACGACATTGGCTCGAAGGCCACCTCGTGGGCCGATCCGGCGCTCGACGACTCGGCGTGGAAAACCGTGCGGCTGCCGGGCGGCTTCAAAGAGCTGGGCGTCGATGATGTGCCCAATGTGACCTGGTTCCGCCGCGAGATCACGCTGCCCGACACGCTCCCGGAGGGCATGGCTCGCCTGTACCTGGGCTCGATTGACAAGATGGATACGGCCTACATCAACGGGCGGCAGGTCGGCGCGAGCTCGTGGGTGGAGAACCCGCGTGTGTACTTCGCGAACGGCGTCCTGAAGCCCGGGCGCAACGTCATCGCGCTACGTATTTTCAAAGCGAAGCCGGGCGGCGGCTTTCTAGGGAAGGCGGACGACCTCCACCTCACGCTGAGCGACGGCTCCGCGATCCCGCTGGGCGGCGAGTGGAAGGGCAAGGTCAGTGTGGACGCCCGTCCCCCGCATCCGCTGCCGATCGGGTATGACAATCTGCCGCGCGTGCCCGGCGTGCTTTATCGCGGGATGCTCGCGCCGATCGCGCCGATCGCCATCACCGGCGCGATCTGGTATCAGGGCGAATCTAACGCCGAGCGCGCCGAGCAGTACCGCAAGCTGCTCCCCGCCATGATTGGCGATTGGCGGAAACTCTTCGGGCAAGGCGACTTTCCGTTCTACATCGTCAGCCTCCCGGCCTACAACCACCGCCGCGACACGCCCGGAGACGATTCCTGGGCCGAGATGCGCGAGGCACAGGCGCTCACGGCCAGCAACGTCCCACACTCCTGTCTCGCGGTCACCATCGACACGGGCAATCCCGAAAATATCCATCCGATCGATAAGAAGGAGCCCGGCGAGCGCCTGGCGCTCTGCGCCCTGGCGGAGCACTACGGCCGCGACCTGCCGCACTCCGGCCCTACGTTGAAATCGGTCAAGCCACTCCCCGGCGCGCTGAAGGTGCAGTTCGACCACGTGGATGGGGGGCTGGTTGTCAAAGGCGGGAAGCCAGCTGAGTTCGCCATCGCCGGCGACGACCGGAGATGGTATTGGGCCGACGCGCACGTCGAGGGCGACACGGTCGTCGTCTCGTCGCCGTCCGTGCCCGACCCCAAGGCCGTCCGCTACGCCTGGCAAGCGAATCCCGCGGCGACCCTGTTCAATGGCGCCGGTCTGCCGGCAGTCCCGTTTCGCACCGATCATTGGCCAGGCATCACGGCGGGCCGCACACGCCACGATTTTTAAGGAGAGTTCCACATGCGAGTCCTGACCACCGCCGCGCTCTGCTGTCTCACGGCCGGCGCACTATTATCCCAGCGCGGGCCCACGCCATTTTATGAAGACACGAACAACGTTCCGATCTCGCCGGAGGTCCACGCCGATCGCAGCGTGACGTTCCGCCTGTTCGCGCCGAAAGCCTCCGAGGTGCTGCTCATGGGCTCTCCGGGCATCCTCGAATTCACCAAGAAACCGCTGCCGCTCGAGAAAGGAGAAAAGGGCGTGTGGTCGCTGACGGTGGGTCCGCTCCCGCCCGGCTTCTACACCTATGGCTATGCGATCGACGGCAGCCTCCGCATGCCCGATCCGTCCAATCCAAATCTCGAAGTGCGCCGGTGGGGGCCCACCAGTTCGTTCCTCGTCCCCGGCGGTGAGAAGGCCGTCATTGAAGAGCGCCGCGTCCCGCATGGGACCGTTCACGTGAACTTCTACGACTCGTCGAATCTCGACACTGAGCGCATGGTTTACGTCTACACGCCTCCGGGCTACGAATCGAGTAAGGCGAAATTTCCCGTGCTGTACCTGCTTCACGGCAATGGGCAAATCGAAGCGTCGTGGACGTGGACCGGCCGCGCCAACGTGATCCTGGACAACCTCCTCGCCGAGGGCAAGATCAAGCCGATGATCGTCGCCATGCCGTACGGACATGTTCCGCGCGAGATCAAGAGCGCGTCGCCCGCGGCGTCGCAGAACGACCCGGCCGCGATCGAAAAAGAACTCCTCACGGCGGTGAAGCCTTTGGTGGAGACGAAATACCGCGTGCTGGCCGACCGCAATCATCGCGCAATCGGCGGCCTCTCAATGGGCGCGGGCCAATCGATGTCGATCGGCCTTCACAATCTCGACCAGTTCGCCTACATCGCCGCGTTCAGCGGCGGCGGCAATCGCGCCGAGTGGGAGAAGGCCGATGCGGCGATGCTCAACCAGAGGCTGAAGGTGCTTTGGATTGGCTGCGGTACGGAAGACCCCGGCTACAACGGAGTGAAAGGAATGGACGAACTGCTGAGCAAGAAGGGAGTCAAGCACGTCTGGAACCAGTCGGGCGGCGGCCACAGTTGGCCGAACTGGCAGGTCTATCTTTCCAGGTACGCGCCACTCCTCTTCCGCGATTAAACGGAGCCTCTTATGTCGAACACCATCGATCGCAGGATGCGTTTAAGCGTCGCCTTCGCGCCGCAAGCAAGTGCGACATCCAGAGAGCATACGATTGCAGAGATGCGCTGGTTTCCCGTGCAGGAGCCGGTCTCCGGCAGCCGGTACAGCTTCTTGCGGGTGAAGACCCGTTCCGGGCTGACGGGATGGGGCGAGTGCGCCGAGGCCGTGGAGCGCGCGGCCAAAGCGCTGGAGAAGGAGTGGCTGGGCAGATCGGCCACGTTGTACGCTGCCATCCACCGGTCTTCGCCACTCGCAGGCGCTCTCGATATGGCACTGCTCGATATCGTCGGCAAGTCGTGCCGCGCTCCGGTGTATCGAGTCCTGGGCGGACCCACGCGCCACAAGGTCCGGGCCTTTACGGATTCGAATGCGGCGGCGTTCAGCGCGGCCGGCATCGCACTCCCGAAACCTGCATCCCGCAACCAGGGGAAAGCTTACGAGAACCAGGTGCTCGCGCTGGTGAAAGAACTGCCTGAGGATCGCGACTTCGTGCTGAGTGGGAGCGGGTCGCTCACGGCGGGTGATGCGGCATCCGTGGCCCGCGCCGTCGAGGGACTGCACCCGTTGTGGTTCGACGAGCCTTGTTCGGTGGCCAATGCCGAGACGGTCCGCAAAGTCTCCGGCGAGACGGTGACGCCTTTAGGCTTCGGCCGCGAGATCACCGATGCGGGCGTATTTCAAATGCTGTTGCGCGAGGGTTTGATCGACGTGGTACGGCCCGACATCGCGCATTGGGGGATCTCCGGCGCGCGCCAGATTGCCACGCTCGCGGAGGCTTATTACGTGGCCATCGCGCCTCACCACGATGGCGGACCCGTCGCCACCGCGGCGGCGCTCCACCTGGCCGCGAGCGTGCCGAACTTCTTCATTCAACACGTGCCGCTGCCGGCCGATCCGAAGGATCGCGAAATGCGCGCGGCCATCGTCTCCGGCGGCCTGGAGACGCCCCGTGACGGCTTCTTGGAACTTCCAACCGGGCCGGGTCTCGGCATTCAGGTGAACGAAGCAGCACTGGAGAAATATCATGCGGCGTAGATCATTTCTGGCATTCGGCAGCGCCGGTCTGGCGCTCGCGAAAGGTCGCGGGCAGCGGAGGGCGGCTACTTTCGATTGCGGCTGTGGATTCGCTCCTCAACCCGGCCGGGGCGCGGGGCAGCCGTCGCTCGCCGGGTTCGAGCCGCTGCAATCCGGTCTGAAAGTAACCGGGATGAAAGTGTTTGGCGTTTCGCTGACACCCACATCGGACCGGCCCTACGTATTCTGCAAGCTCGAAACCAACCAGGGTCTTGTGGGATGGGGCGAGGGCACGCTGGAAGGCAAGGCCGGCGCGACGATGGCCTGCATCGACGACTTCCGCGAGTTCGTCATCGGCGCGGACCCGATGCAGGTGGAGCACATCTGGCAATCGATGTATGTGCACAGCTTTTACCGCGCGGGACCGGTGATGGGCTCGGCGATATCGGCGATCGACCAGGCGCTTTGGGATATTCGCGGGAAAGCGCTCGGCGTCCCTGTGTACCGGCTGCTGGGCGGCCCGCTCGATTCTCGTGGCGTTCGCGGCTACTATCACGCGGACGGCGTGCGCACGCCGGAAGCGCTGAAAAAGCTGCGTGAGACGGCGATCCAGCAGGGCGTTTCGTGCTTCAAGACCGGCCTTCCCACTTACTATGAGTGGATCGAGACGCGGAAGAAGATCTCGGCGGCTGTGAAGTCCATGCAGATGCTGCGCGAGAATCTCGGACCGGAGATCGACATCGCGGTAGACTTCCACGCGAAGACCAGCCCGAGCGTCGCCTCGATCCTGGTGAAAGAAGTGGAGCCGCTCAACCTGCTGTTCATTGAAGAGCCGTGCCCGCCCGAAAATGTCGAGGCAATGGCCAAAATCGCGCGCCGCTCCACCACCCCGATCGCCACCGGCGAGCGCCTGGTAGGCCTGCATGGATGCCGTCGGCTCGTCGAAATGGGAGTGATCGACATTCTTCAGACCGACATCAACCACGTGGGGGGGATCACGGGGCTTTGGAAGGTGTCGCAGATGGCCGCGGTGTCCGGCATCTCCATGGCGCCGCATGCATGCGAGGGCCCTATCGGCGGATTGGCGACTCTGCATGTGGATGCCGCTATCCCGAACTTCGTCGTGCAGGAAGTCTGCGGACAGATCCAGCCGGGTGCGACCGACAAGGTTTGGCAGGAGTGGCTCGGGTTCCCTGCCATGCGAATGGTGGATGGGCGATTCCCGTTGTCGGAGAAGTCGGGATTGGGATTCGACCTGACCGAGCAGGCACTCGCCAAATACCCGTTCGGCGGCACGCGTCCCATGGCGCGGGTCTTCCACGAAGACGGTTCGGTGGCGGAATGGTAGCTGCCGGGGTCGGGCCGACTTGCGCCCGTTGGCGGGGCGTCAGCGCGCGGCGTCGACGGGTGTAAAGCGCACCTCGTCCGCGGCAAGGTATTCGCCCTCGCGCGGTCCGGAGAACTGAACGTAGGCGATGCGGCTGGCCTTCACGGATAACGTGAAGACCGGTACCGGATCGCCTGGCGCTTTGCGTCCCGGAACGGACTCGAGACTGGCGCGGTCGACGACCTTGCCATCGGCGTCGAAGCCCTCGAGCACAGCCGGTGTTCCGGTGGGTGCCCAAAAGGAGATCTCGACGGAAGAGACCGGTGTCGGAAACGTGGCGCGGACCGGAATCGGCTCGGTCGCCATGGCGCTGACAATTCCCTTGTGGCCGGTGGAGAGGTGCGTGAAGAAGAGCAGCAGCCCTTTCCCTTTCGTCTGCCGGGGTTCATGGGCTAGGGTGAACACGACGCCCTTTTCTTCCCAACGCGGAATCCGATTCGCGTTGCCGTCGGGCAGCAGGGGCACGGCTTTTTCGAAATCGACAACGACCGGGTCGGCGGACCAGGCGCCCGCCGTCGCGCCCAGTATGAAGAGGAGGGATGCAGCCGCGGGGCGGATCATGCTTTGGTCATCTCGAGGCGGGACATCGTGCCCGTGGATGAGGCAAACTTGCCGGTTTCGATTCCCGTGCGCTGGAGAATGGAAACGAAAAGATTGGGAAGCGGGTAGTTTTGGCTGCGGTCGAAGGCGAGGTGGCCGGCATGCCGGAAGCCGCCGCCCGCCAGGAGCACGGGCATGTTCGTGGTGGAGTGGGCATTGGCATCGCCCAGATTGGAGCCGTAGAGGACGATGGCGCGGTCCAGAAGCGTTTCGCCGTTCTCCGGGACGCCTTTTAGCCCCTTGAGGAGATCCGCGAGCAGCCGCATGTGCCAGGAGTCGATGATTCGGAGCTGAGCCAGCTTCGCCTCCGATTTCCCGTGATGCGAAAGGTTGTGGTAGCCGTCGCTGATGGTCGCTTCTTTGATCTCCACAACCGGGGTGCTGACGCTGTCCAGCATCAGAGTGACGGTGCGCGTGGAGTCGGTCTCAAATGCCAGGCGCACCAGGCGGTACATGTTCGCAACCTTAGCCATGTACTGCGCGGGGTTTGTGGGGTCTTGCGGTTCGGGTTCCTTCACCACGGGTTTCGGCTTTCGCTCCCATCCTTTGGATTCCTGCAAGCGATTCTCGAGTTCGCGCACGCTGGTGAAGTACTGATCGAGGCGCGCGCGGTCGGCGGTGTTGACGCTGCGCTCGATGCCGCGGACCTGGTCGGCTATGGCGTCCAGAATGGACCGCCCCGTATCGAGTTCGGCAAGCTTCGCTTCGACCTCTTTGGGGCTGCCCTGAATAAACATCTGCCGGAACACGCCGGCAGCGCTTTGTTCCGGCGGGATAGCGACGCCGTTGCCGGTCCAGGAGAGGGAGCGCGCCCCTGTGTTGACGGCCAGGGTGAGCGAGGGAAACCGAGTCTGGTTGCCGATGCGCTCGGCGATGTACTGGTCCAGTGAGATGGTGTTGCGGAAAGAGCTGCTGGCGGGATGCGGAGCTGCCGTCAGAAAGCTGATATCCGCCGGGTGGCCGCCATCCACATTGGGGTGCGAGACGCCGGAGAAGACGGTGAAGTCCCGGCGGTAACCCTGAAGGAGCTTGAGATAAGTGGACGGCGTGTAGTCGTCCCCGGCGTTTGCCGGAAAGAACTCATCCGGCAGCAGGCCGAGGTTGTTGCAGATGGCGAACACCCGGCGGGGCGCGGCAGCGGACTGCGCGCGGACCGTGGCGGGCGCCATCGCGTTCAGAAGCGGCAGCGCCATGCCGACACCGGCGCCCCGCAGCATGGTGCGGCGGGAGATCGAGCTAGTCTTCAACATGGCGGCCTCCTATCATTTGTTTCGGAAAAGATCGCTGGCAACGATGCCATGAACCACGTCGCGGAGCCCGTAGCCCGAGCCGCGAGTTTTCTCGAGGACTTCCTCGACCTGTTTGCGATCGGAGAAGGCGATGGGCGCGCCCGTTGCAAAGGTGGCGAGCTGGCTGACCAGGTTTCGGGCCACCGTTCGCTCGTCGCGATCGAACAGGAGCTGTTTGAATTCGCGAATATCTTTAAACGAGCGGCCATCGGTGAGTCCGCCGGCGGAATCAACCGGCAGGCCGTAGCGGAAGGCGAAAGGCTGCCCGGAGAGGCCGATGCCAGGCTCAGGCTTCACTCCGTCGGCGAAGGCGCGATATCGCTCGCGCCAACCGCCCATGACATCGAAGCTTTCGAGGGCGAAGCCCGGGGGATCGATGGTGCGATGGCAGGCGGCGCAAGTGGGATCGGCGCGGTGCCGATCGAGCTGCTGGCGGATGGTGACCGCGCCCCGGATATCCGGCTCCAGAGCGGGCACTCCCGAGGGCGGCGCGGTGTGGAAACCGAGGATGCGTTCCATGATCCAGACGCCGCGGAGGACCGGCGACGTGGTGGTGCCGTTGGCAGTCACTTTGAGAACGCTCGCCTGAGTCATGATGCCGCCTCGGACGGAGTCTTTCGGAAGCGCGACCTTGCGCATGGCGACTCCGGTGACGCCCGGCACCCCATAGTGTTTCGCCAGACGTTCATTTAGGAACGTGAAGTCGGAATGGACGACGCTGCGCGCCGGAAGGTTGCCATTGAAAAGTTCCTGGACGAAGAGGCGCGTCTCTTCGACGGCGGCGAGCTTGAGAGGATCGTCGAGTTCGTAGTCGTTATACAGGGTGCTCGATGGGGAGCTGTCGTCGATCTTGCGGAGGTCGAGCCAATAGTCCGTGAAAGCGTCGATGAAGCGGCGGGATCTCGGATCGTTGAGCAGGCGATCGGTTTGCCCTTTGAGGACTTCGGGCTTGCCGAGCCGGCCTTGCGCTGCCAGGGCGCGGAGTTCGTCGTCGGGCGGCGAGTTCCATAAGAAAAGAGCGAGACGGGTTGCCAGCCCGTAATCGTCCAGCCTGCCGGGCGCTTCCTGGATGTAGAGGTACCCTGGCGAGCAGAGGATCGCGGTGTAGGTGGAGATCAGCGCTTGCGTGAAGCTATGCCGGAGTTCGAACTGCTGGTTGAAGAGTTGGAGAAAGCGTTTGGCGTCCGCCTCTTCAACGGGACGGCGGTTGGCGCGCGCGAGGAACCCGCGGATGAGGCGCTCGGCGTCTTCGCGCGGATGTTCGCTGACAACTTCCACATCGACATTCTGCGTTCGCGGGCCGAAGCGGCCGCGGCCTCCGCCTCCGTCTCCCGGTGAAGGAGGCGGGGCGACAATCGCGAGGCTTACGCCGCCCGTTTGTTCTTTTTCCAGGCGGCGCAGGGGCAGGTCGCCGAACATCAGGCGGTAGCCGGCGGCGGCATTCGGATCGGCGAGCGGGCCTTCCACTTCGAGCCACTGGAAGGCAACGCCGGGCATACCGTCCTGCTGCGCCAGCGGGTTCACGTATTGCTCCTCAGTGCCGTTGACGCGGGTTCGGAAGAGGCGCATCGAGTCGGTCTGTATGGCCTCGTTGGGAGTAAGCAGTACTTCCACTTCCTGGACGGACGGCTCGGGAGTGAAGTCGAACGCCGCCAGCGGGCGGGATTGGCCGGAGCTTTGGGCGTAGACGCCGATGGGTTCGTTGCGGCGGCCGGGCCACACTTCATCGGGATCAGGCCGATGGTAGGTCGGCGGGTACAGGTAAGCGACCTTTTCAGGGCCGAAGCCAAAGTAATTCCAGTGGTCGACTCCGCCGCCGCTGACCCAGATCGTGTAGCCCTTCACCCTAACGCGGTATCGGGCCGCGGCCGGGATGCGGAAACTGCTCCAGCTGAATCCGCCGGCGTCGGAGAAGATGCTCGAGACACGGCCGATGGCCTCGCGCTCTTTCATCTCGGGATTGGAGATAGGGCTGCGGCCGGCGCGAATGTCAGGCTGAGCGTGCGAGTCCAACACAGGGAAGTTCAGGCGGTCTGTGCGCGTGTTGCCTTCGCGCGGCCGGAAGTTGCGTAACGAGGGCTCCTGGCGCGCATAGCTGCGAGTCGTGGTGGTGGGAGGTTGCACGAGCTTCGCCGCCATGGCCTCGCGCAGCGCGTAGTCGGCGGAGCTCATGTAACGGGCGAGCTGAACGTAGGAGACATCGAGCGCTGTGCCGATCTTGTTATAGCGCCAGGCCTCGCCGTCCTGCGGCAGTTTCGATTTGATCTGGACCCAGGGGACGTTCAGGAGGTCCCGGATCGCGTTCTCATATTCGTAGGCGTTGAGGCGCCGCAGTCCGGCGCGGCCACGCTCGGTCGTGACGCCGCGTTCGTAGGAGGCGAGCGCGGCGCTCAGGCCCTTCACGAACTGAGCGACCGATTCGGCCGGCGGCCGCGGCATCGCACGGGGCGGCATTTCACCCGCGGAGACGCGGTCATAAACTTTGACCCAGGTGGCGAAATTGTCCGGGTTGCCGGGTTCATAGGCGAGTTTCGTGAGGTCGAGTCGTGCGGCCGGGGTGGAAGCGCTGTGACAGGAGGCGCAGTTCTTCTGAATGAACGCGTCGGCGCCGGCGAACGGTGGAGCGGCGGCCATGGGGGTGGCGCCAAAAAGAGCGGCGGCGATGATCCCGCCCGTGAGGGCTCTGCTGCTGGGCGATGGCACCCAAACAGTATAGATGGACTTCCGGTATCCAGGTCCCGGCATGCTAAGTCAAGAGGATCCGGCGCAGTTCACCGTCGGGATCGTTTACGACGCGGCACTGGTTGTCGAACACCAGGGTTTGGCAATGAGTCGGATCGCTCGCGGTCCAACTCAATCCCGGCTGGCTGGGATTGCCCGTACGGGCGAAGTTCACCCAGGCTGTGGCCATTTTCTTCGCGAGCGCCTGCGCCTCGGGCGTATTGCCCGTGCCCTGTTCGCAGCGCTTCGTATTGTCGAAGCAGAATGCGAGTTCGGCCGTGTGCCACGCCCCGGCGTCCTCCAGCATCGGCGACTGCCACGTGAAGTAATACTGGTAGACCGCCGCACCCTTCTGGTCGTACTTCAGCTTAACCATGCGCTGCACGTTGTTCCGCGAGGTGAGGCCGTTGACGCCGTAAGACAACGTCCGAATGCTCTTTTCGGGATGCACCTTCTTCATCGCTGCGATCAGGGCGGACGCCTTCGCGTCGCCCCAGTTTCGCGCCAGGGTGGCATGCCACTCCGCCTCGGTAGGGCGGGAACCCATCCGGTTGCCTTCCTCGCTGACGTTGCCGATCAGCAGGGGAACGTTCTTCGAAATCTCGGGCGCGACGTCGTGGAAAGAACGCACGGTGACGATCTTGCCGTCCACAGTCGGCGACCAGCCGATGCGCGGAGTGGCGCTCGGCGGCCCTCCCGGCCCCGCCTGGCCGGCGGCCGCCGGACTGAGTTTCGCAATCGCGGTATTGCCAGCCGCGTTCATTTTGCCCCAATCCATCTTCTGCAGTGAGGCGAGCTCGTTGGGCCGCAATCCGAGTTCCTTCATGAACTGCCGGGCGAGTTCCCTGGACTGCTCCTTGGCGGGACTATTGCCCCCGCCGCCGGACTGCACGGCGGCGCGATGAAACAGTCCAGCCGCCGAGGTCATCCCCATCAGGCAGGTTACCTTCGAGCCGCCCCCGGACTGGCCGTAAATCATGACCGAGTCCGGATCGCCGCCGAAGTTCGCGATGTTCTCCCGTATCCAGCGGAGCGAGGCCACCAGGTCGGTCATCCCGACGTTCACCGAGTCTTCGTATGCGGAGCCGCCGATCTGGGAGAGATCGAGAAACCCAAGCAGGTTGAGTCGATGATTCACCGTGACGGAGACCGCGTCGTGGTGGCGGGCTAACTGCGCGCCGTCCTGCGACGGCAACTCGTAGGCCGAGCCGAAGGTGAAGCCCCCGCCGTGAAAGTAGACCAGCACCGGGCGCTTGCCGGTCAGCGAGGGCGTCCAGACGTTGAGCTTGAGCATGTCTTCGCTCATGTAGCCGTCGGTCCAGTCGTAGAGGAAGGACTGTTCGATCGCCGTGAAATCGTGCAAGCGTTGTGGGCAGTTTGCGCCATACACCAGGGCCGGAAACTCGCCATCCCAAGGTTTGGGAGCTTTGGCCGGCAGCCAGCGGTTTTCGCCCGCGGTGCTCTGACCGTAAGGGATCCCCTTGAACGTGAGGACGCCGGATTGAATGAAGCCGCGAACCTTGCCGTACTGCGTTTTGACGACTGCCGAACGCGGCGTCGAGCAACTGGCTGAAGCCTGCGGCGTAGCTGTCTTGTTCCCTTCGGCAGCCTCCGCATCGAGCGCCATGGCGGTTCCGAGTCCCGCGGCGGGGAGAATCAGGGCCCGGCGGCGGCTCAGGCGGTTTTGATCATTCGAGTTCGATCTGGACATACGACCTCCTTTGTCAGAACCTCACTTACGCAACGCGGCGCCCATCTGCGGGATCGCTTGGGCGTAGCTGTTTGAAAATACAGCAGGACCCCACGTTCGCCTGCATCACGTATAGCACGTTCGGGGATTGGGCGCACCTGCGCAATCGCTCCTCCCGTCGCGAGCCTGGCCGCCGAACCCGCGGATGATCGCCCTCAAACTGAGGACTCACTACGCCCGAATCTCCACCACCGCGACCGTATACGGCTCCAACTCCACCGCCAGATCCTTCGCGTACTCGATCGTCCGGCTGACCGGCCGGATCGCGTCCGGCCGCTCGAGCGACGCCTTCTCCGCCAGCCCCGCCGTGATCGTGTGTAGCCGCACCATCGCCCTCTCCGGCGCGCGCGCACCCTGCAATCGCGCGAACAGCGTGTTTCGCCGGCCCTCGTAGTTCACGGCCTTGATCACGATCCGCCGACCGTCCGCGCTCGCCGTCGCGACCGCATCGACCGTGCCCTGCTGCCATTCCTCCGGCTTCATCGTTGCGATCTCCTGGAAGAAGGCCTTTCGGTCCGCGGCGTCCCGCACCGTCCCGCTCGCCGACGCGAGATACCGCTCCGCGTAGTGCTCGCGAAACAGTTTTGCTACGGGATAGGCCCCTCCTGGAAACCACGACACGTGATCGTGGTAAATCAGCGACGTCCACGTCGGATCGTCCGTCGTGTTACGCATCAGCAGGGCGGGACACGCCATCGCCAACTCCGGGCTCAGTTCCTCGTACAGCATGAGACTGCCCGCCGCGTGCAACCCGGCCCGCCAGTCGTACGTCCGCGAAAGGTTCCACTCCAGCACGCCGATCCGGATCTGCGGCCGCGCCGACGCCCGGATGTAATCCCGCAGCTTCGCCAGATAATCGCGGATCCTCCGCAGCCCGCTCTCGTAGCTCGCCGGCTCGTACTCGTAGTTGTGCACGCCGAGAATATCGAAGTTCTTCCCCGCCAGATCGATGATCTTCTCGCTCCAGTCCATGTCGTTCGACCGCTTCTGCCCGCACGCTACGATCCGCGCCTCGGGCGCGATTTCCCGCAGTCGCGCGCCGTACACGTTCACCACCTCGGCGTACCGCTCCGCTGTGAACCCGTTGTTCATCGGCTCGTTGTCGATCTGGAACAACCGCACGCCGTACGGCTCGGGATGTCCGTTCGACGCCCGCCGCCGTCCCCAATCCGTCGTCGGCGGATCGTTCAAATACCGGACCCAATCCATCGCGTACTCGACCTGCTCGCGCGCCGTGCCCGGCGCCGCCAGCACGATCAGAGGCTCGGCGTTCAGCTTCCGGGACAATCCGAGAAACTCGTCCGTCCCGAACCCAAAGTAATCCGAGTACCCGCCCCAGAACACGTTCGGATGATACCCGCGCGAGACATATGGCCCGATGCCTTCCTGCCATTTATACGTCGACGCGAACGACCCGCCCGGCCACCGGATGAACGAAGGCGCGAGATCGCGCAACGCCTGCAACAGGTCGGGCCGCAGCATCCCGTCCCGCCGAACGTCCGCTCGCATCATCGAACTGAAGTCGACCAGCGCCGTCCCTCTCCCCGACGCGGCGATCTCTACCGAAGCCTCCCTATCGCGCACCGGGCTCGTGAACGAGAATCGAACCTCCCGCCACCCCGCGCCCGGGGCCCCCAGCGGCGCCGACGCGATCGCCTCGCCCTTCGACCCCACGACCCGCAGCATCAGCTCCGGTGCCCCCTGCTCCCGGCGCACCCACGCCGACCCGTCATACCTCCGCCCGTTCTCGACAAAGATCCGCCGCTGCCGGATACCCGCGCGCCCGCCGTCCGCCCGCAGCCGCACGCTCTTCTTCCCGTTCGAGAACTCCACGTCCGCGACTTCCACGGCCCCCCGCTCCGCGAACGAAGTCCAGTACGTCTCGAAGTCTGGTCCCTCGAAACCCGCCCCGCGAATCTGTTCCGCGAACAACCCGTCCTCGACTGAGTGATTGATATGTTCGAGGAACTGCCCGTAAATCCGTTCATCGATCGGAGTCGAAACGCGATCCGTATCCACCAGCAACACGGTCACGCGCGCATCCGGAGCGGCTCTCGCCACCGCGCCCGCCGCAATCGAGCTCAAAAGAAACCGCCGTCGATTCATCCGATGAGCAGTATACTACTCGGCCGGCTGGCCTGACGGACGCCGCGATTCGCGAGGTACACGCTGTGGATTCCGATGCCGTGGTGTACGACATCCGCACCATGCAAGAGCGCCTTTACCGGTCAATGGCGCGTCAGCGTTTTGCGAGCGTGATGTTGGCGGCGTTTGCGGCGTTTGCGCTGCTGCTCGCGGCCGTCGGCATCTATGGGGTGATGTCGTACCTGGTGGCGCAAAGTACCCATGATATCGGCGTCCGCGTCGCTCTCGGAGCCAGTGCTGGGAATATTTTGGGGTTGGTAGTAAAGCAGGGAATGACGCTTGCGATCGCCGGCATCGCGGTCGGCCTGCTCGGTGCCGTGGCGCTGACGCGTGTCATGTCGAGCTTGTTGTTCGGAGTCAGCGCCACCGATTCCCTCACGTTCGGCGCGGTGGCTCTGCTGTTGGCGATTGTTGCATTCGTCGCTGCCGCGATCCCCGCACGCCGCGCCACCGCGGTCGATCCGATGGTGGCACTACGGGAAGAGTGAACAGTTGATCTGGAGTTGCACAGTCTCGTCCGACTAGTGCGTCACTCGATCATTGCGGAGAGAGCGGATGTACAACACGGCGACCATGCGTCATTGTCAACATATCGCCGGATTTTCGGAAACAGTCAGGCGCCGTGCTTGAGTTGGCGGCGGGTTGATGTACTCGCCGCAGTGAGACCGTCGACCTCCACGGTGCCAGTGCTGAACCGTTGCGCTCGACCGTTCCTTTCACCGAAATTCGCTCTGCCAGTGCACGGAATGGTAGAAACAGGTTTAATCGAAAAGTACGGCCCTGTCCCTTATAGATCGTCCTGGCAAGAATGGTACTCGATCCAAGCTAGACTACCGGTATGATCGAGTCCGTCTGGCAGGACCTCCATTATGCGGCCCGGGTTCTCGGCCGAAACCGCCTCTTCGCCTCCGCGGCCATCGGCACCCTCGCGGTCGCGATCGGCGCCAATACCGCGATTTTTTCGCTCATCGATGCCGCCTTCTTGCGTCCTCTGCCCTATCCCGAGCCCAGCCGTCTGATC